>NZ_JCBAPH010000009.1:0-21807 GCF_059818345.1 Mechercharimyces mesophilus | reverse complement strand
ACCAGCCGCCGAAGGTGGGGCAGATGATTGGGGTGAAGTCGTAACAAGGTATCCCTACCGGAAGGTGGGGATGGATCACCTCCTTTCTACGGAGCTCTACGGAGCATAAAAACGAACGCAAGATTTGCGGCTTGGGTCTAGAAATCGCTCTTTGGTTTTCAAGGAATAATATTAAAGAGTCCTTTACAGGACTCTTTTCAGGCTGTCGAGAAAGTCTCGACAGCTTGTTTTTTTACTCTTTTCTGTTTGTCCTTAGTGGATTAATATAGAAATAGAGAAGAGGAGGGCGATCAAGATGTTACGTTCAAATAAACAGAAACAAAGTGAGATGGAATTCGTCTGCATTGAAGAGCTGGTTCCTGAGGATCACCTCTTACGTAAGGTGGATCAGTATGTTGACTTTTCTTTCATTACCGAGAAAGTTCGGGGGCTCTACTGCGAGAACAACGGTCGTCCTTCCATCGATCCGGTGGTGCTCTTTAAGATGATGTTCGTTGGTTATTTGTATGGTATTCGTTCCGAACGTCAACTGGAAAGGGAGGTTCGTGTGAATGTCTCCTATCGCTGGTTCTTGGGACTCAACTTAACGGACCCGGTTCCCGATCACTCCACCATCAGCTGGAATCGACGGACTCGTTTTAAAGGGACCTCCATCTTTCAAGAGGTCTTCGATGAGATCGTTCTTCAGGCGATGGAACATCGCATGGTAGGAGGACGGGTACTCCTAACCGATTCGACTCATCTAAAGGCGAATGCCAACAAACGCAAGTTTGAAAAAGAAACGGTAGAAGGGCAAACACGATCTTACCTCGAGGCATTGAATGAGGCAGTGGAGGCGGATCGGAGAGAGCAGGGAAAAAAGCCGCTCAAAGAAAAAGAGGAGGTGAAAGAAACGAAGGAAATCAAGGTGAGTACCACCGATCCTGACAGTGGATACATGTATCGAGAGGGGAAGCCCGAAGGGTTTTTTTATCTCGATCATCGGACAACGGACATGAAATATAACATCATTACGGATGTCCATGTGACTGCGGGGAACGTTCATGATTCGGTTCCCTATCTTGACCGTTTCGACCGACAGGTAGACCGGTTTCAATTTGAAGTGGAAGCCGTAGCATTAGATGCTGGGTATTTAACCATTCCTCTATGCAAAGGTTTAAGTGATCGTCAGATTTTTGGTGTCATTGGACATCGGCGTTACCAGTCCTCCAAAGGCTTGATGCCCAAATGGAAATTTCATTATGATCCCGAAGCCAATACCTATCTTTGTCCGAATGGAGCCACCTTGACCTACAGGACAACAGATCGTCAAGGGCATCGACACTACAAGTCGGATCCAGCAAGATGCAGCGAGTGTCCGTTACTTGAAAAATGTACCCGTTCGAAAAACCATCAAAAAACCCTTACGAGGCACGTATGGGAAGATCATAAGGAAAAAGTAAGAGAGAACCGATTGTCTCCCGAAGGGAAAGTTCTTTACAAAAAACGAAAAGAAACCATTGAGCGAAGCTTTGCAGACGGAAAAGAACTGCATGGGCTTCGCTACTGCCGGTTAAGGGGACGAGAAAACGTGCAGGAACAGGTACTGATGACGGCCACTGCACAAAACATCAAGAAGATTGCCAACCACCTAGCCAAATGTGGCTAGGTGGTTGGGAAGACTTTTTGACGATGACTTTGTCCCGATTTCTTGCACGCTAATCTCATAAAAAAGAGTGTGGAGAAAAATATACTGGGTTTCTCCACACTCTGTAAAGAGTCCTTTACAGGACTCTTTTTTTTGTGTTTTTCTATAGGCTGAGTTCAGAATGAATTAGAGTGTCAGTATGTTATTTCCAATCTCTTTTGCCACTGATATCCTTCTTAACCCATTTTTGATGATCATCGTTTTTCACTTAAATTGATTAGTGATACTAGATTTCAACCAATATATTCTATGAATAGTTTATTATGATGGATGAATCTCATAAAAATATAACCTTAACATCATTTTTTCTAAAAAAGTATATCAAAATAGATGTCGAATGATGTAGAATAGGTATGTCTTATTCATTAATATGTCTTAATTGATGAATCTAGTGAAAATGATTCTAGTGAAAATTTCAATGGAGGTGCAATGGTTTGAGAATGAAGCATGCTTTTTTGACCGTTTTAGTGGCTCTTGCAATGATTATGCAGGGATTCGTTATTCCCTCATACCAGGATACATATGCAGAGGGTCCAACAGATCCTGCCCCGGAAATTCAACCTACTGTAACCAATGAGAATGCAGGCAAAAAGGTTTTATTCGATAATACACATGGCCAAACCGCTGGTTCAGCTGATTGGGTGATTGATGGTGCTTTTTCAGACTTTGCAAATGGCCTTGCCGATGATGGATTTTATGTCAAGGAGCTACGTAAAGATAGCCCTCTAACGTATGCTGATTTGGCTGATTATGATGTATTTATTTTGCCTGAAGCGAATATCCCTTACAAAACTTCTGAACAATCAGCGTTGATTCAGTATGTAGAAAATGGTGGGAGCCTTTTCTTCGTTGCTGACCATTACAACGCTGACCGCAACAAAAATCGTTGGGATTCTTCCGAAGTGTTCAATGGATACCGGAGAGGAGCATACGGTAACCCGACAAAAGGAATGAGCTCAGCGGAAGCTAATTCCGAAGCAATGAAAAGTGTGACGAGTACGGACTGGTTGGAAGACAATTTTGGAATTCGCTTTCGCTACAATGCCTTGGGTGACGTAACGGCGAGTATGATTGTTGAACCTGATCAATCATTTGGTATTACTGAAGGAGTAAATAGTGTCGCCATGCATGCGGGTTCCACACTGGCTATTACAGATGGGACAAAAGCGAAGGGGATTGTCTATTTACCCCAAACGACCAATGCGTGGCCACATGCTGTTGATCAAGGAGTGTACGCAGGAGGGGGAATCGAGGAAGGACCTTATGCGGCGGTATCCAAACTAGGCAAAGGGAAAGCGGCTTTTATTGGTGATTCGTCTCCTGTGGAGGATGCTACTCCAAAGTATGCTAAAGAAGAAACAGGGCAGACAAAGAAGACTTACGATGGATACAAGGAAGTCGATGATGCTACCCTGCTTGTTAATATGATCAACTGGCTCGCCAATCAAGAAGATTATGAGAGCCTGGATCAAGTCTCGGGTTTAGAGCTGGATGATCCGACTCCTCTGCTCTCATTTGAATCTCCTGCGGCATCTACAGAACCAGAGAGTGAGCCATGGGCAGATCCATCTGCTGGTTATCATTGGTGGGACGCTTCTACCTTTCAATCGGGATCTTTCGGTGCAACGGAGGGTGGTAGCTCCAGTGAAGGTAATCCTGTCTATGAATTGATCCACCAAGAGACACTACCGAATGCGGAAGAGTTTCAAATTCAGGTGAAAGTGAGCGATCTTGATCCAGGGACGACCTTATCAGAGCTGGACTTGGGAATCTATACAGCGGGCGGAACTCAAGTAGCCAAAGTACAAAATCAAGATGGTTCTTGGCCAAATCAATATGGATATAGCGAGAAATTTTCTGTGACAGCTAATGAAGACGGCACGGCAACAAAAGATCTAACAGTGAGTATCAAGGAAAATACAGTTGGTGAAGCCAACATGCGTCTCAGACATGGAGGAAGCAATCTGCTATCAGAAGCGGTGACGATTGATAATGTGTCTGTAGAGTCACTGGGTGAACTTAGCTATACATTTGACCTCCCTAGTACCATATGGGACGCAAATATCTTTCAGATTCGACTGGAAGTGAAGAATGCAACACCTGGCTCGACGATTTCTGGATTGGATGTGGGAATCTATCAGGCAGGCGGTACTCAGGTGGGCCTTTTCCAGGACGCTTTCGGTTCTTGGCCATGGAGTTACGGGTATAGTGACGACTTCTCTCTAACTGTGGATGATAGTGGTTATGCTTCGAAGGAACTTACCGTTTGGATCAAGCGGGGTACAACGGGAGAGGCATATCTACGCTTGCGCCACGATGGTGAGGCGATCGATACGCAATCTATTACTGTCAATTGAGAAAAGAGCTGCTAGCTTTAGGAAAATGGGAATAGGAAAAACAAGTTTTAATAGCTGATAAGAAAGTTCGAAATGACTCTTACCATTTCAGTGGTCTAGAGTCATTTTTTTACTACCACACATTGGATGAATGTGCCATGATATTAGAACATATTTATGAACGGAATATCATTATTGTGTTGTTAAGGTTAAAATAGGATCATTTTTACTGAAAAAAAGTATCCCATTTTCATGCTTCCATGATAAAATAGAAGAGGTGAGATTGTAGCTCATCATAGATTGATAGACATCATGGAGGTGCCTGTTCTTGCGTTTTCAACATGTATGGCTAAAAGTGCTGTTGGCTTTTGCACTTATTTTGCAGGGGGCGATGCTTATCCCATCCCAGCAATCGTTTGCAGAAGGACCAACCGATCCTGCACCTGAAATTCAACCCAAAGTGGAGAATGAGAATGCAGGCAAGAAAGTACTATTTGATAACACTCATGGTCAAACCGCTGGTGCGGCTGATTGGGTCATTGATGGTGCTTTTTCGGATTTTGCTAATGGTATAGCAGAAGACGGTTTTTACGTGAAGGAATTGCGTAAAACAACACCGATTACCTTTGAAGACTTGAAAGATTACGATGTGTTCGTAATGCCCGAAGCCAATATTCCCTATAAGACTTCGGAACAAGACGCACTTATTCAATATGTTGAACAAGGCGGGAGCATTTTCTTTGTTTCCGACCACTATAATGCAGACCGCAATAAAAATCGGTGGGATTCTTCCGAGATCTTTAACGGTTATCGCCGTGGAGCTTTTGAAGATCCATCCAAAGGGATGAGTGACGCAGAAGCCAATTCGGAGGCAATGCAAAATATTACCAGTACGGATTGGTTAGAGTCCCATTTCGGTATTCGTTTCCGCTACAATGCGATCGGAGATGTTGGAGCCAATATCATTGTAGATCCAGAACAGTCCTTTGGGATCACTGAGGGAGTAGAGACGGTAGCGATGCATGCAGGATCTACTCTAATGATTACGGATCCAACGAAGGCAAAAGGATTGGTTTACCTTCCTGAAACCGACGCTGCATGGCCTTATGCAGTGGATCAGGGAGTATATGCCGGTGGTGGAGTAGAGGAAGGACCTTATGCGGCCATCTCCAAGTTAGGAAAAGGCAAGGCGGCTTTCATTGGTGACTCTTCCCCTGTAGAGGATGCTAGCCCGAAATACATGCGTGAAGATACGGGAAAATCGAAGAAAACGTATGATGGGTTTAAAGAAGTAGATGATGCAACATTCTTAGTGAATACAATCAATTGGCTAGCTGATCAAGAAGATTATACTAACTTCGAGCAAGTGGACGGATTGGAATTGGATGAACCAACTCCGCAGTTGAGTATAGAAGATCCAGCAACATCGACCGAACCGGAGCCGGAACCTTGGTCCGATCCAGAACCAGGATACAACTGGTGGGATATGTCGACTTTCCAAGCAGGCGCTTATGGATCTTCCGAAGAAGTTCCGCAAAATCCGGCCTACTCATTTTTACACCAAGATGTTCTACCCAATGCGGAAGAATTCCAGATCCGTGTGATTATCGAAAATCTTGTACCTGGATCAACGGTATCTGACTTTAATCTTGGCATTTATGTAGCGGGTGGTACACAAGTAGCGAAGGTGCAAAACGAGGATGGTTCCTGGCCAGATAATTACGGTTATGGTGGCAACTTCTCTGTTACCGCAGACCAATTTGGTCGTGCAACCAAAGATGTTACTGTACAAATCAAAGAAGGTACCGTAGGAGAAGCCAGCTTACGTCTTCGCCAAGGTTCCAGCAAGCTTTTAACACAGTCAGTCAGTATTGATAACGTGTCAGCAGAAGAATTACCAGAAGATGAAGTGGAGATGCCTGAGCTTAGCACCATTGCGGATGCACGCTCTCAAGATGAGAACTCATTGGTAACAGTGGAAGGTGTGATTACCACAACGCCAGGAGCATTTGGTGGTAAAGGGTTCTATCTTCAAGATGATACGGCAGGTATCTATGTTTATCAGCAAGAAAGTGGCTTTGAAGCGGGAGATAAAGTACGGATTAGTGCTCCTTTGGTGATCTATAATACCGAATTGGAACTGACCAATGTGGTTTCGATCGAGAAGGTGGGTACCGCTGAGTTACCAGCAGCTCAGGTAGCAACGACGGTAGAGGATAGCAACCAAGGACAGATCATTCGTTTGGAAAATGTAAGCGTAGAGTCCATTGGTGAACCTTCCTCCTCCGGTTCTTTTGAATTTGTCGCTGTGGCGGGTGAACAGCAAACTCAAGTACGGGTAGATGGTCGTACAGGTATCAGCTACGATGAATTTGTTTCCCAATATGGTGAGAAAAACATTCACGTAACAGGAGTTTCCTCCATCTTCAAGGGAACCTATCAATTGAAACCACGTTCGATGGATGACTTTGCAGTAGCAGATATGACTGCTCCTGAGTCATCGGTAGAAGTAGCGGGTGACACGTTCTCTGATGGTGCTTATCTCAATCAAGCAACGGTTGCACTGACCGCAGAAGATAGCGAAACAGGCGTTGCTAAGATTGAGTACCGTACCTCCACAGAGGGAGAATGGAAGCAATATACGGAAGGCATTCTCTTGACGAGCGACGGCGACCATAAGTTACAATATCGCGCCATCGACGAGGCGGGCAATGTAGAAGAAACGAAGGAATTGACGGTATCTGTAGTAACGGCGAATATCGATAACCTCAAATCCTTGATTAAACGCTCTGAGATTGAACCTAAAATTGTAGATCGATTGGTGAGCGTAAAAGCAAATGCAGTTGATTATTACTTTGAGAGAGCGGATCATTACCGTGAGCGCGGGAATGCTAGAATTGCGAAGAGCTTTGATAAAGCGGGTATCGCTACGCTCAAATGTATCACGGAGCAAGTAGACAAATCGCGCTCGGAACAAGCAGTGAAGGATGACATGAACCTGCTAATCGATGCGATTGTGGATAGCCGTAGCAAGTAACAAACAGAGAAGAAAAGATCGAAATGATTGTAGTGGAGAGTATGGTACCGCGCGGTGCTGTACTCTTCTTTCTTTGTGGAGTGAAAAGTTGTCTTCTCTAAAGGCAGTTACCGCTCATTACCTATCCTGTGAAAGGCCTTTTATCTGGACGAGAGGAGTCATCTAAGAGGTTCAAAGTGAGTGAGTGATAAGGGAGCTGACTGCTTACAAAATGGACTTAGTGATCCCTTTCAGCTTCGTTATTCGAAGTGGAGCCTTTTTGCATGGCTCATAAAAAAGGCTGATAGAAGAGAGAACAGGGCTCTCTGGCTATCAGCCTTTCTTTTTTTGGTAGACCATAATGCCCAATATCCTTAGACAATTTTCTTACGGATATAACTAGAGATAAAGTCTACGATCATGACCATAATGATAATCCCTAATAGAATAATACCCACACGCTCCCATTGATAGGAGTCCAATGCAAAGAGGAGTGGAGCACCGATTCCGCCGGCACCAATAATCCCTAGAATGGTAGCAGAACGGAGGTTAATTTCAAATCGATAGAGGGTATAAGAGATAAAAGAAGGAATGACCTGTGGAATGACGGCAAACCACAATACCTGCATTTTGTTCGCACCTGATGCCAGAAGTGCTTCCATAGGGCCATCATCAATGGTTTCAATGGCTTCCGAATACAGCTTCCCTAACATACCAATCGAGTGAACACCAAGTGCGAGAACACCGGCAAAGGCACCAGGGCCGACAGCTCGAATAAAGATCAAAGCCATGACAATCTCAGGGATGGTGCGAATGACACTGAGAATGAAGGTTCCAGACTCAGAGATAAACCGGAATCGACTTAGGTTTCTCGCTGCCCAGAAAGCGAAAGGAAGACAAAGGACCACGGAGACAATTGTCCCAAGAAAAGCAATGGCGAGTGTTTCTAGTAGTTGCCGCAGGAGGTCTTCTCCCTCAGGGTCATAGACATAATCCCAATCAGGGTGGAACAAGCCATCAACCATCGAACCGAGGATTTGTTTCGTGGTAGATTTTATCTCGATAGACGGCATCCCGGCAAAGGCCCAGATATAAACCCCGATAATGAGGAGAGTAATGATCCATTTACGCCAGTTTCGCTTTTGTTTTGTATGCACACTCATAGCAATTTCTCCCGAATTTTTTTGGTGATGAAGTCAATAATCATGACGACGACCAAGGTGAGTAATATAATCGAAGTCGCTTTTGGATATTGGTAAAGCCCTAACGCTTCTTCATAGTATCTTCCGATCCCACCGGCACCAACAAAACCGAGGATAACTGCAGCGCGAACATTAATTTCAAAAGTATATAAGAAGTAAGCAGCGTATTGGGCTGCGATTTGGGGAATGACTCCGAAAAATATCCATTGTATCTTATTGGCTCCGACAGCCGTCATGGCTTCCATTGGCCCTGGGTCAATGGTTTCGATAAATTCATAGTTTAGCTTCGCTATAATTCCGAGTGAGAAGACGGTTAATGCTAAGATCCCTGGAATAATTCCTAGTCCAAATATCGTAGCAAAAATAAGAGCGAGCAATAAATCAGGAATGGACCGCAATACGTTTAATATAAAGCGAGCGGTTTGATAGATCCAAGCGGATGGGAATACATTGGAAGCCGACATTAATGAGAGAGGAATCGCAATGATAGCACCAAATGTCGCACCTAATAGAGCCATCCGAACGGTTTCGAGCATCGGTTCCAAGATGACACTAAAATATCCCCAGTCTGGAGGGAACATCTCTACGATGAGCTCGCCCATCTCTGGTAGACCGGCTAGTAATTCTTCGAAAGAAGCATCAGTATGGTAGGCACTTATCCAAAGAAGGAGGATAAGGAAGAGCCAGGTTAAGAGTGACTTGGTTTTGGCAGGTGAGAATAAGCTGTTTTCATTCATACCACTTAATCTCCTAACAATTCATCGTTTTTGATTTCACGCCCGTAAATTTCGGAGAATTTCTCATCGGTTGCTTCTGCTACTGGACCGTCAAAGACCATTTCTCCGTCGCGTAAACCAATGATGCGTGTAGCATATTCACGTGCAATATCAATAAAGTGAAGGTTTACCACCATGGTAATTCCGAGCTCCTGATTAATACGGCGCAAGTCGTCCATTACTTGACGGGTAGTAAGAGGGTCCAAGGAAGCGACAGGCTCGTCAGCCAAGATGATTTTTGCTTCTTGTGCTAAGGCACGTGCAATGGATACCCGTTGCTGTTGTCCTCCAGAAAGTTCATCTGCTCGGGTATGTGCCTTGTCCGGTATTCCCACACGCTCTAGTGCTTGGTGAGCCAATTCAATATCTTTTTTAGGCCACAAACCAAATAAGGTGCGGAGGGTAGAATAATAGGCGACCCGTCCAGAGAGAATGTTTTTCAGGACAGTGGTTCGTTTAATCAGATTAAACGTTTGAAAGATCATTCCGATATCGCGACGAATCATGCGGAGTTCTTGGCCGGATGCACCAGTAATCGATTTGCCATTGATGACAATCTCTCCGTCAGTAATCTCGTGTAGACGGTTGATAGAACGCAAGAGTGTAGATTTTCCTGCTCCAGAACGACCAACGATAACAACAAAATCCCCCTGATTAATGGTGGTATTAATCTTGTTCAGACCCACCGTTCCATTGGGATATACTTTGGATACCTCTTTGATTTCAATCATTGTTTTCCAACCTTCTTCAAAAAGTTTTACAAGATAGACAGAAAAAGGCCGTTCATACGAAGAACGGCCATGAGGAAACAACAAATAACGAATTACTGACCTATTTTCTCCCGGTACTCTTCAATCACGTCAAAGGCACTTGCATCTCCAGGAGTGTACCCTTGGTGACTATAGATTTCTGCGATTTTTTTACGGCCTGCTTCGTCTTTCATGATATCAATGAATGCATCTTGAACTTTCTGTTTCCATTCATCCGACATATCGGCACGAACAGTAATGGTATCATTTGGGATTTTTGCTGATTTATGAATGATCTTTGTTTCTTCAAATACTTTAGGATAGTCGCCTTGGACAATAACACGAGCATCTCCAAAGATGGCTGCTGCGTCTACACTACCATTTAAGACGGCTGTTACGGCTTGTCCATGTCCCTTAAGGTTCTTCGTTTGAACATCTCCAAGTGCTACGCCCGCTTCTTCCATCTCTACGATTGGGAATACATAGCCAGCGTCCGATGTTACATCTTGTACAGCAACGGTTTTTCCTTTGAGGTCTTCAATGGATTCGATATCGGAATCCTTCTTAGCAATAATATATGAGTAGTAGTAGTCTACTAATTCTTCAGTTGATGTACCGTCTTCTTCATTGACACCATAGCGTTGTGCTTGCAGGAGAAGCTCTCCATTTTTATCTTTAGAGCTAACATAGTTGGTAGGGTTTAAGAAGCCAATATCTACTTTTCCAGCATCCATAGCTTCAACCACCGTATTGTAGCTTGTAGCCACACTTACTTCAACATCGATGCCATCGAGACGCTCAGACAATAAGTCTTCCAATGGCTTTGCTTTCGATTCAAAGTCACCAACATTTTGTGAAGGAACAAATTGTACCGTTAGCTTTTCAGGTACATATGCTTCTTCTCCTGACTTACCACTATCAGCAGCGTTGTCTTCGCCACAACCTGCGAGAAGGCTTCCGGCGAGTACGACGGAAAGCCCGACACCCATGAGTCGTTTGAACATGATAAAACCCCCATTTATCATAGTGAATACGAATTCCATAAACAATATATCACATTCTGCACTTTTGTGTGTAAATATCATATAAATAATTACGATTATTTGTTTCCAATTGGTGTCCACAGTAGCGTTTTAGCTCCATAATTGTGGTAGGATAGAGGACAGATTGACTGACAATGAAGGTAAGATAGAAAGGTGATCAAACAAAAAATGCAACAAAAAACGATAACAATTTTAGAAACAAGCGATGTTCATGGGCATGTGTTGCCTCTTCATTATGGTTTGAACCAAGCGATGGAAGTAGGCATTGCCAAAGTAGCTACGTTGATCAAGGAAGAACGGGCGAAAAACTCGGATCATACGATTCTTATTGATAATGGAGATATTATTCAAGGCTCTCCACTAGCCTACTATTGTGCGCGGGTGGAACCAGAGAAAATGAATCCCATGGTCAAGATTTTAAATTCTCTTGGCTATGATATGGCTGTGCTCGGGAATCATGAGTTTAACTATGGTAAGGGCATCTTAGATCAAGTGGTTCAGGATTCCTCCTTCCCGTGGCTCTCAGCGAATGTTTTGGATCGTGAAAAAGGAACACCTCTTTATGGTAAACCCTATCTTATTAAAGAGACTGCTGAAGGGATCCGTATCGGTGTGCTAGGGCTTACGACCCACTACATTCCAAACTGGGAAGACCCCGCTCATATTGAAGAGATGGCCTTTGATGATGCTCTTAAGTCAGCTAAAAAGTGGGTTACTCATTTACGAAGAGAAGAGCAAGTGGATCTCGTAGTGGTTTCGTATCATGGTGGATTAGAACGAGATTTAACCACAGGTGAAGCGCTAGAACCGCTTACAGGTGAAAATCAAGGGTATCAAATATGCCAAGAAGTAGAAGGGATCGATGTTCTATTAACAGGACATCAACATCGGGACTTGGTCTCCCATACCCTAAATGATGTCTTGGTTGTGCAACCAGGTAATAATGGTCGCTTTTTGGCCAAAGTGTCCGTCACAGTAGAAAAAGAAGAATCGGGTTGGAGAGTAGTGCACAAGGAAGGGGAACTATTATCGGTTGAAGGTGTGACGCCGGATGATGAGGTCATTTCTTTGATTGATCCATACGAACGAGAGGCGCAAACATGGTTGGATCAACCGATTGGCAGAATTGAAGGGGACATGCTTGTAACCGATCCGATGCAGATTCGCACGGAGAAGCATGCCATGATTCAGTTTATCAATGAGGTGCAGATGGACGCATCGGGTGCAGAGATTGCAAGTACCTCTCTTTTTGATAATTATGCGCCAGGTTTCCCTAATGAAGTGACGATGCGCGACATTGTGGCGAACTATATTTATCCCAATACCTTAAAGGTACTCCGTTTAACGGGAAAGGATATCAAAGATGCCTTGGAATTATCGGCTTCCTATTTCGCTCCATACAATGGAGAAAAAATTGAGGTCAACCCCAAATTCCTTCATCCCAAACCGGAACACTATAACTACGATATGTGGGATGGAATCGAGTACCTGGTGGATCTATCGCGCCAGGTGGGTGAAAGGGTGACGAAGTTGTTCTATCAGGGAGAACCACTCAAGATGGAAGAGGAATATGAGGTAGTAATGAATAACTACCGTGCAAGTGGTGGTGGCAACTACACCATGTTCCAAGGGAAGCCCGTTGTTCGTGAAGTGCCAACCGAAATGTCAGAGCTGATCGTAGACTATATTATGAAGAGGGGAACGGTGAAAGCAGAGGTAAATCGCAATTGGGAAATTGTTACGGATTAAGTGTAGAGAGTTAAGTTCGATCATTTTGCATAGAAAATGTCGCTCCACCAATGGGTAGGGGCGATTTTTTTATAGAAGAGGATTGATGGGGGGATAAGCCCAGGGGATTTGTGAATTATAAGGAGAGATTAGAAAATGAACGAGAAAAACGAATAAAACATGGATTTAGCGTAGCGGTGCCCGTTTTCGGTGATACAAGGTAATTTTTTAAAAAAAGGGGTTGCTGCTTATTCAAGGAGACGGTATAATAATCTTGAATTAAAGATATACAAATTCAAGATAAAGTTCATTAGCAATTCCCTATAAAATAATCGACAAGGAGTGGTCTAAGATGACCCGTATCTTATATGTAAAAGCAAATCCGAAACCAGATGATCTTTCTTTCTCTAGCCGTTTGGCTCAAAGCTTTCTTCATACGTTGCAGGAACAAGATGCTCAAGCAACAGTGGAAACCCTTGATCTTTACCAAACGAATCTTCCTTTTGTGGATAGAGACATGTTAACAGGTTGGGGGAAAGCAGCAACTGGAGAAGAACTAAGTAAAGTAGAAAATGAAAAGGTAGGACGTCAAGAAGAGTTATTAAACCAATTTCTTCAGGCAGACAAAGTTGTCATCTCTGCTCCGATGTGGAACCTCAGCTTTCCTCCTCTTTTGAAGGCTTATATAGATAACATCGTTGTAGCGGGGAAAACATTTAAGTACTCAGAAACTGGCGAAGTGATAGGATTGGCTGGTGACAAAAAGGTAATGTTGTTGGAAGCAAGAGGAGGCATGTACTCCGAAGGTCCGATGGCTGAGATTCAATTTACGGAACGTTACCTTCGTGTAATCATGAATTTTGTAGGTGTCTCGGATTTTCAATCCATTGCGGCAGAAGGAATGGCAGCGATGCCAGACAAGGCAGATGAGATTCTCTCTCAAGCGGTGAGGAAAGCGGAGGAAATAGCGAAAACATTTTAACGAGGGATGTATTGAAAAAGCGGAGGCGCTGAAGACAGCCTCCGCTTTTCTGATTGTTTGATTGGAGCTTTCTATATGAGCAAACAAGCTAGGACGATTGACTTGTATGGATCAACTTATGGGCAAAGTGAGACTCTGTGTTTTTGGGGTTACTTGTTCTCTAAATTGCGCACAGATGCACTTCGTTCCGTTTGTTTTTCTTCTCGAAACGTTCCTAATAAGACATCATACATCGGATTGGTTACCCCATACCAATACCTCTCATTTTTAAAGTGGTGCCAAAGATGCATCTTTTTCATCCATTTTCCCCATGGAGTAAAGGGTTGCACAGGACGGTGAGCAATAAAGTGAACCCATTCATAATAAAGTAGGAAAATGATGATTCCGGTAGTGAAAGCGAGAGTTAGAATCAGGTGGGTGGTAATGAGATAGAAAATAAGGCTAGTAAGACCGATCAAGGGGAGGCTATACCATAGAGGAAGAAATAACAATCGCAGATTATTGGGCTCTACATGGTGGTCATAGTGGAGGCGCTTCAAAAGTTTTAGAAACAATGGGTTCTTGGGAGGAGGTAAGTGGAAGAGAAAGCGATGAATAAGGTATTCGCTCAGCGAGTAGGCCACCATTCCCGCGAGCAACACCACCCAAGTGAGCCAGTAGGTAAAATGGGGGACTAGAAAAGCAAGAGAGACGAGCAAGAGGATACACATTATTTGAATATCAAGAATGCGCATATATAGCATGAATGCTTTTTTCAACCATATCCACCCTCTTTTCTAATGCGTTAGCACAGCAGATGAAACGTTAATAATATGATAATACGAAATATTTATTATGTAAAGGTCCCATGTGAATGCTGTATAACAGACGAAACAAGGACGAAGACTATACAACAGCCTGACTAGAGCAACTTCAGCGACTTTGACCTCAATCTGTTCCACTTTCACTATGGGATGCCTCTGCCACAAATCACCATCAAAAGGGTGAATAGACACTCCTCCTATATCTATGTATCCGGAGTGTTTAGCCCTGTAGGACATAAGGGGTAACGGCTATTCCTTTGCCCCCATTTCCTCCTGAACTCACTGTGGCAATAACCGTATTATCGGAGGTTTGTAAGACCTCTACTTCATCAGGGTTTTCGTTGGACACGTAAACCCGTGTTCCATCTGAATTAATTGCTAGTTGTTGAGGACTATCACCCGGAAGATTGACCTGTTGGACGAGCGTTACATTCGGCCCATCTAAGACATTAAGAGCGGGAAAAGCAATGAAGTTTTGATTACTAATGACATATGCTAGATTAGAGGTAGGTGAGACGACGATATCGAGGGAGAGGCTCGCTATTGGAATCTCAATAACACCTCGTTGAGTGTTATCCGATGTTTGAACCACGGCAACAAATTGAGAACCACCTGCAACATAAAGAAACGACCCATCGGCAGAGATAGCTAAGAGTTGAGGGGAAACAACATGGATACCTAAGGTATCGATGACCATTTGATCGGAGAGTCTAATGACAGTCAGTGTATTCCCACCAGTAGATTGTACATAAGCAAGTGAGCTATCTGGAGAGCTTACAACCGAAAGGGGGGTAGTAGCTACATTCACAGTAGCACTTATTCTAGTTTCGGTAGAAATAATGGATACTGTATTATCTTCTGTATTTGTCACCAACACAAACTTCCCGTCTGCGGTGATGTTTATATTTTTAAATGTGTTCCCACGCGATCCACTTCCGATAGGAATTTCATCGATCACCATGTTATCCGATACACGGATTACAGACAGAACACTTGCATCAATACAGTAGACATATACAAATTGACTATCAGGTGTGATCACCAAGTTTTGTGATCCCCCTCTTACAGGCACATTCGTAACAAATGAGTGATCAGATACAGAGATTACCGTAACGGATGCACTGTTAAGATTTGCGATATAGGCAAATTGTCCATCTGGCGTTACCGCTACGCGAAAGGGACTACTTTGCGCGGGAACCGTTGCAATAGGCATATTTGTACCGCTATCAACTGCAGTCACATTTGCTGAAAAGGAATTGGTGATGTAGATTGTTTCGGATACGGGTGAGCACGCTGCGGTGGTAAACTGAGTAGTAGACAAAGGTATATTATCTACCTCTGTACTAGCAGTAACCGTAATAACCGTAGGTAAGGAAGGTAGAGCGTTCATTGTTGCTGTATAGTTACCTGATTCGTCAGTAGTGGCGGGATTGGGTGTAAAGCTGATGACACGTGGCTCTGAACTGACAAGACATACTTGCGTTCCGACAGGTGGAGGCGTTTCTCCATCTGTCGTCACTGTTCCACTAATGGCCTCTTGACAGTTAAAACTCATCGGTAGGTTAAGCGTGATGGTGGGTGAAGAACTCGTTGTGGCGTCTGGCGACTGTCCGAATGAAACCGAAGGGGCTTCTGTCGCCTGTAGGGGTCCTTCTGTTGGTGTAGTTTGCATAGGAAGACGTTTATTCGTGGAAATCGGAGGAGAGGATTGTGTCTTTGACTCCCGTGAAATTTTGTTTTTCTTTATTCCCCCTCGATGACTGTTCCGCTCTTTTTCATACAAGGGGCGACATATAATTTCACCAATTATAAAATTTCCTTGATGTTCAGCATCTTTAGAAATCGTTAACTGACCTTTTACAGAACCCTTCGGAGCAACAATACTCCTACTCTCAACTATTTCAGAAGAGTTCGTTTCTCTAAATGATCGTTCTCTCATGATGATCTCTTCATCGATTCCAGTGGCAGTCTTTTCACCTCGGTTATTTAGGAAATCAAATTGGATGTGAATCACTGATTGTAATCGGTGATTTCTCTTAGGTATCTTCACAAGAATGAGGTAGCATTCTCCCTCGCTAACAGGCACCTCTTGCGAAAGGAAGGATCTTTCTACTTTCCCATAAAAATAAGCACATTGGGTCGTCACTCCATCTTGATCAGGTAGGGAAAGCACAGTTACATTTTTTGATTGCCAATGTTTCAATTTCCCACTTTGAAATGCTCCGTTCTGGAGTTGATTGGATCGAAGTAGCATAAAAGCATTCCTCCTCTCCACTCATGTATATGTAGGGAATCGATGAATGTACCTTATTGGAGAATTCATAACGGTCCCACTGTGTATCCATATCGAAGGAAGAGCATCGTCTCATCGTGCCCCCTGGATGAAGGAATGCTACAGGGCAACAAAAAAGATGAAAGCTCCCTTTATTGTTGAAGGAAGCTTTCATCTTTTTACCATCCAAAAGTTATTGCACAACTCCATCACGCATGATCACACAGCGAATCAGCGTAGGAGCTGTTGCTTTCTCTTCAGTGATTTCGACCATAAAACGCTCACGTATGCGCTTTGCTTTGACTTCAGCATGAGCAGGAACTGCTTCAAACACGATTCCACTTAAGAAAGATATCCTTCATGACCCACTTACAGCTGTTATGGGTGGGGTACTGCGCAAGTTGCGTCCTTTTCCATAAGGGATACAGAGGGGTGTGCCAAAGAGCGGGTCAAAGGTGATTTGGCATTGCATATGGAAGACCGCTCTCACCATCTCTTCATCCACAATGTCTTCTGGATGTCCTTGGGCATATACCTGCTGGTCTTTGATTGCGATCATATAATCAGCATAGCGACAAGATAAGTTGAGATCATGCAACACCATGACGATGGTTTTCTTTTTTGTTTCATTTAACTCAAACAATAAGTCCAGGATTTCGATTTGATGAGCCATATCCAAATAGGTCGTAGGTTCATCTAACAAGATCGTATCCGTATCTTGTGCGAGGACCATCGCTATCCATGCCCGCTGCCTCTGTCCCCCTGAGAGTGCATCTACTGTTCGGTCTTGAAGCTCTTCCATATGAGTGACTTGGAGGGCCCATGCGACACATTCTTCATCTTCCTTAGACCACTGTTTACGCCAGCTTTGGTAAGGATAGCGGCCCTGCTTAACAAGTTGTTGTACCGTGATGCCCTCAGGAGCGATGGGACCTTGGGGTAAGATGGCTAGCTGTTGTGCTAAGTTTTTGGTGGATTGGTGATGAATCGACTTTCCATCTAACAAGATTTTACCGCTATCCGGTTTCATGAGACGGGCAAGGGAGCGTAACAGGGTGGACTTGCCACAGCCGTTACTGCCAACAAGTACACTAATCTTTTCTTTGGGAATGGTTAGGGTTAAATCCTTTATGACAGGTGTTGTCCCATAGGCCAAATGAAGATTCTCGGTATGTAGGGCAGATCGGTACATGATGTTCTCCTCCTTAAGCCTTACGGCTGTTGTAATAGAGTAGATAGATAACAAACGGAGCGCCTAAGATAGCGGTAAAGATGCCTGCGGGTAAATCTAGCGGTGAGAAAGCGATTCGTGCGATGAAATCAGCAGTGAGCATGAGAATCCCACCGGTAAAGGCCGCAACAGGTAAAAGTGCACCGAATGAAGGTCCGACGAGCATGCGAGCGATATGAGGAGCCATTAGCCCAATAAATCCGATCGGACCTGCTGCTCCAACGGCTGCACTGGCAAGTGCAACACTTACAATAACCAGGATCAATTGCTGCCATTGTACAGCGGAGCCTAATCCTTTGGCCACATCTGCCCCAAACTGTTGGACATTGAGGTGCCTGGTCATGATCAAGGTAACCACAAGAAAGAAGAACAATAGCGGAGCTAAGGTCAGGACAGTATCCCATGAGCTGGCATAGACACTACCTGCTAGCCACACGGTGGCTTGACTGGCTGTATAAATCGGACTTTGTAATAAAAGCAGGGTGGTGAGTGCTTGCGCAGCGGCATTAAACCCGATTCCAATTAACACGAGTCGTATAGGTGAGACACCTTTTTTCCATGCAAATAGGTAAATAAGAAAGGCGGTGACAAACCCACCGAGGAAAGCGGCCAGAGGTTGCCATATAATACTTACGCTACTGAAAAAAGCGAGAAATCCAACCGCACCCACAGATGCTCCACCTGTAATACCAATAATGTCCGGAGAAGCTAGAGGATTGCGGACGATACTTTGTAAAATGCTACCGGCCACAGCAAGGGCTATTCCTACCATGAGTGCGGTCAAGGCGCGGGGTAGACGAAAAGTGAAAATAATGAGCTCTTCACGTCCTTCCCCTGCACCAAATAAAGTCAGGAGTACACGCAAGGGTGAAATAGCATAGTCACCCGTTCCTGCACTCAAGAGGAAAAGGAATAAGAGAATCAGTGCCAATATGAGTGAGTACCACATGGACTTTACTTGAAGTGTGGTGGAATAAGCGCGAGTTCGAATATAGAATTCTTTTTTCATGTGGATGTAAAGCCCCTTCTGGCGATCAAGATGAAAAAGGGTGCCCCGATCAGAGCCGTCATCACCCCAACGGGAATATCGTCAGGATAGGCGATGAAACGAGCCCCGATATCAGCCAGCAAGAGAAACGTTCCTCCGAGGAGGGCACTATAGGGAACAAGCCAGCGGTAATCGATCCCAACAAGAGAGCGGGCAAGATGAGGAATGACGAGTCCCACTAAGGAGATAGGGCCCGCTATTGCAACGGAACCTCCCGCCAATAAGATAATGACGAGGGAGGCGATCATCTTCACCCATGTTGTGCGCATGCCCAATCCCTTTGCTGTATCTTCCCCCATGAGCAAGGTGGTCATGGGCCGTCCAATGAGGAAGGCTAAGCCCCAAGCCAATAGGAAAAAAGGAATGACGGACCACAACATATCCAATTCCCTTCCTTGTACTGAGCCAGCAAGCCAGGCTAAAACCTCTTCCAGTGCGCGCTCATTAAGTGCCATGATGCCTTGTACGAGGGTGAAGCAGAGAGCGGAGATGGCCGCGCCTGCGATGGTGAGCTTCATTGGAGTAAGCCCATCACGCCCAGCTGAACCAAGTATGTAAACAAGAAGACCGCTACAAGCTGCCCCCAATAAGGCAATCCAGGTGTAAGTGGAAAGGGAGTTGACAGAAAAAAAGGAAGTAGCAATAACGACGAATAGAGCTGCTCCGCCATTGATTCCAAATACACCGGGAGAGGCAAGCGGATTGCGAGTCAGCCCCTGCATAAAAGCTCCGGCAATGGCCATATTTAGCCCGACGATGAGGCCGATAACGGCACGGGGTAAGCGAGCCGTCTGGATGATAAGGTGATCCTGATTGGTTGCTGGAATTTCATAGTATAAAGAAGAAAGCGCTTCGGTGAGCGTTTGTACTGAGTAGTGTTGAAGACCGACTGCTAAGCTGAGAATGAAGCAAATTATGACTAATAGGGCACTAAAGAAGAGTCCTATGACTTTTGATAATGTAGTATTGAGCAACGGTTTCATTATGATCGGCGTCCTTTATGTGTGCTTCGCCTTCATTGTATGAGAATGGTTTTCAAAAGTCAATAATATTGAGAATCAATATCAATTAGTTGACAGGACGAGACAATCCGTTGTATAGTGCTATTGGCAATGAAAATCCTTATCAATTAGAGGTGGAGAACGGATGAAGCGTAGTAATCGATTTTATACATTTTTTTCTCTTATGATGGCATTCGCCCTTGTTTTAACGGGTTGTAATACGGGAAGCGAAGCGGACACTAGTTCAAAAGAGGGAAATAAGGAAGGCAAAAGTGAAGAAGTTCGGACTGTGAAACATGCTATGGGAGAAGCTGAAATCAAAGGAACTCCTGAGCGGGTAGTCGTGTTAACCAATGAAGGAAATGATATTGTCACTTCGTTGGGTGTTACTCCTGTAGGAGCGGTACAATCTTGGAGTGGAGATCCTTTCTTCGATTACATAAAGGGTGACCTTGAAGGTGTTGAAGTGGTTGGCGATGAATTGCAACCGAACCTAGAGAAAATTGCAGCCCTTGAACCGGACCTTATCATTGGTTCCAAGATTCGTCACGAAAAAATCTATGACAAATTGGATCAAATTGCTCCCACAGTAATGAGCGAATTTCTGGGAGTTACATGGAAAGATAATGTGAAGTTGTATGGAGAAGGACTGAATAAAAGCGACGAAGCTACGAAGTTAATGGATGATTGGAATGAGAGAGTAGCTACATTTAAAGAGAAGATGGGCGAAGATCTATCTACAGAAGTTTCCATCGTTCGCTTCCTACCAAGTGCGACTCGAATCTCTTACAACATGTTCCCTGATTCTATTATTAAAGAAGTAGGTTTGGCTCGCCCTGAATCTCAATCAAATAAGAAACCAGATCAGTTCTATGATGAGGTAACCACTGAGCGTATTCCGGATATGGATGGCGATGTCATCTTCGTCCTTACTTTCACGGTACCAGGGGAAGAAGAAACCGTTGATAAAGCGAAAGATGAATGGATGAGCAATCCGCTGTGGAAAAACCTTGAAGCAGTCAAGAACGACAAAGTTTATGAAGTAGATGACGTAACGTGGAACACCGCAGGTGGCTATAAAGCAGCCAACCTGATGATGGATGACCTGTACGAAACCTTCTTGGATGAAAAGAAGTAAGAAGTGAAACAAAGAGAGCTTATCGTGCTATAAAGGTGCGATAGGCTCTTTTTATATGAAATTCTTCACTTGCTAGAGTGGCTTTTTAATTGAGGTATCCAATCGGCGCATACCCTCCTTAAAAGGTGCATCTACTATATAAGTAAGAACGCTAGCGATGAATCCATTCATTTCTGCATTCAACCATGAGTTTTCACTAAAAAAAGGTCTTGCAGGACTTGATAAATCTATGCTATAGTATTACTTGTCGCCACAAGATGTGGCAGTGATTCGCACCTTGAAAAGTAAATACTTCAATCAAGTCAAGGGTACAAGCAAGACACCGGTAAAGAAAAGCGAGAGTCCTTTTAGGATAAGCGAAAAAGGGCACACGGTGGATGCCTTGGCGCCAGGAGCCGATGAAGGACGGGACGAACACCGATATGCCTCGGGAAGCTGTAAGTAAGCGTGGATCCGAGGATTTCCGAATGGGGAAACCCCCTAGCTTTGAACAGCTAGGACTTCCACCTGAATCCATAGGGTGGATAGAGGCAGACCGGGGGAACTGAAACATCTTAGTACCCCGAGGAAAGGAAAGCAAACGCGATTCCCTCAGTAGCGGCGAGCGAACGGGGAACAGCCCAAACCAGGGATCTTTGATCTCTGGGGTTGTAGGGCGTCTCATGTGGAGTCAGAAAGGAAGAGGGTAGGCGAAGTGAGCTGGAACGCTCCGTCATAGTGGGTAAGAACCCCGTAGCCAAAATCTTCTTCTCTCCGAGACGGACCCTGAGTACTGCGAGGCACGTGAAACCTCGT
>NZ_JCBAPH010000008.1:0-44754 GCF_059818345.1 Mechercharimyces mesophilus | reverse complement strand
TGGCAATGGCGGAGGGGACCCACTCGTTCCCATACCGAACACGATCGTTAAGCCCTCCAGCGCCGATGGTACTTGGGACGCAGGTCCCTGGGAGAGTAGGTCGTCGCCAGGCACCATAAGAAACAACCCTTTCATTTCAATCGAAGTGAAAGGGTTGTTTTTGTTGTAGAGCAAGTGTTGCAATATGATAAAAACCAAGTTAACATAGTGGAATAATAAAGGTATAAATTACTATCTAACTTTCCCTTTTAAGGAGATCAATGCAGTCGGAGGAGTAAAGCATGAAACATATATTAATCTTAGGTGATGTTGAAAATGTCATGAAACATGCGGACTTTTCGTATGCTTATTATTCGATCCTGACATCAGAATATGAAGCACAATCGCTCTCTCCAGTATTTAAACAAGTGGTTCATACCGTACGTACTTTTAAAGGCCTAGACGACCCTGTGGCTACTTGTTTTGATGCGAATATGGATACCATACTCGATATGGCTGGATCAATCGAGAGTGAATTTGGGCACATAGATGCGGTTATCGCTACCCGTGAACATACGATACTGCCTGCCGCGAGCATTCGCTCTCGCTATAACATTGACGGAATCAAAAAGGAGCAAGCGAAGTATCTCAGAGACAAAATAGCGATGAGAAGGAAATTAGACAAAAACGGGGTACGTGTACCTCAATATATTGAGATCGATCAATCTAACTACAAGGAGTCAATTTCTCAATTTATTAATCAGTTTGGAACCATCGTGATTAAGCCTGCGGATCAGGCAGCAAGTCATGGGGTATTGATTACAAGAGATATTCATGAGGCTGTTTCTCACACAGAAAAGTTATTCCCCAGTACCATGAAAATTTCTCTTGAAGAATTTCTCCCGCTACCCATTGTTCATTTTGATGGCGCTATACAAAATGGTGAGCTAAAATTTCTTTCTCTAACGAAGAACATGGGTAACTGCTATGACTTTGTTCATAACAACCAGCGTTTGGTATCCATTATTCAAACAGATGAGGCACAATACCAAAAAGCGAGGAAGTATGTGAAAGAAGTACTTGCCTCTTTAGGTCTACAAGACACCGTTTTTCATTTAGAAGCATTTCTAACAGATTCGGAAGACTACATATTTTTGGAAATAGCAGGTAGAGTTCCGGGTGGGAGCATTGCTGAATTGATTAAGATGACGTTTGATGTGGATTTGGTGAAGGCCTCATATGATATTGACTGCGGAACTCCTGTAAGCAAATTTCAAGAGAGTATGAGCGAGAGGACACCACACGCGTTGTTTGTTCTGCCTGCGCCAGTTAAACGATCCATTCAGATTCGAGGGATTACAGGGATGGAAGACCTTCCGGACAATATTGTGTATTCTGCCTGGAAAGGTCCGGGAGCACGATTGGCATATCCGTCTATGAATCCTTTTCAATCCGTAGCAGAGATGGTCGTGGCAGATCGTGATGAAGTGCGCTTACTAAATGCGATTCATCAGCTTGAAGAAAAGATTGCAGTTCAGTATGTGGATGTGGAGTAAGTAGGCAAGATGGACGCAATGGGAGAAGGCAGATTTGCTATCCTAAGCACCCAGCTACGTTGCTGGGTGCTTTGTCTTCCAAGTAGAGGCTACGTTACTAGCATGACGATTCCGCCGACAACAGCGAATGCTGAGGCTCCAACAAGAGGGTACAGGATCTTTTCATCCTTGCCTTTCAGCTTAAATATCTTGCGGACGATGTGAATGATCATGAGCATCACCTCCTTCTTTCATTGTATCCCATACCAGCAATAAAAGTCAGAAATAAAAGAAAGAAAGTACATACTGGGCTCGAATGCATCGCTATTGGAGTCGAGAAAAGGGCATAGCATCAACACAACTGGAAGGTTGCCACTTTTTGAATGGGTTTGGTTCCTACTTTGATAAGTTGAAACCTGCTTTTCTGTTGTGTACGCATCCTAGCCATAAGGAGTTTTTGTTTCTAAGGCTGCTCCCAGCTCTTGTGCTCGCTTCTTTGCTCGTAATACGGCTTCTTGCAGAGCTTCCCTCCATTGTGTTTTTTCTAACGTAACCAATCCTGCTTCCGTCGTTCCCCCAGGAGAGGTTACTTGTTTGCGAAGGATCTCAGGCAATTCTTTGGTCTCGTGTAACATGTGAGCGCTTCCTAGGAGGGTTTGTACGGTGAGTGATTGTGCCGTTTCCTGATCCAATC
Organism: Mechercharimyces mesophilus; assembly: GCF_059818345.1. NCBI lineage: Bacteria > Bacillati > Bacillota > Bacilli > Caryophanales > Thermoactinomycetaceae > Mechercharimyces > Mechercharimyces mesophilus. Next base: position 42,546 of record NZ_JCBAPH010000008.1, on the reverse strand, counting down.
CTGCCAATACACCGGCTTCGATCATCGCCTCCACCAAGTAATAAATATAAGCGGGTCCACTTCCGGAGAGTGCGGTAACGGCGTTCATTTGTTCTTCTGCTATTCGATTAACAGTTCCCACAGAAACGAAAAGCTTTTCTGTATAGGCAAGGTCCCATTCGGAAGCCCAGGTCCCCGTGCAGATAGCCGTAGCAGACATTCCGATCGAGCTGGATGTATTGGGCATAACACGGATGACGGGCAGGGAGTAGGGAAGTTTCTGTTCAATGAATGAGGTAGATACACCCGCTACAACAGAGATAATACGCTGCTCCTTTTGGATGTAGGGCCTCCATGTGTCAAGAGCGGTGGAAACATCGGCTGGCTTTACAGCGAGAATAAGGGTATTGGCGTTTTGGACAGCCTCTACTCGCTCTGTTGTTTCTTTCAGCTGATACATCTGACATAGTTGTTTAAGACGCTGCCGATTGGAGCGGTTGATCACGCACACGTTCTCAGGAAGAATCACTTTATTTAGGAGAAAACCTTTAAGTAAAGCATGAGCCATTGCGCCAGCTCCGATAAAACAGACGGTGTTTACTTGATTCACTGTGCCAACCCCTTTCCCATACAAATAAGCCCTCCTTCATCAAAGGACGAAAGAGGGCTCTTCTTCCGCGGTACCACCTTATTTGACACTTCGAGTGTGTCCAGCTTATATGACGCGTTATCCGCAATTCCTTTGATAACGGAGGGAAACTCCGGTCGAGCTCTTCACTGACCGCTGTATAAGGATGGGTTCTGCCCCTTTTGAAGGCAAACCTCTCAGCTAATGGTTTGCTCTCTGTTTTCATCAAGCAGGAACATACTAGTCCTCGTCATGGCGTCTCATATGTTTACATTTGAATTCATTTTTATTATTATGCAGTGGTTGCGAATAGATGTCAATAGATCCTAATGACAAATATTATGTCTTTTCTTGTTTTAAAACTCTTCCGTTTTGGAAATAAAAAATAAGGGATAGGAAGAAATGGGATGATGAGGTGATCAAGGTGACAAAAGCGAATGAAGGTCAGGTTCTGCTAATGGAAAGTTACAAGCATGATGGATCTTTCTGTGATTCATGGGAAGACTCGTTCGTTTTACACCCTGGAGAGCCACTCATTATCGCAAGAAAAAAGGAAGAGAGCGGAGAAGAGAAAGATCGAACAAAGATTTCTATCCGTTTTTTTTCGAAAGTTCGTTGGTATCACACGATCTTAACTTTTGAAAATGCTGATCAATATCATTTTCATTGTCAGTTATCCTCTCCCTACACGATCAAGAAAAATGTATTATCATACACAGATTATGATATCAGCGTTCTTGTAACAAAGGGTCTTCGTTATCGGTTTGTAGACCAAGATGAATTTTTGCAAAACCGAGAGCGAATGAATTACTCACAAGAGGTCATCGAACAGGTGAAAAAGGCTTCCTATCAACTAGAAATTGAGATTCTAACACGCGAGCCTCCATTTAGTGATGAGTTTGTACAAGCATGGGTTCATCGCTATTTTCTCCAGAAACAATAAATATGGGAGTGGAAGATTAATCATGACCAAGATCACACATCGAGTCTTGCCCTGGCTTCGTTCCATTATGCTCGCTTCGATGGTAGCTTTGTTAGTAAATCAATTTGGTGTAGTTTTATCTGTTGTTAATGGCTCTTCTATGGAACCAACATTGGAAGACGGGGACCGCTTACTAATTAACAAATTTTCCGTATTGGTACATCCGCCTGAATTTGGTGATGTGATCACCTTTGAAGATCCAGCGGAAGAAAACCGTTTTCTCGTTAAACGAGTGATCGGAATACCGGGGGATTGGATCGAAGGAAAAAACGGAAAGGTTTTTCGTAACAATGAACCCTTGCTTGAATCGTATGTGGATAGTATCTTAGAGGATGGAGATTTTGGACCGATGCAGGTGAAGAAAGGGACGTTGTTCGTCATGGGAGACAACCGTGAGCAGTATGCGAGTAGGGATAGCCGTTATGAAAGCGTTGGGTTGGTTCCTTATGACAAGGTCAATGGAAAAGTGGTATGGATTTTATGGAGGCCGTCGCTTACGGCAGCGCTATAAAGCGAGTGGGTACGCTACAAAATTTGGAATACTGAAAACTGTCAAAAACCGTTCACAAATTGCTTTTCCGACAGGCATTTTCATCCCGCATAATAGGGAAGGAAGGTGCCTAGTACATTATAGAACCTATAGCGTCCCAAAGCCACCCCCGACGGCTCGAGTAAAATTTTCCACAACAACTTTCAGTACTTTAATTTGAATTGGGGGATTATAAAATGGATTTACTCAATAAAACGCGTCGCATTTCGCGTATTCTACAAAAAAATGTTGGTCATCACTTGGTGGATTTTGACGAAGTGGCACAAGCATTGTGTGATGTCATCGGAGCCAATCTCTACGTGGTGAAGCCAGATGGAAAGATTCTCGGTCTTGCTGTTAACCATGAGATCGAAAACACACGTATGGAGACCTATCTGAAGGAACGCCAGTTTCCACAAGAATACGCTACCCTGTTGATGGAAGTGAGCAAAACTTCTTCCAATATCGCGGTAGACAGTCCATATACAGCTTATCCGACAGAGATGAGTGATATGTTCCGTACAGGATATACGACACTGATTCCTATCATTGGTGGCGGGGATCATTTGGGAACCTTGGTGTTATCTCGTTTGAACGATCAGTTTGTAGATGATGATCTGATCTTAGCGGAGTATGGAGCCACCGTTGTGGGAATGGAAGTGCTACGGGAACGTGCAGGTCAAATCGAAGAAGAAGCGCGTGGACGAGCAGTGGTACAGTTGGCGATTAACTCCCTTTCTTTTAGTGAGTTGGAAGCAGCTGAGCACATCTTTAAAGAGCTGGATGGGAATGAAGGCTTGTTGGTAGCAAGTAAAATTGCGGATCGTGTTGGAATTACCCGTTCGGTCATTGTTAACGCACTTCGTAAATTGGAAAGTGCGGGTGTTGTAGAATCCCGTTCTCTAGGGATGAAAGGAACCTACATCAAGATCTTGAACCCACGTCTTCTACCAGCTCTCGAAAAAGCGCGTCATTAAGTGTAATAAAAAATGCTGACCTTCTTTATTTAAGGAGGTTGGCTTTTTTATTTTTTTGGGTGGGGTGTTGCCCTCTCTGGTATAATGGAGGGAGAGAAAAAGAATATCCATAGTGGGAAAAGGCGATGTCCCCAAGTTGTGAAAAGTGTTCGGTCTGCCACTGAACATTTCCTCCCGAGGGCATGTGGAACAATGATGGCGGTTTCTCACGGGTGATTTTACCTAGTTAAACGATATTTTGCTGATAAGAATGATCTACTCTATAGGGGAAATGATGAACTTTCAGCGGTCTCATCATCTATACCACGAGAGTGAACGCGCGCTCGTTGGATCATTGTATCCGACAGGAGTGCGTTAAATGTATGTGTATTTAGCAGGAGTTGAGTCCATTGGACAGTATCAAACGATATTTAAAATTTGTTCGTCCTTATCGCAAAGAAATTGGATGGACGATGGTCATCGGGATCATCAAGTTTGGCATTCCGTTGTTTCTACCGCTATTACTAAAAATTGTGGTCGATGACTACTTGCTTACGGATATTCCGACGAGCGAGAAAGTGGAGAGCCTAATATGGTTGATGGCAGGAGCTTTTTTTGTGTTCACTGTTATCCGATTGCCCATTGAATACTATCGTCAGTATTTTGCACAGTGGACAGCCAGTAAAGTACTTTACGATATAAGAAACCGGTTGTTTGAACATATTCAGAAGCTATCACTCCGGTATTATCACAATAACAAAGTAGGACAGATTATTTCCCGGGTAATTCATGATGTGGAACAGACGAAAGAGTTTGTCGTAACAGGGCTTATGAATATTTGGTTGGATATGACCACTTTGCTCATTGCCGTTGCGATTATGCTGTGGCTAGATCCCTGGATGACGCTTGTATCTCTAGCGGTTTTCCCGCTATACGGGATTGCAGTTAAGTATTTTTATCAAGGACTTCGTCGTCTGACGAAAGAACGTTCTCAATCGCTCGCAGAGATGCAAGGTCATTTGCACGAACGAGTGCACGGAATGTCCGTAGTTCGTGCATTTAACTTAGAGGATTACGAGCATCAGCAGTTCGAAAGTCGCAACCAAACCTATCTTACGAAGGCATTAGCTCAATCGCGTTGGAATGCGCGTACGTTTGCGGTGGTGAATACGATTACCGACTTAGCGCCGCTCTTGGTTATTGCCTTTTCTGCCTATCAAGTGATAATAGGAAACTTGTCAATAGGTGAAATGACAGCCTTCTACGGCTATATGGGGCTGATTTATGCTCCTGTTCGTCGCTTGGTCAATTCATCCACTACCTTAACGCAATCACTTGCCTCCATGGATCGTATGTTTGAGTTTATGGATGAAGAGGTGGATATCCAAGATCGCCCTGGTGCTAAAACGGTAAATCAGGCACGAGGTGAAATCAAATTTGATCAAGTCTCGTTTCGTTATAGTAAGGACGGGTTATGGATCCTACGAGATATTAACCTGGAGATGAAGCCAGGAAGCACGGTTGCACTAGTGGGTCCTAGTGGAGGAGGAAAGTCGTCACTTGTCGCTCTAATCCCGCGATTTTATGATGTACAGCGAGGGAGAGTATGTGTCGATGGCCTCGATATTAGGGATTGGACACAGCACAGTCTGCGAGCGCAAATTGGCATGGTTCTACAGGACAATATTTTGTTTAGCGGATCGGTCCTAGACAATATTCGAATGGGAAAAACCGATGCATCGCTGGAGGAAGTGATCCAAGCTGCGAAACAGGCGAATGCCCATGATTTCATCCTGAATTTACCCAATCAATACAACACGGAGATTGGAGAACGTGGCGTGAAGCTGTCTGGTGGGCAAAAGCAACGAATTGCTATCGCACGGGTTTTCCTTAAAGACCCAGCCATTCTCATTCTAGATGAAGCTACTTCTGCCCTTGATTTACAATCAGAACATCTGATTCAGGAATCGTTACAACGCTTGAGCGAAAATCGCACGACCATCTTGGTAGCTCATCGCTTATCTACCATTACCCATGCAAATTGCATCTTTTTCATTGATGGTGGGCGTGTAGTAGAGTCTGGGACTCATTCTGAACTCATGGCACGAGATGGTCGCTATGCACAACTTTTTAACATCCAAAACATTGATGGATCTTAAGCCTCCTTTTACTAGTTATCAATCGGGGGAGCGCTTTGGGTATGGGTGGAGGCGAATAGAGATGAAAAAACAGTTTCGGGTAAACTTTGAATGGGATATTGTTGCGATTCGTAAAGAAGTACGTAACATTGCACGTGAAATTGGGTTCGACGAATTGGATCAGGCCCGGATCGTACAGTCAGTATCCGAGCTAGCGCGCAATATTGTTCATCATGCAGAAGAAGGAACGATTTCGATTGAAAGGATCGAAAAAGAAGAGCAGAATGGGTTGAAAATTCGGGTGCAAGATTGTGGTCCAGGAGTAGGGGACATTGAAGAATTGATGAGAAAAAGCCTCTCTCCTGTGAATGTAGAAGCAACTGGACTAATGCAGGTTAAAGGATTAATGGATGATTTTGTAATACGGGAAGAAGGAGAAGGAACGAGTGTTGAGGTTGTTAAATGGTTGGAAATAGCAAAAACAGTAAGTGATTCCTAAGGGAGAATCTCGATTTCCTTTTTGTTGACATCTTATGAACCTTTCCCGTCATACCTTGACGCTTCAGATTGCGTTCAACTAAAATAAATGTGATCATGAGCCGTTTACGTTTCAAATAAGAACATCCATTCACCCTTAATGAAAGGGCATGGAACGTGCGTGAACAAGGCCTGAAAGACGACTACCACTGGAAAGGAGGGCAAGCCGTGGAACGACCACTTACACAACAATCTGCTAGCCGGGTGCTTTCAACTGAATCTGAAGCAGAGTCGAATATGAAAGCAGTTATTAAGGATTACTGGACTCTAACGAAACCTGGGATTAATGTTTCTAATTCTATTGCCATGATGACAGGTTTTTGGTTGGCAGGTCCCGGAGTAGGGGATCTCCTCTTGCTGTTGTATACACTCTTGGGAACTGCACTCGTCATCGCTGGGGGATGTACGCTTAACAACTATATTGATCGTGACATTGATCCTGTCATGATTCGTACGCGTACTCGTCCGATCCCAGAAGGGCGTATTTCGCCGAAAACCGCCTTCTGGTTTGGCGTGGGTTGCACCGTATTAGGGCTAGGAGTGCTCGTCCTATTGGTCAATCCAATGGCAGCCGCGTTGTCGTTGGTTGGGTTTATCGTGTATGTTATTGTTTACTCACTTTGGCTCAAACGGACAACGACACTCAATACAGTGGGTGGAAGTATTTCAGGAGCTGTTCCACCGATGATTGGTTGGGCTGCTGTTACTGGAACATTGGACCTACCCGCTTGGATTTTATTCCTCATTATGTTTTTATGGCAACCACCGCACTTCTTTGCGATTGCCATGCGCAAAGTAGAGGATTATCGTGCGGCGGGAATTCCTATGTTGCCAGTTGTGAAGGGGTTTAAAGAAACCAAGTGGCAAACACTCGGATTCGTTCTCTTGCTCATTCCAACTTCAATCTGGCTATTTTTTACCGGTGTAGTGGGTTGGATTTATCTAGCAACGGCTATCATATTGGGAAGCATCTATCTCTTGTTTGCAATCCAAGGGTTTTTTACGACAGATGATGACAGTTGGGCAAGGAAAATGTTTTTTTATTCCTTAATCTACCTCACGGTGATGCAATTGGTCATGTTTATTAATGCAACAGGTCCTTTCTCTTCATAATCCGTGAGACTATCGTTTGAAAGAAAGAGAGGTTAGAATGGTGATGAATAGGCATCGGAAATGGTGGAAGTTGCCACTTATCTTCGGGATAGTGTTGCTTGCACTCACAGGGTGTTCGGATATCGATACGCTTTCCACGCTTCAACCAGCGGGCCCAGATGCAGAAGAACAATTGAACCTGATGTATCTTAGCCTTGGTATTATGATATTTGTGGTTGCAATCGTATTCGGCATTTTCTTCTACGTACTTTTCAAGTTTCGCCGCAAACCAGGACAGAAAGAACTTCCGAAACAAGTAGAAGGAAACCACAAATTAGAAATTATTTGGACAGTCATTCCCATTATTCTACTTGCCATCTTGGCGGTTCCAACGGTGAGCAGTATTTTTAACCTCGCTGAGAAGCCAGCGGAGGGAGAAGAGGTTATTAACATTCGAGTGACGGGTCATCAATATTGGTGGGAATTTGAATATACCGACCTCGACATTCGCACCTCACAAGAGCTTCATATTCCAGTGGGTACGGAAGTACAACTGGAGCTGACATCAGATGATGTTATCCATGCCTTTTGGGTACCTAGCTTAGCAGGGAAACAAGATGCCACACCAGGGAAAATAACACCCATGCGACTCGAAGCAGAACGTGCAGGTGTGTTCCAAGGGAAATGTGCGGAGCTTTGCGGTGCATCCCATGCTCTGATGGATTTCAGTGTAGTGGCTGAAGAAAAAGGCGACTTTGATGAGTGGGTGGAAAGCATGAAAAATCCACAATCTGAGGCGCAATCCGAGTTAGCGGAACAAGGAAAAGAGTTGTTCTCACAAAGCTGTATGGGTTGCCATGCGGTAAGAGGAGCTGACTTTGATACAGAAGGAATGTCTGCGCCAGATCTAACTGGATTTGGTGAGCGTGACGCGATCGCTGGTATCTTAGAGCATGACAAAGAGTCATTGGAAAAGTGGCTAGAGGATCCAAAGTCAGTGAAACCTGAGACCATTATGCCAGACTTTGACCACTTTACAGATGAGCAAATGGATGCGATGAGTGAGTACTTAATGAATCTAAAATAGGCATGGCCTATAAGAAATAAAGGAAGAACCATCTAGAGAATTCACCTGAGCTTCTCTTTAGGAGCTATAGAGTGAATCTCTGATCAAGGGAGGGATACCATGGCTACGTTTATTATTGTCTCCGTTCTTATCTTGTTTTTACTCGCGATTTGGACGGGTGGTTACAATAACCAATTCCTCGAACGTGTACGCAGTAGCTATATGTGGGATTGGGTGACAACGGTTGACCATAAGAAGATCGGTATTATGTATCTTGCCGCTGGCACCGTCTTCTTAGTGATTGGTGGGATCGAAGCGCTGCTCATGCGTGCGCAGCTTATTATTCCAGAGAACGATTTTTTATCAGGAGATCTGTTTAACCAGCTCCTGACGATGCATGGGACAACCATGATCTTCTTGGCAGCGATGCCCCTGCTGTTTGGGCTGATGAACTACATTATCCCCTTACAGATCGGTGCACGTGACGTTTCTTTTCCGTTTTTGAATGCCCTTGGCTTTTGGTTATTCTTAGCGGGTGGAACGCTTCTAAACCTAAGTTGGCTCTTTGGTGGCGCTCCTGATGCAGGCTGGACCAACTATGCGCCTATTGCGCTAAATGAATATAGCATGGGGCCCGGTATCGACTTTTATGTCCTAGGACTACAGATTTCCGGTATTGGTACCACGATGGGCGGGATCAACTTGATCGCAACCATCATCAATATGCGTGCGCCGGGAATGAGCTTCTTCCGGATGCCGATGTTTACTTGGACAACATTTATTGCTTCTGCCTTGATCTTGTTTGCCTTCCCAGCACTAACGATTGGTCTGGCATTGATGATGTTTGATCGATTGTTTGGTACGGCATTCTTTGATGCGACACGTGGTGGAGATTCGGTGATCTGGGAGCATCTATTCTGGATCTTTGGTCACCCGGAAGTATATATCGTTATTCTCCCTGCATTTGGGATTATGTCTGATATTATTAGTACATTTTCACGCAAGCGTCTCTTCGGGTATAGCTCGATGGTTTTTGCTACTTCGTTAATTGGTTTCCTTGGCTTTATGGTGTGGGTTCACCACATGTTTACCGTGGGACTTGGACCGATGACCAACTCGATTTTCGCAGTAGCAACGATGGCGATTGCTGTGCCAACGGGGATTAAGGTATTTAACTGGTTGTTTACACTGTGGGGTGGACAGATTCGCTTCACGGCGGCGATGGTCTGGGCTCTCGGTTTTATTCCAACCTTCGTTATGGGTGGGGTTACCGGTGTGATGTTGGCTGTCGTACCTGCCGACTTCCAGTTCCACGACTCTTACTTTGTTGTTGCCCATTTCCATTATGTCTTGATTGGTGGGACCGTGTTTGGGCTATTTGCAGGTGGCTACTATTGGTGGCCCCGCATGTTCGCTAGAAAGCTGAACGAGAAGCTGGGGTATTGGCATTTTGCGCTCTTCTTCATTGGTTTCCATTTGACGTTCTTCCCGCAACACTTCTTAGGCGTATTCGGAATGCCTCGTCGAGTGTTTACCTATCAGGCCAATGAAGGAATGGACGCGATCAACTTTATTAGCTCGATCGGTGCCATCGGTATGGCTGTTGGTACGTTGGTCTTTGTCTATAACATTTATCGTACGGCACGTTACGGAGAGATTGTGCAAGGCGATGCATGGGAAGATGGTCGGACACTGGAATGGACGATTCCCAATCCGACTCCGGAATACAACTTTGCGCGCCTGCCACGTGTACGCGCCAATGATCCATTGTGGGCGGAAAAAATGGTGGGTAATAAGCAGGTAGAAGCAGCAGAACCGTATGGTCCGATTCATATGCCATCCGGCTCTTATATCCCGGTACTCATGTCGATTGGTTTCTTCATCGCAGGGTTTGGATTTATTCTGCGTGCCAATGAAATCGGTGTATTGGGATTGGTTGTAGTGGTTCTATCCCTGTTCTTGCGTTCGTTTGATCAAGATCACGGTTACCACATCGAGCAAGAAGAAGTGGAACGTGTGGAGAAGGAGGCGAAGGCATGAGTCAAGTAGATCCAAGTTTGGATATGTCACCAAAGATGCCAGAGAGCATCGAGTACTCAACTATGGAAGGGAAAAACAAGATCTTAGGCTTCTGGCTGTTGCTTGGAGCTGAGACCGTTCTCTTTTCCTGTTTGTTTGGTACCTATCTCGCACTGAATGGAAGCACGAGTGGTGGGCCGACAGCAGAAGAGCTGTTTAGTTTGCCTTTGGTCGGAGTAGCAACCTTCTTGTTGTTGTTTAGTAGTTTAACCAGTGTACTTGGCATTATCGGTATGCACCGTAATAACGTTAAATCCATGCTATTCTGGTTCGGTGTTACGGTCCTATTGGGTTGGGGTTTCCTCGGTTTAGAAATCTACGAGTTTTATCACTATGTGCATGAGGGATTAACCTTATCGAATAGTGCGTTCGGCTCCGCTTTCTATGTTCTCTTAGGAACGCATGGGGGTCACGTTCTCTTCGGCTCGATCTGGATTGTCACCCTGATGATTCAAGCGACAAAACAAGGGATTACTTGGTTTACAGCACCCAAGTTTTATGTCGCTAGCCTTTACTGGCATTTTGTTGACGTCGTGTGGGTGTTCATCTTTACGGTTGTCTATCTGATGGGAAAGTTGGGGTAATCGATGGCAAAAGTAGAATCTGCTACAAATAATCCAACCAATCATGCAGGTAAATCGGAAGAGAAGAAACAGGTCCTCTCCTTCGCGGTAATGATTCTATTAACAGTGATTGCATTTGCACTTGTGATGATGGAGTTGATTCCAGCCGCCTTGATCATTCCGATCATTCTCGTGTTGGCAGGGGTTCAGGTATTTTTACAGCTGTTTACCTTTATGCACTTGAATCAAAAAGGTAGTGCCTTCCCGATTCTCTTTATCTGCACAGGAATTTTGATTGCAATTGTATGTTCGGTTGGACTGATGATCTTAAAGTAGAGCATTAAAATTGAAGATCCCCCTTCTTTACCAAATGGTACGGAAGGGGGATTGGTTCATACGGAAAAGGACTTATCAAAAAGGCAAACAGAAGGGAGGAGAAAGAGATGTCAGGCAATCCATTTTTCCAGCAGTTTTTCTATCCAGAAAACTGGGATGTGGTATACAGTTTGATTTTATTAGTCATAGGTACAGCTTATCTATTGATGACAGGGCCTTATCAAAAGCGATTGACCACTGATCTTTCCCCGATCGCAGGAGAAAAGAAATTTTATTTTATGCTAGGAGTCATTGTATATTACTTTGCGCAAGGAAGTCCTTTGGCGATGATGGGGCATGAGTTGTTTAGTGTGCATATGTTACAAATGTCCCTCGTCTATCTGGTGGTTCCTCCATTAATCTTGGCAGGCTTACCAGCATGGCTGGTACGGCCTGTGGTCAATCAATCTTGGGTGAAACCATTCTTCCGCTTCTTCACCCATCCATTGGTAGCGTTAATCATGTTTAATGGGCTGATTTCGTTTTATCACTTCCCCTTTGTCTTCGATAGCATTATGGCGAGTACCCTGCTTCACATCGTTTCTCATCTTCTGTTGCTGTTCGCTGCTTTTGCAATGTGGTGGCCTTTGATGTGTCCTCTTCCTGAGATGGACCGTTTGAGCGGGTTGCAAAAAATGGGGTATATTTTTGCCGATGGGGTATTGTTGACACCGGCTTGTGCCATGCTTATCTTTGCGGGAACTCCTATGTATGAATTATTTCAAGGCTCTCATGTTTTCTCGACGGTTGATCCACACGCCGATCAGCAATTGGGAGGCGTTGTGATGAAAATTATGCAGGAGATCTCTTATGGAATTATGCTTGGGAGTGTCTTCTTCCGTTGGGTGGCGAAAGAGAAGGAGAAAAACCAACAAGATGGACCCGTTAAGCGGGATGAGTCACAGGAACTTACCTTTCAATCGTGACTTTATTAGGAAGAGGCAGCATGGAGCCCTCTGGACCACTTGGACTGAGAGTAGGCGCGGTATGAGAGGACCGCATGGTACGGGTGGAAGAGAGTTTGGTGCATAAACGAGTGCACCGTGTGAGAGACAAGAGATGAAACGAAAGGAGGAGACCTCGATCCAAATATAATGGAGGTCTCCTGCTTATAATTTGTGACGTCTTCCCAGAAGCAAGAGAGGGAATGACGGATGCTTGTTACTTGAGGAGGATTCATCACTGCCTCCATACTTCATGTCCAATGAGTCCTCCTCATCAAACAAAAAAAGTAGGGTTTTCCCTACTTTTTTTGTTTGACTGCTACCATGTCAAACTAATATCAGTACCATCAAATTTCACATCAGAATCGTACACTCTTCTCAGTGTTCCTTTGAAAAAGTTCCCCCGCCATTCTCTATCGGCATCGTACTCAACTTCATTTAGTACTTTGGTTGAGAAATCGTCAAAAGTTCCATATTGCTTCTCAGTACCGACAATGACAACCCATGTCTGTTCATCCCAACCACTCTCGATTCGTTCTGCATGAGGATCACCACTCGGGTATCTTACAGCAATATAGCCATCGTCTTCTTTTCCAAAGATCCAGTTTCCACTATGCCTTTCCTTATCAAATCCTTTGGGCCAATGGAGCCACACTTTTGAATTCGGATGAATGGTTTCAATTTCAATCATGGGATTATACTGTATCACAGCAACATTGTTTACTTGCTTGATTTTTGGTAGATGATCATTCTGCATGGTTTTGCTTCCATCACCGGCTTGGGTCCAGACCGGAAGGGTTCCAGTAGTAGCAATCCAAGGATTTTGCTGATACCCTTGTCGCCCAGGCCAGTAGTCTTGAATGGAATGCAACATGACACCGTCGTCCTTATACAAGGAAAAATTGGCTGAAGAAAGGACAGAACTCCGACTAAATGCAGCCCCTGCTTTCGCTGCTGCTTGTGCTGCTCCTTCAGAGAGACCGAGGAAGCGATCGAATGCTTTTAGAGGTTCATGTCCAGTCAATTGGTATTTACGATAGAACCACGCAGAATCGGAGGCGGTGTCAGGATGGAAGTAAGCACCCTGAGTCCAATAGAAGGGGACGCGCTCGTCCCGTGAAAAATCATTGTAAATTTCATTTTTTGCTTTTCCTAGGGTATGCCCATTGGTATAATTCCTGTTCAGATCTTTTCCGAAATATTTAAATACATTTTCGTTAATCGGTAGATCTGAGGTTGCTAGCATTACGCCAATGGGGCTGGGTGTTGTAGCTGTTTCATTACCAATGCCAGTTAAAAGGTAGACAATCCGATTGATATTGTGTCCTGACCCCTTTTCTTTGTAGGCAGAATAGGTTCTTCCTGACGCTGAGTAGAAAACCCCTTCTTCATTTGTCACAGTTAGGACATCTTGTAATAGACGTTGAGCTGCTCCAATAGCGAGTTGACGAATTTCCTCATCTTCTGCAAAATCAGCTAGGTTTAGAAGACCCGATAACGTATACGGTAGGTAAACACCCGAATAAAACTCATAATAACCATACTCATTTTTTACTTCTAAGTACTTCTTTAGGCGTTTGCGAACACGATCATCCTCAAACAACCCATATTTTTCTTGCAATAAATAGTGCGAGGAAGTGTACATGATCATGTGGTTTTCAGAGGCAAAGACATGGTCTCCAGTTCCTCCTTTTTCAAACCAGAAAGGGAAACCATCCAGAGCTTCAACTAAGTCGTCCTTAATTTCTGGACGGTACATCATGACACGAATTAACTTCGTAAGGTTGAAATCTGCATTTTTCACACCACCAGAGCGCAATCCATTCAAATACTCGTCAAGGGCTTTTCGATTTAACTCTTTCCCCGCATAAGCTTGCAAGACTAGTGCGTCATAACTACTAGATGAAACCCCTTCTTCGATATAGCGGGCTTGTCTTTTTTTATAATCGCTTTCATCAAAAGAAAATCCCTCTTCTGCATAAATCGTTGAAATCCCAGACTGAAGACTTAGACTGGATACCATGATACAAATGACAGCGATAAAAAATTTCTTCATGTTTCTCTCTCCTTCGGACTAATAGCAATTTTTTTAATCACGATATACTAACAATTTATATAATACAATATATTTATTATAAATAACCTTACAATTCACTGCGTGTCGACGTCATATCCGATTAGCGAAATTCGAGAGTGCAATCACCGATGTATTGAATGAAAAACTTCTTCTTACTAAGACTTCTATTATCTTAGGAAGAGCGTTTAACGGTTCGAGTACAACTTATGTGTTGGATTCGAAGTCGATACACAACGACATTAAGAGGTCTTAATGTCATAATTCGCAGGACGAAATTATTAGAAAGGAAAGTATATAAAATCACATGTATTTATGGAAAGAAGCATCGCCTGTCTCTCTAGAGGCAGGCGATGCTATTCTTTTGCCATCAGAAAGGGTGATAGGGTCAAAGTCACCCAGGGACACTTGTAAATGAAACATGAAGAGAAGGGTAGATGCTTTTTGGAGCAGGGAAGTTGAAGGGAAGTTGAAGGGAAGTTGAACCATAGATTTGTTCAAAGATCACTTCTTCTTTTGGATATTTATCCGTCAGGTTGAAAAGAATAGCACTTGATGACCTCAGAGAAAGGAGTGAGAGGCTTGGATAAAACGCTGATCGGACAGCCTGCGCCTGTGTTGCCTGAACTAACGACGAGGAAAGCGAACTGGAGCGATTATTTGGAGCTAACCAAGCCAGGAATTAATCTTTCTAACCTTTTTTCCACTTTTGCTGGATTTGCTATAGGCATGCAGGGAACTTGGGATGGGGGGTTACTCTTGGCTACCTTGATCGGTACAGCTCTTGTGGTAGCAGGTGGGTGTACGTTAAATAATGTCATTGACCGTGACATTGATCCATTGATGATACGAACCTGTCAGCGTGCCATTGCGTGTGGGCGCATTACACAATCTGCAGCAATCGTTTTGGGAGTGTTGATGACCCTCATAGGGTCGGTTCTCTTGTGGATGATTACTGGGCCACTGGTCGCCTTGTTAGCTCTGACGGGTTTTGCGGTCTATGTTGGTGTTTATAGTAGTTGGCTAAAACGAAGCCACTGGTGCAATACGATTGTCGGAGGGGTGGCAGGAGCAGTTCCTCCTATGATTGGCTATGTGGCCGCTACGGGGAGAATAGATTGGACGGCTTGGGGGCTTTTCTTTCTCCTCTTTTTGTGGCAACCTCCACACTTTTATGCCTTATCCATGAAGAGAGTAAAAGAGTATCGCGTGGCAGGAATACCGATGCTACCCGTTGTGAAAGGGTTTGCCGCTACGAGACGACAAATTTTTGCCTTTGTTCTGCTCCTGTGGGGGGCTAGTGTGCTGTTTGCCTTGCTTGCTGGGATGAGCTCATTCTATCTCCTCTGTTCGCTTCTCTTGGGAGGAGTTTATCTCTTAATGGCTTGGCGGGGGTTTTTTACTCGTGCTGTAGGGAAGTGGTCACAGACGATGTTTCGTTACTCGCTTCTTTATTTAGTGGCCATTCTCACCGCTATGATTTTGGATTCGCTGTAAAGCAAACATAAATTCATTTTTTATAGATCAGGAGGAAGGATGGATGCGTCAGATGAAAAAGTGGGTCATCCTACTATTTTCATTTCTAGGGATGAGCCTATCTACTGGTTGTACAGACGATTCGCTCTCCGTCTTAGATCCAGTGGGACCAGTAGCCGAAGAACAACTTTGGCTAATGAAATTAAGCATCGCTATCATGATTTTGGTATTTGTTGTGGTCATCGCGATCTTTATCTATGTGGTGATTCGTTATCGGGAACGCCCAGGTCAAACGGAAATTCCTAAACAAACAGAAGGAAGCACCGTATTGGAAATTACGTGGACCATCATACCGATTATCTTGTTAGTTATCTTGGCGATTCCCACCTTCCGTATTACATTTTCGGAGACAGAGGTATCACCCAAGGATGAGTCTATTACGGTTAAGGTGATTGGTCATCAATATTGGTGGGAATATGTGTATTCTGACTATGACATACGGACATCACAGGATCTACACATTCCTACCGGTAAAAAAGTGCATCTAATCATGACATCAAATGATGTCATTCACTCCTACTGGGCACCTAATTTAGGGGGGAAACAAAATGTTATTCCTGGTAAAGACGTGCCGTTAACTTTACAAGCGGATAAACCAGGTGTTTTTAAAGGGAAGTGCGCCAAAATTTGTGGAGCGGGGCATGCCTTAATGAATTTCCGCGTTGTTGCACAAACTCCGGAAGAATTTACGCAGTGGGTAGCGAAGAGGCAAAATCCGCAATCAACTGTTGCAGAAGATCAAGAACAGGCGAAGCTTGGGCAAGCTCTTTTTTCGCAAAACTGCATGGGTTGTCATGCGGTTCGTGGTGGAGGGTTTTCCTCACTAGGCAAAGTGGGGCCTGATTTAACAGGCTTTAGTGACCGTCTCTTGATTGCAGGAGTGATTGAAAAGAATCGAGAGAACTTGAAGCAATGGCTGGTCGATCCTCAAGCAATTAAACCAGGGAACCGGATGCCCGGCTTTGAGTTCCTAACAGATGAACAAACAAATGCCTTGGTGGAGTATCTGATGAATCTTAAATAGGAGGCGAACAAGCGCGTGGCAACCATGATTATCATGTTGGTACTGTTGTTGTTTCTCGTGGCAATTTTCTCGGGTGGCTACAACAATCGCTTTTTGATAAATGTCAGGAAAAGTACGGTGTGGGAATGGCTAACCACCGTGGACCATAAAAAAATCGGTATTCTCTACATTGGATCGGGTTTACTCTTTTTTATCATTGGTGGTATTGAAGCACTCTTGATTCGTTTACAACTGATCGTGCCTGATTCTGGATTTGTTTCACCAGAGGTTTATAATCAGTTGATGACGATGCACGGGACAACCATGATCTTCTTGGTAGCAATGCCCCTTCTCATCGGTTTGATGAACTATGTGATGCCACTGCAAATTGGAGCACGTGATGTGGCATTCCCTTTTCTTAACTCGCTTGGCTTTTGGCTTTTCTTCGCTGGGGCATTGCTCATAAATTTAAGCTGGCTGTTTGGTGGTGCACCGGATGCAGGTTGGTCCTCCTATACCTCATTGGCGCTTAACGATTACAGTCCCGGCCCCGGAGTTGATTATTATGTGCTTGGTTTACAGATTTCTGGTATTGGTACGTTGACAGGAGGAATCAACTTCATTGTCACGATTATCAATATGCGAGCTCCTGGGATGACCTATCTACGCATGCCCCTTTTCACATGGACAACCTTTGTGACATCAGCGATTATCCTGTTTGCCATTCCACCACTGACTGTGGCACTTCTCCTCCTCATGTTGGATCGCTTGTTTGCTACGGCTTTCTTCGCGTCCTCTCTGGGTGGAGAGGTTGTAATCTGGGAGCATCTTTTCTGGATTTTTGGTCATCCAGAGGTTTACTTAGTGGTCTTACCGGCCTTTGGTGTCTTCTCTGATGTGATTAGCGCTTTTTCGAAGAAAACGTTGTTTGGTTATATCTCCATGGTTTTTGCCACCGTCTTGATCGGCTTTATCTCCTTTATGGTATGGGCTCACCATATGTTTACGGATGGCCTGGGATCGATGGCAAACACCATCTTTGGGATTGCTACCATGGCGATCGCGGTACCGACAGGGATCAAGATCTTCAATTGGCTTTTCACGATGTGGGGAGGACGCATTCGCTATACGACAGCCATGCTGTTTGCTGTCGCTTTTATTCCTACCTTTGTCATGGGGGGCGTGACAGGAGTCATGCTAGCTGTCGTGCCTGCTGATTGGCAATTTCATGACTCGTACTTTGTGGTGGCGCACTTTCACTATGTTCTTCTCGGAGGTACCGTGCTCGGTCTCTTCTCTGGCTTCTACTATTGGTGGCCCAAAATGACGGGGAGACTACTCAATGAGACCTGGGGCAAGTGGCACTTCTGGCTATTCCTATTCGGATTTCACATCACGTTTCTACCGCAACATTTCTTAGGACTGTATGGGATGCCTCGGCGCGTGTATACGTATGAATCCAGTCCGATGGTAGACAACATCAACATAATTAGCACCATCGGTTCCATTGGGATGACACTGGGTACAGTATTCTTCGTCTACAATATCATCGTGTCACAGCTGAAGGGAGTGAAGGCAGGCAATGATCCTTGGGATGGAAGGACGCTGGAATGGTCCATCCCCTCACCCGCACCAGAATACAACTTCGCACAACTGCCACTGGTAGAAAGTCCTGATCCACTGTGGGAAGCAAAGATGAAACGAGATGGGAAGATCCCGATGGCTGAGCCACTAGGTTCGATTCATATGCCATCTCCTAGTCATCTGCCTTTACTCATCTCAATTGGTTTGTTTGTTGCAGCCTATGGATTGATTCTTCATTCCTATTCATTGGGAGCGATCGGTTTAATCTTTGTCCTGGTTGTGATGGGGGTGCGCTCTTTTGAACAAGATCACGGATATCATATTGAAGCGGACCAGCTGGCAAATAACGCAATGAATGGAAAAGGGGTGAATGGATCGTGAGCGTGCCTAAACTATCGAAGCAAGACATGGATACGACGGTTCGTTTAGAAACGGCGACCTTGGAAGGGAAAAATAAAATCCTTGGTTTCTGGCTTTATCTCGGAGCGGAGACAGTGCTCTTCTCCTGTCTGTTTGGTACCTATTTGGCACTGCGTACACACAACAATGGAGGTCCGACAACGCAAGAGCTGTTTCAATTGCCACTGGTAGCGATTGCGACTTTTATCTTATTAACTAGCAGTCTAACAAGCGTGTTTGGTGTGGTGGGATTGCACAAGCAAGATGTAACAAAATGCTATAATTGGTTGCTTGTCACCGTCCTCTTGGGGCTTTCCTTCCTCGGTCTAGAGATCTATGAGTTTTATCATTATGTCCATGAAGGGCTCTCGATGACGACAAGCGCATTTGGTTCCTCTTTTTTCACTTTGGTGGGGACACATGGTGCACACGTATTATTCGGTGTGACGTGGATTAGCTTCATCTTAATTCAGCTAAAATCACGTGGACTAACCACAGAGACCGCTCCCAAAGTGTATGTCGCCAGTCTTTATTGGCACTTTGTCGATGTGGTATGGGTCTTTATCTTCACTTTGGTCTACCTGCTTGGCACTTTAGAATAACGAAAGGAGAGAAAAAATGACCTCGATGGAGGCCTGGCACCAGTTCTTGCTTTTGGGCATGTGGAATTTGCCTCTTAATGTGGTCTTATTGCTACTAGGGGGGGGTTATTGGGGTTGGATGGAGCGTGATCGGAAACGGAGGCATTGGGAAAAACCAGTGACAGGAGGGCAACTCTTCTCCTTTTTGCTGGCTCTTCTCCTCTTTTATCTAGCAGAAGGAGGTCCGCTGGAGGTTTTGGGTCATGAATTGTTTAGTTTCCACATGGTACAGATGTCCCTTCTTTTTTTGATTCTTCCTCCCTTTATATTATTGGGCTTCCCTGCATGGATGTGGCGCTCTCTATGGACGAATGGAAAGACCCGCTGGGTTTTACAGATGGGAACCCATCCCATGGTGGCACTGGTTCTATTTCATGCGTTCCTTTCACTCTATCATGTTCCCCTCCTATTTGAAAAAGTGATGGAAGAGCCGTTCTTGCATAGTATGGCCCATCTACTTCTCTTTTTGACGGCTCTATTGATGTATTGGCCGGTACTTTGTCCTGTTCCGGAACTAGATAGACTAAGCGAGCTTCAGAAGGTAGGCTACATCTTCGCGGCTTCTGTATTATTAACTCCTGCCTGTGCCTTAATTATTTTCTCAGGCCACTTGCTGTTTCCATCCTATATGGGTTCCACCGTATTTCCGTCGGTGGTGGCATTAGAGGACCAGCAACTAGGGGGCGTCATGATGAAAGTGATTCAAGAGATCGCTTATGGTTCTGCCCTCGGATATGTGTTTTACCATTGGGCGCGCAAAGAGAAGAGGCGGGATCAGAAAGAGCAAGAATTGCGGACAAAGAACATATATCCGCGCCGGGTTTGACAGAATGGAAGGTGAGCAACAGCATAAGTCCCCCTACTCCTTTGTTTAGAGCAGGGGGACTATCGGGGATGGTACGCTGCCTAATCCCAATACATCAAAGAGAAGGCGATGATGATACTAAAGAGAAGCCCGGTGATCATAAAAATGCGTGGCATCCATGTTCCTTTTTCATTCAAATGCATAAAGGTGTACAGTTGAATGGAAACTTGGACCCAAGCAAGGACAAATATAATCCAGAAAACCGTTGCTATGCTGAAGTTTTCTGTAACAACAACGAAGAAGGATAGAGCGGTAAGCCCCAGCATAATGAAAAAAGAAAAGACAAGCTTTCCTCCACTAGCTGATGAAGATTCTGCCATAGGATTCCCTCCTGACGGAAAGAAGTACATCTTCATTATGTGAGGAGAAGTCTTTTCTTACTCCTGAGATTGCAGGATTTCCTCATCCTTATTTATCCATGGGAAATAGGGCAGTGCATGAGGGGAGGAGGTTCAAACAATCTCCATATCTGATAAAGCGAAAGGCGTTGCATCGCTAGCGGGGACTGGGTACACTCAAAAGAGTAGACAGGCTTCTTTGGGTTATGGGTGAAAAAGCAAACGTGCAAAAGGGTGTCTATTTTATAGATAGCGTGTCTAGATAAGGTGATTGGGTAGAAAGGATGTTTTATATGAGAAAGGCCATTATTTTAACCAGCATTATATTGCTTATGTCTGTTGTGATCATTATTGCCTTCGATAATGTAACATCACCAAAGGAGTCGCGAGTAGAAAATAGCGCCTCTCAGGAAGAAAATACACAAACCGAGCAAACAGAAGAAGAAGCACTAAATTGGCAGATTCCAGATTTTTCGTTAACAAACCAAGAGGGTGAAACAGTAACCTTATCCGATCTAGAGGGAGAGGTATGGTTAACCAATATGGTGTTTACGCGCTGTCCGGATGTCTGTCCACCCATGACAGCCAATATGAAGAAGGTGCAGGAAGAACTAAAGAATCAAGGGCTGGATGTATCGATTGTCTCTTTTAGTGTTGATCCTGAACATGATCGACCGGAAGTGCTCAAAGCCTTTGCTGAAAAGTATGAAGTGGATACATCCACTTGGAACTTCGTCACAAACGATGGGAACTATGAAGAGATGAAAGCTTTTCTAGAAGGAACTTTTCGTTCTCAAGTAGAAAAGCAGGAAACGGGATCTGAAGATATGCCTGTAACGGTATCACATTCAACACGCTTTTTCTTAGTTGACCAAGAAGGAAAAGTAGTAGATCTATACGATAATCTGAATCCCGAGACAGATGAGGTGATCTCGGACATTAAGTCGTTACAAGAATAAATCCACTTTCCCCAGTGTCATGTGATTTTATAGATAGAACAAGCCACTAAAATTTTCTCTCGTTTAGTGCTTTGAATAACCACATCTCCAAAAACACTTTTTCTTTCGTTCTTCAGAAGCGATCGCAAAGGTGTTTCTTTTATTTGTGTCTAAAATGTGAATACCAATAAAATAAATGAAAAAGTGAACTGAAAAATGCCTGGATGACCGAATAACTATATTGTAAGGAATCATATACATGAGTCGTAACTAGGGGGAAACCAGGTTGAAAAGAAGTTTTGCAGCAATCATGGCTTTAATGATGGTATTTGCCATCGTAGCACCAACAGCATTTGCAGAAACGGATGTAAAAATGTCTGTCCAAGTTGAGGATGCGAAAGTAACAGCATCATTTAACGATAAAGTTACAGAAGCAGAAGGAACTTGGTCTGTTTTTGTAGCTGATAATAAAGAAACAGCTGAAAAGATGGAAGTGGGTACCGAGTCAGCTAAATCAGAAGCAATTAAAGGTACCAAATTCGAAGCAACGATTGCAGGGCTAGAGGAAGAGGGCACTCACTTCGTTACTGTTAAATTTGATGGTGTGGTAGATGGAACCGAAGGCGTGCATCAGTCAGAGCAAGCGGTTGATGTGACGGTAGAAAAGGACACCACAGAGGATCAGAACACTGTTGTAGATGATGTGAAGAAAGGTGAAACCAACGAGGCTAAAGACGCTGAGAAACAGAGCGAGCTAAGCATTAGTGTTATGGATGAAATTGTAAAAGTTAAAGAAACCATAGAGGGTGAAGAAGTTGTAGCTGACGTGTTTGCGCGTATTCATGCACAGTTGGACAACATTCCGCAGAATGAAAATGGGGACCCTGAAGAAGTTAAAGGGGAATGGACCTTTGAAATTCGCGGGAAAGAAGCCCATATTCTAAAAAGTAGTCAAGATGGGAAGGCATATGCAGACTACACTTTGGTCAATTTTGATCATGAGTTCTTTTTGCTAGGTGGAGAGTCCTATAATGTTCATGTTATTTTTGATGGGGAAATTGGTGGAGAGAAAACAAAAGTAGAGACGGATTATCAATTAACACTTAGCGACATTAGAGCCTCTTATGACTATGCAAATGGTGAAAATGTGCTAACAGGAGAAATGTTTGAAGCAAAGTCAGTGACAGGGACATGGGAATTTGAATTGGAAAATGTTAGCGACGATGTATGGGATGAGATTACAAGACTTGAGGAAAGTGGCGCTAGCGATGAAGAACTGCAAGCCTACTTTGAGGAACACATCTATACCTATGTTGCCTATGAAAATGTAGAAGGTCTAAAGCAATCTCATGCCTTTAAGAATCTCGATGCAGGAACATACGTAGGTTGGGTCTACTTCACTGGGGAAGTAGATGGAGCAGAACGAGCTTACTATGATTATGTAGAGTTTGAAATTACCGAAGATGAAGGAATTGTTGTACCGAAAACGGATGAAGAAGAAAATACACCTAAGGTCGTTGCTCCTGGTCAAGATGGAGAAACCATTAAGGAGAAAGTAGCTAAAGGTGGTAAGTTGCCTAAAACCGCATCGGAAGAACCAAAAGGCATGTTGTATGGTTTGATCGCAGCAGTTGTTGGTTTGTTGGTGCTTGGATTTGTTTTCCGCAAACGGCTATTCGGTTTGTTTCGCTAAGAATGCCTAGTAGTAGAATGATTTGATTGATCTTTTCTAATCGATTAGCAAGGGGTTGGTCGCTGAGCAGCTGTGCTCTGTGGCCAATCTCTTTTATTTTCGCTCTCGTCAGCGTGATGATCCTGTGCTAGGATATAGGTGCGATGGATGGATACGTGGATTCGCTTGTTGGACATGAAAAGTTGCCTCGCTCTGTACTTAAGAATAACGATGAATATATGTGAGGATGTTGGCGGATGAGAGCATTGTTTGCAGTGATTGGTAGCGCGCTCTTGCTTGGTGGGCTCTTTCTCTTTTTTAGCAATGGCATTTCCTTCTGGGAACAAACGAGAATTGCAGAGGTAGATGTTACGGAAGCACGCAAGGTAGATGATGAGTGGGATCGGAAAGAGTTACAGCCGGTGATCGAAGGAAGTGAGCAAAACTTAAACCCTGAAAAGGGAGAGAAAATAGGAACGTTGATTATTCCTCGTGTTGGATATACTTTGCCGATAGTAGAGGGAACAGGGCAAGAAGAACTGAAAAAAGGTGTCGGTAGAGATAATCATGAGGGAATGGTATTCCCGGGAGAACAAGGACATGCCGCTTTGGCTGGTCACAGAAACACCGTGTTTTCCGAGTTGCGTGAACTGGAAAAGGGCGATCGCATCTATGTTGAGATGAACGGACAAAAATTCACCTATCAGATCCATGAGGAACCTTTTATTGTGGACCAGTTTGATACGAATGTGTTGGTTCCTAAAGAAGAGGCTACACTTACCCTGATTACGTGCTTTCCCTTCGATATGTTGGTTGAAGCGACTGAACGGTATATCATCGAATCGAAGTTGATTAAAGTGGAATCGATAACCTAAAGCTTTTAATAAAATACCCCCCGATCCAACAGGATCAGGGGGTATTTCACTTTCCTTGCGATATCCACTTCTCGATTGGTATTCTGAAGAGATCACTGTCTATAAACAAGTTACTCCGTTGAGATAGATGGATCAGCTTGCACTTTATCTGGGATAATTTGCAAAAAGTGAGCTTCTAGGTTTCCGAGTAAAGAAGAGATTTTGTCTGCCTCAGTCTCTTGCTTGGAGAGGAGGAGTTCTTCCTTATAGACTCCTAGCAACTCTTGTAAGTCCTCATTTCCCTTTTTCGTGAGTGGTTGAAGGCTTACTTTTGCTCCCTTGGCGATACGACGTTGTAGCGCCTCTGCATCTAGCCCCATTTCAGGCTGGAGTCGAAGGTAAACCACGCCTCCGGTCATTCCAGCACAGATCCATGGGCCAGGGTCGCCCAGAACCACTGCGCGTCCTTCTGTCATATATTCGAAAGCAAAGCCTTTAATATTAGCCCGATTTCCAAGCAAACCGAGTTCGTCACGACGAGGCTCTTCTGCTTCCCCTCCGATAATGACATCGGCACCAGAGAGGCGGATACCGGCACGGGAATCGGCATTTCCTTGGACAATGAAAAGCCCTTTCTGCGCTCCATAGCAGAAGCTTTTGCCCACAGAACCGTTGATATACTTTCCTGTGGCATTCGGAGATTTCAGGATGGAGACCCTTCCGCCAAAGGAAGTTTTCCCAACACCATCTTGAGCTCCACCATGTACGACAACGTTGATTCCATCGGCATGGAACGCAGCAAAGCCGTTTCCGGGTACGGACCCTTCCGTAAATTGCAGAGAGGTTTGGGGAAGCTTATGATAACTACCATCCAAACGATTATGAACGCGTGCACCCGATAAGCTACTGACGAGGACACGTTCGGCACAATGTGCCCCCGTATACGTATGACTACCGCCTTCGTCTACAGACACTGTTTCTGCAAGGGTGGCTTCTGCTTTTCCGCCTGCGGCTACGAGCATCTCTGATTGCATAGCGACGGCGACTTCGGATCTGTCAATCTCCTTCCATACTTCGGGGACAGGGCGTAGAAGTTCATCGAGATTTAATCGATCCAACTCCCGCGTTTGCACAAGCAGATCAGAGCGACCAACGAGGTCTTGGGTACGCTTAAATCCGAGCTGTGCAGTTAAACGTTGTACCTCTTCACCAAGTGCACCAAAAAGTGTCATCAACCCTTGTACTGCCATCTCCGATTCACGAGGGACAAAACGGCGTAGACCGTGTTCTTTCGCTTCTTCTTCCGATTCGATCTGAGTAGCAATACCAACATGGCAGGTATCCAAGTGACAGCCACGACAGCCAGTACAACCAATCGCCATCATAGCTAACGTACCAAAGCCGATGCGGTTGGCCCCGAGAAGGATCATTTTGATGACGTCCAAGCTGCTTTTGATGCCTCCATCTGCCCAAATCTCGACTTCACTCCGTAAGTTTGCTTCGACCAGAGCAGTGTGCGCCGCTTTAACCCCAACTTCCGCAGGCAAACCGACATGCTGAAGCGCATGGATACGTGCAGCACCAGTCCCTCCGTCAAATCCACTTAAGGTAATGATATCGGCTCCTGCTTTGGCAATGCCGACAGCAATGGTTCCAATGTTAGGCACGATAGGTACTTTGACAATGACTTTCGCCCGATTGTTTGCCGTTTTTAGTTCTGTAATGATTTGTGCCAAATCCTCGATCGAATAGATATCATGGTTGTTGGAAGGGGAGATGAGATCAACACCCGTATTGGCATTCCTTGCTGCGGCTACTTTCTCTGAGACTTTTTTTCCGGGAAGGTGTCCACCCTCACCTGGTTTTGCCCCTTGACCAATTTTAATTTCAAGGATGTTAGCAGAGTTGGCTAATTCAACATTCACACCAAATCGTCCAGAAGCAATTTGATGACCACGCGTTCGTGGGTATTTGCCTAACATGTCTTTGATTTCTCCGCCCTCACCGTTTAAACTCACCATGTTTAAGCGATCAGCCGCTTCTGCATACGCACGGAAAGGAATTTCTCCCTGTGAACCAAAGGACATTGAGCTAATTGCAAACGGGAGGCTATGTTCTCCAATAGAGATGTCCACGTCAGCTGGTTCTGTCTTAGAGGAAGGGTTATCCTTTAGGTCGGTTACATGGCGTAAACTGAGCGGGTTTTTCCTCTCCAGTTCTTCAATCTTATCCGCGAATTCGCGGTAGCCGATTGTACCGGCAGCTACTTGGGTGATCGGCTTCCATAAGCGTGGCCACACATGGAACGTACGAGCAGGACGCACTTTTTCTTTATGATAATCTTCATAACGATCGAGAGCGTCTTGATGAAGATCTGCCCATGACGTTCCTGCCCCATTGGTACCAGCATAATTAACAATCTGTAGGACATCGGCAATTTCTGTTTGGAGGCCGATAGAAGAAAAGAGACGGGCATAGCCACGTAACTCATGAATTCCAATGGTGGATATGATCTTTTCTAGTCCTTTATTAATAGCTTCATATAGTTGTCCTTCGGATTTCTCCTCTTTATCCACGATACTAGCAAAAAGAAGATAGGGGGCAACAGCATCCGCTCCTAGTCCGAGTGCAACAGCAATATCATGCAGGTTACGAATAGCGGCGGAGTGTAGAATGAGGCTCGTTTCCCGGCGCAGATTTTGCTGTCCATTTGCTGGGGTAGCCAGCTTTAAGGCCTGATCGATCTTAGATAGAGCGAGGTGTGGATCTAAGAAAAGTTGCTCCTGTTCATGGCAATCCTCATCGCTTAATATCAGACAGCTTTTACCAGAGTGTACCGCATGAGTAGCTTCTTCTGCCAATTGGTCTAATCTTTCTGGAATGCTTTGCTCTTTCGTATAGGTTAAGGAAAGGGTCGCTACTAGATCATGATTTGTAAAGTAATGAACGACATCTTCGAAAGAACGGGTACCATGAAGGTTAGCAATTTCTTCTGATTTGGTGCCCTCAATTAAAATAGGCGAAGGGATTTCCACTAAAGCCTGTGATGTGTTTGTCTTACCTGAATAGATGGCTGGACGTTTTCCAAGAAAAACACGAGTGGAGAAATGTTCTTGCTCCCGTTCACGGTCAATCGCTGGGTTTGTAACAACCGCCACGCTTTCCTTGATAAAATCAGGGATGTTTTGTCTAGAATCGGCTAGGCAGGCCAAAGGACCATCATGTCCAAGGGAGCGAATCGGATCACTTCCTGTATCTGCCATTTGCTCTACCATTTGAATATGCTCGCGATCCCAACCAAATGCGGCATACGCTTGATCTGTGGCAACAGGAAGAGAGGATGCCGATGGAGTCAGCTCTTTCTTCGCTGGTTGTACTGAGATTGGATCCAGGGAGACTCTCTGACTTGCTCGCTCATAGACAAGCTGTTGCAATTCATGATGCTCGACGATTACAGGTTTTGATGATAACTGTACACCGATGGTTTCCCCTGGGGCGAGTGGCTTTGGTTCAGCCACCATCTGATGAACGGGGATAATCCCTTGTTCAGATGAAAAATAGAAGGAACGCTCGCTTTCCACAAACCATAAGGGACGTAAGCCCAGAGCGTCTACACTAAATGCACATTCATCTTGATAACGTGAAACAATCCCAGCTGGTCCTTGGGCAAAGGGGCCCCATGCTTGTCGGTAATAAGTATATAGCTGTCCAAGAGACGGGGGTAATTGCTTTATTTCATGCTGAATGGCTGGAAAGATGATTTCGATTGCTTCGAATAAAGAGAATTGATGACGATGAACCAGTGTTTCAATCACACGATTCAAATCTTGTGAATCACTTCCAAATGCCGTTAACGGAATATCTAGCATACGAGCCTCATCGCGCAATTTAGAGATGGTATTGATCTCACCATTATGCCCGAGTAAAGAGAAAGGCTGTACGCGTGAAAAGTTTGAAAGTGTATTGGTAGAGTAGCGATTGTGCCCTATTGTCGCTTTCGTCTGGAATTCATTTTTTGTTAAGTCTTCATAGTATTTTGGTAGTAAATTAGCGGCTCCCATCGCTTTGTAGACGACGGTGCTATTACTAAAGGAGACCACATGGAGTGGGAAATCAATCTCCAATTGGATCGAGAAATCGAAACAGTGGCGTGTGATATCTGATGTCTGGGAGGACAGTAGTCCTAACTGCCAAAAATGAGGTTCATCTCTGCGCCCATTGCTCCCTAGGACTTGGCTATAGACACGATCTAAATCTTCATGTAATATATGGTATCCATTCTCGTTTAAACGTTCACGAATGGAGGTCTGGATTTCCTTTATATTTTCTGCTTTTGAGATAAAAAAGTGTGCGACAACGAAGGAATCCGAATAAACAGGTGTGGATTCTTTGTTTTGACTAGCTAATTTTTGTGCCCATAGTGCACGTGGAATATCGGTTAAAACTCCTGTCCCATCTCCTTCACCATGGGTAAAACCGGAACGATGCTCCATTTTGACGAGGGCGTCGATCGCATTAAGCATATTTTGATAAGTGGGCTCTCCGTTTTTCTCAATCACGGCGACAATGCCACAACTGTCGTGTTCCTCTGCCAATAGATTTTTAAATTCTCCGATATGTTCTTTTGTATTCATCCGTTTCGACTCACCTCTAATCATAAACATTTAAAAAATTCCTTGTTTAAACGTGCTGTGGGTATGAGCGTGTACGCACAGATAAGTAATAATAGAATAACATGAAAATTGTTTGGGAACAAGAAGAGGACTCAATGATTATTCATTTTGAGAGGGGATAGATCTGTGATAATAAATGCGCGCTTGGCACAACTGTACTATAACAGAATAGTATTTTCAAGGTTTTTAACTGTTATATAGAGAAGTGAAGATACGATAGAAAGAAAGCGCTTACATCATAATTGAATAAAAATACATAAATCATGATTTATTTGCATTTAAATATCTATACAATTTTATAGATGTATAAATAATATTTACCATATAAAGAGGAGGCAACT
This sequence comes from Mechercharimyces mesophilus, assembly GCF_059818345.1. Taxonomy (NCBI): domain Bacteria; kingdom Bacillati; phylum Bacillota; class Bacilli; order Caryophanales; family Thermoactinomycetaceae; genus Mechercharimyces; species Mechercharimyces mesophilus. The sequence continues at coordinate 13,760 of NZ_JCBAPH010000008.1, read as the reverse complement.
AGATCGCATCATAATTTTCTTGCTATTTTATTCAATAAAATAGCAACCGTTGATGAGATCAAGGTTGCTATTAGGGGATTCGGTTTGAGATTCATTTTGCTCGCTAGGTGTACGAGTTGGATAGATCTTCGTTATTGGAGTCAGGCTCGTTGGTATTGATCATGTGTCTAGCTGTTATGACGAACCGGCTCCACATCTCTTCCCTATCTTTATCTGTTATCTCTATTTCATCCATTGCTTTGCGCATACACTCAAGCCATGCCTGCGCGCGGGATGGGGTGATGGGGAAGGGGAGGTGACGTGCACGTAACATGGGATGCCCATGTTTAGCAGAATAAAGTCCAGGACCTCCGAAAAACTGGGTGAGAAACAAGGCTTGTTTGTCGATCACCGGTTGAATGTCCTCTGGAAAGAGAGGGGCTAGTGCTGGGTGTTGTTGAACCCGTGCATAGAAGGCATGAACGAGTTTAGTAATCGTGCTTTCCCCGCCGATTCGTTGGTAGAGCGCGCTTGGTGTGTCGTCGATCAACTTGGATCACTTCCGATCAAATGTTTTAGCTTTTTAAATGATCTCTCCACGGCAAGAAGGGTCGTATCGATATCACTTTCCGTATGGGCCGTCGTTAGGAACCAAGCTTCGTACTTCGAAGGAGCTAAGTAAATTCCTTCGTCTAGCATTAATTTGAAAAACTGAGCAAATAATTCCCCATCTGTATCTTGTGCATCTTTATAGTTGACGATCGGGTTTTGACTAAAATAAATGGTCAAAGCCCCACCGATGCGGTTGATTTGGATCGGGATACCGTGCTTTTTGGCAGCTGAGGAGATTCCCGTCTCTAGTTTCTTTCCAAAACGGTCCAGTCGATCGTATACTCCGGGTTGTTGCAGACACTCTAAACAGGCAATTCCTGCTTGAACGGAAAGGGGATTTCCGGCCATTGTCCCTGCTTGATAGGTAGGCCCTGTAGGTGCAATTTTATTCATAAGTTCCCGCCTTCCCCCGTAAGCGCCAATGGGTAGACCTCCCCCGATAATTTTTCCTAAAGCGGTCAAATCAGGTTCTACCTCATATAGGGTTTGGACGGCTCCGTAGTGAAAGCGGAACGCAGTAATCACCTCATCATAGATGACGAGGGAACCGAAGTGATGAGCCAATTCATTGATTCCTGCGAGAAAGCCGTCTATAGGTGGGACAATACCGAAATTACCAACTAAGGGTTCCACCAGGACGGCGGCTACCTGATCTCCCCATCGTTCCAATGCCTCTTGGAGGGCATCTAAATCATTATAAGGGACGGTTATCACTTCACTGGCGATACTTGCAGGAATGCCTGCACTGTCGGGGATCCCTAAGGTGGCAGGTCCAGAGCCGGCTTCAACTAATACCAGATCAGAGTGCCCATGATAGCAACCAGCAAATTTAATGATCTTATCTCGTTGGGTGACGGCGCGTGCCAAGCGGATCGTGGTCATTACAGCTTCTGTTCCAGAGTTGACAAAGCGAATTTGTTCCATTGAAGGAATGGATTCTCGAAGCATTCGGGCAAAATGAACCTCTTTTTCTGTAGGTGTGCCGTAGAGAGTTCCCGCGGTGGCCGTTTGTACGATCGCTGCCGTGAGGACGGGGTGGGCATGACCAAGGATGATGGGACCAAATGCTCCTAGATAATCAATATAGCGATGACCATCTTCGTCCCAGAAATAAGCACCTTTGGCTTTTTTCATAAATACGGGACTGCCACCTCCAACACCTTTAAAAGAACGTGACGGGCTATTGACACCGCCAACGATAACCTCTTGAGCTTCTTGGTACAATTTTTCTGAGCGGTGACGTAACAATCGTGCTCCTCCTCAAATCATTGGTTCTATCTTATTCTATCGACTCTTTTTTTCTACCTGCAAGAATGCCTAGGATAACGGTGCAAGGAATTGACATATAAACCTCAAAAACATCCATGAAAGTCTGTGAGAGAAAGCGGAAATATGGTATTCTGACAAGGAGATCATCTCGTTTTCGACAATTCCGATGTCCCTCTGTATAATACGTATTACGAGAATGTGTGTTTTTGGAGGAGAGTCCAATGGCTTTCTTTAAAGTGAGGGATCAATATAGAGATTATCTGGTAGAAGAAGTTTATCTACTCCTTGATGGAGAATGGGCAATCGCTCAGCAAAAGGATAAACGATACCTGCTACATCAAATCCCGTTAGTAAAACAAGCTCCACCACGATCGATCCAACAATACTTAGCGTTAGAAGACCCGAATCTGATGCCAGTGATCGAAGCCTATACAGAAGATCGGTCGCTTATTCTGATTCACGAATATGAGAAGCTTCAATTACTAGAATCGATTGTAACACAACAACCGTTAGAAGAAGAACAAGTGATTGAATGGGCAAAGCAACTGTTGCAACTAGATGCTAAGCTAAAAAGCCAACCTTTACCCATGTACTTTCTTTTACATCCTCGAAATGTAGCATTAACGGAAACAGGAAATTTGCGCGTCTGCTCTTTTGGAGTGAACCGTGTTACGGAGCAGAAGCAGCAAAATGATTGGGGAACCTTTTTCTACATATTGGTGACAGGGGATGTGGGTGTGGATCGTCTGAAAAAGATTCCGCCTCAATCTTCTGCTTCAAAATATATGATTCGTTTGATGCAGAAGTGCCTAAAGAACGATTCGGTGGATGATATTTTATCCCAGATCGAGTCCTATGAAAAGAAAAAGTATGGTAAAGGTTTCTTAGGAAGGTTGTTTGGAGGCTCTTCTGTGGAAGAAGGTAATGAAGTAAAAACAGAAGAGAAGCAAGAACCACTTCTTCCTGATCCTACTCATCAGGGAGAAACTATTCTGCAAGCAGATCAAGAGATGCGTAATGATGAACCAGAGAAGAAAGAACGTGCACAACAAGAAAGAGAACGTTTGGAAAAAGAGCGTTTAGAAGCAGAGCGACGAGCTCGTCTCGAAGATCAGGAAAGTCGAGAGAAAGAGAGTCGCGAAGAAGAAGCGCGCTTGGAAGCTGAGCGTAAAGAACAAGAGCGTCTCGAGGAAGAAGCACGCTTGGAAGCTGAGCGTAAAGAACAAGAGCGCCACGAGGAAGAAGCGCGTCAGGAAGCTGAGCGTTTAGAGCAAGAGCGTCGTGAGGAAGAAGCACGCCTGGAAGCTGAGCGTTTAGAGCAAGAGCGCCACGAGGAAGAAGCGCGCTTGGAAGCTGAGCGTAAAGAACAAGAGCGTCGCGAGGAAGAAGTGCGCCTGGAAGCTGAGCGTAAAGAACAAGAGCGTCGTGAGGAAGAAGCACGCTTGGAAGCTGAGCGTAAAGAACAAGAGCGTCGCGAGGAAGAAGTGCGTCAGGAAGCTGAGCGTAAAGAACAAGAGCGTCGCGAGGAAGAAGTGCGCCTGGAAGCTAAGCGTAAAGAACAAGAGCGTCGCGAGGAAGAAGTGCGCCTGGAAGCTGAGCGTAAAGAACAAGAGCGTCGTGAGGAAGAAGCACGCCTGGAAGCTGAGCGTAAAGAACAAGAGCGTCGTGAGGAAGAAGCACGCCTGGAAACCGAGCGTTTAGAGCAAGAGCGTCATGAGGAAGAAGCGCGCTTGGAAGCTGAGCGTAAAGAACAAGAGCGTCGCGAGGAAGAAGCGCGCCTGGAAGCTGAGCGCATAGAACAAGAGCGTCGTGAGAAAGAAGCGCACTTGGAAGCCGAGCGTTTAGAGCAAGAGCGTCGTGAGGAAGAAGAAGCGCGCCTGGAAGCTGAGCGTCGAAAACAAGAGCGCCGCGAGGAAGAAGCCCGTTATAAGGCAGAACGTCTAAAGTTGGAAAAGAAAGCTCATGAGGCGTTGGCAAAGCAATTTAGGGAATACAACGATCACATGACGGATTAAATGGAGAAGAAGCTCATCTTAATAAAGTTTTGTGCGATCTAGCGCATTCAACGCACATAAATACAATAAGGGGCTAGCTAGTTTCCCCATTTCAATAGAGTATAGAAGAAAGGAGGAGTGAATAGGATGCTACAAAAAGCGTTAGCTAGCTTTGGTGTGGGTACAGCCAAAGTGGATACCCGTTTGGAGAAGAAGGAGTACTGTCCAGGAGAAGTGGTTAATGGCGAAGTTTTTGTTCGGGGTGGGCAGGTAGAGCAAAGAATTGATGATATCTATTTATATCTCATCGCTCATGTCGAAAAAAATGAAGAAGTGGTCCCCTATGCATTAAAGAAAATTCGCTTATGTGAAAGTTTTCTCATTCAGCCGGAAGAATACAAGATTGTCCCCTTTAAAACAAAATTGCCGTATGAAACACCCATGTCGACTGGGCGTTTCCCTGTCCATTTTAAAACTGGATTAGATATTAAGTTGGCGGTAGATCCCAGTGACATTGATCGCATCCAAGTAAATCTCCATCCCGCTGCCGATAAGATGATTAATGAAATCGAAGAAGCTGGATTTATATTGAAGCGCGTGTTTTGTCAGCGGGAGAGAGGTCCAGTCGAGTTTGTTCAAGTCTTTCATTTTCGCCCTTCCGGTCGTTATCATGGTTTTGTGGATGAATTAGGGGTGGTATTTACGTTCGATGGAGAAACCATGCGGATGGAAATTGATATTTTGCGTGGTTCGCTTACCTTAGCCAGTACATTTGCTTGGGCGATCGATCACCCGGAAGATTCGTTTAAGGTTAACGATGAGTTGCAAGAAGGTCAGCGTGCGAATCCATTTGAGAGCATTAAATCGTTATTAAGACAAGAGGCACCAAGTAGAGGAGGAAGCTAATATGTCTTTTTTTTCGAAAGCGCTGGCTAGTATTGGTATCGGATCGACAAGAGTGGATACACGCTTAGAAAAGTCTCAGTATCGTCAGGGAGAGACCATCCAGGGAGAGATTTTTATTCAGGGAGGGCAGGTATCCCAAAAAATAGACGAAATTTATCTATATCTCATCGTTCGCTATCATGAAGGAGATGCACAGAAAGAGTTTGTTATTGATGAATACCGTATCTCGGAATTTTTTGAGATTGGACCGCAGGCAAGCCGTTCTGTTCCCTTTGATATCCAGCTTCCCTATGATACTCCTTTGACTACGAGCGGAACGCACATCTACTTAAAAACCGGATTGGATATTCAAGTCGCTGTGGATCCCAGTGATGAGGACGGGATCGAAGTATTGCCACATCCAATGGTGGAACGAATCATCGGCGCCATTGAGAATATTGGATTCCATTTAGACGAGGTAGAGTGCGAATTGACGAACCACTATGCTCGTTACCCATTTGTACAAGAGTTTCAGTTTGAACCTAACTATGGATACCGTCAGGATATAGATGAGCTAGAGGTCATTTTTCATGTGAGTGAGAACAAAGTAGATGTGGAGATGGAAATTGATCGTAAAGCACGTGATTGGATGGGATCATTGGAAGAAGCACTGGAGTTAGATGAAAGGATTGTGCGTTTTCCAATTACACCGGAAGAAATAAATCGAGAGTCGTATACACTAGAGAACAAGATTAAGGCCATTTTGGAAGAGAACTTGTAAATTGAATCATCAACAGAAGAAGTTGGATTTTAAAAAAAGCGGTCGAAGTGGATGGAATAACACTAGCCGCTTTTTTGTCTTCCCCTTTCGAGATCGGTTTGATGTCAGAAATACTAGCGACTACGGTTTGCTACTAGCTTCTTTTCCTGTAACCACATTCCCCAATTCTACATTATTCTCTCCCTCTTGTAGTTTTTCCATTAAGTGCTCCACGCTTTCTGCATCCCCATTGGTTGTTAGTCCAACATTTAAGGTTCCAGTAAGGTTATCAATATTTAGTTCCTGAATCTTATATTCTATATTTTCAATGACGAGTGGCTTTATTTCACTGATTTTGTTTCGAAGCTCTGTATTCTCCTGCTTTATTTCTGAAATCTCTTTCTGTAATTGGTTAATACAATCCCATAGATAAGCATTCATTTCTTCTGTCCCTCCTGATTGATTGGGATATTGATAAAGTATATGGGAAAAGCAATGTTTTTGAACTGGCAAGCTGAGAAGAATGACACTTTTTTTCTGTAGGCGAATAAGATGTGTATACAGGAGAATGATCAAAGTAGCATCAGGAAGGGGGGAGCGCTTCCAGATGTATGATCCGCAATCTTTTCAAAAATGGAGTCTACTTGCGAAGAAATTTTTTGGCGAAGAGTTTTGGTCAGAAACCATGGGAGATGGCATGGGGATGATTAGTGGACCAAAAGTAGATGTATATCATACACAGACCGAGGTTATTGTTTTGGTGGATATGCCAGGTATAGAAGACGTTTCTCAGGTATCTTCACGTGTAGAAGATCAGACGCTACATCTCAAAGGAGCATACGGGACACGTTATGCTAACTATGATGCCGTTATTCGCGAGAGAGAGACAGGTGCTTTTGAAAGGGATATTGATTTGAATGTTCCTGTTACAACCAGAAATTGTTCTGCCTCATATAAGAAAGGGATTCTGGAGATCCGGCTGAAGCGACTTCAGTCGGAATAGTCTGTTCACAGGATTGTTCCCCTTCACATAGGATGAAAGTAATGATGGAGGAGGGGTGAGCGATGGCAACGATCAACAATATATTTAATTTAAAGATCCAGAGTGTTTCCAGTGCGGGTTCTGTCAACTTCGGAAATACCATCAATATTGGAGCGGAGAGTAACAGTAAATCGTTGGGTGGCTCATCCCCGATCGGTGACTTTGCCAAGAATATTGACTTTGAAAGGAACTTGGAGATTGATCCAGATGTATTTGATCAGTCCCGTTAGTGTATTCATCATGCTGGTCGTGCAATTTGAAGAGGAGGGGGCCTGGTTTGTTTAGCATAAAAATCTTTTCCGTTAATGTTGAAGACGTGAGTGATGCTGGGTCCGTCAACATTGGGAATACGATGAACCTTGTAAATAAAACGGTACAGAGAGAAGAGGCGCCTCCTTCCACAGGAGAGCCGCCTCTTCAAAAACCCGTGTCACCTTCTCCTCCATTACCGGAAGCAGAAGTTCCACAAAACCCTGGGACCATTGGACCACCATCTCCCGCAAAGCCCAGTTTGATGGTCACCCCTCCATTACCTTACACGCATTATTACCCTTACCCTATGACTGAATCAGCTCCAAACATAAAAATAGGTATCTACACGGATAACGAAAGTTTGTGTAGAACCGATTTGTGGTAATATGAGAGTAAGTGAAGTGTGGAGGTGTTTAGTATGTTAAAAGAAGGAGATCAGGCTCCTCAATTTAAGTTGCCAGCTTCAAATGGCGAAACGGTTTCTCTTGCAGACTTTCAAGGTGAAAAGAACGTGGTTATATACTTTTATCCAAAGGATATGACACCAGGATGTACCACCGAATCTTGTGATTTTCGTGATCGCACAGATGCGTTTGCCGATTTGGATACCGTAATCTTAGGAATTAGCATGGATGATCTGGATTCTCATGCTAAATTTATTGAGAAACATGGTTTGCCCTTTTTGCTACTGAGTGATACAGATGGTGAAATCTGTAGGGCTTATGGAGTGTATAAGGAGAAAAATGTGTTTGGAAATAAAAAGATGGGCATCGAACGTTCCACCTTTATCATTGATAAGGAAGGGACAATCGCAAAAGCATACAATAAAGTAAAAGTGGATGGCCATGTAGAGTCGGCTCTGGAGTTTGTAAAGGACAATCTCTCTTCCTGAGACAGTGATTCTTCCTTTATACATATGGTGACGGTAGGCGGAGCATTTTCGCCTACCGTCTTTCTTTTGTATAATGGAGTACAAGTCCAAATATAGAATGGAGAAGGACAGATGAGGCCTAAACCAAAACGCGTACAAACGCGAAAAATATTGGATATTCTGGCTGAGATGTATCCAGATGCTCATTGTGAATTAGATTATCGAAATCCCTTTGAATTACTGATTGCGACGATACTATCTGCACAATCGACAGATCGTCAGGTGAATAAAGTAACAGCAAGTTTGTTTTTACAATATCCTACTCCACAAGATGTGATTAAAGCAACAGAAGAAGAGTTTGCGGAGGCGATTAGAGGTCTGGGATTATACAGAAACAAAAGTAAAAACATCCTGAAAACTTGCTTCATCCTTGTGGAACAATATAATGGACAGGTACCGGATGATAGGAAATCATTAGAGAGTTTACCTGGAGTGGGAAGAAAGACGGCCAATGTCGTTTTAAGCAATGCCTTTGACGTACCAGCCTTAGCGGTAGATACACATGTGCAACGTGTAGCGAATCGGCTAGCGATGGCCGATAGTGAATCCCCTCTGGAAACCGAAAAACAATTGATGAAGCGTGTCCCCCGCTCAGAGTGGACAATGACTCATCATCGCATCATTTTTCATGGGAGACGTATTTGCTCTGCTCGCAAACCAAAATGTTCAGCGTGTGACCTATTGGCTTATTGTTGGTACGGAAAACAAGCGATTGATTGACAAAGAGGCGATATTCGCATTACACTAATAATAGGCATTCTTAAAAGAGAATTATTATATCAGACTGGAATGCTCGTAGGTGGTGAACGGGATGGCATTGTCTGAAATGGAAAACCGCGTCGAACTGGCAATTAAGCAATTGAAGCAGAATGGCGTTCGTATAACACCGCAACGGCATGCTATTCTTGAGTATCTATTAGAAACCGAGGGACATCCGACCGCAGATGACATCTATCGAGCGCTTGAAGGAAAGTTTCCCAATATGAGTGTAGCAACGGTTTATAATAACTTACGGGTATTTAAGGAAGCTGGCCTAGTTAGAGAAATGAACTTTGGTGACTCTTCCAGCCGGTTTGATGCGGATATGCGTGATCATTACCATGTCATCTGTCATGAGTGTGGAAAGATGGAGGACTTTGAATATTCCTCGTTAAAAGCGATTGAAAAAGATGCTGCGAGGCAGACTGGCTTTGTGGTTGATTCTCATCGTATGGAGCTATATGGCTGGTGTCCATCTTGCCAACGGGCAAAATAAAAATCCCCCTTTGCTTTGTAACTGCAAAGGGGGATTTTCTATGCCTGTGCGGCGATTGCGGGTTCTTGAATGGAATCAGTAGGCTCATAGAGTGAAGCGATGGTGTTTTGATAGTTTTTTTCCACCTGAGAAATACGAATTTTGAGTGTGGGAGTAAGTTCCCCTCTATCAATGGAAAAAGGTTCTGTCAGAATAGCAAACTTCTTAGGCTTCTCGTATGGAGCAAATCCGTCTAATAGTCGATCCATCTCCGATTGAATCAATTGACGAACATGTTCGGATGTTGTCCATGTATCAGGGGTAGATTCTGACCAACCTTGCTGTGATGCATACGCTTTCAAAACTGAAAAGTCAGGAACAATTAAAGAAGATACATATTTGCGGTTGTTTCCGATAACGGCGGCTTGCTGAATAAAGCGACTAGCAATAAGTTTTTGCTCTACTCCTTGAGGGGAAACATTTTTCCCGGTGGATAACACGAGAATACTCTTCTTGCGATCGACAATCTTGATCACACCACCAGGCTCAATTTCCGCAATATCCCCAGTGTGAAGCCAACCATCTTTAAGGGTTTTTGCTGTCTTTTCAGGAAGCTTGTAGTAGCCCATCATAATTCCAGGACCTCTAACGAGCAACTCTTGATCCTCTCCTAAGCGCACTTCGGCTCCCGGACAAGCTTTCCCGACAGTGCCTGGGCGTGGATCGGTTAAGCGAGTACAAGCGATCAGTGGTGCGCTCTCTGTCATACCATACCCTTCGACAACAGGTATCCCTATCTGGGTGAAAAATCGGCATATATCTGAATTAAGTGGGGCTCCTCCTGAGACCATAACCCGTAGGTTACCACCTAATTGGGCACGAATCTTCTCGAAAATCAGTTGTTTGACAAGCATGTATTTCCATTGAAGCTTTAACGGAACCGGTGTTCCAAAAGCTTTTTCAAGGTATTCGTAGCGCTCTTGAGCTATTTCCATTCCCCAATTAAATAACCGTTTTTTGATTGAAGAACCGTTACGTATGTTTTCATGAACTCCTTGGTATATCTTTTCAAAAAGACGAGGAACGCTAACGACCAGGGTTGGGCGTACTTCAAGTAAGTTGTCAGATACGGTATGAATGCTCTCGGCATACGCAATACAGCCTCCTTGATACATCATACCGAAATGGGTGACCGTACGTTCAAAGATATGGGAGAGCGGGAGAATAGAAAGTGTTCGATCATAATGATGGACGGCAACCAACTGTTGCATGGATTCGATATTACTTAGAATGTTGCCGTGCGAAAGCATGACTCCTTTTGGCTTTCCTGTTGTTCCTGATGTAGGAACAATCGTCGCTAAGTCATTTCGCGTGCTCTTTTTCCATTCCTCAGGGAAGGGGGAGTTCATGCCACTCTGTTTTAGCTGTTCAAAGGTTATCGTGCTCTCCTCATGGGTAGGTTTTTCATTACTCATTAATATCTTTTTCTTCAAGTGTTGTGGCCACTTCGTTACTTGCTGCATTCTTTCGCTATCCTGAATAAAAATCACATCAACATCTGTTTCCTCCAGGATATAGGTTACTTTCTCTCCTAGTAATGTGGGATAGATTGGAACGACAACAGCGCCAAGACTTAAAATAGCAAAGTCTGCGATTAGCCACTCAGGGTTATTTTCTGAGAAGATGGCCACTTTATCTCCAGCTGATATTCCTAATTTTTTTAAACCAACTGCTATATAGTTGATGTTATCCCACAATTCCTGAAACGAACGTGACTGATAGGCTCCGTTTTCTTTCCACATTATTGCTTCCTTGTCTGGATACCGACGAGTAGAATGATGCAACATCTCCACTAGATTTTGCGGTAGCATAGTTTACCTCCCGATTACCTCTTACGAGAATGAGTGATTCATATGAATAAACAATCACTTTAGAAAGAACTGTCTTAACAGAAATGAAATCGTTTTCAACTTGTTGTATAAAACAGCAACGGAATCTTTTATAGGTATTATAACGAATGTAAGGCGAAAAATGAACACTTTTCGACGGTTTTTGTGTTGTGTGGGGTTGAAGGGTAGAGTAATCCTATAAAAATAGTACGTAATTTGCTAGGAGGAGAATCTCTGAATATGTACAAAATATAGTGAGAAAACCATTTACAACTCTATGTTTCCATAATATAATCGAATCTGTACAACCCAGGAAACACCTAGAGAAGGAAAGTTCCACCGAGGCTGTGCGAAAGTTATTCAATTAAAAATGGTGACATCAACTATTGGAATGGGTACAAGCAAATTTGAGGAGGAAATCGATTGAAGAGAAGAAATATCCCTACTCTTTTGTTATTAGCAGTCTTTGGTTTTATGACAGCGCTAGGCTTTGCGTTGAGTACGCCGGCTTTTGCGAATCCTGATACCCCGGGTAACCCAGAAAACCCAGGCGACCCGGATAACCCAGGTGAACCGGATACCCCAGGTGAACCGGATACTCCAGGTGAGCCGGATACTCCAGGTGAACCGGATACTCCAGGTGAGCCGGATACCCCAGGTGAGCCGGATACTCCAGGTGAACCGGATACTCCAGGTGAACCGGATACTCCAGGTGAACCGGATACTCCAGGTGAGCCGGATACTCCAGGTGAGCCGGATACCCCAGGTGAGCCGGATACTCCAGGTGAGCCGGATACCCCAGGTGAGCCGGATACTCCAGGTGAGCCGGATACTCCAGGTGAGCCGGATACTCCAGGTGAACCGGATACAGATCAAGGTAGCCAAGACGACGATCGTTCGACAGATTCTTCTTCAAACCCAACACATAACCCTAACAATACGACCAACGAGTCCACTGCCACAACACAGGCAGGGGCTGGCTCACAGTCATCCAACACATCGGATCACATCTTGCTTGCTAACGGTTCTGATTCCGAAGAAGATGAATCCAGTGATACCGATGAAGAGGGTGAAGAGGAACCCGAAACAGAAGACGGTGGCAAATTGGCGAAGACAGGTGCCAGTCCACTTCCTATGTTGTTGATGGGTCTAGGCATGCTCGGTATGGGTGGAACCTTATTGACACACTTTCGCAAAACGGTTTAAACCGTGCGACAAGCAGGCTTTCTGATTGGGTTGTGGTTGATGTTGCTAGGTAGCCTTATCACCACGGAGCAAGTACAGATCTGGTGGACACAACAGCAATCGATCAGTGAGTGGCGTATGGAGGAAGCAGAAGCTTTAAAGATGGAAGAGGAAGTACTGAAGCTTCTTCCAATTACGTACTTACGAGAGCTCCAACCAGATGAGGAAGCCTCATCTCCCAAAAGCATTACTTGGGAGCACCGACCTTCACGTGGGGAAAAACTGGGTCATATTCAGATCCCAGATATAAAAGTGGATATCCCTATTGTTGAAGGAACGGGGCAGAAAGAGTTAGCGATGGGCGTAGGACATCATATAACTTCTGTCTTGCCTGGTGAGCCGGATAATGCTGTTTTAGCTGGACATAACAATACAGCGTTTAACGATTTGGGTAAATTAAAAGAAGGGGACAAGCTCATTATTAAGTCAGAGGAAGGGAAGTTTACCTACGAAGTGGAGAAAATGTGGGTGACTCGGATGGATGATCGCACAGTGATTCGTTCGCACGATCGTCCGATCTTAACGGTTTACACTTGCTACCCTTTTAATGAGTTTGGCTCCCCTGAACGCTATATTGTCCAGTCTGGATTGGTCAAGGTGGAATGACCTTGTGTCCAAAAAAACAATGAAGGCAGGCGGGAAATCACCCCGCCTGCCTTCATTGTTTTTTCTTTCTGAGTGGGTTTCTTCTTGATACCATCTAAGTTTCTGTTACAAACAAACGGATTTAGATCCCCATCCGACCCTCTCATGTTTAGGAGGGGTTAACACGAGTTTTCTTTCTTTAATACTTGGTAACAACCCTACCGTTTATTTCTTTCCATCGCTTTCTTCCTGGTCTGCCGTAGACTTGGGTGCATATTGGGGATCGACAGATAAAATAGCTTTGCAGTACATGCACTCATCTGTTTTTCCAAGTAGTTTGGTCGTTTTTCCACATTCCGGGCAGATTATTTTGGGAGCGCTTGTGGAAAGAGTTCCGATCCAGAAGTAGATTCCGACACTGGCGAATACGGCAAGAAGTCCTGCTAGGAAGAAGAAAGGCATGGCTGTTGGCCATAAGAAACCAAGATACATAATGCCAAACCCAACAAAAATCAGAAGCAAGGCGAGCGTACGAATTTTATTTAATTTGCCAGATAGCATAATAGGACCTCCATTTAAGTTTCACTTTGAACAGTATATCACGCCATGAGCATCGAGATAAACGAACGATTCGTGAAGGTTGAAGGAGCCTACCTTCTTCTATACACATCTCAAAGCCGCCTTTCTTATGAAAGCTTCACCTTGATGAAACTCGATTTTACGAGCTCATTCCTAAGAATGAATAGAAATGGGTGAGCGGTTTCTCTTTGAGAGACTCTGAGCTTATCAATCATAAATGAAAGGAGAAGTCGCCACCTAACACCGTTACAAGAGAATCTGACTCCCCACGGTGTCTGTTGTCAGTTAGGTGGCGTATGGAGGTAGGACAAGAATATTTTTAAAAAAAGTATTGACTCCCCTCTGAGAAGGTGGTATTATAGATCTTGTCGCCACGAAAGAGTGGCACACACAACCGCCGGATGGCGGGATAAAGAGAAATTGTTCCTTGAAAACTGAAGAGCGAAAGATAGACCCAAGTCAATGAAATTTGAGCAATCAAATTCTTTTATGGAGAGTTTGATC
>NZ_JCBAPH010000007.1:0-197389 GCF_059818345.1 Mechercharimyces mesophilus | reverse complement strand
TAAGACCCCTTATAGATGATGAGGTAGATCGGTCTGAGGTGTAAGTGTAGCAATACGCTCAGCTGACAGATACGAATCGGTCGAGGGCTTACCCTAATCGTAAGCCTCGCTCCCTTGACTTGATACATGAAGTATTTACTTTTGAAGGTGGTAAGTTCACCTCTTTAATATGTAAAGGTGGTGAAAACATGGAACAGCATGAAATGCAAACGCCTCAATCTGGTGATCCTTCACAGAATGGTAAAGCGTTAACTTCTATGATTTTAGGGATCGTAGGTTTGATTTTTCAAGTCCTCTTCTTCCCAATTGCCCTTGTCTTAGGGATTGTTGGTTGGGTTTTAGCTATCCCTGGTCGTCGCTCTGAGAAGCGGGGTATGGGTACAGCGGGTCTTGCCATGGGGATTACAAATGTAATTATCAGCTTACTTCTTACAGTTTTTTGGATATTCGTAGGTGCAGCAATCTTCAGTGTAGTAGATTCACCTGAGTTCCAAGAGCAAATGGAAGAGATGGAACAGCTTGAAGAGTTTGAAACAGAATAATCTTCTAAAGATAATGCATCATTCTCTACTTCTGAACTGATTTTGAGTGATTACATAGCCTGGTGGCAATAGCGGAGGGGATCCACTCGTTCCCATACCGAACACGATCGTTAAGCCCTCCAGCGCCGATGGTACTTGGGACGCAGGTCCCTGGGAGAGTAGGTCGTCGCCAGGCTAATCTATATGGAGGGATACCAAAGTGGCCAAATGGGGCGGACTGTAAATCCGCTGGCTTCGCCTTCGCAGGTTCGAATCCTGCTCCCTCCACCACTTATATTTATTTGATAAAAGCCTTGACATGGTGGGATATATAAGATAAAATATAACTTGTCGGCTTTGATAGAAAGCTGTTGAAAGTCATCATTTTTCATGGAGAGGTGTCCGAGCTGGCCGAAGGAGCACGATTGGAAATCGTGTAGGCGGTGAACGCCGTCTCGAGGGTTCGAATCCCTCCCTCTCCGCCATAATAACTTAGCCATACTTATCTTTTCTCCAATATGTGGAGATAAGGTCCGGTAGCTCAGTCGGTAGAGCAGAGGACTGAAAATCCTCGTGTCGGCGGTTCGATTCCGTCCCGGACCACCATATTATGCTGGTGTAGCTCAACTGGTAGAGCAACTGACTTGTAATCAGTAGGTTGGGGGTTCAAGTCCTCTCACCAGCACCACCCAAAGGGGCGTAGTTTAATGGCAAAACTGAGGTCTCCAAAACCTCCGATGCGGGTTCGATTCCTGCCGCCCCTGCCATTATTTATTCTGTAGGATGTGTTCTTCCAGTTCGCGAAGCTCTGCTTGGCCTCGGTTGAGCCATTTTTTTTCGACTTTGGCATCCTTGACAGCAGGTTCTGTAAATTGATTGACCAGTCCGCTCCACATGCCGATGTCGGCATTGTCATCATTTCCGGTTTGAAAAAGATGACGCAGAATAAAGGGCTTTCCTAGACGGATTATTGTTTTTGGCTCTCCAACGCGCCCGTCGTTATGAGCATAGATAGGGATGCGTAAGTAAGCTTGATGAGCTTTGTATTCTTCCCAGTCGAGGGACTTATCATAGTAGCCATGCTCATATTGGTCACTGGGACTGAAAACGAAGTCCTTTTTCTTAAAAAGAGTATCCAGTTGGCCAAAAGAGTCTGTATGATTCTCAAGTGAAGAGTCCAATTCAATCATGAGATCTTGCCTCCTTTTCTCGATAATGTTATTATGGAATAGACGATGTGTTCTCATTCATCATGGCGGCATAGCCAAGTGGTAAGGCAGGGGTCTGCAAAACCCTTACCCCCGGTTCGAGTCCGGGTGTCGCCTCCAAAGAAACCAGAGATCGACCGCATTGCTTCGATATGAAGCAATGCGGTCGATTTTGATTTTAACAACAAAGTACCTTTTTCACTTATATTAACATCTATAGGGGTGTTTAATCGCTTTACATTGAACTTGGATCAGGTACGTGTTCTATTATTTGTCTTATCATAAAAAATATAAAATATATAGAATAGGAGGTCATGATAAGTTAGAATGGAAGGGTAGCATAAGTTTATCATAGTGAGGAATGGGGATGTGTATATGAAGAAGCTCTTTGCTATTATTCTTAGTTTGATATTATTGCTTTCCTTTCAAGGGTTGGATGCAGAAGCATCATCTACTGATTACTCTGCGAGTGAGAAAGTAAAGCTCATGAAAGAGAATGCTCCTTATATTTGGTTGGACAAAAATGAAAAGTATTTTCCCTCTTCTGTTGAATGGTCCTTTGACTACATGGAGCGCTATATCCCGGAAGGCAAGTCGAATTATTCAATTAAGTCAAAAGAGAACTTTTGTGATGACTGTACCTTGCCTTTTTTCTCTGGAGATTTGGAAACAGCGAAGATCTATGCCTTCTGGACGAATGTAGATGAGAACACCAATGATATTGCTTATTATGTTTGGTATCCCTATAACCGTGGGAAAACGCTAGACCAATTAAGTAGCTTTCAAAACTGGCCGATTATTGGGGGCTTATTTTCGGATTATGGCCACCACGTAGGGGATTGGGAGAAAACAACAGTCCGCTTGGTAGATGGTAAGTTGACGAAGATGCAATACAACTATCATTCTTGGAACAAGGTCTACGATAAAAGCGAGCTGGAGTTTTATCAAGGCCATCCGGTGGTTTATGTAGCTGATGGTTCTCATGGATCATGGCCGAGTGCAGGGAAGAATGTCTATTACAAAGCGAAAAAGTGGGGCATTACTTGGGCTACCTTATCGGATTATACGAGCAAAGGAACCTCATGGGAAACGTGGGAGTCAATTGAAGCATTTGATATCGACAATAAGGAAGTACTAGAGGGACGAGACAGTTGGCCTAACTGGATGAGTGGGGATGCGACAGCAACTTTTCCAGGGTTTGATCCTACTTCTCCATATGGAGGCGGAATAGATCGTTGGGGGAATGAAGGAGGCGATTCAGACCTCACAGGCCAATCTGTCTTAAACAGTGGGCCAACCGGACCGGATGAAAACTCCAACATGAAAGCAAGTGGAATGTAGAAGATTGTTACCCTGAGATAGCTTGCACACCTTCCAGCACGTTTTTGTGAAAGGGGGGTGTGCTTTCTTTCGCTTTTTAAATAATAAAATATTATGCCTATAAATTTATGCTTGACCTTTCCCTTCTATTCGTGATACTATATATCTTGTCGGCAGAAACAACAGCCTTTCGCCGAGGCTAGCATCATGAAGATCCCATGCGGATGTGGCGGAATTGGCAGACGCGCAAGATTCAGGTTCTTGTGGTCTTGATAGACCGTGGGGGTTCAAGTCCCTTCATCCGCACCACGACTACAATGAAAATAAACATGTGCCCTTAGCTCAGCTGGATAGAGCGTCTGACTACGAATCAGAAGGTCGGGAGTTCGAATCTTCCAGGGCACGCCATATTTATCCTCATCCAGAGGGGATAGATACTTTCTATGAGGGATTGCAATTTTTTATAAGATATGATAGAGTATAATACAGTGAATAAATGAATATGTGCCCTTAGCTCAGCTGGATAGAGCGTCTGACTACGAATCAGAAGGTCGGGAGTTCGAATCTTCCAGGGCACGCCACTTATCGAAACCTACACAGGATCTTGTGTAGGTTTCGTTATTGTTACTGGGTATAAATTGCTCGTTTGTGTATACAAATAGGATAAGTAAAGCACTCAACGAAGTGTTTTCTCAATAAAGGTTCGAAAGATAGCTTGGGAAGTGTTGCCTGCTTGTTCCTCTACTTCTTGACGCCATATAGGAAGAGATTTATAATGGTTAATTAAGAGAATATAGATAATTTAGACTTGAATGCGCTTTCTTAAGAGAGGAGCATGGACATGATTGATCAGAAAGAAAAGGTGGGGCTCTGTTTTCATTTATCTGAAGAGCAAAAAGAGTTAGTGAAGTGGGCTCATGGGTTTGCAGAGAAGGAGATCCGTCCGATTGCACCCGAATGTGATGAAAATGAGACTTTCCCACTGGACTTGTTTCAAAAGGCGAAGAAGATTGGGTTGACGCAATACGCTTTCCCTGAAGAAGTGGGCGGTGGGGGATTAACCAGTGTGCTATCTGCTTGCTTGATCGGAGAGGAATTGTACTGGGGTTGTGCAGGAATCGCGACTTCGTTGTCTGCGATTGGACTGGCAGGGTTGCCTATTTACTACATGGGTAACGAAGAACAGCAGAAAAAGTGGCTTTCCTATCTATGTGATCCCAATTATCCTCGTTTAGGGGCGATGGCACTGACCGAACCGGAAGCGGGGTCCGATGTGAATGCCATTCGTACCAGTGCGGTAAGAGATGGAGATGAATGGGTACTTAACGGAAGAAAGCGGTTTATTACTAATGGTGGGATCGCGGATCTATATGTGGTTTTTGCCCGTACAGATCCACAAGGAAGTTACCAAGGTGTATCCGCGTTTATTGTGAAAGCAGATACACCTGGCTTATCTGGAGGCAAAAAAGAAAGAAAGATGGGTATCCGTGCTTCACAAACGGCGGATGTGATACTAGAAGACGTTCGTGTGCCGATGGATCATTTGTTGGGACAAGAAAATATGGCTTTTTTCGGGGCGATGAAAATGTTGGAGTATTCACGTCCAGCGGTGGCGGCAGCAGGGGTTGGAGTAGCGCGTGCCGCTTATGAATACGCATTGGAGTATGCACAAACACGGAAGCAATTTGGACGGCCGATCTTTAAGAATCAGTCCATCGCCTTTATGTTAGCGGATATGAAGATGAAGATTGATGCGGCAAGGTTGCTAACTTGGCGGGCAGCAGAGTTGGCGGATCGTGGGGAATCTTGTGCAGTAGAAGGAAGCATGGCAAAAGCCTATGCGGCGGACGTAGCGATGGAGGTAACAACTCAGGCTGTGCAGATACTAGGTGGCAATGGCTATATGCGCGACTATCCCACGGAAAAATGGATGCGAGATGCCAAAATTTTATCCATCTATGAAGGGACAACACAGATTCAGAAAAAAGTGATTTCAGAAGGGCTCTAGCGAGAGCCTTTTCTATTCGAAATGAAGGTGGTCTTCAATAGAGAGGACCCCTTTTCTCTAAAAATGAGAGGTCCTAGAAACAAATAATCTACGATTCATGTAGTCCATCCGGGATGGCCGAAAGAAAAGTAAACCTTCATAGGAGCAAAAATGCATTACCTTATCACTTAGGGAGGTGTCAGCTAGTGAGAGCAAACAATTTGCTGGCAGCATTAAAACGTTCACGTGACCGCTTTCCCGATAAGCCTGCTTTAATGTGGAAGAATGCTGAAACAGACTCCTATCAGCATCTTACATACAATCAACTGTGGCAACAGATTCATGAATTAGCGAGTGCCTTGTTGGAGAATGGTATTCAGACGGGTCAGAAAGTGGCCATTCTATCAACGAGCCATCCCACTTGGGCCCTTGCTGATTATGCGATTATGAGTATTGGAGCAGCAAGTGTACCCATTTATCCAACGTTGCCCTCCGAGCAAATAGCTTTTATTCTAAACAATGCGGATTGCCGTGTTGTTTTTGTAGAAAATGAGGAGCAAGCACAAAAAGTAGTGGCGTCAGGAGTGGAATTTGATCAGTTAATTATGATGAGAGAGGGTCCTGATTTATCGGAGAAGAAACAAATCAGCTCGCTTACCGCCCTCTTGCATCAGGGTCGGGAGCGCTTGAATGAGCAATGGGAGGAAGAGGCACTCGCGATTCCGAAAGATCATTTGGCGACGATCATTCATACCTCAGGTACCACAGGGGTCCCTAAAGGGGTGATGTTATCTCATGATAATTTCTTATCCAATATCGAGGCTGTTCTGTGGAACATGGAAGTGGTTCCTGATGACGTTCAGATGTCTTATCTTCCCCTCTCTCACGTGTTAGAACGCCAATGTGGTGAATTTACTCCTCTGACAGTAGGAGCAACGATTGCTTATGCTGAGAGCATCGAAACCATTTCACAAAATATACAGGAAGTAAGCCCGACGGTTATGGTTACGGTTCCACGCTTACTTGAAAAGGTGTATGCTCGTATTCAAGAACAAATAACTTCCTCTTCTCCACTTCGGCGAAAGATTTTTGATTGGGCAGTTAAAGTAGGAAATGAGCGTTTTGAATACGTCATGAACCGTCCTCCTCATGAGCGCTTACTATGTGAACCCGTGCCTGCTTCGCTTCGGTGGAAGTGGATGATAGCCGACCGACTCGTCTATCGGAAGATCAAAAAACGGTTGGGTGGACGAATGCGTGGAATGGTTTCTGGAGGAGCAGCGATTCACAATGATATTTTACGTTTCTTTTGGGCTATCCAGATTCCTGTATTAGAAGGGTATGGATTGACGGAAACTTCACCGGTGATATCGGTTACCCCAATGCAAAATGTTCGTCTTGGTACGGTAGGAAATCCATTGCATAACTTAGAGGCCAAGATTGCAGAAGACGGTGAATTGTTGGTGAAAGGTCCCAATGTGATGAAGGGATACTATAACGATGAGAAAGCAACCCAAGAATCGATCCAGGATGGCTGGTTTCATACGGGAGACATCGCGGAGTGGGATGAGGAGGGTCATATACGTATCATTGATCGAAAAAAGCGTCTCCTCATTCTATCCACTGGAAAGAATGTGGCCCCACTTCCTCTTGAAAATGCCATTAATAAGAGCCCATATATTGCTCAAGCCTTCTTGGTGGGTCAGGGGCGCAAATATGTGATTGCAATCGTAGTACCAGAAGCGGAAAATCTCTATGCGTGGGCCGAAAAGTATCATATTGATACAAAGGATCAGACTACCTTCTTCCGTCATCCTGTTCTCAGAAAGATGTTGGAAAAGGAAGTATTTCGCTTAACAGAACAATTTGCTAGATTTGAGCAACCGAAAAAAGTGATTGTAGCCGATAAAGAATGGTCGATTGAAGGTGGGGAATTAACGCCCAAATTAAGCGTTCGGGGGCAAAAAGTGCAAAAAGAATATCATGACGTGATTGAACAAGCGTACGCAGATACAGAGGGAAAAATGCACGAGGTAGCCGCAGCTAGGGAGAGATCGAAATAAAATTTACTGGTTTAAGGACGATATAAATAAGTTCTTCTGATCGGGGGTCTTTTGACCAAACAGTATCCCCCATTGCTTCTTCCTATCGTTTAGGGTGAGTCGTGTGGATCGACTTGCCCTTTTTGCTGTTTATAGATCATCCATCAATGCATGAACGAGAGAAATCTCATTCTGAAGTATAATTTATGGGATAAATTGGAATATAAGAATAGCCGCGATCATAGGATAAGGGAGGAGGGTCATGAGGGAGAGATAATATGAGGATGAACTTAATGATACCAAGTCTAGATCAACCTTCTTTGTTTTTTCAGAAAGAGTGGCTAGGTCAGATTCCTTGTTATGTTATTGAGAGGCAAGGAATACGATTTACGTTTGTTCCAGGAGGGGTATGGCTTACGTTCGATGGACCCTCTCGGTTGATGCTTCGTATGGTAGGTGGCCATCATGACGTGATTTTAGAAGGTGAGGAACATCTTGAAGAGAGGGTGCACGAAGAAGTCTATAAGAAAGTCGTATACAAGGGAGTATGGCAAGGGATTGATCTGGTTTTTTCCATTGAAGGTGGGGAAATAAAATATGATGTGATTGTTCATCCAGGGGCGAGAGTAACGGATGTCCGCCTCTCATATGAAGGGGCACAGGGAATTGTTTTAGATGAAAGAGGAAATCTTTGTATTCAAATCCCTCAAGGAAGGGTCATAGAGAAAAAGCCGGTAAGCTTTCAGTCTACTGAGAATGGTGATGAAAAGAGGATTCATACTCGCTTTGTTCTCTATGATGAAAAGACATTTGGTTTTGTTGTAGAGGGACATTACGATGATACGCGCCCATTAGTGATTGATCCGATTGTTTTTTATTCTACTTACCTCGGTGGATCAATAGGTCAACAAGCAGGAGGGGTAGCAGTCGATGTGGATGGAAATGCGTATGTCACAGGGATTACTTCCTCATTGACCAATTTCCCGCGAACCACGGGTGCATTTCAGACCATCTATGGCGGTGGAGCTGGCGATGGATTTGTGACTAAATTTAATCGTACGGGAACCTCCTTGATTTACTCAACATTTCTGGGGGGAAGTCGTCTAGATGGAACCTGTAGCATTGCCGTTGATACCACAAACCAAGTGGTGGTAGTGGGGCAAACCTTGTCTACTGATTTTCCTGTGACATCGGGAGCGTTTCAGACCATTAACCCGGCTTCAGCCTTTCCAGGCTTACGTGAGACAGGATTTGTCACAAAATTTAATTCTACAGGAAACGCGCTTGTCTATTCTACTTATTTAGGTGGAAACACTTCTGGTGCGTTGATGGGCGTGGCGGTCGATACTCTTAGTCATGCTTATGTTATCGGATGTACATCTTCGACTAATTTCCCTACCACGTCCGGAGCGTTTCAGACGATTTTCTTAACGGAACAGGCTACAGTGACCAAGTTAAATGCATCAGGAACCTCACTTGTCTATTCTACTTTCTTAGGAGGCAGTGATAGAGACTTAGGATTTCAGATCGCTTTGGATAAACTAAATCAAGCATATGTTACAGGATTTACAACTTCTGCTGATTTCCCTACTACGTCGGGAGCCTTTCAAACCATAATCAACAAAGGGGGGGCGGAAGGGGTTCCCAGTTCATTTGTAACAAAATTTAACGCAACAGGATCTGGGATCGTTTACTCCACCTTTCTAGCAGGTAGAAAAAGTGATATTGGGCAAGCGATTACAGTCGATGATCAAGGGAATGCGTATGTGGCTGGAACGACGAACTCTACTAATTTTCCAATTACAGCAGGGGCTTTTCAGACAATCTTAGGAGGAGGAATAGATGTCTTTATTACGAAGTTGAACGGGAAAGGAACCGCGCTCGTCTACTCGACGTATTTGGGGGGGAGCAGAAGTGATTTCCTTAATGGAGGGAATTCGAGCGAGCCTACTAGTGCGATGATTGCGGTTCGAGATACGGGAGAACTTTGGGTGGCAGGGGGGACGGATTCTACTGATTTCCCTATAACATCCGATGCATTGCAGCGCAGTCTTCAGTTGGGTGATGCTTTCATTACGGAGTTTAGTTTTACTGGCTCCGGTCTTAATTTCTCTACCTTCTTGGGTGGGGAGGGAAATGACTTCGCAGTAGGGGTTACCCTTGATTCTAGGGGAAATGCTTATGTGACGGGCGATACGACTTCCAATAACTTTCCGATTACTCCACAAACATTTCAGAGTAAGCTCGCTGGAAGTCGGGATGCTTTTCTGATGAAATTGGGAACCCTCGTTGGCCCCACCGGACCTCTTGGACCAACAGGGGCGATAGGTCCAAGAGGACCGCGTGGAGCTCGTGGGGCACGCGGGAAAAGTAGCGGAGGAGAGGGATGATGTAAGAAGGAGTGGGTTTGGCTTTTGTTAAGAATCCAAATGATGCTCATCTTGTAAACCATGAAGTCATTTGTTTTGCGGTCATATCCAGGAGAAACCGGCTTTGTCCATCTTATTGGACAAAGCCGGTTTGGTTATACGTAGATAGACACAGTGTTTATTTTCCTCTTGTAATAACAGGCTGAGGCCTCTTTAATCCGTTTTACCCCTTATGGGTTTCGAGATCGTTGGAATCGGATTGGCAGTAGTTTTGGTTAAAACCACTAGAGTTGCTGATTGTTATTTTGGTCTGTTGAGGGCTTTTTAGCCTCTTACATAGTTGTTGGAGAAAGTGGAACCTATTAGTAGGGTCAACCATAGGATAGAGTGGAGTAATTTATGCTGGGGGAGATAACGATGAGACGAGGTTTGATGCAACCACATGCAGGTCAACCCACTTTGGTTTTTCAGAAAAAGATGCCGTGTCAAGATCCTTGTTATGTGTCGGAGGGAGAAGGAATCCACTGCAGGTTTGTTCCAGAAGGGGTCTGGTTGATGTTCGACGGGTCTTTTCGGCTGATGTTGCGGCTGATAGATGTCCGTCAGGACGTGATGCTAGAAGGGGAGGAACAGGTTGAGGAGAGGGTTCACGAAGAAACCTATAAGAAAGTCGTATATAGAGGTGCATGGAAAGGGATTGATGTGGTTTTTTCGAGTGAAGGAGGGCAATTAAAGTATGATGTGATTGTTCACCCAGGGGCGAGTGCAACGGATATCCGCTTATCCTATGAAGGCGCACAAAGGATTTTTGCGGATGAAGAAGGCAACCTTTGTATCCAGATCCCTCAAGGAATGATCATAGAGAAAAAGCCGGTTAGCTTTCAATTTACTGAGAACGGTGATGAACAAAGAATCCTCACCCGATTTGATCTCTATGATGAAACCACCTTTGGTTTTGTGATAGAGGGAGATTACGACCATACAGAGCCATTGGTGATTGATCCCATTGTTTTTTATTCCACATTCCTTGGCGGATCACAAGTTCAACAAGGGAATGCAGTCGTAGTCGATGTGGATGGAAATGCTTACGTTTCCGGACCTACTTCTTCCCCCGATTTTCCACGAACGACGGGTGCATTTCAGACTATCTATGGTGGTGGGGCTGGAGATGGATTTGTAAGTAAATTTAATCGTACCGGAACCTCTTTAATTTATTCCACGTTTTTGGGAGGAAGGCGAGCAGATACAATCCTTAGTATGGACATTGATTCTGCAAACCAGGTCGTGGTTGCGGGGCAAACCCTGTCTACTAATTTTCCTGTAACATCGGGAGCGTTTCAAACCATCAACCCAGCTAGCGTTTTTCCAATTCCTAATACAGGTTTTGTCACGAAATTTAATGCTACCGGAACCTCTTTAATCTACTCGACTTACTTAGGTGGAAGCAACATTGGTGCCCTGTTAGGAGTGACAGTGGATGATCTCAGTAATGCTTATGTTACTGGAACGACATTTGCGTCGGATTTTCCGGTTACGTCAGGAGCATTTCAGACGAAGTTCTCACTCGCAGAGGCTACAGTGACCAAGTTCAATGCATCAGGAACATCCCTTGTCTATTCCACTTTCATAGGAGGATCGAGTCGAGATCAAGGATTTCAGATCGCTTTGGATACAGGAAACCAAGCATATGTGACAGGATTTACAGAGTCTGATGATTTCCCTACGACCCCGGGAGCGTTTCAGACCATAGTCAACAAGGTTGGAATAGGGGTTCCTAGTGTATTTGTAACAAAGTTCAACGCAACTGGCACTGGATTATTTTACTCCACATATCTAGCAGGCTCTGGGTTGGAAATGGGGCAAGCGATCACAGTGGATCAGCAAGGGAATGCGTACGTGGGAGGATCGACGACTTCTTCTGACTTTCCGATTACAGCAGGGGCTTTTCAGACAATTAAAGGAGGAGACCCGGAAGCAACCTCTGTCTTTATTACGAAATTAAATAAAATGGGGTCAGAACTTGTCTACTCCACGTACTTGGGTGGAAATGCAAATGATTTCCTTAGTTTTGGGAATTCGAGTGAGCCTTCTACTGCGATCATTTCTGTTCGAGATACGGGGGAACTATGGGTGGCAGGTGGAACAAATTCTAATAATTTCCCCCTAACATCAAATGCATTTCAGCGAAATATTCAGAATTTCGATGCTTTTATTACGGAAATCAGTTTTACTGGATCCGGTCTTAATTTCTCTACCTATTTGGGTGGGGAGGGGATAGATTGTGCAACAGGGGTTGCGCTTGACTCCATGGGAAATGCGTATGTGACAGGTGGTACGGATTCCACTAACTTTCCGGTTACTCCACAAACATTTCAGAGTATGCTTGCTGGTGGTAGGGATGCTTTTCTGCTTAAATTGGGAATGCTCACCGGTTCAATCGGACCACAAGGACCAACAGGGGCGACAGGTCCAAGAGGACCGCGTGGAGCTCGTGGGGCACGCGGGAAAAGTGATGGAGGGGAAAGGTGATGAAGAACGAATAATTGTGCTTTTGTTGAGAATCTAAGTGTTGTTTTTCCTGTGAACCAAGTGGTGACTCGCTTTACGGTTGTAAATAGAGGAAACCGGCTTTGTCCATCTCATTGGACAAAGCCGGTTTGGTTATACATAGATAAATACGATGTTTATTTTCTTCATGAAATAACAGACTGCCCTTTCATCCGTTTCACTCGTAATGGGTTCTTGTTGGTTTCGAGATCGTCGGAATCGGATTGTTGGCGGATTTGATTGAAACTACTAGAGTTGCTGATTGCTATTTTGGTCTGTTGAGGCCTTTTGTAGCCTTGCTTACAAAGCTGTTAGAGTAAGTGGAACCTATTAGTAGGGTAGATCATAGGATAGAGTGGAGTAAATTTATGCTGGGGGGTAACCATGAGACGAGGTTTGATGCAACCACATGCAGGTCAGCCCACTTTGGTTTTTCAGAAAAAGATGCCGTGTCAAGATCCTTGTTATGTGTCGGAGGGAGAAGGAATCCACTGCAGGTTTGTTCCAGAAGGAGTCTGGTTGATGTTCGACGGGTCTTTTCGGCTGATGTTGCGGCTGATAGATGTCCGTCAGGACGTGATTCTAGAAGGGAAGGAACAGGTTGAGGAGAGGGTTCACGAAGAAACCTATAAGAAAGTCGTATATAGAGGTGCATGGAAAGGGATTGATGTGGTTTTTTCGAGTGAAGGAGGGCAATTGAAGTATGATGTGATTGTTCACCCAGGGGCGAGTGCAACGGATATCCGCTTATCCTATGAAGGCGCACAAAGGATTTTTGCGGATGAAGAAGGAAACCTTTGTATCCAGATCCCTCAAGGAATGATCATAGAGAAAAAGCCGGTTAGCTTTCAATTTACTGAGAATGGCGATGAACAAAGAATCCTCACCCGATTTGATCTCTATGATGAAACCACCTTTGGTTTTGTGATAGAGGGAGATTACGACCATACACAGCCATTGGTGATTGATCCCATTGTTTTTTATTCCACATTCCTTGGCGGATCACAAGTTCAACAAGGGAATGCAGTCGTAGTCGATGTGGATGGAAATGCTTACGTTTCCGGACCTACTTCTTCACCCGATTTTCCACGAACGACGGGTGCATTTCAGACTATCTATGGTGGTGGGGCTGGAGATGGATTTGTAAGTAAATTTAATCGTACCGGAACGTCTTTAATTTATTCCACGTTTCTGGGAGGAAGGCGTGCAGATACAACTCTTAGTATGGCCATTGATTCTGCAAACCAGGTCGTGGTTGCGGGGCAAACCCTGTCTACTAATTTTCCTGTAACATCGGGAGCGTTTCAAACTATCAACCCAGCTAGCGTTTTTCCAATTCCTAATACAGGTTTTGTCACGAAATTTAATGCTACCGGAACCTCTTTAATCTACTCGACTTACTTAGGTGGAAGCAACATTGGTGCCCTGTTAGGAGTGACAGTGGATGATTTCAGTAATGCTTATGTTACGGGAACGACATTTGCGTCGGATTTTCCGGTTACGTCAGGAGCATTTCAGACGAAGTTCTCACTCGCAGAGGCTACAGTGACCAAGTTCAATGCATCAGGAACATCCCTTGTCTATTCCACTTTCATAGGAGGATCGAGTCGAGATCAAGGATTTCAGATCGCATTGGATACAGGAAACCAAGCATATGTGACAGGATTTACAGAGTCTGATGATTTCCCTACGACCCCGGGAGCGTTTCAGACCATAGTCAACAAGGTTGGAGAAGCGGTTCCTAGTGTATTTGTAACAAAGTTCAACGCAACTGGCACTGGATTATTTTACTCCACATATCTAGCCGGCTCTGGCGAAGAATGTGGGCAAGCGATCACAGTGGATCAGCAAGGGAATGCGTACGTGGGAGGCACGACGAGTTCTCCTGACTTTCCGATTACAGCAGGGGCGTTTCAGACAATGAAAAGAGGATTTCCGGATGAAACCACTGTCTTTATTACGAAATTAAATAAGATGGGATCAGCACTTGTCTATTCCACGTACTTGGGTGGAACTGGATGTAATTCCCTCAGTTTCGGGAATACGAGTGAGCCTTCTAGTGCGATGATCGCCGTTCGAGATACAGGTGAGCTTTGGGTGGCAGGTGGAACAGATGCGAGTGATTTCCCCGTAACATCTGATGCATTTCAGCGCAACATTCAAAATTTCGATGCTTTTATTACGGAAATCAGTTTTACTGGATCCGGTCTTAATTTCTCTACCTATTTGGGTGGGGAGGGGATAGATTCTGCAACAGGGGTTGCGCTTGACTCCATGGGAAATGCGTATGTGACAGGTGGTACGAATTCCACTAACTTTCCGGTTACTCCGCAAACATTTCAGAGTATGCTTGCTGGTGGTAGGGATGCTTTTCTTCTTAAATTGGGAGCGCTCATCGGTGAAACCGGTCCTCTTGGACCAACAGGGGCGGTAGGTCCAAGAGGACCGCGTGGAGCTCGTGGGGCACGCGGGAAAAGTAGCGGAGGGGAAGGGTGATGAAGAAGGGTTGGATGGACTTGTTGAGTATACATGTGTTGTCTGTCCTGTGAACCAAGGAGATTCGTTTCACGGTAATATTGATAGAAGAAACCGGCTTTGTCCATCTCATTGGACAAAGCCGGTTTGGTTATACATAGATAGATACGCTGTTTATTTGCCTCGTGGAATAAGAGACTGCCCTTTCATCCGTTTCACGTGTAACGGGTTCTTGTTGGTTTCGAGATCGGAAGAGTCGGATTTGCAGTTTTGATTGAACCACTAGAGTTGCTGATTGTTAGCTTGGTTGGTCTGTTGAGTCCTTTTGTAGCATTGCTTACAAAGCTGTTGGTGGCGTAAGTGGAACCTATTAGTAGGGGAGATCATAGGATAGAGTGGAGTAAATTTATGCTGGGGGGTAACCATGAGACGAGGTTTGATGCAACCACATGCAGGTCAGCCCACTTTGGTTTTTCAGAAAAAGATGCCGTGTCAAGATCCTTGTTATGTGTCGGAGGGAGAAGGAATACACTGCAGGTTTGTTCCAGAAGGAGTCTGGTTGATGTTCGACGGGTCTTTTCGGCTGATGTTGCGGCTGATAGATGTTCGTCATGACGTGATTCTAGAAGGGGAGGAACAGGTTGAGGAGATTCGCGAAGAAGCTTATAAGAAGGTTGTATATAGAGGTGCATGGAAAGGGATTGATGTGGTTTTTTCGAGTGAAGGAGGACAATTGAAGTATGATGTGATTGTTCACCCAGGGGCGAGTGCAACGGATATCTGCTTATCCTATGAAGGCGCACAAAGGATTTTTTCAGACGAAGAAGGCAACCTTTGCATCCAGATCCCTCAAGGAATGATCATAGAGAAAAAGCCGGTGAGCTTCCAATTTACTGAGAATGGTGATGAACAAAGAATCCTCACCCGATTTGATCTCTATGATGAAACCACCTTTGGTTTTGTGGTAGAGGAACATTACGACCATACACAGCCATTGGTGATTGATCCCATTGTTTTTTATTCCACATTCCTTGGCGGATCACAAGTTCAGCAAGGGAATGCAGTCGTAGTCGATGTGGATGGAAATGCTTACGTTTCAGGGGCTACCTCTTCCCCCGATTTTCCACGAACGACGGGTGCGTTTCAGACTATCTATGGTGGTGGAGGTGCGGATGCATTTGTAAGTAAATTTAATCGTACCGGAACGTCTTTAATTTATTCCACGTTTCTGGGAGGAAGTAGTGATGATGCATCCCTTAGTATGGCCATTGATTCTGCAAACCAGGTCGTGGTTGCGGGGGAAACCCTGTCTATTGATTTTCCTGTGACATCAGGAGCGTTTCAAACCCTTAATCCAGCTAGAAATTTTCCAATCCCTAATACTGGGGTAGTCACGAAGTTTAATGCTACAGGAACCTCTCTCATCTACTCGACTTACTTAGGTGGAAGCAATATTGGTGCCCTGTTAGGAGTGACAGTGGATGGTCTCAGTAATGCCTATGTTACGGGAACGACATTTGCACCTGACTTTCCGGTTACGTCAGGAGCGTTTCAAACGATGTTCTCACTCGCAGAGGCTACAGTGACCAAGTTCAATGCATCAGGAACATCCCTTGTCTATTCCACTTTCTTAGGAGGGTCTAGTCGAGATCAAGGATTTCAGGTCGCTTTGGATACCCTAAACCAAGCATATGTGACAGGATTTACAGAGTCGGATGATTTCCCTACGACCTCGGGAGCGTTTCAAACCATACTCCCCGCCAACAAGGGGGATGGAACGAGTTCATTTGTAACAAAGTTTAACGCAACAGGCACTTCATTAGTCTACTCCACCTATTTAACCGGCTCTGGCGAAGATTGTGGGCAAGCGATCACAGTGGATCAGCAAGGGATTGCGTACGTGGGAGGCACGACGGCTTCTCCTGACTTTCCGATTACACCCGGGGCTTTTCAGACAATGAAAAGAGGAGTAGGGGCAGAAACAATGGTCTTTATTACGAAATTAAATAAGATGGGGTCAGGACTTGTCTACTCCACTTACTTGGGTGGAACTGGATGTAATTTCCTCAGTTTCGGGAATACGAGTGGGCCTTCTAGTGCGATGATCGCCGTTCGAGATACAGGGGAGCTTTGGGTGGCAGGTGGAACAGATACGAGTGATTTCCCCGTAACATCTGATGCAATTCAGCGCAAAAATCAAACTGCGGGTTCTTTCAATGATGCTTTTATTACGGAATTTAATTTTTCTGGATCCGGTATTAATTTTTCTACCTACTTGGGTGGGGAGGGGGAAGATTCTGCAGTAGGGACTGCGCTTGATTCCATGGGAAATGCGTATGTGACAGGTGTTACGAATTCCACGAACTTCCCGGTTACTCCACAAACCTTTCAAAGTATGCGTGCGGGTAGTAGGGATGCTTTTCTGCTTAAATTGGGAACCCTCATTGGCCCCACTGGTCCTCTTGGACCAACAGGGGCGACAGGTCCAAGAGGACCGCGTGGAGCTCGTGGGGCACGCGGGAAAAGTGATGGAGGGGAAGGGAGATGAAGAAGGATTGAATGTACTTTTGTTGAGAATGCATGTGTTGTATGTCCTGTACACCATGCGGTAATTTGTTTCTTGGTTATATAGAGAAAACCGGCTTTGTCCAATGAGATGGACAAAGCCGGTTTGGTTATATTCCTAGGTGAGTGCGATGCTTATTCTCCTGCGTGGAAGTAGTAAGGGATACGAATGGTACGGCCAAACTTGGAGATGAGGGTGATATATCCTTGATAATCTTTACCTAGTTCCTTCTCAGCTCCGGAGACACTAACCGTGAAGGAAGATTCTTTGTTTCGTTTGACCCGCAATTGTTTCTTGTTGATCTCAATATCATCGGAGTCAGATTGGATGCGGTATTTTTGATTGAAACCGCTGGTATTGGAGATCGTTACTTTGATTTTACCTTCACCATCTTCTTCCACTTTACCAAAACTTAAGCTAGCCGGATTGGCAAGAGCAGTTGGGAGAAGAGCCTTCCCGACATTGATAATGCCACCGCCCACTTCGAGTGGTAGGGGATCGGTTTCTGGGTTGTAACCAGTGCCCACAAGTGCGGATTTAATGTCTTGCGGTGTCCAATCTGGATGAGCTTCCAAAAGGAGCGCAGCAGCACCTGCGACGTGAGGGGCAGACATGGAGGTTCCGTTATAGGAAGCCAGCCCACCACCGACGACACTGGAATAGACGTTGACACCAACAGCGGCTACATCTGGCTTCAAGGTATAATTGACAGTCGGGCCACGGGAAGAGAAATTGGCAATTTCACGGTCATTGTCTGAGAGGAATTCTTGCACATCCATCGGTTGGAGAGAAGCAGAACCAGAGCCCGATAGAATCCAGTCTCCGTCTCCGATTGTGACCATCACCATCGGAATCGTAACGTCCTCTTCCACGAACATCGCCGAAGGGTCGCCTTCTGCATTGGTGATTAAGATCACTCCAAGGGCACCCTGCTCCTGTGCGGCCAATGCTTTGGTGGTGAAGGTACAAGCGCCTCGCTGAATGACAGCAATCTTGCCACTCAGATCTTCACTGATTCCTTCGCAAGCCATGCCATCACCATCTGTGACGATCTGCAGTGGTCCTTCTATAGCTTCCGTTACTCCTCCACCTGGACCAGAACTTCCAACTGGAAGAGTGCGTGTTTCGCTGTTGATCGTGACATCGATAGAGGTACCGAAGAAGTGTTTATTGCTAACTGCAGCTACCGTAATCGCGTTATCTGCGATCCCTGGGGAACCAATGGTCATTGGACCAGGCCCACTGTTACCAGCGGAGAGGACCATGGTCATACCTGCTTCTGAGGCAGCATCCACGATTTCCACCAGTAAGTCAAACCCTGGCTCAGCAGGACCTCCCAGGCTCATATTGGCGACATCCATGCCATCGCGGACAGCTTGTTCGATCGCGGCGGCGATATGGATGCTTTCCGCAGAACAATCGGCACAAGGGAATACATTATAGTTACCGAGGTATGCTTTGGGAGCAACACCACTTAGCTTGCTCTTGGCAGCCCCTGATGGATCTTCATATCCCTTGATTCCGGCAATGGTTCCTGCAACGTGGGTACCATGACTGCCGATTGCTTCAGGGGTAACGTCTTCTTCTGGGCTGAAGACATGGGCAGAGATGACCTTATTGCTTGTGTAGTTGGTGTCGCCTTTCGGGAATCCTTCCGGCATCGGCAGGGATTCATCCGTTAGATAGGGGTGCGTTTGGTCAATCCCACTATCGATTACGGCTACCTTCATCCCCTCACCAAGGTACCCCGCTCGCCAAGCGACACCATCTTTAATGATGGAGTGACTTTTGTTCATGAGAGGGCGGTACTCGATGCTTTTGGCAACCCGAACCACACCGGGAGCTTCTTTTAGCTCCTCTAAATCGGCAGAATCAGCCTTAACAGCGACTCCATTGAGGGTGAGGGAGTATTCTTCTATTACTTTGGCTTTAGGAGTCTCTTTCTTTGCCCAATCTTTAAAGGAATCTCGTTTTTTTGCTAAGTATTTCTCGTAAGATTGAACTTCTTTCTTGGCGATATCGATCTGCTGGTCTTGCTCTACAGTTGTAGCGGCATAGCCTTTTACATTGCCTTCGTACTCTGCCACGGGCTCATCTTCTAATTCAATGAAGTAGTAGTCGCTTCCGCTTTTCTTTTCGACAAGGGAAGCCTCTTTTCCGCCTTCAATCGCGCTGGCTGGATAGGAAAAACCGGCAAGCGTGATGATCATGGCTAATAGAAAAATCGTTGTCTTTTTTACAGGACGTGAATGAATCATCAATTACCATCCCCCTCTTTTTATATTTGTTACAGGGTATAAATACGATAGTTGAAGTCAGAATTCCTGCTATATTTTGATTTATAATGGTTTTATTTTAATATAATTGAAATAATTACATCTTTATTGGGAGATGAGGATGGATAGCTAGTGTAGGATGAAACTCGTGAGCGCAAGACATCACATGCGATTCCTTCTAGCAAGAAAACGGGACCCCTTGCATCCACTAGACTACTTCAGACGAATGTCGACTCCATTGCCTTTACTCGAATTCCATTGATGCATAGAAATGCCTGCACCGCCACTTTGCTGACTAAGAGTAAGTTTTATATTTTTTTGGGCATGAAATGTTTGGATCTCAATGGTGGCAGTTTCGCCAGGATATAATGAGCAAGATGTCGCTTCCTTACCTTGAATCAGTAGCGGCATGTTTTGTTCTGATTCTTGGT
The DNA here is from genome assembly GCF_059818345.1 of Mechercharimyces mesophilus. Lineage (NCBI taxonomy): Bacteria > Bacillati > Bacillota > Bacilli > Caryophanales > Thermoactinomycetaceae > Mechercharimyces > Mechercharimyces mesophilus. The sequence goes on along the minus strand of NZ_JCBAPH010000007.1, from coordinate 177,647 downwards.
CAGAAGCAAAAAGAGAAATGGTTTTAGTTTCTGAATCATGTGTATTGACGAGCCGAATATGGATGGCTTCGTGGTTAGGGTCTGCTTGTAAGAGACAACTACTTGTTGAAGTTGATTTTTCCAAGTTACTCACCTCATGATTGTTTATTTTGATTTCTTAAGAGGTCATATAGAAACTGACGTTGACTTTTCTCTTCCTCAATTAAGGAAGTAAGGAGCTCCTCAATACTGTCGTCGATTGTACAATGAGGGTCACATTTTTTGCTAGAGAAAAACTTATTAATAATCGATCCGCCTTTTTCGTTTGTTCTACTACTTTTGTTTGACGATAGTAACTTTGAGATTAATAAGAGAAGGCCAACGCTCAATGTATGATCTGGGACATTGACTAGTGTATTGGTTCCGACGGTAAAGGAGTTGGTATTACCATGAGAGATAGTATTAGCTGAATTGTTGGCAGAACTCGCATTTCCAAAGGCATGATTACTCATACTGCTTTTATGATCGAATGAGTTATTGGATTGACTATCATTATCAGCACAGTTTTCAGCAGAACTCTCACTTTTCATACTGTTATTTGCATCACTCTGATTGTTATTGGCGGATTCATTAAGGGCATTGCTATCACCGTTGCAACTTTTAAGGTCACCGTTATTGGCAGCACTATCGTTACTAATTTGCGTATCGTTAGTCGCATCACTTGTCGTATCGGAAGTATTATGTGCGCCACTCTCACTTGTGGATACATTGGCATCGGTTTTGGGAGAAACATTGGAAATGTTGTGGACATCAGTACCACTCGAAGCTCCACTGGAGGTGTCTGTATCCGCTTGAACTCCACTTGAAGTATCTGCAGTGCTATGAGCCCCACTTCCACTGGTCGTATTGCCCGTTTCGGTTTTAGGCGAGACATTAGAGATATTGTCTACATCTGAGCCACTCTTGGCTTCGCTCGTGGTAGTGGGGTTATTCAATAATTCCGATTCAGTTTTAGGATTACTGGCGGAATGGTTAATAGGATTGGAGAGAGAGGAGCTGTTGGTATCCGATTTGGTAGATGCCCCACTGGTGCTATTGCTATCGGCAAGATTAAGGGACTGGGATTGGCTATCGGTGTCGGAGTGGGAGAGTGCATCGCTTAGAGCATCGGATTGATTGTCTGCTTTGGACTGGCTGTCTGGATTGGAATGGGTTGTGGCGCCACTGGTGCTATTGCTATCGGCAAGGTTAAGGGATTGGGATTGACTATCGGTGTCGGAGTGGGAGAGTGCATCACTCAGAGCGTCCGATTGATTGTCTGCTTTGGACTGGCTGTCTGGATTGGAGTGTGTGGTGGCTCCACTGGTGCTATCGCTATCGGCAAGGTTAAGGGATTGGGATTGGCTATCGGTGTCGGATTGGGAGAGTGCATCGCTTAGAGCATCGGATTGATTATCTGCTTTGGACCGGCTGTCTGGATTGGAATGGGTTGTGGCGCCGCTGTTACTGTTGCTATCGGATTTATTGAGTGAGTTGGAATGACTATCGGTCTCTGCTTGGGAAAGTGAACCACTCGTTGCATCGGAGGGGTTGTTGGACATGGACTGGCTCTTGGTATCGGAGTGAGTATCTGCTCCGCTTGTGCTATTACTATCGGAGCGATTGAGGGAGTTAGAAGGGTTCTCGGTCTTGGAGTGTGAGAGTGAACCACTCGTTGCATCGGTTTGATTGTGGGCGGAAGAGTCACTGTCGGTGTCTGGTTGATTGAAGGACTGACTGGAGGCATTAGAATTGTTGCTTGCTTTGGATTCTGTATCCGTTACGGGTTCATTGTTTGCTTTACTCGTTGCTTTGATATCGTTATCTACATCGGTTTCATTATCTGTAGTAATCGTGGTGGGATTATTATTCGAAGTAGATACCTTGTTGTTATTGTCTATATCTGTGTTAATATCATTGATTTGTTTTTTCACATTGGTGATCTTCTTTTTAGAGGGAGGGCACTTTCTTCGGGGATGTTTCTTTTTCCGACAAAGTTTCTTTTTCCCCTCTAAGGTCAGATTGCACTCAACACATATAAGCACCCACTTATCCCCGCGGCGGTGTTTTTTGTACTTACAGCGGTGCTTTTTTGTATACGGCACTTTCCATTTTCCCATATCTTTTTCACCACCTTGCTGTTTACCATACCATGTTATTGTAGTTGTTCACCCGATGATATGGATAGTTGTCTATTAAAGGGGATATCACCCAAAAGTTCATCATTTGCCTATTAGGTAGTCGCAAAATATGGTTGAGGCATTCGCCGTCTCTCTTTTTTACAGGTTGAATAGGATAATCAAGATTAGAGAAAGGAGGTAAGAGCATGTCCACCATTATTAACAGTGGGATTTTTGATGATGGTGTTTTTGGGAAGCGCTCTTTTAAAGGTTGTGGTAGTTGTGGATGTCATCCCTGCCAATGTAGTAAATCGAGTAAGTGTGGGACAACATCCACCACCTTTTGTGATATCTTGGTCGCTTTTCAAACGACCGGAACGGAGGTGACGGTCATTGGGAATGGTGGGACGACCTATACAGGAACCATAACGACGGTTGGCTGTGATTTCTTTACATTGGATCTGACATCTAACGGGACGGTCACGATTCCCTTTACTGGAGTGGAGTCAATTACCTCGGCCTAGGGGTCTTTCTTATAAGAGACGGAGGAAGGGAAGAGGGACTCTTATCAATCAAATATCCTGTCTCCTTCTTCCCCAATCCTCTCATGACATCATTTGCCCGTTTCTATAAATGAGAAATGACAACCGTTATCTTCGATTCAGCTCATTCTTAACAGCAAACAGAGCGGCCTGGGTACGATCTTCTAAATCTAGTTTTGCTAAGAGATTGCTTACGTGGGTTTTCACGGTCTTCACCCCGATATAAAGTTCCTCTGCGATCTGTTGATTAGTTTTGGCCTCGCCTAAGAGCACGAGGACCTCCCGTTCTCGTGGTGTGAGTAAGGTTAATTTTTGGGCATGTCGTTGGGCTTTACGTTGCATACGGTTCATCAATTTGCTGGCTACTTGTGGATCAATTCGTGCCTCTCCAGTGACTGCGGCCTCGATCGCTTCCACGATTTCATTTGCCGTTGCAGTTTTCAAGAGATAACTAAAGGCACCAGCTTCGATGACGGAAAAAAGTTTATCATCGTGTAGATAGCTCGTAAGGATAATGATCTTGCTTTTGGGGGAACGAGCCAAAATCTCTTTGGTTGTTTCGATTCCATCCATCTGTGGCATCACGAGGTCAAGTAAGACGATATCTGGTTTCTCTCGCTCGACGATGGGCAGTGCCTCTCGTCCATTGGTAGCCTCTCCGACCACCTCGATTTTCTCTTCTGTTGTGAGATAGGTGACCAATCCAAAGCGGACCATCTCATGATCATCCACCACAACAACTTTAATCGGCATCACTTTCTACCCCTTCCATCCCATCGGTATACGTACTTCTAGGCGCGTTCCTCTTCCTTTGAGTGAGAGTACAGATAGCGTTCCTCCCAGTTCTTGTGCACGCTCTTTCATGGAGATTAATCCAAAAGAGGTCGCTTTCTTTTCTTTCTCTGAAAAGCCAATCCCGTCATCTTGTACGGAAAATAGAATCATACCTTCTGTCTGTTTTCCTTGAATAGAGACAGAAGTGGCCTCACTATGGCGAAAAACATTGGACATCGCTTCCTGAAAAATATAAAAGAGTTGTTGCTCGATCCCTTTTGGGATGTTTGCACAATCTTCTACCTCGTGTGTAATCGTTATTTTGGTTTTATGCACCCATTCACTTACGAATTGGTTGATCCCAGCAGGTAGGCCCTCTTCTGATAGCAAAATGGGACGTAGATGAAGGAGCAATGCCCGCATTTGAGATTGAGCTAAGGTTGCCAACTGGTCAAGCTTCTGTAAGAGCTTTTGGTTCTGTTCTTTCCACCCTTGCTGGGCCGTCTGTTTGAGGAGGGCGGAGGAGGTCATGGTGATGGCAAATAACTGTTGACTCACGGAGTCGTGGAGGTCGCGTGCTAAGCGGTTTCGCTCCTCTGAAACAGCCGTTTGTTTGGCTTCGTCTATTAGTTGCTGATTCTCTTGGATCAGTTTTTGTAAAGTGGATACCTGTTTCTCTAATCGTTCTGCTACCTGGTTCCACTGAATAGCCAACTCAGCCAATTCATCATTCCCTATAATCGGGATGCGGTGAGATAGGTGTCCGTGAGCCAGTAGAAAGGCTCCTTCTTGCAGAGAACGCAGTTTTCTTTTTAAACGGTGTCTTACATAATAACCAAAGAGGATGCCAGTAGTAAGCAAAAGCGAAAGAAGGATGAGAAAGTTGATAACGGTAGCGCTGTAATAGAGAAAAAAAAGGACAACAATACATGTAGTTAATAAGCTATTGAGTAAAAAAGCAAAGAGCCACTTCCATTGCAGACTGCGAAAAAGGTGAATATTCATCATCATCTTCCTCCCTTCTATACCTTTAATACACGGACTTCACCAACACCGAGGGAGATGTTTAGGACGATACGCTTTCTTGCCTCGTGAAATCCATCTGTTTGAAGAGTTACCTGTTTGGATAGTCCATCTTGAACGGTGCCAATGACGGTCATACTTCCTGCCGTGATCGAACTCGTAATGTCTGCGGGTAAATCAGAAGGAAGATAGAGGTTGATTTCTCCGACCCAGCCCCGCACGTGTAGAGTAATTTCTTTATCTGGAATAATGGCTTGTGTTAAATTGATGGACATCTCACCGATGCCTAATTCAAATGACTCATGATCACTCAATTCAAATGGATGGTCCCCAATACGTGTTTCCCCGACCCAGGAGAAGTTTCTCTTATTGTATTGGTACTTAGAGGCATATTCATCGGCTTCATTCTTCCATCTCCGTTTACGAGTAGAGAGGAAGCCTTCTGCTGTTAGCACTTGGATTCCAATATATATAATGATAAGAGGCCAGAACCAACTCCAGAAATTATTGATAACCACATAGGGAAGATCCAGATTAGAGAGAAGAAAATTGGTTCCTAGAAGAAGAAAGATCAATCCAATAAAAAAAGAGGGAGAACGAACAGCATGAGAAAATTTATGCTTTCGTATGGAAGAGGTTAACAATCTCAGTCCATACAATAGGAGTAAAACGGGCCAAAAAGTGCTGATGATAAACGTAAATAGGTCAACAAAGTCAAAGGTAATAAGATCAAGGTTATATAGCAATGTGATGATTCCGAATAAGATGAGAAAGATGGCGAAAATAATACGCCCATTCATTTTTGAAAACATGCGATCGCATCCTTACCTAATATAATCTATCCTTATCGTACTGGAAAGTGACGAAAATGGCTATCGGAGCGAAGACTGTTTTTCCTCCGTCTTTAGATGGAGAGCAAGGGCGAAGAGAATCTAGTTGAGGAAAATTTATGTAATTTTCTATCATATGAAAGTTTATTTCCCTATATGAAAAAATATCCTTGAAGATAGGGTTAAAAGCTCATCCTAAGAGTGGTTGGAAGATGGGCCAGCGGTTCTCCTTGAGAAACCCCGAGCCGTGGATCAGGCAGCGATAGGAGGAGTCACCTCCCATCAATCACGCTCCGAAAGAACCTGATGCTCCCATGTTGAATACGTTCATCTGGGGCGTGTGGCGCAAATGATGGTGTTTTTATGAAGAAGATTCCTAGACTGTACTAACAATTATTTGTAAATATTAATATTCAGAAAAATAGTAGACAAAAGAGTGGAGAGTGTTTTATATTATGGATAAGGGATGATTATTAACAGCATTATTCCCTTTCATTACAAAATTAGTATAAGCGAGGTGAAGACAATGTTCGAAATCATCGAGGAGAAAGTAGAGATGAACAATGAAGTGAACGAAAACTTCATTGTTTCCAGTAGCTGTAGCTCTCTTGAATTGGACGTAGACGAAGAATAGTAGAAATGAAGGGAATAGCCAAGGTCGCCCAGTTACCTTGGCTATTCCCCTATCTATAAGGGAGAGAATGGTAGATGGCCTTCTATCTTACCTGTTCAGATTTAAGTACGAGCCGCATCAGTGAAGAAGCATTCCAGATTAAGATCTCCACAGCGCAGTGGACGGTTCGATTGGACCCACTGATGGAAGAAGTATTTACAAAACTCCTTCCTAAGTTTCAGTTAGGTGCCAAGCGAGACGATGTGCTAAATGAAGAGGAAAAACATAAATTACATAATATTGAAGATCAATTAAAAAACATGAATATCTTATTTGCTATCAATGAGGAGACGGCACAAAAGATTCGTAGTGTGGAGGATTGTCAACTATTTACGTATATTGCACGCCGGAAAAAACATCCGGAAGAGCATTTTCTTCGTTTGAAAAGTCAAACCCTCTTTATAGCAGGAGATCCTTTCCTTACTCTGCAACTTTCTTCACCTATTAAGAAGTTGGGGTGGAGAGTGAGTGAAGGCGATTCTTTACATACTCTAACGGAAGATTTGGAGAATGGAATCGTCATGGTGGTGCTCCCGCAGGAGCAGGCACATCAGGAGTTGTTGGAACGGAATAGAGAATATCATAGGAAGGGCATTCGCTGGCTTCCTTTGCTGTTTACTCCAACACAGGTGGAGTTAGGTCCTTGGATTTGGCCCTCCTATACCGCATGTTGGCAGTGTCCATTAGAAGGAAGTGATCAGACTATACTCGCAAGTGAACGTAGTGGAGTGGCAGTAGAAGGTCCTTCGTTTACACAAGGATTCGAGACTTCCTCGCTCCCCTCTTCCTCTGAGCATACTCCAGCGTCAGACTCGCACTATATGCTAGGTTGGCCGTCCTTGCAACCTTCTTATCTTAGCGGGGTGATGGCTCACTTCTCGCATGTTTGGACAGAGACCGTTTTACGAACAGGTGAGCAAACACCATGGGGGAAAAAAGTCCGAATTCGATGTGAGTCGTTCCTCCAACAGCACCATAAAGTATGGAAAAACACGCGCTGTTCTTGTTGCTCGCCTGTCCCTGTGCGATCGGCCCGCTGGGCGGAGGTTTGCGAATGAAACAAACAGTTTTTCCCTCATTGGACAAGCTGGTTGCAAGCGAATTTATTCAACTACAGGCGTTTCCCACTGTTGCTTATTTGCCCCTCCACATCTATCTAGGAAAACCAGCAAATAATCCATCTGCGCCCTACCAACTAGGAGTGGGTCGTTCCTATGAAGTGGCGAGCACAAGGTGCATCGAAAAGGTTTTGGCTCATATCTTTGCTTCATTGTATCAAGTCAAACAGCAGGGATTTGGTTTGGGATATACCGAATGGGAAGCGATGACTCTAGCATATCAAGATGCGATGCGCAGAAAAGGGTTTTCCTCAGACAGGGGGGAACGACTTGAGATCGTGTCTTGGAAAGAAAGTTATCCTGAACTTCGCTCTTTGTGCGACTCCATCGACAATTTAGGGGGGGAAATAACATTATATGTAGAGAAACCGCCTAACTCCGTCGCCGTGATCGGAGCTGTTGTCCACATTGAGAAGCTATCCTATCGATTTGGAGCCGTCGCAACAGGGACTCATCTGAGAGAAGCAGTGATGGAAGCAGTAGAGAATGCTGTTGCCAAAATTATTCTTTACACACATTGGGAAGGGCGAAAAACTTCCTCCCCCGCTCCCTGGTTGCTTACCAAACAGCAGGAGAGTGTCAGCGCTTCTGGTGTACTTTCTTATCTTTCTCTTATGGAGCGTGAAAGAGAGAATGAGATGAAACAGGAATCGATGAGGTCATCCCTAACAGACCCTCCTGCTGTACTTCGATTAGATGATGTATTGCCGGATGCTCCTCCTCTCTATGTTTGCCAATACGAAGAAGAAGAAGGGAGGGAGAAATCAAATCATTTTTGGATGATGCCGGAGGTGGGCAGTGACTTTGCCTACAAATCCATCATGCCAAGTGGCAAGGAGCATACGCTTCTCTCCGAACAGTATCATGAAAACTCGAAAATCCACCCCATTCAACAAGTGGAAGATTTTATTTTTTCTCCGCATGCGATTACGAATGAAATGGAACAAGTGATGAAAGCACCTTACAAGGATTATCGTTATGCTAGGCACATCTATCCGCTAGAAGATGTGAAGATGGATCGCACACAGGATGTGGAAACGTCGATCCTCAACCGTCGGAGTAGTGCTCGCATGCAGGTGGCTTCTCTCTCCTATCGTCAACTCTCTCATCTACTCTATTACTCGTACGGCGTTACAGGAAAGCAGACCAATAAGAAGAGTGGCGTAGAAATTCCGCTAAGAGCGGCACCTTCGGGAGGTGCGCTTTACCCTATTGACTTGTACTTGCTCATTGAGCGGGTAGAGGGTATCATCCCTGGACTTTATTACTATCATCCCCTCTTGCATGAGTTGCAGTTGGTGAGTGAAAAGGTGCGAGCTAGGGAAGTAAAAGCCTTTATTAACCACCCGAAGCGGGTAGAAGAAGCGGCCATTACCATTTTGTTTTCTGGTAACTTCAAACGAAATCAATGGAAGTACCGCGAACGGGGCTATCGAATTTTGATGTTGGATTGTGGACATCTTGGACAAAATCTATTGCTTCTATCTACTAGCTTAGGATTGGTCGGACATGGATTGATGGGGTTTGTTGACGATGCGTTGAATGAACGGCTCTACTTAAACGGGATAGATGAGTCTGTTTTATATGTGATGTGTATTGGTCCGAAACAGGAAAAAGCTCAGAAAGGGAGTTGACGGCATGGAGGTAGAGGAGAAAAATCGGTCGCATCCGATGCTTCCTCAATTACGTTCGGATATCCGGGTTTATGCAGCGGGAGAGGGAGTCGGATATATCGAGACCAGAACAGGAATTCTCAAGGTGAAGAGCCCTTATATTGAGGCATTTGTGCAAGAGATTGTGCCACAGTTAACAGGACAGAAAACAGTGACGGAATTACAAATAGGAACGCAAATTCCGCTAGAAGTGGTGGAGGAGATGATCCAATCACTTGCACAAGCAGACTTATTGGCATCCTCTGCTGTAGAAACGGTTACGAAACAGGCGATTCCCTGTGTGGTTGTGGGGAAAGGAAAACTAGCCACCTCTATCTATCAGAAATTAAAAAAAGATGAGCAGCCGCTACTCTCTTTTGTGGAGGTAGAACAGGACCTGCCATTGGACGATCTCATAGAGAGAGAAGAAGAACAACTCGTCGTTGTCGCTTTTGATTCCGCACTTGATCCTACTTACAAAAGCGTGAACGAGTGGGTTATTCAGCGAAAAAAACAAGCTCTCTTTGTCAGTATGGACAACCATCGCCAAGCTTGGATCGGTCCCTTACGAGATCCTGATCGAGGGGGAGCTTGTTATCAATGTTTGCGTCTCCGCTTGGAGATGAATGATGAACAGGGAAAGCTTTTGCATGAATTTGCTTCCTATTTGCAACGTGAACAAGAAATCCCTCTGGTACAGATTCCTGATGTGGAAGAGCTAGATGTCATGGTGAGCTTGGTTCGTTTCATGATAAAGCAAAGGACGGATGGATGGGAGCAAACAGCTGAGAGTGCGAACCGGGTCCTCCGTTTTAATGGGGAAAAGAAGAGTACGTATTGGCACACCCTTCTGCCTGTTCCCAAGTGTGAAGCGTGCTACACTGAGCAGAAGGCAGAAGGGGAGGAGAAGGAGCAGAAAAGCCAACTGTTACAAGCAGTAGATGCACACACCGGAATCGTCAATCGCTACACAGAAGTTTCGCTTTCGGAGGACGATCCAGCAATCTATAGCTATGCCAGCGCCACCCCCGACCTCTCTATGATTAAGAGCGATTTACCGATGTATCGGCATAGTGGAGCCGGTTATACACGCCAACAAGCGATTAATTCCGCTGTAGGTGAGACCCTGGAACGGTATGCGAGCAGTATCTATGAAGCGCAGGAGCTCCCTTTACTTCCTTATAACCAGATGGAGAAGGCGGTTCATCCGGAGCAATTTCAACTCTTTTCGCCGGAACAGTATCAGGCATCGGGGTTTCCTTTTCAGCCATTTACTGAATCCACACCGGTGTGCTGGAGCAAAGGGTTTTCTATTGGAGAGTACCGTGAAGCTTGGGTGCCTGCATCATTGGTTTATCTCCCTTATCGGAGGCAGAAAGGGGAGGCTCTGATTACACTCTCCCTCTCCACTGGGCTGGCGGCCGGTCCATCACTGGAGGACGCGATTCTGACGGGATTGTATGAAGTGATGGAGCGGGATGCGCTTTCGCTCTCGTGGTTGACCAAGTTGCCCCCGCGTCAAGTCCCTGAGGAGAGGTTGGCAAACCTTTCTCTCGAACGGCTCGGTCTACGCAACGAGCGGACAACCCCTTTTCTATTTGATATAAGCTTGGATCTGCCTTTTCCCATCTTTCTGGCGATGATTGAGCGGGAGGAGGAGAAGAAGATTCTTCACTTTGGTTCGGCGGCTAGAACCGATCCAGAGTCAGCCATGAAAAAAGCGCTACTGGAAGCAGCCCAGTGTATTCCGTATATTCGGGGACTAGTAAGAAATGAAAAGCAGGAGGAAGAGAAAGGTTTCACTTGGGTGGATACTTTTCAAAAACATGCTCTTTACTACAACCTGCGGATGGATCTGCGTACACCGTGTCATTACTTACTCTCCTCATCATGGAGGGAAGAGCTTGCCAGGCGTCCGCTAGCAACTTGGAATCAAACCACTTTCCAATCAAAATCGATGGAGCCGAAGGCGGAGATTAGGCAGGTGGTGAAAGCTTTGAAAGAGGAAGGGTATGAGGCGATTGCCGTCGACCTGACAACACCGGATCTCAGACAAATTGGCATTCACGTGGTACGTGTATTGATTCCAGGCTTTAATCCTCTTTCTGGTAACCACGCCTACCGCTTTCTAGGAGAAAAGAGAAGGGCTCATTTAGAGCGAAAATGGAACCAACCCTTGCCAGTGATGAACGAGTATCCGCATCCCTTTCCCTAAACGAAGGGGATCGGATGGAGACAAACTTGCTTGGTTTATATAAAAAATGAAAGAGAAGGGGTTGACTTGCAGGATGCGTAAAGCAAAGATCGTCCTTGTGGCGGATGTGATGACGAATGAGAAATTTGCCGGAAAGAGCTTGGCTGATGCCATTAACGCACACTCAATTAGTAGCGATCTCAGGGAATACTCACAGGGGATTCGTTGCCACTATGAAAGCGAACGGGTGCGTGAAGGCGTTATTCGCATTCGTTATACGAGTGAGTTAATCGACTTAACCCATTCAATTTCGATTGTTCACCGCTACTCCTTCCCGCTATTTCACGAATCACGCGAAAAAGGATTTATATTAACTCCTGAAAATCCAGTAGCTACGAGTGAAATCCTCATCGCGATCGGGGATTACAAGCAAAACTATTTTAATATAACCGTTCATGACAGTAGCCACTACATGATGCACTGTGATGTCTTAATCTATAATCACAAGGGCGAGTTAAAGCCTTATCATCTACCGGATGAACAGTTCATTTGTCCACTACAGGTAGAGGAATCCCTTGTAACAGAAGAGATGAATGAGGAAGGTGTGCCTGTTCTTCGTACGAAAGTGGTCTGCTCCAATGTAAAAGAGAAGCAGAAAATATTAGTCGGATATAACTCCACAGGCATTACCACAGAAGAGACGCACTATATTACCCCTGAGAAACCGGTGATCCTTTCAGAGGTACCGCTCAGAGAAAACCCGCAGTTAATCCCTGGCGATTTTTTGATCGGAATGACGGATGACCGTAATCGATTGTTGGTGAATGCACTGGCTCGATGTGAGGTGATCTACTCGTGATCGGTCAACAAATGGCTTTGCAAGAAGCGGTGGCAAAAGCCGAACAATGGCTGACAGTGAGAGAGTGGGAGAAAAATCACAATCATATTTTAATGGTAGCTGATGATGCATGGTTACAACAGCTATTGATCTTCCACTGTGCACAGCAGGCTCCTGCCAAAGTGGCAAAGTGGGAGAAAGGAGTGGAGGAGCGGCTCGCGCAAACGAAAAAAATACAGGTAGCGATCTCTTCTCCACGTACGCAGGAAGTAACGGAGTTTGTCCGAGTAGCCGATGAATTAATGGGCTATATCATGTTGGCGCACTTGCTTTATCGTCGCTATCCTACGGAAGCACGGACAAAGGAGTGGCTGGAGCAGGTACGGGCTGGTTTTGATGAACAGCAAACCGTTATCAGTAGAATGGGGCATCTGTACAGCTTCATGTATCGTTACAACTTCAAGAAGTGTGACCTTTCTCTTCCGGATTACTTTGTAACGACCGAGTCCTACAAGGGATTACCACCCGAAGTCGCCTTTCTTTTTCAATCTTATTACTATACGCACATCATATTGTGTGAGGCAGATATGCTAGAAAAACCGCGTGTGGATGAGACGAAGCACCGTCAGATTCTCTCTTACATCTATGAACAAAGTGAGTGGGTGATCCAACAAGGTCTTCACGATTTAGTGGGGGAGTTTGCCTTGTGCCTAGAAGTATGTGGGCAGTGGCAACACCCTGTGTACGAGAAATTAGTGGAACATTTAGTTACTTCGCAAGAAACAGCGGGAAATTGGGTTCATCCTACTTACGACTTGCGTATTCAACGTCATTGCACCTACTTAGGGATGTTAGCTTTAATGGGAGCACAGAGGAGAAGTGAGGATGAATGAGCTTATTAGAAGAAATAGAGGTCCTTTCAAAAGTGAGGAGAACCTCACCGCTGATCTCTATGCAAATGTGGATAGATGCAGGCAGTGCGGATGAAGGAGAAGATCAGTATGGCGTCGCTCATTTCCTAGAGCATTTATTTTTAGGTCAGAAAGGAAATCCGTCGTCTCCTCTCTACGATTTGGAGCAAGCGGGAGCGCTCCTGCATGGAATAACAGCCCGCGAATATACAGTGTATCAAATCACTTGTTTATCGAAGGATCTATCCATTGCAATAGAAGCTTTTCAGCAACTTACGACCCCTTTTTGGAATGAAGAGGCAATAAAACGAGAACGGGCGATTGTTCTTCATGAGCTCCGGATGCGTCAGGCTGATCCCAATTGGGTGTCAAGAGAACGCAAACTCTCGTCTCTGTGGAAGGAAGAGGCGTACCAACATCCAATTCTAGGAAGTAAGGATTCGATCGAGAAGATAGAGGAAGCAACTATTGCCGATTTTTTTCATCATTACTACCAAAAGCAAAACATGCTTTTTGTGATCACAGGGAATATAAAAGAGCCCATGTGGACGGAAGAAGGGAAGAAGAAACAAGGTAGAGCCTGGTCAGCGCAGAAAAGCAGGATTTCGCCTACATTCAGTCAGCAGGACGACCCGAAAAAATGGCAGGGAAATAAGCAAAAGGAAAAGCGTACGGTGACAGGTTGGATCGACTTTCAAACCGACTTCCGTTCTTATGTCCGCTCTACTCTTTTACAGGATGTAGCTGCACTGCAGGGAATGCAAATCGAACGAATGCCTACTCGCTTTGGTGGGGTGACGCTGGTATCTCATCGTGGAAAAGAAAAAACGCAAGTAGAGAAGTGGAACGGAGATCTGGACCCACTGCTTACCCAACTGACTTCAAGCGACTGGGAAGGGATAAAAAACCGACGCATGCGGCTATGGCATCGCAAACGGCAACGAATGGAATCATGGGCGATGCAGGTCGGGTTTGAATGGTTCTACTTTCAGCAGGTCGTTGGTGCGAAGGAATATGAGGAAATTCTTGATCAGATTGAGCTAATTGAACTGAAGTAGAGTATGAAAAATAAGCCGAGTAAGGGGGGCGGAGTAGCTTGGAAAAGTGGAAGCCGTTACAAGAGCATGGGAGAATCATTTATCAGCCGGATGATTCCCGGCTGATCGCTTTGGCTATTCTTTTTCCCAATCGTCTACTTGTTGACTGGAATCATCATCCCTTTCTCCCTTATATAATGGCGCAAGGGATGGTGAAGAGATGGAGGGAGAGTGTAGATCGGCGGTTGGGAGATTGTAAGCCCCTTTTTCGTCCGGACGTTTTTGGCATGTTGTTAGAAGTGATGCAGACAGATTTTCAACAAATTGCTGGACAGGTTGTGGATTTTTTTCAATCAGGGTCAGGGGCTAGGGAGGACGTTGCGATCGTACAGGGAGCGCCACAAAGCCACTCACGAGGGGTATTTTATCAATTGCAATCGGTCGGGCTTCACTATTTATTTCGGGATCATCTTTATCGGGAGCTTCTCCTTGAGGGTAACGCGCCTACTGAAAGGGTCATTCCAGATAGGGTACTGAAACGAGGGAGGGAGCAAGTAAATCTCTCTCATGCAACCCTCAGTCTATGTGGCTCCCTTTCCGATCAGGCTCTAGAGTCGTTCCTCACGAGTGTAGAAGCTAGTTTGCCTGAAGCAAATTTCGAAGAGGTACATGGAGAAGAGGCGGATGAAGAGGTGAATGTAGAGACTCCCCCCCTTGTTACTCAGGGAGAAGTACCGCCTGCTCGTCTTGTTACTCAAACTTCACCAGGTCAGGTACATCAGTTATTTGCATTCCAAGGGGTATCCCTTCGATCAGAGGACCGCTATGCCTTACACGTTGCTTGTGAAATGCTTAATGGAGCTGGAGGGAGATTTTATTACCGTTTGCGCGAGCGCGAACAGTTGGCTTATGCTTATCAGTTTTTTAGCAAGGAATTTGGAGATGGGGGTTACCTTACTGCTTACTTTCTCAGTCGTCCGGATGATGCAGACAAAATGAAGCACATATTTTCAGAAGAAGTGGAACGACTCAGCATCCATCCGTTTCCCCGCGCGGAAATGGAGCGTGCGCAATCTCGTCTAATCACTCGCTTTCATCACAAAAGTGAGTCTACGCTCGCGCAAGCTGTGATGAATGGAATGTTTAAATGCTTATCCATTTCACCACCAAGGTATATGGAGAAGATTCAGTCGGTTACTGCTGATGAGGTGAAACATGTGGTTTCCCGCTATGTACGGAAACATGACTACCAAGAATGGAATCATCTTATGAAGGATGCCCCCGTGTAAGCAGAGAGTAGGATAAAGGGATTTATCCTGGATGACATCCAGCACTCATGAAGGATGCATTTAGATGAGAGAACGACGGGGCTAACCCTAAGTGGAGAGAGGAGATCAGAACAGCATGAAAGCCGTAGAGATTCCGGTGGTAAGTGGAGCCCATCCTACTTATGGACACCTGCTTGAATGGAAAAAGGATCCGATTCAGCTGTTTACGCGAGCCGTTCAAGAGAAAAACGCAGATATCTATCACTTTAAGTTTGGCACTCACTCCTTTTATCTGGTTAATCGTCCTAGCTACGTGGAGCAGATTTTATTTAAGCAAATGGATCGTTTTGTGAAGCCGGATTTGGAAGAGTGGCGTCAAGTGATGGGGAATGGGTTGGTGACGGCGGAAGGAGAGCAATGGAAACGACAACGTCGTTTTCTGCAACCGTTATTTAATCCAGCACATCTTCGTCATTACGGTGGCCAGATTCAAGAGACCCTGCAACAATGGTTGCCTCGTTGGCAACAACAGAAAAAAGTGAAGCTTCTCGCAGAAATGAGCGATTTGACCATTGCTATCTCGCTAAAAATCTTCTTTGGCTTTACAGAGGATGTGGAGACGGAGCGCATTTTGGCGATTGTAGAGGTTTTTAACCGCTACACGTATGAAAGCAAGCAAACATCCGCGAAACGAAGCGAAGATGAATTTCAAGCAGCCGTAAAAGAGATGGAGAAGATCGTACAAAATGTCATACAGAGCGCAGAAAAAGGAGTGGAGGAGCGCAATGATCTGCTCTCCATGTTAGTAAAGCAGAAAAAAGAAGACGAAAGACATTTCACCGATCAACAGATCTATGATGAGGTGGTTACTCATCTAATAGCGGGTTACGAAACGACGGCAACCGCTTTGACATGGGCCCTCTATCATCTCATGACAAACCCAGATTGTTTAGCAAAAATGAAAGAAGAAATAGCGGAAAAAGTGGGTGATCGTTCGATATCGATTGACCATTTAACAAAGCTTCCTTATACCCAAGCGGTTATTAATGAGACGTTGCGTCGTACCCCTGTTGTATGGCTGATTGCTAGAAAATCGGTTCAATCCTTTCAATTGGAAGAGATGCAGTTCCCAGAAAACACTTATGTTTATCTGTCACCAGCTGTCCTGCACCAGAATCCATTCTATTTCTCTAACCCGGATGAGTTTTCCCCCGAGAGGTGGCTGGATGGCTTGGATCGCAGACTTCCTCCCTATGCGTATCTTCCTTTTGGAGGGGGACCTCGACTCTGTATCGGACGCAATCTTTTTCTACTAGAAGCGACACTCATCTTATGTGAACTGCTCCAACAGGTGGACTTTACCTTGGCTCCCCAGCAAGAAATCGTCCCGACGGCAGGTGTAACGTATTATCCCAAGAATGATATCGAAGTTACCATTATGCCACAGGAAAAGTTACGGGCTTGAGAATCTAGACTGCGCAAAGAGGGAGAGAGTGAGGGGAGAAAATGAGCATGGTAACGCAAGGAAAGGTGAACAAATTAGAGACGCACTACCCTCAAACCACGATGCAAATTGGCATACATGTGTTAAGCGAGTCAGAGGCCTTTCTTGAATCGGAAAAAGAGATCGTACGTATGAAAGGAGATCAATTCGCTCTTTTGAGGCAGGAGGTGCTACCTTATCTCAACGGATTCTATTCGATTCGTGACATTTTCCCCAAGGTGGAGAAAGTGATGAGGAAGGAAGATTTGACTGCGTTTCTCGAACTGTTAACAAAAAAAGGTTACCTCCACTGGAAGGAGGAAAGAGCCGTCCATCGTCCCATTTATTTCGTAGGAGAAGGGCGTCTGGCTGCCAGTTGGGTACACCATTTTCTCAAAAACAATCTACCATTCACACGGGTGTCTCTTCACTATTGGAAAGCAGAGTTGTCTCAAATGGATGAGCAAGGTTGGGTGGTAGTGGCATCCGATCTTCCTCAAGACCCTTTTTTCTTCCAGTTAAGTGACTGGTGCGTTGCCCAGGAGCGGTCATTTCTCTTTATGGGATTGGAACATAATCAGGAGGCGTTTATTGGTCCCTTGTGGTCGCATGAAGAAGTGAATGCTTGTTATCGCTGTTTGCAAATGCGACTAGAGATGAATGATCCGAAGCGAAAAGAATGGAAAAAGCTCCGCTCTTTACAGGAACAAGAGCAGTCTCCACCTCTTGTACAAACACGCTCTTCTACGTATATCTCGGATGTGGTACGTGAGGCATGGCAAGCGTGGAGCGGCTACCATGCGGAGAAGAAGGTGCACATCACCGATCATGTTTTATGGAAGGGTGATGGGAAGAGTGACAAGTGGAATAAGCATCGCATATTGCCCGTGCCAACCTGTTCTGCATGTGGTGAAAGAGCTTACAAGGAGATTGAGAGAATAAAAGCGAAGAATGATATTTTAGGGGCTGTGGATGAGAAAGTGGGACTGGTGAACAGGATTGTCGATATGAACAAAGATAGTGGAGAGAGGGCTTGCTATGCGGCCAGTGTCTTGGCTGATCTGGGTCAAATCAGTTCTACTTTCCGCCAGCGTACGGGAGCAGGGGCAGGAGAAAATAGGACCGTGGCGCAAGCGGCTGCTGTCGGAGAGGGATTGGAACGATTTGCTGCCTCTCTCTACGATCCCGAACAGCTGATATGGGCATCGTGGAAAGAAATCGCACGTGATCGTGAGGCCCTTCATCCTTCTTCCTTCCAATTTTACTCTGCCAAACAGCTGGAACAGCAGAATTTTCGTTTTCAAGCAATCGACGAAGACTCTCCTCTGCGTTGGACGAAAACCTATGACTGGGCAACCAAGCAAGATGTTTGGGTTCCAGCCGCTTTGGTTTATCTGCCCTACCGATATCGTAAAGGGGAAGCGAGGATCATGCCGGCCATCTCTACTGGCTTGGCGGCGGGACCCAATCTTGAGGCAGCCGTTCTAACCTCGCTGTATGAGGTAATAGAAAGGGATGCATTTTGTCATTCATGGCTTTTTCAGTTACCCTCCCGCGTGATTGCGGAAGAGTGGACCAAATCCTCTCAGGTTTATGGTGAAAATCAGCAAGGAGTAATCCGGCTGTATGATCTGTCCATTGACCTTCCTTTGCCAGCCATGTTTGTCACACTGGAGCGAGAACAGGTTTTTGCAATAGGTGGTGCGTGTCGCTTGGATCCGGTACAAGCGATAAATAAAGCTTGGTTGGAGGCCAATCAATCGGTTATCTATATTCAGGAATTGTTACACGCCTATCGTGAATGGGAGTTGGACGAGGATTTTCATACGGTAGATTCCTTTCAGAAGCACGCCATTTTGTATTCGAAGTATCCACACCTTAAGAAACAGGTTCCGTATTTACTCAATGGCGATTATATGAAGGGCTTAGTGCAGCGACAGAAAGGTTCCTATCAGCTTTTTAAGGGTGAGAAGCAAGAGGAATTAGAGAAGGTCGTCGCAATTCTAGGAGAGAGAGAGTTACCGGTGTTGGTGAAGGAGTGTACGACACCTGACCTCAAAAAATTAGGAGTGCACGTGACGCGTGTATTGATTCCAGGCTTTCAACATTTAATGGGGAATCACCAATATCGCTTGCTAGGTAACCCGCGGACAAGGGAAGTAGGCCGTTCGCTTCCTCTGTTAGACCAAGCACTAAACCCTTATCCACACCCTTTTCCTTAAAACAAAAGAAAGAGAAGGCGGGATAAAGTGAGAGACAGCAAAGAGAGAGCATCTAGTACGATCAAATTGACTTTTGTTATTCGTATCATTTGGAAAAGCTCACGTACCCTGTTCGCTTTTTTACCTTTCTACTTTCGCTATCAATGGCGTAAAAAGAAAGCCGTATCCAACTTTTGTACTGAATTAAAAAGAAGTGGGTTACCGGCTACTAAGGTAGAGGAGTTAGGTGAAATCTATCGGTCTACTTTTGTCGATCTCACCCCTGCGAATTGGCGAGGATATGGACGAAGAAAGAAGGAAAAGGCTACAGAATAAAAAAGGGAAGGAAGGAGGAGGGGATAAATAGAGAAAAGGTCTGGGGAACGAAAGGGTTGAGCGTCGGTCATCACGAGGAGAGGGGAGCGATCGATGCCGTAGTGGGATCATGATACTTGTGGAAGGAGAGAGGAAAGGTGGATATTAATGTGTTTCCAGTTGCTTGGTATGCGGTTGCATGGGCAAAAGAGATTAAAGACAAACCAAAGAAAGTGAGATTATTAGGAAAAGATTATGTTTTGTTTCGTGATCAGGGAGGAAAAATCCGGTGTCTAAATGCCTATTGTCCACACCGGGGAGCTGACTTGACGGTAGGATCTTGTATTCGTGAGGGGCGATTACAGTGTGGGTATCACGGTTGGCAGTTTACAGGGGACGGCACCTGTGTGAAAATCCCTGCCCATCCGGATAAACCGATTCCTGCGCTGGCTCATACCCGCTCTTATCCTGTGCAAGAGAAGGCGTCTCTTATTTGGCTCTATCCCTTGCAAGTGGAAGAAGAATCACGCTTGCCTCCGCTCCGTCTTTTCTCTGATTTGGATCAGCAGGAGTATATGTTTACACCTACTACGGCGACTTGGAATGCACATATTACGCGCGTCATTGAGAGTATATTGGACATGTCTCATCTCTATTTTGTTCATAAAAAAACGATTGGTCGTTACCTAAAACCAGAAGTAACAGACTTATCTTTTACAGTAACAGGGGATCACTGGGATATTCATATTGATGGAGCGCATATCGAATACCTCTTTCCTCAGCATATGATTCTGAGAAGATCCTGGGGAGGAAATCGTCGCTTTATTAACTACTATTGCTTTACGCCTATTGATAAAGGGCTTTCCACCCTCTTTTGTATTACAGGGCGTAATTTCGCAAAATATATCCCGGGTATGAATCAACTCTTTATGAAGTACAATGCGAAAATCTTTGATGAAGATAAGCCAATCGTAGAGAGCCAAAATCCCATCTCCATTCCGGAGATGCTGCAGTTGGAGGCACATGTGGATTCAGACGGACCGCAGGTTCGCTTCCGTCACAGATGGTATCAGTTTTTACGAAATGAAGAGGAGATGCGCATTGAGCTGGAAGAGAACGAGAGAGTGATCTTAGGGAGATAGGAACAGAGAGCAGCATAAGAGTTGTTGCAACCTTCTGTCTATCCCTTCGTGAATGAGACCACTTTTTCGGCATAAAAGGAGAGGATATAAGTATGGCGGACAAGCAGGGTGAAGGGCTATTTGAACCGTTGCCTCAAATCATGATCCGCATGCCTTTGCACTCGATCGATGAGTATCAACAAATATCTGGCGAAGAATCCCTCTTTAATCACTTACCAACGCTAGTGAAAGATCCTCTTGTGGGAGAAGCGTTGTATGTAGCCAACCCCCCTCTCTATGCACGCATGCAACGCATGGACCAGAAGAACCTCTCACCAAAGAAGAGAAAGCATATTCTTCATAGTCTGGCCCGCTATGCCCTACGGATGTCATCACGCCCCACCCCTTTTGGATTATTTGCTGGTATGGCGACGGGCAAACTTACGGAAAAAACGGAGTGGATGGTAGAGGAGAGGGCTAAGCATCGTAAGCAAGCACGAATAGATATGGGGTGGCTTCTTCAGTGGATAGAAGAGTTAGAGAGAAGACGTGAAGTGGTAAAACAATTAACGTTAAAAACCAATCCAACGATTACACTTTCAAGAGCAAAATACTATGTTGCTGTTACAACATTTAATAGGGGACAGGAAAAAGAGCAAGATAATAGAACCTACTTGCGTGCGACAAAAGAGTTGGAAACCACTTTTGCCTTAGCGAAACAAGGTCTTCCCTTTCCACTATTGTTGGAAGAGTTACAAGTTTCTTTTCCGCAGGCTCCTGATGCGAAGATTGAATCGTTTATACATAAATTGATTGAAGAAGAATTTCTGCTGACCTCGTTACGACCGGTCCTTTCCCAAACGGACCCACTGCCTCTCTTGTGGCGCCAATTGAAATCGCTTGTGGGGGTGGAAGAGGAGGTAGAATCTCTAGCCAAAATAACCGATGGATTGTCCAACTATCATCAGCAGTTTATAGGAAACGATCCTTTGTCTTTGCAACCAGTAGAGCGTGCGGCAAATTCCCTCTTCCCCGTTAATCGCCTTCCTCTACATGTGGATTTAAAACTAACAATGAAGGAGTTTGCCCTGCATAGACGAGTGGGTGAAGAAGTGGCAGCTGCAGCGGAATGTTTATGGCGTTTGGGAGTATTGGATAGAGGGAAACCGCATCTGCATGCGTATCATCAAGAATTTATAGAAAAATATGGGACGGACTGCGAAGTTCCGGTATTGGAACTGCTCGATGAGCATATTGGATTAGGGGCACCTGCTGGCTATCATTTTCCTAAAAGTCACCGTAAGGAAGGAAGGAAAGGGAAGATTTCGGAGCGGCGGGATAGCTTACTCCGTGATCTCGTACTAACGGCGGTTCGCCGAGGAGATCCGGAAATCGTGATCGATGATTCAATCATAGAGGAGTTGGCAGCGTGTTCTCCCCATATGGAGACAGCTCCGCATTCGATGGAGCTGATCGCCGAAGTGCTTGCTTCTTCTCCGCAAGCGATTGACGCTGGGGAATACTTGCTTATCTTAAGTCCCCATATGGGCACGCTAGCAGCCGGCCAAACGTTTGGGCGGTTTTTTCATCTATGTGAACCGGAGGTGCAAGCTTCTTTTGTGGAGTTGAATCGGGAAGAAGAAGAGAGCAACCCCCATCGTTGTTATACTGAGCTCCGTTATTTACCGGAAAACGGGCGTTATGCGAATGTCTTTTTGTGTCCACCAGTACGAAAAAGGGAACTCGCGCTCAATAGCTCAACTTCTTGCGTGAGCAACGAAGTCCCCTTAGAAGAAATTGTCGTTGGAGCCACATCTGAGCGCCTTTATCTTAAATTAAAAGAGAAGGAACAAGAGGTGATTTTGGATGTTCCGCACTCCATCAACCTAGCCACGACACCTAATCTCTTCCGCTTTCTGAGCGAGGTATCCCGACAACAGACAAGAGACTTTCTTCCCTTATCGCTAGGAAGTATAGACAAATGGCCTTACCTGCCTCGGCTTCGATATCGGCGCACGATCTTGCGTCCTGCTCGTTGGCGGTTAAGTCAATCGCTGTGGGAAGAAGGGATTTCGCTAGGTGAATGGAAAGCGCAATTGGCAAACTGGCAACAGGAGTGGTCTGTTCCGCGTTACGTCTATCTGGGAGAAGAGGATCAACGTTTGCTGTTAGATTTGACGTGTGATGATCATCTCCAACTCCTACAAGAAGAACTGGTGAAAAGGGATAGCGTTATTCTAACAGAGATGATAGGGACGTTGCAGGAAAGAGGGGTGCAAGATCCCTCTGGTCAAAGGTACATGACAGAGTGTGTTTTTCCTCTGAAAAAGAAAAAGAGTGCAACCCGAATGGCATCTCTTCCTCCATTCACGGGATTCTTTCGCTCCCTTTCTTCAGAGGAAGACCGAGTAAAAGTTCCAGGAAGTGAGTGGCTTTATTTTAAACTGTATTTGCCACCTGCCGAGGAGAATCTTTTTCTTCTTCATTCCCTCACTCCATTTATGAAGGAGTTAGCAAGAGGTGGTTGGATACAAGATTGGTACTTCCTGCGTTACAAAGACCCCGATGATCATTTGCGTGTGCGCTGTACGGGGGATCCGTTGATATTGGCACAAGAGGTGATCCCGCGCTTGCACAAATGGGTTACTCCTCTTGTGGAAAAGCGAGAGGTTACTCGCATCGTGTTGGATACTTATTCGAGAGAGATTGAGCGGTATGGTGGCCGTGAGTTGATAGCCGCAGCAGAGAGAGTGTTTGCGGTGGATAGTCAGGTAGTTGCCTACTTATTGCAATGGGAACGGGAGAATCGCTCGTTCTACCCTCTAGAAGTGATGGCCGCTATGAGCACGTTTACTTTGATGGAACAATACGGGTTGAAGTTATCAGCATGTATGCAGTGGTTTGAACGTTTTCGTGGGAAAGAAAAGTACCAATCTTCTTACCGGAAGTGGAAAGATCATTTGATAGGATGGTACTTCCCGCAGAAGCAGGTAGGCCAAAAAGAAAAGGAGCAACTTCTCTCTCTTTTTGAACGGAGAAGAGAAAAGGTAGGGGACTATGCGACACAATGGCAACATCACTATCAACGTCCTCTGACCGATAGCCGGAACTTAAAAGTATTGGCTAGCTTTACACATATGCATTGCAATCGTTTATTGGGAACAGGCCGTCAGCGAGAGGAAGAAGCGATGGCATTGGTTGCCCATACGATGGTAAGTGTGAAACATCTGCAGGCAAAAGAGAAAAAAGTTTAGAGAAAAATGAGCAAATGATTGAACCATTTTTCGCTTTGTACGACTGTATAAGTAGAGAGGTTAAGAAAGATAGAACAAGAGAACAGAACGTAGGATGTGGATGAGAGGTGGAGCAACAAGAAAGACAAAATCCCCCTTCTCCCAGTGAGAAACAATTACGAATATGGGTGAAGCAAACCAGCCAGGGGAACAAAGTAGCCTTTGAGTCGTTATACCAGGCATTTGTGGATAAGCTTTCTATCTACCTTTATCAACGTATTTCTGATAAGGAACAAGTTGTGGACTTATTGCAGGAAATTTTCTTGGCCATATGGACAAATGCAAAAAGCTATCGCGGGCAGTCGCCCGTCTCCGTCTGGGTTTATACGATTGCGCGCAACAAACGAATGGACCTGTTGCGGAGAAAGTATAAACATATCGAAAATATAGTGGATGAGTGGAAGTTGGAACTGGCCGACGAGAAGATGGAGCGAAGTGATTTTACCGAGCGAATCGCCTTTGACCTCACTCTGAAGGATGTGCGTGAGCAGCTTTCTCCGCAGGCGGAGGAACTACTCCATCTGGTATATGAACAAGGGTTTTCGTACAAAGAAATTGCCACTCTGCTTCATCTTCCAGAAGGAACGGTAAAAAGCCGTGTCTTTCATCTGAAGAAAAATTTAAAGAAGTTATGGTTAGAAACGGGGATGAAGAACAACCATGGATAAGTGTCAATCTTCCCAAGCGTTATTCCCTTTCTTGCTGAATCGGTCGGTGGACATTCGTGAGAAAGTAAACTTGTATCACCATCTGGCCCAATGCCCAGGGTGTCGCAGAGAATATGTCCTCATGCAAGAACTACAGAAAAAGGTGATGAGTGAATCACACGTAGTATTGACTCCCCAGGAAAAAGAGGAGTTGTTTCACCAAATATCCACTAAGATGGCCTCGTTTGAAGGGGAAGGGGAAAGAGAATGGGTGCATAGTGAGATAGATTGGAAGAAGAGTATTCCTCTTTTCCCAGTAGGTCGGATCGGCCGTTCCATCATGGATGCCTATCAGATGGAGCTTAAAAAAATCTATGGGCAGGCAGAACAAGTGGTGGATACATTAAATAAGGCCTATACCCGTCAGGCTTAATGGGCCTACCAACATGAGTTATATGAAGGAGAGAGCATGATGGCGTCGACAGATTATCAACATATTCCCGTAGAAGAGATTTCACAGCTACTAGAGATGACTTCACAAAAGCTACCTACTCTAATTAATCAACTTCTAGACACTCTCTATTCTCCTGAAGCAGGGAAGAATATAGGGAAAGCGGTAGGAGCGTTGTATAAAGAATTGGTGGATGCTGGTGTTCCGGTGGAGGTAGCATCCCAAATGGCTTCGGATTACATGATTTCATTGAAGGATTTGACGAAGCTAGAAGTTTCACGTGACGAGAGTTAAGGGGATTATTGAAAAAGGAGAGGGAGCCATGTTGACCGTAAAATCAACTGTAAAGAATTCTCCGATTCAAGGTGAAGGGCTTTTTCTGGAGGAAGAAGTGAAAAAGGGGGAAGTGATTGCAATCTTCCCCAAAGGAGCACGTTTTTTCTCGGAGGAGGAATATCAGAAAGAACAGTCTTTGAAAAATAAATTAATTATTATGACAGGTGTACGCTACATCGGTCAAGAGTTTTTATACGGAGAGGCAATTACGGAAGAGGAGTACATCAATCATTCCTTTGATCCAAGTGTTCTTTATCACTGTGGTATTTGTTTTGCCAAACGGGACTTAGTTCCTGGAGACGAAATCACCGTCAACTATCAGTATTTTCTTGCGAAAGACGATGTTTGCCGCTTTTACGATGCGAAGAGCAATCAATTGGTAGATGGTTTAGATGCAGAAAGTGCCTTGCATCAATCAACAGTGGAGCTATATCACTTGTTAAGAGAGAAGAGTCGCGAGAAAGCTCCCGTTTTAGCTGAGTGAGTGTAAGTGTGAAAATCCTTAAATTTAAGAAGATCATCTAGTTAGGTATAATATCTCCTACATCCGATTACCATTGATTAAAGAAGGAAAAATTCACGCTGGATGAAGACAAGGGATTCGATTACTCGTTTGATTAACTAGTTCGAGGTTAGTCGCACAGACAATCGTTTTCCCAAGTAGTGAAAGCCAGGAATGTTACCAGAGGCGAAGAGGAGAAGGAATACCAATGAGAGATGAGGGCAACAACGTCGTCTTATTTACTTATATTTCCTTTTCCTAATGAAGACTGGGCTTCGTCTCGGTAACTCTCTGGTGGTTGCCTCGATCTGTCTTACCCAATTGTCATAAACCGTGGAAAACCGGCTCTAGGATGAGCCGGTTTTAAGGTTGTCATGGATGAATAAGTCGACAGAGAGCAAACAGAAAGGGATTCTGATAGAGAGGGGTTCCTCTCTTCGTCTTATGAGGACTTAACCAATGGGAATATAGAGGTTCATTTCGCTCTCTTTTTTTTCAGGTCCAAAGAAACGAGGACCATAATATTCAAAATCGATGCCTTTACTAGCTTGCAACTGGTTTTGAGGTAACCAGGTTTCGTAGATATTTTCATAGGTTTGCCCCAACTTCTCGACTGACCCAAAGTGGGTGAAAATAGCGTATTTTTGTGCGGGGACGGTTACGCTCACCATTCCAGGGGGTAACTGGCTCATATCCGACTCATATCCTGCTGTGTAGAAGAAATCACCTTCTTCATCTATGGGCGTGCACACGCCATATGAAACAGAGGCGTCTCGCTTCTCCTTAATCTCATGTTGTCTCGATAGGAGCTGTTGCCAAATATCCGCAATACTATCTTGGCTTGAAGATTTCTGATACTCTATTCCTACAATAGTAAACCCACCTAAGGTTTTGATCTTTGGTATCATCATCATTCCTCCATTTAATGTTAGTCGTTCAATCGTTTCCTCGACTTGATTGAGTAATCTGCTTTTCCCCTCAATCTCTTTGCGTATCTCATCGGCATGTTCTCGCAAGACTTCCTTTACCTTCGCTTTATCTTTGATGGAACCATTTGCTTGCATTTCGCCGATTCGATCCAACCCTAGACCGATCGCGCGAAATAGTAATATCGTTCGTAGTACCCCGATCTGCTCCGGAGAATAATAGCGATACTGATTTTCTCCTACTTTGGCGGGAGAGAAAAGTCCGATAGCGTCATAATACCGTAAGGTTTTGGCAGAGATGTCGAACAAGCGCGCTAGTCGACCCACTGTAAGCATGATAGTCCTCCTTTCCATTCCTATCGTATAGGGTTCCCCTAGGGGAAAGGTCAAGTGCTTTTGAAAAAATGTTTTTGGTTCTAGTCCCCCATCATCGAAGATACCTGTTTTTCATCTTATGAAAGTTTCCGCCTAGTGTACAGTTGAGGCAAGAAACAAGGGCAAGAGACAGAATCTGTCTTCAACGGAGGGAACAGGCTCTGACTCTATCTAATTGTATAATAAAGTAGATATTTGATTAAATATTATGTATAGTAGATAATAATGTCTATGGGAGGCTAATCATGGAGCGAAAAGAGATAAGAGAATTACTTCGCCAGTTTGACATTGCATGGGATGAGTCTTACGCTACTTCTATCTATCCCTATGCACCTGTATTTCAATGTACTTACCTGGATCATGATGTGATCATCAAGCGTACAAGAAAAGATATCCAGGAAGCCGATCGCTTGAAACAATGGCTCCTCCATCTTGAAAATCAAGGGATTAAGGTTGTTACTCCATTTAAGGATAAGCCTTTTGTCTCTTTTGCTGAGCACACGTGGGTGATGTATCCCTATATTCATGGCCGAAAATATACAGGGTCACCCAATGATTTATATGAAGCAGGAAAACTCCTCGGACAACTGCACCAACAGCGAGAGGTCTATGATAGTGGTCGTTTTACATGGAATTCATTCGGAGAAGATTATAAAAAAGAGATCTCGTCTGATGTACTGACGATCAAGAGCTGGATTGGTGATCGGCCAGCATATAAAACATTTATATCGACTGCACATAGAATAGAAGCGTTTCTATCTACACGCTTACCCCAATTGCAACAGGAAGAACTACCGGTAGTAACAGCAAGTAGAGATTATAAGGCGAATAATTTGATTTTTGATGAAGACGGAAAACCAACTTTAGTCGATCCAGATAATGGTGGGATTATTCCTAGATTGATGGATTTAGCGATCGCTTGTGTCCTATTTCATAACGATGGCATAGACCTCACACCTGCCCGTCCGTTAACGCAGGGAGAGTGGAGTCAGTTTGTAACAGGTTACCAAGAGCATGTAACGTTAACCGACAGAGAAAAAGAGATTTGGGAAGAGATTCTCTTGTTCATGTACATTGACGAAGGATTGTGGCTCATTGTTGATTCACAAGAAGATGAAAATCCTAAGCAAAAAGAGTTTGCCTATTCCTTAACACAATTTGATGTTAGCCACTATAGAGTGTAGGTGTTACACTCTTTCTGTTACAGTACGATAAAAAACCGACTCCTTTAGGAAGTCGGTTTTTTATCGTGTATGATTAGGATAGACAGAAAGTGGAGTCAATCGTGCCTCCACCGAGACAGGTATCTCCATCATAAAAAACGACGGATTGTCCTGGAGTAACCGCTCGTTGTGGTTGGTCAAACACCACTTTTACTCCATCTGCATGGGGATACACCGTTACGGCTTGATCTTTTTGGCGATAGCGGAACTTCGCCGTACAGGTAAGGGGGAAAGTGGGAGCTTCTCCACTAATCCATGATAGATCGCTGGCAAGGAGTCCATTGGAATAAAGAGCAGAATGATCATGACCTTGTCCAACATAGAGGATGTTCTTCTCTACATCTTTACCGACGACAAACCATGGCTTTCCAGAACCGGATCCCCCAATGCCTAGTCCTTGACGTTGTCCCAGTGTATAGTACATGAGTCCATCATGGGTTCCTTTTTCAACACCCTCGAGGGTTTGCATCGGCCCGGGTTGCGCGGGCAAGTAGTTACTTAAGAACTCTTTAAAGTCACGTTCACCGATGAAGCAAATGCCGGTACTATCTTTTTTCTTGGCGGTAGCAAGTCCTGCTTCTTCTGCTATACGTCGAAGTTCGGGTTTTTGGTAACCACCGATGGGAAAAAGGGTTTTGGCTAACGCATCTTGACTAATGGCATGTAGAAAGTAGGTTTGATCTTTGTTCGGATCAGCTCCACGCAACAAGCGGTAGTGACCATCGATTTTTTCCACATTGGCATAATGACCCGTGGCGATATAGTCGGCCCCTAGTTGCATGGCTTTGTGGAGGAATTCACCAAACTTAATTTCACGGTTACACATCACGTCGGGATTAGGTGTTCGACCACGTCGGTATTCGTCAAGGAAGTAGGCAAACACTTTATCCTTATACTCTTTTTCAAAATTGACCGAGTAATAGGGAATGCCCAGTTGGGAACAGACCCGTCGCACGTCTTCATAGTCTTCCGTGGCAGTACAATGCCCATTTTCATCGGTGTCATCCCAGTTTTTCATAAAAAGGCCGATCACGTCATAGCCTTGCTCCTTGAGGAGGAGAGCAGACACCGAGGAATCGACCCCGCCTGACATCCCTAAGACGACACGTTTACCTGAAGGATTCATTGAGGATACCTCCTTTCGATGTGAATTTATTTATAGTCACCCTCTATTGGTTACACAATATAATAAGGGAGCTTTGTAATAGAAACAAGAGTATTTTCTTATGATTATATAGCCTCTATTCTCTCGTATATAAACAAAAGTATAACACGAGCGTCAAGCAGTTAATTTCCAGTAAAATCCTCACTCAAGGGAACTTAATGTGACACTTAATAAACAAATCATCTTTGAATATAAGGATGAGAGCTCACCTCATCAATCACGCTATGAGAGAACCAGATGCTCCCATGATGATTGCTTTCATTTGGGGTGTGTGGCACTCAAGTCATCCCTTAATGCAACAAAGCATTTCCAGCGAAGTGTGAGCTATCTTACAGAAGGTTAGCCAGGTCTTTCGGTAAGATGAAGTAAGCAGATTCGGATTTATCGAAGTGTACTTACATGAGAATAAGGGGAATAAGGTGATGAAACCATTCGTAAAACTGTATACGCACCCAGGATGCCTCGGAGGAGAACGGGCACAACGTTATTTTACGCATGCATCGATACCCGTAGCAGTGATGGATGTGAGAAAAGAAGAAGTCCAAAAGGAAATAGAGAACAAAGTGGTGGCAACTCCTCTTATTCGCATCGGAGATTCCTGGCTGATGGGGTTTGATGCTGAAAGCTTTGAGCGCATCTATCGGGAGGAAAGGGAGAAGGCAGATGGATAAGCTGTGGCACCTGTCGCAGATCAATATCATGAAAGAGCTAGGGGAAGAGGACCTTAGAATATTGGATGAGAAGGCAAAATTGGCTGTAACGAAAAAAGGGACACTTATTTGCACGCCAGATGATAATAAAAGTGTCCTCTACCTTCTCAAAAAAGGAAAGGTGCGCCTCTATAAGCTGAGTCCCAAGGGAAAAGCATTTACTTTAGGGATCCTCGGGGAAGGCAATATATTTGGTGAGATTGAAACATTTACGACGGGAACACGCAATGTGTACGTGGAAGCATTGGAAGATACGGCGTTATGTGTGTTACGGAAAAATGATTTCGAACAATATTTGCGGGTTCGCCCGCAGCTTGCGCTCTCATTTATTAAAGAGTTGACGAAACGATTACAGGATGCCGAAGAAATGCTAGAAAATATGGCCTTTCACAGTGTACGCAAGCGATTATTGTATCTATTATTGAAGCTAGGTCAAGATTTTGGTACGGATAAAGGGGAGTATCGGAAGCTGGACATCCAATTAACCCACCAAGAGTTAGCTGATATGATTGGTTCTACGCGAGAGACGGTTAGCAGTACGCTGAAGGAACTTAATCACGATAAAATTGTGAAGACGGGGTGGAAGACGATACGTATTCACTCCGAACGAGCACAAGATGATTTAGCGCAAGAATAATAAAAGAATGGGAGTGAAAAGAAACCATGCGCAAATATGCAGTAAAGGTTGTTCTATGGATGGGGGTCCTCTCTTTGTTTCTCGTCGCTTGCAGTCCTTCATCTTCTTCTGAGCAGGCGGAAACGGATATTCTCCAACAAGATTGGGAAGCGATTGCAAGTGCAGCGGACGGGACCGAGGTTCACCTTTATATGTGGGGCGGGAGTGAATCGATTAACCGTTATATCGATGAATGGGTGGCTCCTCGTTTAAGAGAAGAAGCAGGAGTGGAGCTCATTCGCCACGCGGCTGATGCACAAACTTCTATTCAAAAGCTCCTTACCGAGAAGCAGGTAGCAAAAGAAGAAGGAAGTATGGATATCCTCTGGATTAACGGTGAGAACTTCCGCACAGCCAAAGATGCGGAGCTGTTGTGGGGTCCTTTTACCGACCGTTTACCTAACTTTAAGGAATACGTTAACGAAAAAGCTCCTGATGTGACTCACGACTTTGGAACCGCGGTAGAGGGATTGGAAGCCCCTTGGGGAAAGACACAGTTCGTCTTTTTCTATGATGAAGCGAAAGTGAAGGAGCCTCCACGCACCTTAGAGGGGTTGATGAGCTGGGCAAGAAAGCATCCAGGAAAGTTTACCTATCCCGCACCTCCTGACTTCACTGGCAGTGCTTTTATTCGTCATGTCTTATATGAAGAAGCAGGGGGTTATGAGTCTTTTAGCGGTGCCTATGATCCATCAAAGGTAGCCAAAGTAGAAGCGGATGTATGGGATAGACTGAACCAACTGGAACCCTCTTTGTGGCGAGAAGGCAAAACGTATCCTCAGGACTTAACGCAGTTGGAGCAGCTTTATGCCGATGGTGAGGTATGGATGACGATGGGCTATGATCCTGCTCGTGCGAGCAACTTGATCCAGCAAGGAACATTCCCTGAGACGACGCGCTCCGTCGTATTGGACTCCGGGACGATTGGCAATACGCACTTCCTGGCTATTCCCTATAATGCTCCTAACAAGGCAGGGGCGATGGTGGCAATCGATTTCCTAGAATCACCGGCGGCACAATTGGCGAAAGCGGACCCTGCACATTGGGGAGAGCCGATGGCACTGGACCCCGCAAAACTGAGTGAGAAAGATCGCCAGGCATGGGAAGCGATCGATCGAGGTGAGGCTACCTTGTCGGAGGAAGAATTAGCGGAGCATCGTTTGCCGGAAATCGATGCGCGTTATGTGGAACTCTTGGAGGAAGGCTGGAAAGAGCATGTGGCAAAAGAGTAAACCATCTTTTCTCCTGCTTCCCGCACTGGTGGTCCTCGGCCTATTATTCGGCTGGGGATTGGTGGAGGCAGTCAAGCAGAGCTTGGGGTTTGTCCCATTTACAGAGAAAACCACGATGGGGGAGGCTTATGGGCAACTACTGCAACTAGAGACTTTCTGGGATTCGCTCTTTCTCACTGTGCGGATTGGGCTTATAGCGACGGGTCTCTCCTTGGTGATTGGAACGACACTTGCCTATGCCCTTAGCCATTGGGCGAGGAGCTGGAGCAAGTTGTTGTGGGTCTTTCAATTACCCTTGTTGGTCCCTCATCTCGTGGCAGCTTATCTCATGGGGTGGTTACTTTCACAGACCGGCCTTTTATCAAGGATGGCTTTTGCTCTGGGATGGATACAACAGCCTGTCCAATTTCCGATCTTGGTTCATGATGAGTGGGGATGGGCGATCATCCTCACCTATGTGTGGAAGGAAGTTCCGTTTGTTCTTTTGATGACCCTGCCCGCTTGCATACAGGTCAACCAGACATACGAACAAGTCGCCGCGACTTTAGGGGCAGGACGATGGCGACGAGGGTGGACAATTACCCTTCCCTATTTGCTTCCCTCGATGACGGTTGCGGGATTGATTCTCTTTTCCTTTGTTTTCACCTCGTTTGAAGTACCTTTTCTACTTGGAGAAACGTACCCCCCGCTATTACCCGTATGGGCATATGAACAGTACAGTGAGATGGAGCTGGCCATGCGTCCCGTCGTGATGGCTCTGGTGGTGGTAATGGCGGGCCTAATGTTTTTTGTTGCCCTTCTACTCTTTTGGCTCGTGCGTCGCAATGAACAGACACTTTTTTATGCAACAGGAGGGAAGCAGGAATGAGAAAGTGGATCGGGGTACTCATTGGTTGTCTCTTTTTGCTTCCCTTTCTGCCCATGGTGTTGTGGAGCTTTGCAGCGAACTGGCCGTTTCCTGAGCTGTGGCCACACTTTTCATTACGTGGGTGGGAATATGTTTTTCGTGCGGATAGCCGCTTGCTAGAAGCGATAGTCATGAGTGTGAGCATTGGCGTGATCGTCGTCGGGATCAACCTATTATTGGCAGTGCCTGCGGGAAATGCGCTGGCGCAGATGAAAGTACGCATCAGACGCTGGTGGCAATTTTTTTTCTTGCTTCCATTATTGCTGCCTCCCTTTGCCTCCGCTATGGGTATTCACCTAACTTTTATTCGCTTGGGTTGGGCGGATCAGATGCTTGGGGTGGTGTTGGTCCATCTAATCCCCACCTTGCCCTACGCGATCCTCATAATGGGGCATGGCTTTCAACTGGTTGGCAGGGAGTGGAGTCAGCAAGCTCAAACTTTGGGTGCTTCCCCGTGGCGGGCTTTTTGGACGGTTACCTTCCCGCAAATTCGCTCCAATGTAGCGGCAACGGCTATACTGGTATTTCTTATCTCATTTAGTCAGTACTTGTTGACGGTATTAATCGGTGGAGGACGTGTTCATACGTTGCCACTGGAGTATTATCCTTTTGCTACCGGATTGGATCGCACGGTTACTGCGGTTTACAGTTTGATCTTTGTAATGGTTTCTCTGTTGTGGGTGATCGTGATGTTCCTTTGGCAAGGGGCAGGCGCCAAGAAGCAGATTCATTAATGGAAGCGCGAGGATGGACAGCTTGGAGGAGAAACGATGAAGGAGTATGTACAAATAGAAGGAATCCATCAATCTTATGGTGCGGATCAGATCTTAACGGGATTGGATCTTACGCTAAATAAAGGGGAGATTGTCGCCCTCATTGGCGAATCGGGACAAGGGAAATCTACCTTGTTGAAGGTGATCGCAGGCCTTTTGCCTACCGACCGGGGCTCAGTTAAAATCAAGGATCGCGAGCTGACTAGCCTTCCTACCCATCAACGCAACATTGTCATGATGTTTCAGCATCCCCTTCTTTTTCCGCACTTATCGGTTCGCGAAAATATTGCTTATGGATTAAAGGCTCAGCGGATGCCCAAACAGGAACAAAAAGCGAAAGTAAAAGAAGCCCTAGCATGGGTAGAGTTAAGTGGGTATGAAGATCGCTTTCCCGCTCAACTTTCTGGAGGCCAGCAACAGCGAGTGTCGTTAGCACGTGCTTTGGTTCTCTCTGCAGAGCTTTTGCTCCTTGATGAGCCCTTGGCTAGTTTGGACCCCTCCTTACGCAATAAAATGAGGTACCTCATTCGAACACTCCTCAAAAAGCTTCAGCTGACGGCGCTCTTTGTCACACATGATCGCGAAGAAGCGGTGCAGGTGGCGGATCGGATTGCTATTATGCACGAAGGGCGTATTTTGCAGCTGGACAGCCCGCGCCACTTGCGCGAGAACCCCCACACACCGATGGTGGCGCAAATGTTTGGTGGTGCACTGGTCGTGACGGGAAGTTGGGGAGAAGAGAGATGGGATACGACATGGAGCGTCTATCCAGTAGCAGCATTTACCACTCAATTTTCTCCAGGAGAAGAAGTGGTGGGTGCCATCTATCCGGAGGACATTCATCTGTGTCGAGAGGACGAAGAGGTTCCGCTTCCTTTTCTTCGTTTGGAAGGGGAGCTGCTCTCTTGCTACGATGAGGGGGCTTCCTATGGCTATAGCATTCTGATTGGTGAGCAGGTATTGACGGGAAAGGCATCGGAGCCCTTAAAGGGATCGAACGGTTCCAAGGTAGATCTTTGTTTCGATCCGCGAAATATTCATTTGTTTGGATGAGTTTGGATAAGAGACGACCAAGGGAGGGAAGAGAAGTGGTGAAGAAGATAGGAAAGTGGATAGCGGTCCTTTTGTTAATCGGACTCGTGGTGGTCAGTCGGTCTTATTGGGATGTTGGACCTACAGATATTCGGCAGTTTTTATTGCAGTTTGGATTTTGGTCTATATTTATTTATATTGGCTTGTATACCTTGCGTCCTATTATATTATTTCCCGCATCTGTCTTATCGCTAGCGGGTGGCTTGGCCTTTGGTCCTTTGTGGGGAACGGTTTTCACGGTGGTGGGTGCCACTATGGGAGCGATTGTAGCCTTTTTGCTGGCACGGGGCTTGGGCAGAAGGGCGATTGAGAAAAGGTTATCGGGACGACTGGCTAAACTAGACAAACAGATTGAAGAGCGTGGTTTTGTGGTCATCCTCGTCTTGCGTTTCATCCCCCTCTTTCCGTTTGACGGCATTAGTTATATGGCCGGTTTATCTCGAGTGAAACTGCTTCCGTTTGCATGTGCCACATTGGTTGGGATTATCCCCGGTACGTTTGCTTATACATTCGTAGGGAGTAGTCTGGTGGGTGGTTGGAAGCAGATACTATTCGCCTCCTCGGTGTTAATCGTGATTACGGTGTTATCCTTACTTTTTCGCAAGCAGGTGAAGGAATGGATATATGGGAAAGGAGATTCGTCAGAAGATGCTTGATACACACGCAAGAAGGCATGTCCAGCCTTGGCTGGATCACACAGCGAGGCTGTTTTTAAAATGGGGATTGACGGCTAATCAAGTCACATGGATCGCTTTTCTATGTGGAATCACGACTGGAGTATGGATTGTTTGGGATCTGCCTTGGGTAGCTGTTGGATTTTTGTGGCTGTCGGGTTATTTGGATGCGGTAGATGGTAGCATGGCACGCCAGACAAAGCCTTCTGCTTGGGGAACGGTCCTTGATGTCACGTTTGATCGCGTGGTGGAGATCTCTGTGATTGTGGGGCTGGCGATTCGATTTCCTGATGCACAGTTTGCGTTACTACTGCTGTCTGTCTCCATCATCATTTCAATGACCATCTTTTTGACAGTAGGGGCTCTCACAGAAAAAAAAGGCATGAAGTCGTTTTATTATCAAGCGGGGTTAGCAGAGCGAACGGAGGGCTTTCTCCTGTTTACGGTCATGATGGTGTGGAGTAAGTACCTGGTTTTTGTGACACTCTTGTTCTTTGTGATTGAACTCTTTACTGGGATACAGCGATTACTAGAAGCGCGCAAGTTATTGAAAGAGTAAGAAGGGAGAGCGATCTTCTGATGAACTCCCTCCACAGCGATGTGGGTTAAAAGCTTGATGGGTGCACGATGAGAGTGGAAAGAAAAGGTGAGCCGAACGCTGAAATAATAAATGGACTTTTACCTTTATTGTTTAGAGTGCATTATTTTTCATGAAAATAAGAGTGAAAGTTCACTCAGCCACCAGTTGGAAGACAGGATATGGTTCCTCCTGAAGAGTCTCTGAGCCACAGTATAATAAATACTATTCTATAATTAAGAAGTTTCTATATAAAATATTGAATATATATTCATCCTTTGCTATTATGGTACTTAATAGTAATAAAGAAACATTAATCAAGAATTATTATCTAAAGATAGGGAGTAATCTATATGTATGAAAAATATGATATCAAAAAATTTGATGAGAAAGACTGGAGAAAGAATGTATATTTATCATTGGAAAATGATTTGATGGGATTGAATCCACGTTTTCCATGTATTTTTGGTGCACAAGGGTTTAGGAAAAATGAGCTAAGATTTTCTTTTCTAGAAGACACTTCACTACATTCGATTAGAACCTTGTCCGACGAATTAAGAAATTATCTTCCACATGCTAAACAGTTTGGATCGTATACATCACTCATTGCATTTGTTAATATAGAGAAAGATCTTTCAATTAATAAGTATCATGAGATTTTTTGGTCTATCCTCAACCAACTTCATAAGTTGGATAAAAAGCTGTGGCCACAAGATATCCCGCAAAATACAGATAGTCCTTATTGGGAGTTTTCTTTTCATGGAGAGCCCATTTTTGTTGTATGTAATACACCGGCTCATCATAATAGAAAAAGTAGAAATTCTTCTACTTTTATGCTTTCTTTTCAACCTCGCTGGACATTCGATAGAGTGGGTTTACAAACGCCACAAGGGAAGAAGTCGGTGAGGGTTATTCGTGATTTGTTGTCGCTATATGATGAGATCTCAGTCTACCCTCACCTAGATATATATGGAGAGGAAGGAAATAGAGAATGGGTACAATACTTTCTGCCGGAAACGAATGAGCTTAACGAACGAAAAGCATGTCCCTTTCTTTCTAGTCTCTCGAAAGAGGAGGAGAAGGAGAGCGATAATAAAGCAAGAGATTTTGTGAGATCAGAGACTTCTTCTCATTCATGAAATTCAAACTAGGATAATAACTTAAGGAAAATAGGGAAGTGATGATAGATGCGTAAGATCGGACTACTCATGCGTAAAGGCGTTGGTATTCACGCAGATCATATCGAGCGGGTATCGCAATTAGCCGATGAAATTCATTTATGGACACAAGTTCCACATAGAAAAGAGGATTTTCGTTTTCACTATGTACATCAAGTAAGTCAACAAACGGAAGAAGAAGCGTTGGAAGATATATGGAATGTTGCGAGGAAACACGGAATTCTCTTCTTTATCACATGGCAAGAAACAGATGTTATTTTGGCTACCAAATTAAATATTCGATTAGGACGAGAGGATGTTCCTTTATCAAGTGCGGAGATTTCACGAGACAAGTTCAAACAGCGAGAATTTCTTTCTACCCATGGAATTGACTCTCCAGTTTATCAAGGAGTGAACAACCTCTCTGATGCACTCTCAGTAGCCCATGACATGGGTTATCCGCTTATTATAAAGCCTACATTAGCTGCTTCTAGTAGTCATGTGTCTCTTGTGCACTCCGATGAGTCGTTAAAGACAGCATTCGAGAAAATAGTAGAAATGTCGAATAGTAGGGAAGGATTATACTACTTAGATTCCTCTTACCCCTTTCCAGTCCTTTTGGAAGAATTTTTGCCGGGCACAGAAGTGACTTTGGATGGTGCCATAATTAATGGGGACTTCTTCTTAGGAGGGACACATAGCAAAAAGAGAATGATGGGGCCACATTTCGAAGAAAATGAGTATACTCTTCCTTATTTAGGAGGAGATGAAGCAGATCTAATTAGATTGGTTCGAGAGA
This sequence comes from Mechercharimyces mesophilus, assembly GCF_059818345.1. Taxonomy (NCBI): domain Bacteria; kingdom Bacillati; phylum Bacillota; class Bacilli; order Caryophanales; family Thermoactinomycetaceae; genus Mechercharimyces; species Mechercharimyces mesophilus. The sequence continues at coordinate 140,014 of NZ_JCBAPH010000007.1, read as the reverse complement.
TATGTGAACAATTGCTATTAAAAAATACCTTGTTCAATGTGGAACTTAGACAAGACCGAAACGGAAAATACAAGGTTGTAGAGTTTAGCATTCGGATTAGCGGAGGGCATGTTTATCGAAATCTTCGCGATGTTTATGGGGTGGATCTGGTGGCAGCTCATACCATTGCAATAATGGATGAGGATTTAGCAGTAGCCCGTTGGTTTATGAGGCGTTCCCCTAAGCCCAAAGCAACCACGTGCATAAAATTTATTTATCGATCTGGATGGATTCTGGAGAATAAGGCTGGAGAGGCAAGTGAGGACTCGTACTTTTGTGCCTATTATCCTGTGGCGTCACCCGGTAGCAGGGTACATAAAGCTCCATATGGCTTTGATATTACGGGATTATTGTCCTTACGCGGGAGCTATGAGGACCCAAAAGATGTTGATAAGATTCGCCAGAAGGCAAGTGAACTGGAACGACATCTTCATATTTCGTTAAAAGGTGATTCCATTGTCACGTGAATACTTTATTATTCTATTTCTTTCGCTCACGATGTGTGGCGAAGGAATGTTGACCGTTACCCTGGTGTGGTCCTTGCTGGAGCAAGGTGGCTCTGCTACCCAAGTGGGGTTCATCTTGGCACTAATGAGTCTAGTTCCTTTTATGGTGCAAAGAATCTCGCGCACTGTACGGGACTGGATCAGTAGGAGGCCACTTCTCTTATTTGCTCTTTCTCGTTTAGCAGGTTTATTGGCTATAAGCTTGATTATCTTCTTTTCTTCTGGGATTCAAATTGGTCAGCTATATCTTTTGGCAGGAACGTTATCCATGGTATTATTTCTCTCCACACAGAGTTTAGAAGCGTTTATGTCTTATTTGGTCTTAGAAAAGAAATTGACAGCACATAAGGCATCTTCCACCTTACAAACTGCGATTCAAATAGGGGCACTTGGAGGGAATGCCTTAGCAGGGTTTTTGCTTCATATAGGGGGAGTTTCCTTCGTCATGGTTGGTCTCGCTCTTTCGCTAGGAATAGGGATGTTCTTTCCTTTTATCGCTCGAAAATTTCAGTGGCAACGTCATTCTGAAGTAGAGCAAGGGATGGAGAAAGAGAGTAAGAAAACATTGACAGAAGGAGAAAGAAGACGGGTTCTTACCCTTGCAATTAGTGGAATTCTGGTTCTTACCATTCAGTTGGCTGCTTTTAATTTCCTCCTTCCTATTGTGTTTCACGAGGTTCGGGGATGGAGTGCATGGCAGTATGGTCTGATGAGTGCAGCAGCTGGATTGGGGGCCCTTACCGCCACCATAAGAGGGCGATGGATAAAATATATACCACCAACCTCATTTTTGGTGTTAGCGGTTTTGGATGGAATGATGGCCTTTATATCCATATGGGGAGTGGCTGTTTTGTCGGGCTGTTTGATTGGTCTGATTTTTAACCACAACCGCATCCTACAGAGGAGTATGATGTTTCACTATATCCAAACCAGAGAGGAAACGATCTTATGGACGGGACGTTCCACTTTGGCATTTCAATTTACAAAAGCGATTATACCCTTAATTTTAGCTTTTCCTTTAGGGTTAATAGGAAATCAGTATGCAGGTGAATTGTTTACTTTTGTTGGATTATTTGTCGCGGGTTTAATGTTTCTAGTGTACGCTACGGAAAAGAAAATGACGATTCAGCGGGATGATCCACTCTCTAAGGCGAGCTAAGTTGGCAAAAACCGTTGAGCAATCTCTTAACTATCATTAGCATAAGGAGCGATGCAGGATGTGTGATGATCCTCAACAACCTCACTTATATTTACTAACAGAGAATCAGTTTTTCACCAGTTATCTCGTTTCTCAATGGATTGATTCCTTTAAGAATATAGATAGAGTAAAAGAAGTGGTGATAAGAAGTGACTTAGATAGACATCTGGAGAAAGAAAAAGCTTTATTCCATGGATACCACAAAGGGAAGACCAAATTGACCTCAAAGCAATGGGAAGAGCTTACTTCTCTCTATGGGAACTTAAGCAAGTACGAGCGGGCCATGGTGGGGCGATTTGGAATTCCTCCTTACTCTCCAGGGTCATTCCCTCAGACTCGCTTTGTGGGTCAAGATATAAACAGTGAACATGCATTGGCACAACTGGATGATATGAGACAAAACTCTCAAGATGATCTCGTGTTTTTTATGGTGTTGGATAAACTACTCTCGCCTGAGTGGATTGAACGAACAAAAGGGAGAATTATTAATAGTCACCCTGCTGCTCTTCCTTATGCAAGAGGATATTATGCAGTGGAAAATATGGCTTGCTCCAATGACGAGGACCTTTTTACCTGTGCTACAGGAGCCTCTCTTCATTTTATCAATAGTAGCATTGACTCAGGCCCTTTATTACGGACGAGGCGTTTAAAGAATCCATTTGCTTTGCATGATATTTGGGAGGTAAAAGCACATTGCTATCACATTGCTTTTGACTTGCTGATTGATGAAGTAAATGGAATGTTGAAATACAATGACCTAATGCCAGTAGGATTGGTATTAGAGCCGGATCAGTTGGGTCCTGTTTTTTATTCAAAAGATTTTTCTGCCAAGTTAGAGAAGCTAGCAGAGGATTCATTTTTGGAAATGAAAAACAAAAAAAGAACCTTAATCGCTGAACAGATTTAGCCTTTCAGACGGGGGAAGTCCAAGAGAACTGCTATTAATTAACATTATGCCTCCTTCCTTTGTTGTATATATTATGTACTGAGCAAAGGGAGGGGGCTTGTTATGTTTGGACAAAACGAGATTTTACAATGGCATCCTAGTGATTGGCGCAGAGAGGCTTTTCTTTCGTTTCAAGAGAACTTATTGGTTCCCGACCCGAAGTTTCCTTGTATTTTTGCTACCCAAGGATTAAAAAAGGACGAAATGAGATTTTCCTTTTACGAAGATGTAGAGGAGAAGACGATTCAGCAGCTAGCAGATGAGTTGGGAGAATACTTAAAACAAGCCCGTCAACTAGGAAAATACACTTCTTTGATCAGCTTTTTTAACATTGATCGCACATTGCCCTTAGCAGACTATGAAGAGAGGTTCTGGCGTATTTTAAATCAGATTCACCGCTTGGATCCGAAGGAATGGCCGGAACGCATTCCCTTGGATACGGGCAGTCCCTACTGGGAATTTGTATACCATGGTGAACCAATCTTTGTTGTTTGTAATGCACCCGCCTATCAACAGCGGAAAAGTAGGAGGATGGACAATTTTATCATTGCAGTGCAACCCGGATGGGTATTTGATGAAATTGGAATCAAGACAGAACAAGGAAAGAAATCGATGAAAGTGATTCGTGACTTGTTAAAAGAGTATGATGAGCTGGATATCTTCCCTTATCTCGGCTTGCCTGGGGAAGCACACAATCGCGAGTGGTTACAATATTTTCTTCCTGAAACGAATGATCTCGATTTTCATACTGCTACTTGCCCCTTTGAACACCGTGGGGTGGTGATGGAGAAACAGCAACAGTAACAGTAAGGGATTTCTGGTTGACTTCCCTCTCCGAATCAGGTAGTCTAATTCGTTGAGATTGCTGAACAGATGATAGGTGAGATGTGGTTCATTCAGCAATCACACCTTTTTACTTTGAAGATTGGAGCTAGGGAATCGACATGGGAAACAAGGAAAAAGGAATTCTCCTTTTATTGCTCTCTGCTTTTGGCTTCTCCATGATGGCGGTGTTTGTGAAGCTATCGGGGGATTTGCCCACTATCCAAAAGACGATGTTTCGCAATCTGGTAACAGCAGTGATCGCTTTCGGCTTGGTTTGGTACTATAAGAAGCGCTTCTTTGGTAAGAAAGAGCACCAAAAATATTTGTTGTTACGTTCCATCCTGGGCACCCTGGGCATTGTTTTTTATTTTTACGCGATCGATCATCTGGTGTTATCCGATGCGGATATGCTTAATAAACTAAGTCCGTTTTTGCTGATTCTCTTTTCTGCGCTATTTTTAAAAGAGAAGGCCCATTCGTTTCAGGTAATTGCGATCTTGATTGCCTTTGTGGGGACGCTTTTTATTATCAAACCGGCATTTTCAGTTGATGTCATCCCATACGGATCGGGTCTTTTGTCTGCCATGTTTGCCGCAGGTGCGTATACGGTTCTGCGATTTTTGCGGGAAAAGGAAAACTTCTTCACCATTGTCTTCTACTTTTCTTTCTTTTCAACGGTGGTGTTACTCCCATTCGTGGTGATCTATTATGAACCGATGAGCGTGCGACAAACCGTTTACCTTCTTCTTGCAGGCTCATTTGCCACCTTAGGGCAATTAGGAATTACGGCGGCCTATAACTTTGCGCCTGCGAAAGAAATATCTATCTTTTTTTACTCGACTGTGGTGTATACCTCGATTTTGAGTTATATATTTTTCGCACAGTTTCCTGATATCTATAGCATTCTTGGCTATCTCATCATTTTTGCTGCCTCATTCTATATCTATTCTCATAATAAAAAGGCCGATCGCGTGTAATTGTAGCGATGCGGTCTTTTTTCTTACAAAAGAAGGAAAATGTTTTATGTTAAGAGGAAGAATATTTTGTGACGGAAAGGTAAAGGAGAGTATTTTTATACACTTTTCATTAGTTTAAATTCTTTAAATATCGAAGAGTAGAAGCGAGGTATGTAAGAAAGATTATATGTATACATATCAATATTTTCGGAAAATACAAACTTGAATAAGGGTACAGATTTAGACAGTATTCGACTTTCCGTCTGTGATAAGGTGTACATGAAGTACAAATTAGGAGGGATTACCAATGTTGAATAAGAAAGTGCTTGCAGGTTTGACGGTAACAGTGGCCCTTTTCGGATCGATGTCTTCGGTGGATGCAGCAGAAGCTAATGTAAACAAGGTACAAGTAGCAGAGCAACAAGTCCAAAACTTAAATGAAGTTACCTCGGAGTACCAGTATTATCTCTATCCGAAATCCCAGTATGAAACGGCTGATGCTATTCCGGCCACGATTGATATGCGTGCACCTGGTACCGTTGGAATCCCGCATGTCCTCCATCTAGTTGAAGTAGAGGACTGGGGAATGTTCTGGCTAGCCTCATACTTGGAAACATTTTAAGCTAACCAGACTGTTGATATAAACCATTCTGTTTTGAATTCAATTAGCGAATAAGAATATTTATTCACACCATAGGAATTTTATACGGCTTTTCGCAAATGGTTTGGCGGCCCTTGCGAAAGGTCTTTTTTTATGGGGCTACTTCTTCTTTCCTATTCATTAAAGGGATAAAGGAAGTCTGTCTATTTAGATAATCGCATACTTATCGGCCTTTGTCAAGTGTTCTCCTGATTGGAGTTGACACTTCACCTTTCTCTTCATCATGAGTGAGAGAAAGGTGCTAGTGCTCCATCAGGGAATGAGATAGTTGGTTCTGTTTTAAAAAGCCTTGTGCTATCTAAGGAAGCGATCGCGGGTGTTACGAGTTGAGACAGGAAGCAAGAGGAAAAATATGCACTCGGCTTGCGATGTTTTTCCTAGTAGCGAACCAAGATCAAGGCTGTCTGATGGGCACTAGATGAGGCATAGAACATTATTCACAGGTACGGATAGAAGGACGTATGAGCTACTTTTTTCGCCGGACATGTTTATACGATTGGGTCAGCGATGGTATTACTCAAGTTTGCTTCACACGGTTTGCCTGTATCGTAGGAGATGTTTCCGATCTGCTCTTCGATGGATGAAAATACGTCCTCACCTTGCCAATAAGCTTGGATGAGTGGCAGGATCTTTTTGGCTTCTATCAGAGCGGCATCCCATAAGTCCCAAAAGGTTTCGGTATGCTCTTCTGTTGCGAGTGCAGAATGAATCCAAGGTTTTTGGGCCTGATTAAAATAATCCTTTTCTGCAATCTGGTTTGTATAGCGGAATGGAGCTATCTTTCCGCCTGTAAGAAACGTCTTAATTCCTTTGGGATCATAAAAGAATTGTAGAGCTTTGTGCATGTCTTGATAGGCTTCATTCCAGATTTCATGAGGAATTTTTTTCATCAGGTCAGGATAAAAGCGATCTCCTAAACGACGTAAGGTGTCTACTAAGGGAGAGGGGAGTGTGCTTCCTACATCTAACCACTTGGACACGGGTGTTTGCCACGTAGCGATTCCTCGTAATTTCTGTGCAATTAACGTATCCATAATGATCTCTAGCTTTTGATGATTGTATCCGTCGTAGCCTGCTTTGTAGTGGATATAAGGATGCGTATTGCGGTCTAAGAGATGATGAGTGACAAAACCGATGACGTAGCTACGAATACTGGTAGCTTCTTTGGCTTCTTGAATCAATGCCAGAAGAAATGGGCCACATTGATGGGTGTGCATTTGATTACCGAGCTCGCTAGCCCCTTGATCTTTTTTCCATGGCCAGAAATGGTGATAGAATAGAAAGTCTGGCCCCTGGGATCCGAGTTGAAGTAGGGTTTTATCGTGCGGAAGAGGGGTATTGAGTTGGTGATAACTCTCTTCTGCATAGATGATATGAGTCCAAATGTTTGGCATGACGATCCTCCTGACGGTGAGTAGTTGTTCAATGAAAGTTTCCACTAGTGAAATTGAGTTTCGTTATATGGAAAATAAGGGTGAAAGCTCACCCTAGAGTTGCTGGAAGATGGGCGAGTGGTTTCTCCTTGAGAGACTCTGAGCCGTGGATCAGGCAGCGATAGGAGATGCCGCCGCCCATCAACCAGGCGCGAGAGAACCTGATGCTCCCATGTTAACTGCTTTCATCCAGGGTGTGTGGAGTAGACCAGACCACTTTCTTTAGTCTCCCTAAGTGGGATTTTCCATCAGAGGGAGTCAAATCTCCACTGGATTCATGTTTCTGCATGGACCGATACGAGTTTTGTGCAAGTTGGTTTGTTTATCAAAGGGAAGGGAGAGTGACCCTCCTTTCTATTATATCGCTTTTTGAAAATTTAATGGGAGATGCAGAGAGTAAACAGGACATGATACTATTATAGAAGCGAAGAATGCGCGGTCTCAGTGAAAGACCGAGGGGGCATAGGAACAAAGGAGGATGAGGTGTGACAACATTAGAAGTGGCAATCTTGGCTGCCAAAGGGGCAGGTTCTTTAATTGCGGAACGCATTCGGACGAATAAAGAGGTTTCGTATAAATCCTCACGAAGCGACTTGGTAACGGAGGTGGATAAACAAGCAGAGGAAATTATTCGAAAGAAGATATTGGATCATTTTCCGTCTCATGCGATTTTGGGAGAAGAAGGTGTGGCTGCTGGAGTGGAAGCGTCTACCGAAGCCACCGAAACGCACGAAAAGATGGATTCGTTATGGATTGTGGACCCCATCGATGGCACGACCAACTTTGTGCATGGTTTTCCCTTTTGCTGTGTTTCCATCGCCTATGCACACAAAGGGAAGGTGATATCGGCTGTTATCTATGACCCGATTGCGGGAGAATGCTTTACTGCGGAGAAAGGCAAAGGAGCCTTTCTCAATGGAGAGCCGATGACGGTATCGGGAGAGGAAGAATTGGAAGATAGCTTGATTGCATCGGGTTTTCCCGCCGCTGACCGTATTGCTCGTGAAATTAATATGGCAGGAATCAACCATCTCGCTCCACGCTGTCGAAATCTGCGTGCAGGAGGATCGGCCGCTCTACACCTGGCTTATGTGGCGGCAGGAAGATTAACAGGCTTTTGGGAGCTACAACTAAATGCATGGGATTTAGCTGCTGGTTCCCTGCTTGTGACAGAAGCGGGCGGACAAGTGTCGGATACGTCAGGAAATCCTTATGCATTGCATGTTCGGCACATTTTGGCGACCAATGGAGCGATTCATTCCGCTCTCATGAAGGAGTTAGCGGAAGCGGCTTGTAAAGCAAAAGATCCTGAGTAAATTACATAAAGGATGATAGAAAAACGTTGATTTCGGATGAGGAGGACGTAACATGCAAATTAATTGGTTGGAAGAGATGGAAAAGCGAAAAGAAGAATTACTATCGACAACGAAAGAATTATTGGCTATTGAAAGCGTATTAGATGAAGAAACGGCACGGGAAGGCGCACCTTTTGGACAAAAGATCCAGGAAGCATTGGATTATATGCTTCAATTGGCGCATAAAAGTGGTTTTCATACGAAAGATGTGGACGGTTATGCGGGGCACGCTGAAATAGGAGAGGGGGAAGAGCTGATTGGCATCCTAGCCCACTTGGATGTTGTACCGGCAGGGGATGGATGGACCAGTGATCCTTTTGCACCAGAAGTACGGGATGGTTACTTGTATGCACGTGGAGCGATTGATGATAAGGGACCGGCCATGGCCGCTTTTTTTGCTGCAAAGGTGATTGCTGAATTGGACCTTCCTTTGTCTAAGCGCATCCGCTTGATTTGGGGTACGGATGAAGAATCCTTATGGAGAGATATGGCCTACTATTTTGAGCGGGAAGAGATGCCGACAATGGGCTTTACCCCTGATGCAGATTTCCCCATCATTACAGCAGAAAAGGGTCTGATGGATCTCTCCTTGGCGGGAAATGTTCAACCACCACAAGAAGAGGAAGCTGAAGGCTTGATTCTTTCTTCCTTCGAAGCAGGCTATCGTCCCAACATGGTGCCTGATTTTGCTCGAGTCAGTTTAGTAGGAGAAGGAGACATTTTTACTCTGAAAGAACAGTTTCAAGACTTCTTATTGGAAAACCGAATTCGTGGTTATGCGGAGGAAGCCAATACCGATTTAACCCTGGTCTTAGAGGGGAAATCTCACCATGGATCAGAACCAGAACAAGGGCTTAATGCGGCATTGGAGTTGGCACGCTTTCTTCATGGTGTCAAATTAGATCGTAGTGGAGAACAATATATTGGTATGATTCATGATTGCTTTGTGGATAGCTTCTTTGGTGAGAAGTTAGCCATCGCGCAAGAGGATGAGCGAGTGGGTAAACTAACCGTGAATACAGGTGTTTTCCGTTATGAAAAGGGAGAGAAACAACAAGTGGTTCTCAATGTACGCTATCCCTTGGCTAGCAATGGGGAGGCACTAATGGATGAAATTGAGAAGAAGCTAACCCCCTATGGGATGAAAATCGAACGTGATCTCATTGATCACAAATACCCCCATGCGGTGGATCATGATCATCCACTTGTACAGACCTTGGCACATGTATTTGAAGAACAAACAGGGAAAAAAGCCGAGTTGATGGCGATTGGTGGGGGGACCTATGCACGTGCGCTCGATACAGGCGTTGCTTTTGGTCCTTTATTCCCTGGTCGTCCGGATACGGCTCATCAAAAGGATGAATGTCTATCTGTCGATGACTTGGTACTAGCCGCGGCCATTTATGCACAGGCGATTTATGAGCTAGCAAAGTAAGGGAAGGCGTGAATGAGCTGGCCCCTCATATATATGAGAAGAGGTCAGCTTTTTTTATGAAAGTCTCTACATTATTTCTGTTTTTTAGGGGTGCGTGGCACTCTTTAAAATAGTTGGTGAAGTGATTTTGCCAAGCTCCTGCAAGATTGGTTAAGATAGAGATAGATCATTTTGTCAGATGGGGAGGGCTAATCATCTATTATATACGTAAATTTGTGGCGGCAGCGGTGCAATTAAATAACTGGTTTCTCGCTTTGATTACCTCCCTCCTCCTGCTTTGTAGCTCATATATCATTCACGATCTTGAGCCTGAAACATTTGAGACTCCTTGGATCGGGTTTTGGTGGGTGCTGACAACGGTGACGACAGTGGGTTATGGAGATTACTCACCAACGACACCACAGGGCCAATGGCTGGCCATCTTTTTATACATATTTGGCATTGGCTTGATTGGGTTGGTCATCGGAAAAGTAGTGGATGGATTTGGGACTTTTAAGCGCATGAAGGAGGAAGGGAAATTGAAATACCGTGGCAGCGGGCACTATGTTATTATCGGTTGGTCGGATAAAGCGAAAGACGCGATGAAAGAACTGATGTCGGCTAATCACGATGCAGAAATCGTCTTGATTGATATGTTAGAGCGGTCTCCAATGACGGGTGTACGCTATCATTATATACAAGGGGAACCCACGGATGAAGAAGTGCTAGAACAAGCCAATGTGACCGAATCGAAGTCGGTGTTGATCTTTTCTCCTTCTTCTATTCAAGACCCTGTTTTGGCAGATGGACGTACGCTGTTGATTGCCACAGCGATCGAACACTTCGGGGTAGAGCGTAACGCCGATGTGTATACAGTGGTGGAAGTGATGAAAGAGAATCATGTGAATAACTTCCGTCATGCTGAAGTGGATGACTTTATCCTCTCCAATCAGATGACCTCCAACTTGATGGCAAAAGCGTCACAGTACCAAGGATCAAGTCGCTTGTTTCAACAACTATTAAGCGGGAAGCAAGGGGATGATCTCTATGTTTTCACCAAGCATCCACGCTGGGATACATACGATGATGCTGATCATTTTTTTCGAGAAAATGGTGCCAATCTGGTTGCCGATCGTGAAGATTTTGGGATTGTACGACGGATGCAGGAACCCATTCCAACAGACGCTCAGTTATTTGTGATATGTGATTACAAAACATATAAAGAAGTAGAGCGGAGATATCATGCCCTATAGCGTGGGTGTAGGATGCATGGAGATCTTGGTGGAGTGAAAGCGAGCTAAATAGAAGATTGGAAGGGAAATAGGAAAAACAGGAGATTTTGATGAGGGAGTCGCTTGCTTAAGTAAGGGCTCCCTCTTTCTTTGTGGATATCAATCAAGAGAGGTTTTAACTTACACTTCTCTTGCTTTTGTATAATTATCTTTCTTTTTTTATTTTCAAAATTTACGATGTGTGCTATAATACAGTTCGAAATAGAGAGTTCGTAGCGTAGGGAATAGAGAAAGAGGCGTTCAGGAGTTTCGTTATCCTATTACTTTTGCGAAAATAAAGAAAGGGTGACAACATGAGAAGAAAAGCAGTGTGGGGAAAGGTCGTTATCGGACTATTGTGTATCATATTGTTAATCATCCCCCTAAATGTAAGCGCATACAATGCAGCCAATTCAGAATCCGAGTACAATGTTGGGGCAGGAATCTATGATATTACAGGTCCTGCTGCGGAAGTGGTAATGATGGGGTACGCCAAATCCGAACAGAAGACGGAAGGAATTCATCAACGTCTCCGCTCGCGTGCCTTTATCGTACAAGAACGGGCAAGCGATCAACGGGTCGTGCTTGTTAGTGCCGATTTGGGGCAAGTCTTTCAATCGGTCAAACAGGGAGTGGTGGAGAAGCTAGTTGAGAATGGGTATGGTGATCTTTATGGTTACGAAAATGTGATGCTAAGTGCGACCCATACTCATAGCGGACCAGGTGGATATGCACATCGTGGGATCTACAATTTCTCAACTTATGGTTTTCATGAGGAAAATTATAAGACCATCGTTAATGGTATTTACCAATCGATTGTGCGTGCACACGATCATTTGCAACCTGGTTCCATCGAAGTAAGCCAGGTAGAAGTTGAAGGAATCAGTGCCAACCGCTCTTTGGGATCGTATGAGATGAATCCGGAGAGTGAGCGTAATCAGTATGGGTCCGATGTGGATCAAACGATGACGCAACTCAGCTTTCGTAATGAGCAAGGATCATTGTTGGGAGTGTACAACTGGTTTCCTCTGCACGGTGTGTCGATGAGTAGTGACAACCACCTTATTTCAGGGGACAACAAAGGCTATGCTTCGTATCTCTTTGAACAGGAGATGGGAGGGGAGAATCAGAGAGAAGAACCTTTTGTGGCTGCTTTTGGGCAAGCACACTCTGGTGATGTAACCCCCAATGTAAATTTGGATGGCACAGGTCTTGGTGCTAATGATGTAGAAAGTACGGAAATAGCAGGGCAAGCGCAGTATGAAGCAGCGCGTGATTTAACAGAATCAGAAAGCCAATCTGTGACGGGAAGCGTAGATGTTCGTCATCAGTTCGTGGAAATCGAAAATGTAACGATTGATGCTCAGTATACCGATGGTGAGGAGAGGCGTACGTATCCAGCTGCTTTTGGATACTCTTTTGCAGCTGGGGCGGAAGATGGGCCTGGTTCCTCTTTCTTCCATGAAGGTATGGCACAGCCAGAGTACCAAATTGATGATTATGATAATGTGGTCCCTTATCTATCCGGTCTCCTGACCATTGTTCCTCATTTAGGAGAGATGAGTGGCTCCCTCTATCCAGAATTATGGGAACAACATTACCCCAAGTCGGTTTTATTCGCTACTTCGCAAGTTACACCAGATTCTTGGACGCCTGATGTGCTTCCTATGCAGTTGGTGCAAATCGGACAGGTATCCATCCTGGCGGTGCCAGCTGAGTTTACCACGATGTCTGGTCGTCGATTGATGAATTTGGTCGAGGAGAAAATGGATGCGCATTTAGAGCAAGAGAGCGTTGTTGTACTGAGCGGTTTGTCCAATTCTTACAGTAGCTATGTAACGACCCCGGAAGAGTATGAAAACCAGCACTATGAAGGGGGATCAACTCTGTATGGGAAATGGACGCTAAGTGCTTATCTACAACAATACGATCAGCTTGCGGACGCCCTCATCACCGGAAGTGAAGTAGAGCCAGGACCGACTCCGAAAGATTTGAGTGACGAGCAAGTTTACTTTCCTCCTGGAGTCATTTATGATGCTGCCCCTCTGGGAAAAGATTTTGGGGACGTAAAAAACAATGCAGAGTCTAGTTACAAAACGGGTGAAACGGTAAATGTACAGTTTTGGGCGGGTCACCCAAACAACGATTTTCAAACAGAGTCCTCTTATTTAGAGGTGCAAAAGAAGGTAGATGGAAATTGGATCAAAGTGGCCGATGACGGGGATTGGGAAACGACGTTTAAATGGACGCGCAAATCAACCCTGTGGGCGACCTCCTTTGTGACGATTAAATGGGAGATTCCAGAAGATGCTACAGGGACTTATCGCATTGTTCATACAGGAGCATCCAAGAAAATAAGTGGAAAGATTCGTGACTATCAAGGGAAATCGCGCGAATTTAAAGTGGAGTAAAAGGAAAGCGCGAAAGTGGGGGTGTCCGAAAGACGGGGGACGCCCTCATTATTTTCTAAGAAGTGAGTCGAAAGTGAGTCGAACGAATGCTCAATACAACTTTTAAGTTCTGTATGATCAAGCAAAAATAATAAGAAGATCGGAGGAAGGTTCATGAAAAAAGCATTAGCAATCGGGATATGTTTGTTGTTACTCGGGACAAGCTTTGGCTGGAATGGTGAAGTACTAGCAGAGGGAGGGAATGAGGAAGGTGATTTTAGTGTGTTAACCTACAATGTTGCTGGGTTATGGGACCCTATATCGCAATCCAATCCAGCCCGTAACACCATTCAGATTAGCCCTGGGCTCAACCAGTATGACATAGTTTTGGCGCAAGAAGATTTTTTTTATCATGATGATTTGACGGAAAAAGCAAATCATCCTTATATTTCCGAGCATGCGGGAATCATGGGTTTTGGAGATGGATTGACGCGACTTTCTCAATTTGCTTTTACCAATCACAAGCGCCAAGAGTGGAACGATTGTAAAGGCTATTTTCGTAATGGGAGCAATTGTTTGACACCAAAAGGTTTCTCATTTGCCCGTCATCGGATCGATGATAATGTATTCATTGATGTTTACAATCTGCATGCGGATACAAATGGGGAGATTAGTGAGAAAAACTTCCGACAGATTTTATCTGTGATTGAAAATAAGTCTAGAGGCAATGCGGTCATTGTAGCTGGTGATTTTAATTCTCGCTTTTCTACTGAGGATGGGGTACGGCAATTTACGGACGCCGGTTTTTCCGATGCTTGGGCGGAAATAGAGAGAGAAGGAGAAATACCGGCAGTGGGTGAGTCTATTTCTGGTGACAACATTGATAAGGTTCTTTTTCGTGGCACGGATGCTGTTCAGTTGGAAGTGGTAGATTTTTATAACGCTGAAGCAGAGTTTAAGGATAATAACGGGAATGACCTGTCTGATCACGATCCTTTCGCGGCTATTTTTCACTATCAATTGAATGATGGGGCACAAAAATTGGAGAATGTGGCGTTCCGCACAGCGCATGATACCTATTTAGTTGCTGAAGGGAACGGAGGTGGCGATGTGAATGCCAATCGAACGAAAGCACAAAGCTGGGAGACATTTACCTTGATTGCACCAGAACGTATTGATGGAAGCTGTATAAGAAGCGGTGACTCTGTAGCGATTCGCTCCGGAGGGGGCTATTATGTAAGAGCCGTTGATACGGGATCCTTGGATGCCAAGGCACCGGAAGTACGTTCCTGGGAGCGTTATACGATCATCAACCACTCCGATGCAACGGGATGTGTAGCTGACGGAGATGAGCTTTCTTTTCAGAGTACGCACGGCACCTATGTGGTTGGTGAGCGTGATGGGAAGGCCAACGCTAATCGAACGATGATTGGTTCATGGGAGAAGTTTATAATGGAAAAGAAATAGAGAGAATGGGTGTATGAAAATAGGATCGGGAACGAAGAGAGGGTATCTCTTCGTTCTTTTTTGCATGCTCCAAAGGAGTGGCATGAAATGTCTCTTCTGGTCTGTAAGGGATGACCCTGAAATTAACGAATAGAAAAATGTAGGATGGATTGTTTACCAATCGGACCTTGACGTTTGCGTCCGTGATCTTGAAACCCAGACTTCAGGTATAAATTGCGTGCGGCTTGATTACTTTCGTTCACTACTAAGACCAGTTCGTTAATGGAAGGGAAGTGCTTGTATACAAATGAAGGCAACATTTGCATCGCCTGTAGAGCATATCCCTTCCCTTGTTCAGACTGATTGATAGATAAGGCACGGATTAACATCCCCGTGTCATTTTCGGTAAAGCTACGAATTCCTTCTCCAGCGTGGAGGACAAAAAAGCCAACAGGAACTTCTTCATGGAGAATGACGATGGGATAGCGCTGCTCATCTTGTTCACAGCTTATAAGAGCATCACGAGGTAGAGCTGTAAAGGGTCGCTGCTCTTCATGAAGCGTAAATTGGTTTAGACCCTCGTCATGGGAGGATTCGTAGAATATTAGCGAAATCATATAGGATCACCTCGTTTGTCTTAGGCTTACTAAAAGACATATAGGATACGAATGCTCTAATAAAGAACATACATTCCCTATATCATCTCTTATATCTAACGAGGCTGTCAACCGTTCAGTCGAAGCCGCAACCCAAAACTTAAAAAAGTTCACAAAATGTGAGTTTTCGAGCTACATCGCGAAACCCTTCATTCAATATAAACTGCAATCTTCCTCAGTTATGAGTTTTTGTAAACTTTCAATCAGTGTGTTAATCTGTTTCATGAGGTTACCTCACTTGTTGCGATGTGGAAACGAGCAACTTATATAGCGGGTAGCCTGCAACTTGTAGAATTTGAGATCAAACGGGGTTGAGAAGTTTGGCTCTCAGAGCTCAGATCTCGTTTGGCAAGTTTTTTGTAGGTTAATCGCCATCGAAGCAATATATTGTTAAGAGAGCTAATAGAGAAAACGTCCGATTTAAAAAACTATTCAATATGGATGAGGAGTAAATCATCATGGATCAACTAACAATCCTGTTTATCAATCTTCGATCACACTTGGTTGAGCGTATCGCTCCATTGAAAACGGCAAAAAAAATGGGATTAAGAGTGGCATTGTTGACAGATACGGATCCTGAAATACCATATGGGAAAGAGAAATTGATTGATGATGTAATATTGACTAATACATTTGACTTCGAGCAATCATTAAAAGCAGTAAAAGCATACCATAACAAAACCCCTCTCTCTGGGGTAATGACTTGGGGGGATAAAGATGTAGAGCTTGTCGCAAAGGTTGGTCAGTTACTAGGGCTTCCTTCTCTTTCAGAGTCATCTGCCCGCTTGGCACGAAATAAATATCTTATGCGCGAAGCTTTGAACCGTACAGAGACTGAATTGTGCCCTCGATTTATGTTCGTCAAGTCATTAAATGACCTGAAAGTAGCTGTAAATCAGCTTGAATTTCCACTCATTTTTAAACCAGTGGGGGCATCTGGTAGTAAATCCATTTTCACTATAACCGAACAAACCAACTTGGATTCGATTTATAAAATCATGACAGAAACAACGACTCCCAACGGGAAAAATATTCATTCTTACTACCCGGGTGAATATATCGTGGAGGAATTCATTGATGGACCTGAGGTATCGGTAGATGGACTCGTGCAAAATGGAGAGGTCTATATTGCGGGTGTCACAGATAAAGATGTGACAGAAGACTATTATTTGGAGTATACATCATATTTTCCTTCAAATTTACCGAGTGAATCTGTGGACGAGCTGAAGGAAAAAACAAGAATTGCTGTGAAGGCACTGGAGCTTGATAATAGCTCTTTCCACCTCGAAGTGAGGGTGACTTCAGCTGGAGTAAGAATACTAGAAGTTGCTGCAAGGGCTGGAGGTGGCTTTATTACCTCGCATATTATTCCGGCTGCATCTGGATATTCACTCCATGAGCAAATGATAAGGTGTGCTTTAGGGGAACCTGTTAAGTGGAAAGCATATGATGAAATTGCAACAAAATATGCTGGTATAACTCAATCTTCCTCTGAAGTAGCTGGGAAAGTCAAAGCGGTAAAAGGCTTAGACATTGCTATGGAAGTGGAAGGAGTAGAATTCGTCCTCCCAATTAGGAATGTGGGAGATGAAATTAAATTGCCACCAAAGAGTTTTGATCCATCTACAGCTTGGATTTTTGGTACGAATGAAAATTACGAAAGACTAGTGGACAATCTAGTAGCTGCTATGAAACTAATCAAGGTGGAAGTTGAGTAGTGAGCATTCTCATACTTAGAGTTAGATCTTCTGGACTTGAGTCAATATTTGAGGCAGTAAAAAGTTAAGTCTAAGCAGAGGGGTGTTCTTTTTTGCGTGGTTAGATTTCCATACGTAATCGCGAAGTGGCCATGATTTGCTCTCTTATGTCTTCCTAGTTTAGGGTTAGCATGCCTCGCTATAGCTCCTTGGTGAAGTTCGATGTGAGATGTGATATGATCTACCATACTTTCGATTAAGCTAAACAGAACTAGAATATTCAAGAAAAATCCATTATGGAGGTTGATATACATGAAATTTATTATCTCAATGGTATTGTCCATAGCTCTCATTTTAATCCCAATTAGTGGCGCATTTGTATCGTCACAGCCACCAATTGTGAACGTCACTGACCCATCTTGTTGCTAATCGATGAGAACCGTTTGGGTAGGCCTAGTCGGCTTTTTCGCTTTAGTTACACAATTAGATGTGTATACACACACCCGATTGTGTACAATCGCAAAAAATAATGATATGATGATTTTACAGAGACGATATTATCGTCATAGATAACAGGGATAGACGACTTTATCGTCATGAGTTTTTACAAAGAAACGTTTATCGTAGCTGATAATGGCATAAAATAAGAACGTGACAGGTGCGCTAACACCTGCGACTTAGGGTAGACCGTCCCATGGTGGACGACTCCCGCGAAATTCAATATTTCATCGGAAAAGTAATCCACCGTTGGTTAGGGACCTGGGTGGATTAC
Organism: Mechercharimyces mesophilus; assembly: GCF_059818345.1. Taxonomy (NCBI): domain Bacteria; kingdom Bacillati; phylum Bacillota; class Bacilli; order Caryophanales; family Thermoactinomycetaceae; genus Mechercharimyces; species Mechercharimyces mesophilus. Next base: position 122,449 of record NZ_JCBAPH010000007.1, on the reverse strand, counting down.
TTTTTTTCAATATCCTTCCCAATCTTGTAGAAGAACATTGCTATGTTTACAACAACAGATATTGTCGCAACAATCAGCAATCCAAGTTGGATCATCGGCGGTTACCTCCCCACTCACGGGAGGTATAGCCAATCCACCACAAGCTGTCATACCCTTGTCTAGGATTATATCAGTTTTCTGATATCAACAGGGATAATGATGGGTAAAAACCATCCATAATTAGACATGAAAAAAGCAATCCCTTCTCTTCCTAGAAAGATTGCTAATCTAAATTTATGTTTAGCTGTTAGACTCGAGATTGGAGTAAGAATCCAATAGGCTAATAATGAAAAAAATAGTTATATAGGAATTGTATAGTATGTTATGATTTTATAGGGATATCTATCCTATGTAGAGATAAAGGGGATTGAGAAGTGAATAAACATCTAGTCATATTTATTATTGTTTGCCTGATTGTATCTATGATTGTTGGATGTAGTAGTAGTAAGGTTGTAAAAGAGGAAAGTAAAGTAGAAGTTGATGCGCAATCAACTGCTGTTAATAAGGGGAAAAATGAGAAAGAGCGGACAGCATTAGAGATATTAGAGAAAGCACAAGTGGCACTTGAGAAAACCAAGGGACTTTCATATGAATATAGCGAGCAATACAAAGGTAGTTACTATGAAGATGAAGAGAAAAAAAGGGAGCCGAAGGGTGCCGTTAAGGGTCAGATTGATATTCAATTTAAACCATATGGATATTATAATCATGTTATAAAAAATAGTAGCAATGTAAAATTAGGTGAACATGTATATTTAGAAGACGGTCAATTATACATTAATTACCCCCCTAATGGAAACAAGCCTCTTCACTATTATTCGGTTCCATACGACGAAGGTCAAAAACATTATTTAGACCCTAGGGTCGCAATGGAGGCTTTACAAGAGGGGATTGATAAAGTAAGAGTAGAGAAGAAGGAAGAGGTGTATAGCGTTAAAATGGAATTAAATGATGCGGAAATGAAAAAATACGTTCCGGACTATTACGATACACTAGTTAAGAAATTATCAAAATATGAAGATGGAAGAGAACTAAGAAGTGCGAATGTATCTATAGATTGGGAGATCAGATTTGACAAACATACATTCTTGCCTGTTGGAGTTACCTTAGGTAGTAGAGATGTAACCATTGATTCTGACTCGAACGCAGAAAACCCTACAAAGAATGTACAAGTGAGCTATACTCAGGTCGAGATGACATTAAAGGGAGAGTTGATGAGTTCGGTCACTGTTCCTGAGGATATTAAAAACAATGCTAATTAGAGCGGAAATATTATTATTTGAGCAATAATACGGAGGAAGCTGTGCTGTAATGGCATGAAGTGAGAGGGAAGGGTATTGATGAGCGAGCCAGTAGAGGTCCTGGTTACCATCGAAGATATTGAGCTGTTAGGAGGCGTATGAAGTTTATTGGGTGGATGGAGTTACCTACATTGATGATCAAAGGAAAGTGCAATTGGGTGAGTATTTTGAGCGTGATCGGCCACTTGATAGTGGTGATTATCGATAGAAAATCAGAGTATGGTTTCCCGGGGAATAAAACAGAAAAGGAGTAAGGCATGCCAACGATTTATCATCGAATCGAAATCCATTCACCGATTGAAAAGTGCTTCGACTTAGCGCGTCATGTTGATGTTCATACTTTGACTACTTCACATACTCAAGAACGAGCGGTTGGTGGTGTGACACAAGGGATCTTGGAGAAAGGGGATGTCGTTACGTGGGAGGCTGTCCACTTAGGAGTGAGGCAGAGGTTGACGGCTAAAGTGACTGAAATGAACTGTCCTTACGAGTTTGTGGATGTTATGGTGAAGGGAGCCTTTCATTCGTTTGTACATACCCATAGCTTTAGGGAAGTGGAAGGGGGAACGATGATGGAAGATAGATTTCAATATCGTTCCCCCTTGGGCCTATTAGGAAAAATTGCCGATGTTCTTTTTCTAAAGCGGTATATGTACGGTTTTATCGAAGCGCGTGCGATCAGTCTGAAACAGATAGCGGAGGCAGGAAGCGAGAAGCTTATTCAATCGGCTGATGAAGAGGGAATAGATACCTAGACTTCATGTACTTCTCTCTTTTTATGCTTCCTACATGCTATTTTTGCTTTTTGTTAGTAGTCTTTTGCAGATGGCTGTCTATTTAGGAATCGCTCGAATCCTTTCCAGCAGCTTTGATGGCTGCTTGATACCGTTCTTTATACCGTTTTAATCCCGGCAACTCAGAGGAACGATAAATGTGATAAGCGGGATAGTGGGTGTCCACGTAGAGGGTGAAACCGAGAGAGGCTGCTCGCACGCAGAAGTGTCGGTCCTCCCCGCGTACGGAGATGTTGTAGATCTCACGAAAGCGACAGCCAGCTTCCATGGCGGCGCGACTAATGAGTGTGCAGGCTCCAAGCCCACCAACCTCATAGACGCCTGGTTGCTTCAGCTTTTGATAGAACTGGAGCATCAGGTGCTCTTCCTGTGCGGGAGTGAGTTTCAGTTCGCGACTTAAGTTGTGTTGGGTGTAAAAGTCTCGTAACCATACTTGGGGCATCTCGATATGCTGAGGCTGCCAGCGTGTCCAGAAGATATTAGCGATAATATCTTTGTCAGCTTGTAAGAGCTGTTCCAGGGTATAGGGATGAAGAACGACGTCTGAATCAACGAGGAAAAGGTAGTCGTACCCTTCTTTTGCCGCGTAATCAATAACCCCATCTTTCATTGCGGCTACTTTCCATATAATCTTCTCGCTCCATCCAACATAATGACCCTGTTCATCGGTATTGTATTCGTGGTCATGTCCGGATGGTTGGATAATGGTGTTCGGGTGTTTTTCTTGGAAGCTACTAAGAAGTTGTTTGGAGGCAGGATCACGGTTATCATCTACAAAATAATAGTCAGCTGCATAGCGAGTTGCATCCAATTCTTCTAGTGAAAGGAGACATTCCTTTAATATTTCCGGTTTCTGATGGACGGGGCTTCCGATGAGAATTTTTTTCTTCATACGCCGTTGAGCTCCCCTCTTCTATCATCGTTCTTCTTCTTTAGATAAGCGAATAACATACTACATTACATTCATGATGAGCAGGGTTTATGACATAAAGCAGGTGAGGGAAGCCATTATTCTGAATGGATGGAGAATCCCCTGCTATAAAGGCTTTTCTGCTTAGGTGTTCGCTATTCTCCATCTGATCCCTCCGTGTTTCGAACTATACTAAAGCGCGTTTAACCTTGTAATAGAGAACCTTTTTACTTACTCAGAATATGAGTCAGTCATATCTGCATACGCATAGTGAAAAGGAAGAAAGAAGGGGAGCGTCCATCTTTCACTTAGAAATGGATGGAGAGATGCAAATGGAACCGCTGCGAATTCTCGCTGTGTTTGGGACTCGTCCGGAAGCGATTAAGATGGCTCCTTTGGTAACGGCGCTACAGAATAGTGAAATCTGCAAGTGCTATGTCTGTGTTACCTCGCAGCATCAAGGATTACTGAAGCAGGTTATGGACGCTTTTTCATTAAAAGAAGATTTTGATCTTACGGTGATGCGCACACGTCAAACACTTACCGATGTGACTGTACGCATACTAGAAGGAATGAAAGAAGTTTTTCAAGCAGTAAACCCACAGTTGGTATTGGTGCATGGGGATACAACCACTACCTTTGCTACTAGTTTGGCGGCTGCCTATCACAAGATTCCAGTGGGGCATGTGGAGGCGGGGTTACGCACCTTAGACCCGTGGGAGCCTTATCCTGAGGAATTAAATCGGCGGCTAGCTGGGGTGATAGCGGAAATTCACTTTGCCCCTACAAAAGGAGCAGTAGAAAATCTTCTACGTGAAGGAAAGTCAAAAGAATGTATTTTTAAGACAGGTAATACGGTGATTGATGCTTTTCAGACGACGGTGCGTGAAGATTTTTCTCATCCTCTGTTAGAGCAGATCAAAGGAAAGAAGTTGATCCTCGTGACGGCGCACCGTCGAGAGAGTTGGGGAGAGCCGATGCGAGGAATGTTTCAAGCACTGAGGCGATTGGTGAATGATGTACCCGAAGCGGAATTGGTCTTTCCTGTCCATCCCAATCCAGCAGTGAAAGAGGTGGTAGAAGAACATTTACGTGATCATAGGCGAATTCATTTACTTTCGCCACTGGACCCGATTCAATTTCATAATTTTCTTTCTCGTTCCTATATCGTCTGTACAGATTCGGGAGGGATTCAAGAGGAAGCACCTTCGCTAAATGTACCGGTGCTGGTAATGAGAAATAGGACGGAAAGACCGGAAGTGGTTGGGATAGGGGCAGCCGCATTGGTAGGGAATGAGGAAGAGAAAATCTATGCTGCGGGTTTGGAGATCCTAACGGACAAACGTGTGCATCAACGGATGGTGGGCAAGAAGAATCCTTTTGGTGATGGTCATGCAGCAAAACGAATTCGACAAGCGATATTTTATCACTTTGGGTTGTCTGCTGATCCCCCGCAGGAGTTTTTGTATGATGGATACACTCATGAAAAAATGGAGAGTTAATATGTAAGGAAACATTACGTTAAATCGAGTAAATAGCAAGTATCAGTGCTCATGTCATTTATATGTCATTTTTTATAACAACATATTTGTTGATCAATTTTGATTTTATGCTATAATGGGAAATAAAGTGAAATTAATGCGAAGTGATGTAAGATTTTCTAACATTAAAAGGAGGAGAAGGTATGGAACGTAGTAAAAAGCTAATCTTGAAGGCTCCTTTAAAGGTGCCACAACTACTGAATCTTGCACGGACAGGTGTACAGTACCAATGTAATTATTATTTTCAACGGGATGAAATAACCTGTAACGGGAAGAGTGTGTTGGGTTTGATATCATTTTTTATCCCGCTGAAGAAGGGGGATGTGTTTTCACTACTTGTAAAGGGTGAGGATGCGGAAAAGTTTTGTTTGGAATTGGAGAGGTGGTTTGCGAGTGAAGAGGAAGCGGAACCGGACAATTGGGAACAAGAAGGATCCGATCAGGTGTTAAATGCCTGGCGGGCCGCTGATTCGCAGTGGACACCCGCAGTGCGTATGATCGCTAAATCTTACTTCCGATCCGGGTAGAGAAAATGACGGGAAAAGGCCTCCAGCGAGGCCTTTTTTAGTGGGCTAAAAATGTGATGGAGGGTAGGGGGAGGTTTCGTGATGAAGAGGCGGTGGAATTCCATCCATATTTGGCTATCATGAAGATGGGATGTTCAAGTGAGTGGGTTACTGATAAAATATGGATAAGTAACTCTCGTCACATGTAGAGAATAGGATCATGAGTAAGAGTCAAAAGTAATCGGTTGCTTCACTCTTTCGTGTAAGGGAATTCATCATCACCAGAAAGAAGGTTCGAGTAATGAAAGCAGATACATTTATGCTTCACTCAGCTGATGGCGAAAACATCTTTGTTCACAAATGGCTTCCAGAAGGAGAAGCGAAGGGAAGCGTGCAAATTGCCCACGGAATGGCAGAACACTCAGCACGCTACGAAGAATTTGCAGAAAAGTTGACAGAGGCGGGCTATCGTGTGTTTGCTAATGATCATCGAGGACATGGGCAAACGGCCGGTTCCCAAGAGCGATTGGGCCATTTTGCTGATGAAGATGGATGGCAGCGGACGGTGGAAGATATGCATCAGCTGACGATAGAGATGAAGCGTGCCTATCCGGAGGGGCCGTTTTTTCTGTTTGGTCATAGTATGGGTTCTTTTCTTTCTCGTCGTTATGTGCAATTGTATGGCGAAGAGATTCAAGGACTCATCTTATCTGGAACAGGAACAGATCAAGGGTTTCTAAGTTCTTTGGGACTTTCTTTAGCGAAGTTGCAAAGGTCTATTAAAGGAAGAAGAGCACGCAGTGAATTGCTGGATCGCTTATCTTTTGGGAAGTTTAATCAGTCTTTTCAACCGGTGCGTACCCCATTTGATTGGCTCTCGCGCGATCCTAAAGTAGTGGATAAATACCTGGAAGATCCCATGTGTGGTCAAATAGGGACCGCCCAGTTCTTTTGTGATCTCATTGCAGGTGTGAAACAGTTGGATCGACCGGAGCAGCTACGTAAAATTCCGAATGGACTACCGGTTTACCTATTCTCAGGAGAAAAAGATCCCGTAGGTGAGGAGAGTAAAGGGGTTGGGAAAGTGGCTAACCTACTTAGGAAAGCCGGATTACAAGATGTCAGCATGAAAATTTATGAAGAGGGTCGGCATGAGATGCTTAATGAACCGAATAAAAATGAAGTATATCAAGATGTGATAACCTGGTTGGATCAGCATCTGTCGCAAGACGCACAGGAATCATTGAAACAAGCATGAGGCAGATTCGTAGGTGATTGAAACGAAGAGCCCCCTCCACCTTTTTCGAGGTGGGAGGGGGCTCTTCGCTTTCGTGACGAATTACACCAACGATCGTAAGTAGGTAACCACTTCTTTTAAGCGATCGACCAACGTATGAATATCTTCTTCTTCTGTTTCTTTACCAAGCGTCATTCGCAGGCTCTGATGAGCATACTCTACTCCATGACCCATCGCGATTAACACATGAGAAGGAGCATGTTTGCCTGCGCTGCATGCGGACCCACTGGAGATGGAGATATTGTAGCGATTCAGTTCTAGCATAACCGCTTGTCCTTCTACACGATCAAAGCTAACATTTAAATTATTTGGGAGGCGTTCTTCTGAATGGCCGTTGAGGCGTACGTCGGTTATTTCCTCGGAAATACGTGCCCAGAGGAGGTTACGCAACCTGGTTAGCCGACTGGCTTCATTCTCCACTTCTGTCGCGATGAGTTCTGCTGCGATACCAAGTCCCATGATTGCGGCGACATTCTGGGTACTAGGTCGCAGGCCTCGCTCTTGCCCTCCGCCATACATAATGGGTTCTATGCGAACCCCCTTACGGAGGTAGAGTGCCCCTACTCCTTTGGGTCCATAGATCTTGTGGCCAGCAAGAGAGAGAAGATCAATATCTAAGGTGGATAAGTGAAGTGGCAACTTCCCGACCCACTGAATGGCGTCTACGTGAAAGAGGATTCCCCGTTCTTTAAGGAGCTTACCGATGACGGAAATCGGGTTGAGGGAACCTACTTCATTGTTGGCTGCCATCAAACTGACAAGAATCGTATCCGGTGTGATGGCTTGCCTTAGTGTATCGAGCTCTACTTGCCCATAGGGATTGACAGGTAAGTAGGTTACTTGAAATCCTTCTTTTTCTAACGCATGGCATGGCTCCAGTACCGCTGGATGCTCTGCTTGCGAAGTAATAATGTGGTTTCCTTTCGAACGGTGCTTCCGTGCGGCACCTAGCACAGCTAAGTTGTTGGCTTCGGTTCCACCACTGGTAAAGAGGATCTCGCGAGAAGTAGCACCAATAGCTGTGGCAACTTGTGAGCGAGCATATTCGAGCCGATCATATGCTTGCCTCCCTGGATCGTGTAGGCTACCCGCATTGGCAAACTCACGTTGCAGATAGTGGATAAGGGTGGACTTTACTTCTTCACGCATCGGCGAAGTGGCTCCATAATCAAAATATAAAGGTTTCATAAGTGGGGCCAGGTGAGACTCTTTTCCTGGCCTACATCCTCCTTTCACTTGGGGACGATTGATCGATTACTCTTGTGGCATAATCCTTGGGATATGCAGTGAGGATTGGACTGATGTATAAACAATATAACATAATGATTGATAAGAAGAAGGCTACGGTGTTTTCTTTCCTCGGTCAAAGGGTGGAGGGCTCCTCAAGGAGTCCTCTTCCTCATGCTCTAGGAAAAAAGAGGAGAGGAGCTGGCTTGTAAGAATGCTGTAAAAGGAGATGTAAATGATCATTTGTTCCAACTTATCCGGCGTGTCTGACAGCAATAAGTGAAGTTTTTCACATTCTTTTACCTCATGGTCCTTGCAATGGGGTGGTATAGAAGCACCAAGCGCGCGGGTTTTTACATGTTATGCCTTATAGAAGGCATTTTCCGGTTGACATTCTATGAATTCATGAGAAAATGTCTACAACGGATTGTGACTAATATGTGAAAGGAATCACAAACATGAAACAGGTCAAAACGGACTTCCTTGTCATCGGGAGTGGGATCGCGGGATTGGTTACAGCACTCTTACTGGCAGACAAAGGGAACGTAACAATCTTAACAAAAGAAAAAGAGGAAGCCAGCAATTCCTTTCGTGCACAAGGTGGTATCGCAGCGGCTGTTGGTGAAGGAGACTCTCCTGATCTGCACCGTAAGGATACCCTTCGTACTGGGGTAGACCTCTGCAATCCTGATTCGGTGGATGTGCTTGTACAAAACGGTCCTAAGACCATCGATCTCTTGACAAAGATGGGAGCCGCTTTTGATCGAAAGGGAAAAGATTGGGCACTAGGCCGTGAAGGAGCCCACAGTGTTGCTCGCATCTTGCATGCTGCTGGCGATGCAACCGGCCGAGCAATCTCGAGTGCTTTACTCATTAAAGCGGTGGAGCATCCTCACATTCAGCTTAATAGCCATACACTAGTGGCCGATCTTTTCATGGAGCAAGGTGAATGTGTTGGAGCACTGGCCTTTCAAACGGACCGCACGCCTGTCATTTATTCAGCTATGAAAGGTGTCGTCATGGCAGCGGGAGGTTGTGGTCAGCTTTTCAAATATACGACCAATGATCGAGTCGCAACGGGGGATGGTTTGGCTATGGCTCATCGAGCCGGTGCCATCCTTACCGATATGGAGTTTATGCAGTTTCATCCTACTGCCTTAGGGGTGAAACAAAACCCGATGTTTCTTGTTTCGGAAGCTGTGCGGGGTGAAGGTGCGGTACTAGTCAATGATCGTGGGGAGGCCTTCATGGGTCGCTACGATGAGTGGAAAGACTTAGCGCCACGTGACGTTGTCTCCCGTGCCATTTATGAAGAGATGCAGGCAGGGAGGCGCATCTACCTGGATGCACGTATGATCGGCAAACGATTTGCAGAGCGCTTTCCAACCATTTATCAGGAATGCCGCAAGGTTGGCTTGCATCCAGCCAAGGACTTACTTCCTGTGACACCGGCGGCTCATTTCATTATGGGAGGCATTCAGACGGACTCGTATGGGCGAACCAACATCCCGCGCTTGTATGCTTGTGGTGAAGTTGCTTGTACGGGTGTTCATGGTGCCAATCGCTTGGCGAGCAATTCCCTCTTAGAGGGGTCCGTATTCGCACAACGCGTCGCATCCTCGTTGGATCAACTGCCAGCATGGGAAGGAAGTATTGATTCTTCTGTTCTCGATCCCTCGCTACTTGCCATTACGCGAGATGATGCCATGAGGGAGCGAATTCAAGACGTCATGTGGCAACGCTGTGGAATTGTTCGCTGTGTGAAGGATTTACAGGAAGGGTTGTCTGAGCTCACTCATATAGAGGCAAAACTTTCGCCGTCTGATTGGGAAGCACGCAACCTGATTACAACGGGGAAGATGATGATGCAATCTGCTCTTTGGCGCGAAGAAAGCCGTGGGGGACACTATCGGCAAGACTTTCCTTCTGCGCTGGAAGAATGGACGAAAAAACATTACCTTGTCAAGATGGGAGAAGCCAAATGAATCGATTGCAGATGGAAGCCATCATTCGTACCGCATTAGAAGAAGATATCGGCGCAGGGGATGTGACAACAGATGCGCTGACGACGGAAGAAGATCAGAGTCACGTAACCCTGTTAGTGAAACAAACTGGCGTACTTGCTGGACTACCTGTAGCAGAAGAGACGTTTCGCCTTTTAGATAAGCAACTTCAATTTAAGCCTCTCAAAGAAGAAGGGGAAAAGGTGGCAGCCGGAACAGCGGTAGCGCATATTTCAGGCAATACCCGCGCCTTATTAAGCGGAGAGCGCGTCGCCCTCAATTTTATGCAACGGATGAGTGGAATCGCCACTGAAACACGTCGCATCGTGGATCAATTGGAAGGGCTCGAATGCGCGGTGTTAGATACACGAAAAACCACTCCTGGATTACGCTTATTTGAAAAGTATGCGGTCCGGATGGGTGGTGGCACCAATCATCGCTATGGATTAAGTCATGGTGCGATGCTTAAAGATAACCATATTGCGATGGCAGGCAGTATCGCAAAAGCAGTGCATCAGGTACGTCGGTATAATGGTCATATGGTGAATATTGAAGTGGAAGCCGACACCTTGGAACAGGTGAAAGAAATTCTCTCTCTTGATGTAGATGCGATCCTATTAGATAACATGGACAACGCAACATTAAAAGAAGCAGTAAATATGATTGCCGGCAGAGTATGGACGGAAGCTTCCGGTGGATTAACACCAGAGACAGTGCGTGGCGTTGCAGAAACGGGTGTCAATGCGATTTCTCTAGGTTGGCTGACGCATTCGGCACCTGCATTAGATATTAGCTTGGATTGGGGTACAACTGGGGAGGAGGAAGTATAATGCAAACGAGTATATTAAATCCGGTTAACCCGGAATTGCCAGAAGCTTTGCGTTCGCTTTCCGCTAAAGAGTATGATGAACGGATTCGAAAAGCGATCCAACAATTAGGAGACGACTTGGTGATCCTGGGCCACCACTATCAACGTGATGATGTGATTCAGTATGCTGACTACCGTGGAGACTCACTGCAACTAGCTAAGGTAGCGGAGAAGTTGGGCGATAAGAAGTATATCGTTTTTTGTGGCGTTCACTTTATGGCAGAAACAACAGATACGCTAACTTCTGATGAACAAGTGGTTATTCTGCCGGATATGCGAGCCGGTTGTTCGATGGCAGATATGGCAGACATTGATGAAGTAGAAGAGGCATGGGAAGCGATTCAGGCGGAACTGGGAGATACCGTGATCCCCGTTACCTATGTAAATTCGACCGCAGCCATTAAATCGTTTGTGGGTCGCCACGGAGGGACGACCTGTACCTCCTCTAATGCGCATCAAGTGATGAAGTGGGCATTCGAGCAGAAGAAACGAATTTTGTTCTTACCGGATCAACACCTCGGTAGAAATACGGCCTTTGATATGGGAATTCCTTTGGAGCAGATGGTGATATGGGACCCGAAAGCAGGTGACTTTGAAAACCTACAGTGTGAGCCTGACGAGACCCGCATGATTTTATGGAAAGGTCACTGCTCGGTTCACGAGAAGTTTACCGTCGATCAAATCAAAGGACATCGTGAACGCGATCCCGAGATGAAAATCATTGTCCATCCGGAATGCTCGCACGAAGTGGTGCAAGCGGCCGATGATGATGGTTCCACCAGCTACATTATCAAGCAGATTGAAGCTGCACCAGCTGGTAGCAAGTGGGCAATCGGAACGGAAGTGAACCTGGTTCAACGCCTAGCCAATGAACATCCGGAACAAGAGATTCGCCTCCTGAGTAATACCATTTGTCCGTGTCTCACGATGAACCGCATTGACCAACCTCACTTACTATGGGTACTGGAAGGGTTGGTAGAAGGAAATGTGGTAAACCACATCAAGGTTGACCCAGAAACAACCAAGTGGTCACAAATCGCACTCGATCGGATGTTGACCATTAATTAATCACGTAGTGATAATAATTACGAAGAAGATCGCTTTATCGTCAGATGACGGTAAAGCGATTTTTTTATAGATCTCAACTGCGTGAAACTCGATTTCACTAAATGAAAAATAACTGATGAAGGTAAGGGTGAAAGCACTCCCTAAAGATGATTGGAAGATGGGCGAGCGATTTCTCCTAGAGAGACTCTGATCCGTGGATCAGGCAGGAGATACCGCCACCCATCCACCAGGCTGTGAGAGAACTTGGCTCTCACATGCGGGATGCTTTCATTCCAAGGTGTGTGGTACTAACCATGACGGTTTACTATGCTTCTAGACGAATAATGTAGCCGATAATAAAATCGAAAAATTCTCTCTTGAAGATAGTATATCAGGCAACCATCTCACTTTTGTTAGGTGGAAGATAAGAGTTTGTGAAATACCATTTAGAGGGACTAATCGAAAAATGAAGAGGGGAAGAGCGTTTTTTAAAGTGGTTCTCTTGGGAGGGAATTGAGACTAAAAATATGTTGACTTACGTTCATCCTTTTATGCTATGATGATTATTGAATCACCCTTTCGAATTTGATGAAAATTCGACAAAAAAGAATAATCAACGTTTAAGGTGCAGATCATTTGTGTTGTCGCATTGATTTGCTTAAAAGGGAAGACCGGTGAAAATCCGGCGCGGTCCCGCCACTGTATATGGGAGTCTCCTACTAAATATCCACTGTCCAAACGGATGGGAAGGAGTAGGAGGTGATGAACATAAGCCAGGAGACCTGCCTTAAACATGAACACAAAAGTTCCTACGTGGATAGGAGGTGTTGCTGGATAAGCATACAGGCCAGTTGATGGTGTGTGTTCGTTTACTTGTCCAAAGACAACCGATACCCGTAGAGCGGGTATTTTTTATTTTGTATGAAACCAAAAGGGGGAGATCAGCTTATGAAAATGAACAGAAGCAGATGGGTACTCATCTTTGTGGCGCTCCTATTGTTGGTTCCATTTCAGGGGACTGCATTAGGAGAAGCATCTGATATACAAGTTCAGGAGACCGATGCCATTACCCTATCGGTAGTAGGCGATGAACAAAAAGGGACCATTTTACAGGATACTGCCGTCCAAATTGAGGATGGCGATACTGCTTTTGATGTCCTTTATCAAGAGCTTGGAAATCAAGTGGGATACAGTGGCACGGGCTCTAGTCTATATGTTTATGAAATTGATGGATTAGCCGAGTTTGATCGGGGTCCCTTAAGTGGTTGGATGTATCGGGTTAATGGCCAGTTTCCTCTGTATAGCGCCGGTGTGTATGAGCTAGACGATGATGATGTAGTGGAGTGGGTGTATACGGCCAATGGCGGTGGCGATGTGGGTTTTCCACTCAGCTTGAACCAAGAGAGAGTGGGAAACAACAAGACACGTGAACCAGTCTCCTCCGATGCTTCTGGTAATGAGAATGAAGAGAAGTTGGTTAGTGAAAAAGAAGGAGAGACGATCCAAGAAAAAGAGACCGAACCGGAGGCAATAAAGGGCGAACAAACGGATGAAGGAGAAAAACAGGAAACAACAGGTGAAAGAAATGAGTTAGATTCTTCAGGGAATGCACGGATTGAAAAGGCGAAAAACTTATCAAAAGAAGTCTCTATGAAACGGCAATCAGCCTCTTCTGATACAGCGAAAAAGAGTTCACAAGGGGAAGAAAAAAATAAGGACAGTAACATGGAGGAACCAGAAGATAGTCCGGAATTATCCTCCTTGATCCAATGGGTGAAGTCCAATTTTGCTTCATCTGAATGGCAAGTGATTGGATTGTCTCAAGCTGAGGGTTGGATTCCTGAAGGTTATCTTTCACAGGTAGAGGGGCAAGTCAAGGCAAATAACGGAGAATTTCGTAAAGTGACAGACTATGAACGATTGATTATGGGCATAGGAGCAGCCGGAGGTAATGCGCAAAATGTGGCTGGCTATAACTTGGTAGAAAAGTTGTACAACAGTGAGCGGATGACCTACCAAGGAAGCAATGGGGTCATTTTTGCTCTGATAGCACTTGATTCTTATGGATACACAGTTCCAGATGATGCGTTATGGAATCGCGATCAACTTGTGCAGTGGCTTCTCGATCATCAGAACAATGATGGAAGCTGGTCCCTTGTTCAAGGGACCGGCGATGTGGATATTACTGCGATGACATTAACCTCTTTGGCTCCTTATGAAGGGAAGGAAGTGGAAGAGGCAAAACAAAAAGGGTTTGTCTGGCTTTCGTCTCAGCAGAAGGAGAGCGGAGGTTTTTATTCGTGGGGATCGGAGACAAGTGAAAGCGCTTCACAAGTGGTGATTGCTCTTTGTTCGAACGGGATAGCACCCACGTCACTTGCTTTCACCAAACCAGGTGGGAGTGTCATCGATAATTTGCTTACCTATCAACAAGTGGACGGTGGCTTTGCCCATGTGGAGGATGGGGGGAGCAATCTTATGGCTAGTGAACAAGCATTAATTGCGCTCACCGCTTATCGAAACCTATTAACGGGAAAACCACGTATCTATGATTTTAAACCGGTCTCTCCTGAACCAGAAGAGCCTCCTGTGGATGTTCCACCATCACCTGATCCTGTACCAGATCCTTCTCCCTCTCAACCGTCGACGCCTGCCCCTGATCCACATGAGATGAAAGAACCAACAGTTGATAGGCATCTCAAGGTGGTTGAGGTTGTTCAAGTACCTGCCCCATCCCCGCAACCACCTTACAAAGAGGTGATAAGAGAAACAACGGTTTATCATAACTCCTCCTCTTCTCCCGGAGCTTCCTCGGTTTCTTCGAGCACGGCTCCTTCTCCCCCAGCATCAAATGAACCACTTGAGAGAATGGAAGAGGGTACCGAGTCCACTGAAGAAGAGTTGACGCAATATGCGTTTGCTCCTAACGCTTCTGCTACGAATAACCAAGCGAATGAGGTTCACAGAGGCTTACTCATACTTCTGATGGGCATGATTATTTGCTTAATCGGGTTATGTTTGTATCTCTATGAACAGAGGAGAGGATGGCAATGAGATTCAAAAAAAGAGCGGCGCTTCTTCTTGTTGCCATAGGACTTCTTGTCACAGGTGCTGGGGGATGGGAACTTACTCGGACGTTTGTTTTTCAAACGGATGCTGCTTCTTCACCACAAGTAGAACAACACGGGATACAACAAGAAAGTTTGCGTACTCCACAGGAAAATCATGAACAACCTCATGCGGCGGCTACCTCATCAGAGAATTCTATTGCAACAGGAGAGAGAAAGTCTCCGTCGACCCAAGAGAAGCAACAAACGAGATCGGTTGAAAAGGATTCATTGAGTACAGAAGCGCGGACGAATCAATCGGATACAAGGCAAAAGTCCGTGATTGATAGAACAGAAAGCTCTGTTCTATCGACGCATTCCAATAAGGCAGAGGCAAAAGAATCGGTCATCTTTTCGATTCACGGGGTAGATGGAGAGGAGATTTTAAGCGCCAGGTCCGTGGAAATTGAAAGTGAAGATACCGTGTTTGATGCACTGGTTCGCGCTACGCAGGACGAAGGTATTCAAATGGAGTACCGAGGCTGGTCGCATACGCTGTACGTAGAGGGAATTAATCAACTATACGAATTTGATAAAGGAGCAGAAAGCGGTTGGATGTATCGTGTCGATGGTGTTTTTCCCGATCGGAGTGCAGGCATTTATCCTTTGGAAAAAGGTGACCGAGTGGAGTGGCTCTATACCCGCAATTTGGGAAAAGATATTGGAGCTAATTTTCGATGACAAGTGGTTTTCAGCAAATGCATCCAGCAGTAGCCGGTTTATATTACGTAGGTGCGATGATCCTGCTATTTCTCTTCTTTCATCCGATCTTTCTTTTGATGGGCGCTGCTGTATTGACAGCAGTGAACCTTCTTTATGATGGGGGAGAATCACTCTTTCGTTGGAAAAAGATGATGGGGTGGACGGTGGGCATCCTAGTGATCGTCAATGTCTTGACTTCCCACCGCGGGACTCACGTACTTTGGCAAAGTGGGACTTTTCGCATGACAGGAGAAGCTCTCCTGTATGGGAGTATGATGGCGGCTATTCTGGTTGCGCTCCTTCTTGTTTTTATTTCCTACCAACAGATCCTTTCTTCTGATAAATTTCTTTATCTATCGGCACGCTTTCTTCCACGATGGGCACTATTGACGATGATTGCACTTCGTTTTGTTCCCCTTTTACAAAATCGCTTGGAGGAAATAAGGAAAGTACAGCGCGTTCGACGAGAATTTGTCTCCCTTAGTGTACGAGAGCGTATGCGTACAGGTATGAGTCAATTAGAGGTACTCCTTACGTGGTCGTTAGAGGATGGCTTACAGACAGCAGATTCCATGAGGGCGCGTGGTTTTGGAAGAGGGAGGCGTACATCGTATCCCACCTGGTCTTGGAGAGTAAGAGATGTGCTAGCGGGACTTTTTTTACTGGTGTTGTTGGTTTGTTGTTGTTGGGGGAGAGTGAAAGGGTGGGGAGCACTCACGATTTATCCAGAGTTAGAAACCTTGCGACTTGAACGAATGGAGTGGGCCATGTTGATTGGCTACCTGCTATTCTTAAGTTTTCCTATATGGGTGGAAATGAAGGAGATGATGAAATGAATATTCTCTCTTGTGAAAATGTCAGCTTTACTTATCCAGAGAACGCGGCTCCCACCCTTCAGCAGATCTCCTTCTCGATTGCTCCAGGAGAATTTGTCCTTCTTTGTGGTCCGACAGGATCAGGAAAAAGCACCCTACTCCGGTTGTTAAAGCAGGAATTACAACCAGTGGGCAATCGTGCAGGCGAGATTTTTTATCAAGGTATGCGATTGCAGGAGTTGGAAGATGGGCGAGCGGCTCAGGAGATTGGGTTCTTGTTTCAGCATCCGGAGCATCAAATCGTGATGGAAAAAGGATTGGAAGAATTAGCGTTTGGGATGGAAAATCTTGGTTTTTCTCCTCCATATATGAGGCGACGTGCAGCGGAAACGAGTGCTTATTTGGGAATAGAACCCTGGATCAATCAACAGACACGGACGATGTCGGGTGGACAAAAACAACTGCTCAATCTAGCGTCGATTCTGGCTATTCGTCCTCAGCTCTTGCTATTGGATGAACCGACGGCTCATTTGGACCCGGTTCATGCTAGTCATTTTCTTCATACACTCAAGCGTTTGAATCTAGAGACAGGGTTGACAGTACTTCTTGCTGAGCATCGCTTGGAGGAGGTTTATGCATTAGCAGATCGAGTGCTGATTTTAGAGAATGGCGAAATGGGATTTAGCGGATCGAGGGGAGCGGGGATCGAGTGGATGCAACAGCAAAATTCCGCTTTCAGCGCTTGGATTCCAGCAATTCCATCCTTTGTTCTTCATAGGGGAAAGGGGGGATCTCCTCTCCCTCTAACCGTGAGTGAAGGAAGAAAATGGGTGATGGAACAATCGCTTAAAGCCAACACCGAAACAAAGGAATCTGCGCGCTTAGAGAACGCTCAGTCCCCCATTGTTTCATTGAAGCGCATTGATTTTGGATATCAACCGGAAAAGCGAGTACTCAAACAGTTGCAAATGAAGGTGTCCCCAGGAGAATGTGTTGCTGTCTTCGGAGGAAATGGATCGGGCAAGTCGACTTTGCTACAGGTTGTCGCGCGCATACTCAATCCTCGCTCGGGACGGGTCCGGCTCCAAAGAAAACGACGATTGGGCTATCTCCCGCAACAGGCAGCAGCCTTCTTCATGGAAGACACGGTGGAAAAGGAACTTGAGGTAAGTAGTTTGGGCATAGATAAGAAAGAGAAAAAATCTTTGTATCAGAAGGTGTTGACAGAATGGTCGCTCTCTTCTCTTCTGAAGCAACATCCGCATGATCTCAGTGGGGGAGAGAGACAGAAAGTCGCGCTAGCGTGTCTGTTGCTACAAGAGTTGGATCTGTATCTTTTGGATGAGCCGACCCAAGGGCTGGATCCCTCGGCTAGACAACAACTGACGGATTGTTTAAAGGAGCAGACTGAGCAGGGGAGAGCCGTTCTATTTACGACCCATGATGTGGAGTTTGCCGCGGCAACGGCATCTCGTTGCCTTCTACTATTTGAGGGAGAAGTCATTGTTTCGGAACCGGCAGATGTCTTTTTACGAGGGAATGATTTTTATACGACTTCGATCTACCGCATGACGAGGAATACAGGGAGACCAGAAGCGGTTACTCTGGAGGAGGCAGTACGCTTATGGGGAAAGTGGGATGGTTCATAGGGGTTGTCTGTTTTTTTGTGATGGCCTGGATTGGAATGGAATGGAGCGATCTGGATCCATTTTGGTCGAGTCTTGTGATCCTTATGCTATTTGTGGGATTGATGATCCTGCGCTTTGAGCGAACAAGCAGAGGGAGTAGGGAGATGGTTCTCATCGCTTTGTTGACTGCGATCGCAGCGGTCAGCCGCGTACCTTTTGCGGGTCTGCCAAGTGTCCAACCCACTACGTTTGTAATCATCGTGTCTGCGATGGTCTTAGGGGCGGAGCGGGGGTTTGTTATCGGTGTGGGTGCCGCTTTGGTCTCCAATATGTTTTTGGGACAAGGACCATGGACTCCGTGGCAAATGGTAAGTTGGGGCCTTGTGGGATGGTCAGCAGGTGCTTTACGGCATACGTTTATCATGAGGAAGAAATGGATACTCCTATTATTTGGATTTCTTTGGGGATTTCTCTTTGGTTGGATCATGAACCTATGGGTATTGATCGGGATGCAACATCATGATTGGACAACGTTTTTGGCTGTTTATACGGCGAGCTTTTATTTTGACCTTGCCCATGCCATCTCCAATGTGTTCTTCTTAGCGTTATTTTCAACACGATGGGTGGGTATTTTGTCAAGATTTCAACGTAAATATGGACTTGTGCCTGGGCAAGTAGACAAAAGTATTGAGGAAAACAGAGTTAAAAGTATCTAATTGGTATTTCTGCATACGCACCTGTAAACCGATTGCATGACCATACGCCGTATAAAAGGCATGACCACCTTTTTCTCAAGATAATTGGTTGTTCCTGCTTTTTGTTTGCTGGGGTGGATGTCCGTAACAGATGAAGATGGAGTGAATTGGTTGGTATGGATTATGGATACACGGATTTGAGATAATAATAGGAGAAGGAGGATCTAACCAAGAGATTTCCTTTTTATTAAAACACCATTGGTGGTATGATGAGAATGACGAAGTATTGAAAAGAAAGAAATGAGGAGAAAGAAATGAACGATCAGAACAAATATGATTTACGAGAATGGAAAAAAAAGTTATCTGAGTTTGAACGGCCACGTATAAGTAAGAGTACTTGGCAACTACTCAATTCAGTAGGACCTTTCTTTCTACTGTGGGGGTTTGCTTACTGGAGCTTAGAAATATCGTATTGGCTCACTTTACTTCTGTCCATTCCAGCGGCAGGCTTTCTTGTAAGGATGTTTATTATTTTTCACGATTGTACCCACTACTCCTTTTTTAAGAAGAGGCGGTTGAATGATACCGTCGGGATCATATTGGGTTTCTTTTTCTTTAGTACCTATGAACAATGGAAAAATACACACGCCGCCCATCATGCATCGAATGGAAATCTTGAAAAGCGTGGTGTCGGTGATATATGGACAATGACACTGCAAGAGTACGCGGATGCTTCAAAAATCAAGCGTTTGATCTACCGTACGTACCGAAATCCGATTGTCATGTTTCTCATCGGTCCTCTCTACACCTTTTTGATTGAGTATCGTTTCAATCGCAAAGGAGCGGGCAAGAAGGAAAAAAGGCATGTGTGGCTTACGAATTTAGTATTGGTAGGGGTCCTTTTTCTGATTGGGTCTACACTTGGTTGGAAAGCATTTCTTTTGGTTGAACTCCCAATTTTTTATTTTGCTGCTTTAGGCGGAGTTTGGCTATTTTACGTGCAACATCAATTTGAAGATGGTTACTTTGAAAATAGTGACAGGTGGAATTATGTTGAAGCCGCTTTAAAAGGTAGTTCCTTTTATAAACTGCCACGCGTGTTACAGTGGTTCTCCGGTAATATTGGTTTTCATCATGTCCATCATCTCAATTCACGTGTTCCCAATTACCACCTTGAACGGGCTCACTTAAGTGATGCAAGATTACAAGACGTCCCCACGTTAACTTTTTGGTCAAGCTTTAAGACCCTAACTTTTAAGTTGTGGGATGAGCAGTCAAAGAAATTTATTGGTAATCGCGCGATTCGCCATTATTTGCGCAAGAAAAAGGCGCTTCACCATTCCTAGGAGGAGTGAAGCGCCGAAAAGATGGACGGAGGGGAAGCTGGTCCTTCGTGAGCTAGCGCTCGAGTATACTTGCATCGAGCGCTAGCTCCAAAACCTCTTATTTATTCCACTGATTTTCTCGACATAATGGGATGACTATTCCTCGATTTTATACTCTAAGATGTCTCCAGGCTGACATTCCAAGGCGATGCAAATAGCTTCTAATGTTGTGAATCGAATGGCTTTGGCCTTTCCATTTTTCAGTTTAGACAGATTAGCCATTGTTATTCCGACCTTTTCAGATAGCTCTGTTACGCTCATTTTTCTCTTTGCAAGCATGACATCAATATGGATCATAATGGCCATGCGACTCACCTCACACCGTTAAGTCATTTTCTAATTTGATATCGATTGCGTGTTCTAATATTTTCTGGAGAAGTGCAGTAAATACAAAGACGACAAGGGAAGCGAAGATAAAAACAAATCCCAGTAAAATGAGACCAGGAGAATCAATTTTCTTTCCTGCAAGATAGAAGAAGGGCATGACTGCCGTATATACCAAGGTGATTGTCATGGCACAAAACTTAATATTTCTTAAAAACCTAACAGAGGACTCTGAGAAAGCATTTTCCTTATCGATAAGACCTAAAATTCGCAAAGCTTGATATATGGCAATGAAAAACGGGATGGTTGCTGCATACATGCCACCTAATAGGATATACAGGAAGGAAATTGTTTCTGGATGGTTTGCTGAACTTTCCTTTACTATTGCAGGCAATCCAAAAATACAGGCGAGCAGAATGGCCAATCCTATGGTTGAAAATGTTATTCGCAAGAAAATAGTCGAACCTCGATTCATCAATGAACACCTCACTTGATCGTTGGTGTTTTGATCTTACCCTTATTACGATCGATTGTCAACAAAAATTTATCGATAATCGATATATAGTAACCTCGAATTTAGCAAGGAAGCGTTGACAAGGATGGTCTCAAGAGAGATCATTCAGATATTGTAAATTTTCTAATAAAGGTGTGTATGAAATGCAAATCTTACTTATTCGCCACGGACAATCGGAGGCGGATCTACTTCACGTTCATGAGGGACGTGCCGATTATCCTTTGACGAGATTAGGAAAAGAGCAGGCGCGGAAAATGGCTGAGTGGGTGAATCACCATTACCCACCCGAGAAGATATACGCCAGCACGCTAGTGCGAGCCAAGGAGACAGCCGACCTCCTCGCGCAGAAAGGAGGTTATTTCGTTGAGCATCGAGCGGATCTTAGAGAGTTAAACAACGGAAGTCAAGCGGGTATGCCAGACCATATTGGCCCTCATCCGTGGGAGCTGCAACCACACGAAAAGTTTGGCGAGTGGGGAGAGTCGTGGATTGAGCTTAGAGCACGAGCAGAACACACTTTTTCACGTATCCTAGCAGAGGCAGAGAGCCAATCTTATAATCGTATCGCGATTGTATCACACGGATGGATGATTACACGGCTTTTGGATAGCTTCTTGCGAATGCCCATTTTACATAACCTGTGGATAGAAACAGGTGATACAGGAATTCACCTGATTGAGCAAACGCAACAAGGGAGGAAAATTCATTTCTTAAACAGGATGAATCATCTAAACCCTTCCATCAGCGAATAGACATCTTGTTCTTCTTTGATCGTGATATAATCCATGATGGGCCGTCGGAGGTCCGTCAAAGCCTTCTCCGAAAAAGGAGAAGGTTTTTGCATGCATGCGTTTGAAAAGTATACTTTTGGCAACGAGAATACAGTACCGATCTGTGTGTACGTAAAGGCGCAACTTTTTTATCTAGGATGGTTTTACTATACACCTACCTTCACAACCACTATTTGAATATGAAAGTAATAACTTTTTAAAAAATCTTGCTGACACATATACACAATTTGGTATAATGAATATGTTTTGTGAATGTGCTCTTCAAACTTTATTAAAGGAAGTGAGAAGTTGCCGCTTGCTTCCAAATGATTGATGAGGGCTTTTTTTACTCATGAGGATATTAGAATATCCCAGGTGGCTAAGATGAAGCTTGAGAAGATATATAGCTTATGGAGAAGGTGTGATTAGAGGGAGGGGGAGTTCATCCATACCCAATGGATTTGCAAAACTCACTCTCTCTGCAGAAAATTTGGTCTGACCGATTGACCAAAGCTGCTGCAAGCGATTATACAAAGCTCATGGCAAGCATTAATCGAGTGGTCGGCTTAAATGAGAATGAAAAGAAGCGACTACAGGCCATCTTGGGGAGAGAGAAGATGCACAAGGTAGGAGCAAAAGGAGGGTCAACGGCTTTTGTACTTACTTGGGCCATGTACATTGAGGAGGATAATATCAAGAGCGAGTTCGTGTTTCAAGCTGATCAATTAGAGTCGGGTTACTCCCAAGTGATTAGCCAGAAGGGATCTCTTCAGCGCTTTCTTAAACCAGTAATTTACGATCTTTCCTATCGAGAAAAGGTCAAGAAAGCATTACGGTAGGGCTCTACTCTGATCTTTAATGAAACTCAAGCTTAGAAGGTATTTTAGATAAGATAACAATATAATTAGTGGGTGAGGACAATAGGCATACAACGGATGCAATACCCTTCCATAGAGACAGAGAGAATGATGCTAAAATTATTGAATTTGTCGCATGTTCAAGCAGTATTTGATTTATTCTCAGACTTGGATATCGTAAAGTTTATGGATATACCTCCTTGTAAGGATTATTTAGAAGCAGAAGAAATCATCCGGTATCATATGGATGATTCTGGGTGTAGATGGGGCTTGTTTAGCAAGAGGGAGCAGAGACTGCTCGGAACATGTGGCTTTCACTGCTGGGACGTGAGCAAAAAAACAGCTGAAATTGGATTTGATCTTCACAAAGCTTATTGGGGAAAGGGATATATGACAGAAGCCCTGCGTCCTGTGATACAATTTGCTTTTTACAGGATGGGATTACAAACAATAGAAGCTAGTGTGAGCTATAAGAATAATAGATCGATACGACTGTTGGAGAGGATAAGCTTTAAAGAAACGCAAGAATTACGGGAAAATGAGCTATTGTATCGTTTAGATAACCCACACTTCTATGATGGGCAGACCAAGTTCACAAGAAGTCCTTCCTCTTAAAGGCATGTCGTACTGGGGAAACGAGATAACCCATTGCTGTTTAAGGAAGTTCTCTATCACCGGAATCATGCGAGTGAGGAAAAGCGACCCAATTAGGACTAGGTAAGGGCTCATCGCACGCAAAAGAGAGGTCCCAGCGGGTGAAGAGGAGTTGCAACGCTCCTTTTGCTCGCTTTCTTCTTTCTCTACTACAACAGTGATAGATAGAAAACGAGTGCGAGGAATCCCTATTCTGTTTGCTCCTTCATGAAAAGAGAGGAGTGTACTAACGATAAATTGTTGGTTTTTGTTTTACATAGGTGGTCTTAATTAATTGGCTGATCATAAAAGAAGCGACATCCGCACGAGAAATTCTTTTCCAAATGGGAATAGGAACATCGATTTCTATCTTATATCGATCGGTCAGAGGGCCATTTGTGAGCCATGGAGGGCGAACGACAACCCAATCTAATGGGCTATCTACAATCATTTTTTCTTGTAAGGCAGAATCTCGAATGGCGAAAGTATCCGTTAATGAGAATAGACGAACAATGGGTCTTTCCCAGAAGCGATATTGTTCAGGTTTAACCACATCCGAAGCCGCTATGGCAATGAGGCGTTGGACGCCATACTCTCTCATGGCTTGAATAATATGTTGCGTTCCGACTGAGCGAACCGGCTCTTTGGAGCCCAGTGGTGTTCCTAGGGTGCACAGGACGGCATCGTGTCCAACAATAGCTTTCTTTACGCTTTCAGCATCAAACA
Organism: Mechercharimyces mesophilus; assembly: GCF_059818345.1. Taxonomy (NCBI): domain Bacteria; kingdom Bacillati; phylum Bacillota; class Bacilli; order Caryophanales; family Thermoactinomycetaceae; genus Mechercharimyces; species Mechercharimyces mesophilus. The sequence goes on along the minus strand of NZ_JCBAPH010000007.1, from coordinate 98,760 downwards.
CATCTCCCTGAAGGATGGTGAGATCAGGGTGTTGGATGTCAATTTTGGAGGGAGTTCGGACGAGTGCGGTGACTTGATACTTTTGTTGAAGCAATTGCTGGAGTAGGTGTTGCCCGACTCCACCACTGGCACCAAAAAGAGAAATTCTCATGGGCTTGTACCTCCAATAGGGGTGTTTTCTTACAGGAATGCTACGGTAGAAATCAATCTTTAATAAAAAGAGCGTGTTTATATTATTTGATGAGAATAAGTCTTTCATGTTTTCAGGGGCATAATTCCTCAATCATATCGCTATCAAGGACAAAGGGCAACGATTACGTATGGCCAATAAAGTGTACGCACTAATATTCGAATAATGTTGAATGTATATTACGAATATATTAGAATTAAGAGAGTACATGAAAGGGGGAGATGCAATGAAGCACTATTATTCATTGGAACCGACGGAGAAGGTTTCTATTCAGGTAGAAAGTTCACCCGTATGGGAAGTCGTTATGGGGATTGCTGGCTATACCTATGCACAAATTCGGCATACATTTGATTTAGATGAAGAGTGGACAGCCTTACAAGACCAGATGCCAACTTCTCTTTTGAGAAAACTGGAAATCATGCGAAGAACAAATTTTTGGTATGGATTAATCCTGTTGCAAAATGAACTGTCCACTTCCTCTATTCAAGATTTTTCGAATCGACTGATCCAGCTTTCGCCAGAGACCGTATACGATTTCTTGCTGCCTTACCATGGCAGAAATTATGAACAAGAGCGGACGATGGCTGTGCGTGAACGAGATCAAGTAGCGCTCACTCAATATGCAACTTATTTCGAAGGGCATGAATACCTAGGTGGATATGTACGAGAGCTTGGACGGTATTCATATGAGGAGACCTGTGATTTATTTATTACGATGTTAGAGGAATGGTACGCGTGGGTGAGCCAACAAAAAGGTTGGACAAAGTGGATGGAGGCACTAGAATTTGAAGCACAGAAGCAACGCTCGCATGACTGGACAAATCCTGGTGAAGAGATCAAAAGGATTACCGGTGGAGTCAACTATTTTCCTGAGCCGTCTGTTTGGACCATTAAGTGCATTCCACATGTGTCCTATCGTCCATGGGTCTTATCCCTGCGCACGACGGATACAAAACTGTTCTTTTATCCTCTGTCTGAGGAATACTTACTGGAGCCTGGCAGTCCTTCTAATGAACTGGTTCGTGGTCACAAAGCACTGGGGGACGAGTTGCGTTTAAAGTTACTTTATCACCTTCTAAGAGGTCCGTTGTCTCTACAAGACATTAGTACTCAGTTTCAAATGTCCAAGACAACGATGCACCACCAGCTCTCTATCTTAAAAGCGGCTAAGTTTATTCAGGTGGATAAAGGAGTCTACTCAGCCAATATGACGCGGGTGAATGACTTTTCGACACAGCTAGCGCGGTATCTAGGAGCGAAGGGATGAAAAGGTTCTCTCGTTCTTTTTATACATTGTGGGTGGGGGAAATTGTCTCTGAGTTTGGGGGGGTTGCCGGCGGTATTGTAAACGGGTTGTTGCTTTATGAACTAACAGGATCGAAGGAATGGATGGGAGCACTTTGGCTAATCTATTTTGTTCCCTCTCTTCTTCTGCAATCGATTAGTGCGCCTTTCTTGAACCATATGGCAAAGGAAAAAGCATTACAAAATATCCAGCTCATTCGGGCGGGTGCGTATCTTCTCCCCTTATTGGGTTATGTTCTTGGTACAGATAGGAGCACAATGGTTGGACTTATCGTATTGCAATGCTTGTTGGGATTATTACAACCTCTCTATGGAAGCTTATCCTTTTCGTTATTACCAGAAGTTTGTGAAAAAGAAGAGATGGTAGATGCGAATGGTTTGTTAGACACAACCATGAGATTGATGAGTTTTCTTGCTCCTGGGGTGATCTCGCTTCTATTGTTGGTTAGTCCACTTCCCTTTGTTTATCTTCTTTCATCTATGCTATTTCTTGCGAGTTATTTCGTTCTTCTGCGTCTTCCTATGCTTCATGTGAATAGAGAAGGGAGCTGGACAGGGGGGAAGTGGTGGGCAGAGGTAAAAGAGGGGTATCGCACCTTCTTTCTAAATCCCGCACTGTGGCAATTGACGTTTCTCTCTTCTACGGTACGTTTTGCTGTGGGAGCCATGATGGTGTTAAGCATTCCATTTATACGCGGGGAGCTTCAGGGGGACGATTGGGAGTACGCCCTCTTTGCAGGGGCTTTTCCCGTGGGTTATGTATTGGGGATGCTTCTTCTTACCAAACTACCTCAAACCAAACAAACAATGTATTTGGGATTGTGTGGAGGAGGCCTCTCCTTCATGTTGCTGTTTTTAATTGATACAATACCCCTTGCATGGGTGTGTGAACTGTTTGGTGGGTTGTTGTTTCCGCTTTTTCACTCGCAAAGCGCAACGTTATTTCAACAGAAGGCTCCTCGTGCTCGCCTCGGTCAATTAAGTAGTGTCCGCTTATTTTTTCTGCGCGTGACGATGCCATTAGGAATATTGTTTGCTTCTTCACCAGTGTTGGCTTGGAGTACGCGTCAGGTCTACTTGACAGTTGGTCTGGTGATTTTTCTACCTGGACTGTTCTTTCTTGCTGTTTCCTGCTTTCCGAGAAGAAAAGGTATAGCACATCCATAACCTGTCCCAGTCAAAGGAGGAGTAAGGAGAGGTTGAAGTGAAGGTAAAGGAAAAACAACTAGTGAACTCTTTTTTGGTACGTGGAATCCAAGCTCAAAGAAAACAAATCCGGGACTTCTTTGGATTGCAAGAACTAGCCCAGGCACATAGCCAGAGTTTATGCAATGGCTATAGGAACATGTGTCTTTGATACATGACTCAGACTACCTGTTAGATCAATCCTATCGTCTGTTTCGTAACGTTGTTTAACGAATATGCATTAAATCAATATTCACGAAATTACTTACTAGGAGGAAAATGCTTTGACTTTCACAAGAATTTCTGATGTGTGTTACGTTTTTGAGGGACCGGTCAATATCGGATACTGTGTAAAGGAAGGAAAGGGGCTTCTTTTAGATTCAGGACTTGATGCACAAGCCATTAAAAAGGTGTTAAGAGAGTTAGAAACGCAGAACCTTCCATTAGATTATGCTGTTATCACACATGCCCATGCCGATCACTTTGGTGGGGCACATTACTTGAAGGAATCTAAAAACATCTCATTATTTGCTCCTCGCAGGGAGAAGGCCATTATGGAAAATCCTATACTTGAGCCTATGTATTTGTTTAATGGGGCTCATCCGATAAAGGATCTACGGAATAAATTCCTGGAAGGGAAAGAAGTACTGATTGATTATGATTTAGAGCCAGGAAGGAATAAAATTGGTCCTTTTGAATTTGAGGGAATCCACTTACCAGGCCATTCTTATGATCAAGTGGGAATTTTGATTGAGCATATTCTGTTTGCTGCCGATAGTTATTTTGGTGAAGAAACTTTAAAAAAGCACGTCATCCCATTTATTGTGGACGCTGATGAGACCATCCATTCGCTTGAAAAATTACTTGATGTCCCCTGTAAGGGTGCTGTTCCAGGTCATGGAACCTTTGAACACTCGTTTCAAAGTACAGTCCATAAGAACATCAAACTGCATCAGGAAAGAATGGATACTCTGTTTAGCATGATTTCAAATAACAGCGAAGGCGTTACTTTTTCAACTTTATTTAAGAGGTATTTAGCTAATTACAATCTTAATGTAAACAATGTGGGACAGTGGTTATTATTCCGAACCTCATTTACCGCCTATTTGACTTATTTAGAGCGTAGAAAACAAATCCAATTTCTGATTCAGGATAATGAAATGATTATTAGTCCTAGTTAATGCCCTAAAATCATTTCTCCCCGTGAAATAGGTCATACAAAGCTCAACTCTCGTAGGCTATACTATACCCCTAATCCAAAGGAAAACAATGAACGACAATAGTTGGCTGTTCGAATGGATTATATAGTGGCTGAAACTATTTCGTTCATTTTGGCTGACAGAGGGATTATGATAGAGTTACAGAACGAAAGGATGTTTACTTTGATCAAACCAAAAGTGAAAGTAGAGAAGAGTAAGAAGGTATCAAGCCAGAAGGTAGAAGAACGTTTTCTTTTGATTATTAACCGTATGATTGAATTAGAAGATATGATGAGGAACGAAGAAAAAAATGAAGGCGAAGTAAATGATGATACCTACGATGAATACACTGATTGGGATACGGAGATAGGAATATTTCTTGTAGATTATCCTCAATATTATAAGAGAGCTGAGTACAAGAGAATGACGGAATACACCAGATAACTATATTACGTAACAAAATGATAATTACATCGCTTTAAGGGAGATGAATATGAAAATAGACCGTATGATGACAATCATTGTTATCTTACTTAATAGAAATCGAATATCGGCAAAAGAAATTGCGGAAAAATTAGAAGTTTCGGTTCGGACGATCTACAGGGACATTGAATCTATTAATATGGCTGGTATTCCAATTATATCATATCCTGGGACTGATGGTGGTTTTGGAATTAGAGATAATTATAAATTAAACCATCAGTTGCTGACACTAAACAATTTGTGTTCCATACTTTCAGCACTTAAAGGTGTTAACTCAACATTTGAGGATGTTGAGCTTGAGTCATCCATAGAAAAACTGGGAAATCTTATTCCGCAGGATAAAACTCATCATCTTGACCTGCATATGGAGCAGATCATAATTGGTATGCAACCCTGGGCATACACCTCAAAACAAAAAGAACTGGTCAAAAGCATCCGGAATGCTATCACGCAATCACAATTGATTACAATTATATATAGAAACTATGCAAACGAAACGAGTACAAGGCAGATAGAACCGATGTCACTAATCTTTAAAGGTTTTACATGGTACCTGTTTGGCTATTGTCACTTAAAAACAAATTTTAGGGTATTCAGGATTTCACGCATTATTGACTTGCAGGTTGAAGATGTACGATTCAAGCGTAGGGAAAAGTCATATCAAGAAATTGAAGAGGCATCAACGAAGCAGGTCTCTTTAACCAGCATTACTTTAAAATTTGTACCCCAGGTGAGGTCCCGAGTTGAAGATATTTTTGACAAAGAAAATATTGAAATCCTGAACACAGGTGAACTGATTGTGACCGCACAATTTCCAGAGAAGGAATGGTATTTCGCATTGATACTTAGTTTTGGTGAACATGTTGAAGTGTTAGGTCCTGAAAGGGTACGTCAAGCTGTTGCATCTAGAATAAAATCGATGCATGAAAAATATCAATAAAGTTTTTTTGAACCTGACATACTGGTGTCACACCACTTTGCTACTATGCTAACTGTAACAGTCTTTTAGTACAGCTAGCATAGGAGGTAATATGATGATTAATAAAACTGATTTTCCCAAGCCTACCCTTATTTCAGTCAACAGCGTGGAACTCGAAGTCTTTGAAGCGGGCATACAAAATGCAGGAAAACCTATTGTACTCTGTCATGGCTGGCCAGAGCATGCCTTTTCTTGGCGCTATCAGGTGCCCGCCCTTGTCGCAGCGGGCTACCATGTCATCGTTCCAAACCAGAGGGGTTATGGCAACTCATCCCGTCCGAGCGAAGTAACAGACTATGACATTGAACACTTGTCGGATGATCTCATCGCACTTCTGGATCACTACGAATACGAAGATGCCACCTTTGTCGGTCATGATTGGGGTGCAATGGTCGTTTGGGGGCTGGCCTTATTGCATCCAAACCGTGTAAATAAAGTGATAAACCTGAGCTTGCCTTACCAAGAGCGCGGAGATAGACCTTGGATCGAGTTCATGGAAGAAATACTTGGAAGAAACTATTATTTTGTCCACTTCAATCGACAACCGGGTGTCGCAGACGCCGTATTAGATGAAAATACATTCCAGTTCCTTCGTAATATTTACCGGAAGAACGAGCCCCTCAGAGCGCCCCAGCCAGGTATGGCGTTGATGGATCTTGCCAGAGCAGAAACACCACTCGGTGAACCCATCATGAGCGACAGCGAACTGGCCGTTTTCGTCTCCGCCTTCAAATCAACCGGCTTCACGGCAAGTATAAATTGGTATAGGAACCTTGACCGCAACTGGCGCTTATTAGCAGACGTGAATCCAATCATCCAACAGCCTACACTTATGATCTATGGCGACCGGGATGTGATCCCGAAGTCTGAAAAACTAGCGGAGTACGTGCCCAATGTGGAAGTGGTTAATCTGGATTGCGGTCATTGGATTCAGCAAGAAAAGCCGGAAGAAACAAACCAAGCGATTTTAAAATGGCTGGAACAAGGGAGGGTGTGATTTTTTAGCAACCAAAAAGAGTTTAACGATTGGTTAGAAGACATCATGCTGAATCTAGTGAAATTTAGATGAGTTATTTTAGGGTGCCAGTGAAACAGTCACTTTGGTTCTTCCCTATTATTGTTTTTCTTTTTGGTGGGATAAGAATCCGCGAAAGCTATAGCAACGCCAATAGGTATTCCTATTGCCCAATTATCGAAACTGACACTGAAAACAATCGCGATAGCAAAGCCCAATATCCAATTATTATGTATTTCATTTTTTTTTCTCTCAAAATCGCGTTCCTCCCCCTTTCTACTATTTTCCTAATACCTAGTATATATCCATGCCTGATGTGGAGAAAACCCCCTTGTTGGGAAAACTAGCATAGCAACCAGCGACCGAGAGGCAATCACTCCACTAGTTCGGAGTATATATCACTGATTTATTTATCCAGTGATTAATCCTATCTGAGCAAAGTGCAGTTGTGCAAACAGGGTATATGCTATTTGGACATCATCTAGAAAGAAATACTGCTGTTTCTGCCTCCTCCTTTCATCTCGCTTTATGCACGATTGAATTTCTAATCGCTATTCCAACTATGAATCTAAGCCTATTTTTCCAGACTATGATATTCGCACTTACATAATTTCTATTTCCACATATTTATAATATGAGAATAGGGAAAGGAGGAAATAGAATGAGTGGTAGATGTGGATTTTCTGGTATTGGTTTACTTTGCTTCATACTCCTCGTAGCAGTTATATTCGCTTTCTGTAGAGGCGGAGCTTACTACTAAACTATAAGCGGTTTTCTCGATCTCCTCTTTTCATCGAGGAGATCGGGGAAAACCACTCCCATTCCTCTACGGAAAAACCCATCGCCCATCCCTGGCTACAAGGGATGGGCGATGGGTTTTATATTTTTAGATCTACTCACCGGTGACTTCGTATCAGCATAAAGAAATATCAAAGATGAAGGAGCCAATCAACCATTACTATATATATAAATGGATATTATTCTCTTTATAATTTCTTCAAGAGACTGTCAATAGAACATATTTACACATTATTTTCAAATAGTTTTTAAATCTTTAACTTGTATGAGAGGCTAATATGTAGTAAGTTAGTAATAGTCTTACGTAAAGGGAGGGGACGTCATCTATTAGGATGACATTTCTATGAAAAAATTGTTAATTGCTATTTTATTATTTGTTTGTATTATCCCGAACTCAGCTGTTGCGAGTGGAAATGAAAGTGAGATTGAAACCGACAACAGATTTAAAATGCTGACACACAATGTATACCTCTTTCCTCAACTCGTTGCCAATACCGGACAAATGGACCGTGCTAAGCTTATTGCCAAAGCGGATTATGTTAAAGGACATGATGTCGTCACTTTCCAAGAGATGTTTGATAACGAAGCCTCTGATCTCCTCATGAAGAAACTAAAGGATCAATACCCGCACCAAACTCCTGTTGTAGGCAGAAGTAAATCGGGGTGGGACAAAACAAAAGGTGATTATTCTTGGATGAAGGTAGAAGATGGAGGTGTGGCCATCCTAAGTAAATGGCCCATCAAAGAAAAGATCCAGTATATCTACAAAAAAGGCTCCAAAGGTGAAGAGTATACTGGTAAAGGGTTTGCCTATGCTCGTATCGACAAAAATGGTGAGAACATCCACATTATCGCTACTCACCTTCAATCAGGTGGAAAAGATGAGCATGTAAAAGTGAAGAAATCCCAAATGGAAGAGATAAACCAATTCATCGAAAGCCAAAACATCCCCAAAGATGAAAAAATATTTATGGGTGGAGACTTTAATCTTCAACCCCAGCCTGACGCACGACCAGAAGAATATGCGACTGCCCTGCAAACTCTCGGGGTGGAAGAACCAATTAAACAAGATGATCAGCGGTTAGATTTTATCTTCACTCGCTCCGGTCATGCTCAGCCGACCAATTGGACCAATGAAACCCTTCACGTTACTTCACCAACATGGAAAGTGTTTAAGCCTCTGAAATTTACTACGAAAAAGCACAATTGGTATTCCAATCATAACCCAGTTATTGGGTACGAAAATTATTAAGAAGAAAGAAAACGGCTTCCTAGAGAAGGGAGGCCGTTTTTAATTGATGGAGAAAAGAGCAGTCATGATGCCTTTTATCTCGAAGGAAAGCTCCTTTATTCCTCTCAAATTCTAGACATGGTTCCACTTTACTACGAAAGAGAGAGTGAAAGGTAGACTTGATGATCATCATTCTCCCTCAGTGCTTACCTCTATGAAGAATTCAAAATGATCCCTTGCCAATCCTCTCCAATCTCTGTATAATGACTCTTAATAAATTAGGGAAGAGTGTCTAGGGTTCCGCTGAGGAGAAGGATCTGTTTTCGCCTTTTCACAGGACTGGTCCGAGCGACACTAGGCGCTAAGCGATCTTTCGCAGCGCTACACCGTAAGGAAAAAAGCCTTTCGCGGAAGGTTCCCCATGTGGAACCTAGCGAGGGGCTTTTTTGTTTTACCCTGATAAAGAAGTAGAGAAGTAAATTGGAGAGAAGGGGAGCTAACCATTGACGATTATTGAAGCCAAAGGATTGGAGAAGCGTTTTCGCATGAAACGAAAACAGCCAGGGTTTAAAGGGAGCCTTAGGTCGCTTGTGAAACCGGTGATGGAAGAGAAAGTGGCGGTAAATCGAATTGATTTTCAAGTAGAGAAAGGGGAGCGGATTGCATTTTTGGGTCCCAATGGGGCAGGGAAGTCAACAACCATAAAAATGCTAACGGGCATTCTTCATCCTAGTAGAGGAGAACTTTCCGTATTGGGGATGGTTCCATGGAAAGAACGAAGAGAGCTCGGCTTTCGCATTGGAGCGGTATTCGGTCAGAAGTCACAGCTATGGTATCACTTGCCCCCTGCAGATACCTTCTCTTTAATGGCAAGTATATATGAGTTGCCACGGAAGGTTTTCCGCCAGAGGCGTGACCAACTGGTTGAGATATTTGCCTTGGAATCTTATCTGTCGACACCGGTAAGGAAGCTTTCTTTGGGAGAGCGGATGCGGTGTGAGATGGCAGCAGCACTTATGCATAACCCAGAGATTTTATTTTTGGATGAACCCACAATCGGCATGGATGTCATCGTGAAGCAGTCCATCCGACAGATGATTCGCAAGTTAAATAAAGAGGAGGGAGTAACCGTCTTTCTCACTTCTCACGATCCAGGAGATATCGAGTCTTTATGCGAGCGAGCAGTCGTCATTAATCATGGGGAGATTGTGTGGGATGCCCCAGTGCAACAATTGAAAAGGGAGGTATTGACGCACAAGGTGATTCATTTGAAGTTAACAGAGCCACTGGAAAAATGGGAGGTGAAGGGGACCGAGATAATAAAGCAAACGGGAAAAGGCGTGAAGATGAAACTGGATACCAAACAAACTTCGATGGATGAGGTCATTGGAAAATTGGTAGAGAGGGTGACCATTCAAGACTTAAGTATCGCTGATCCTTCATTGGACGAGGTGATGACGGCGATTTATCAGAGGAAACGGAGGGCAGATACATGATTCCCCTCAATCACTATGTAAAACGGGCGAATGGGAGAAAGTATGTAGCTATCTTTACCATGACGCTAAAAAATCAGTGGGTCTATCTCTATGATTTTTTTGTCCGTACATTCTTTTTACTCATCGTCCTTTTTGTTTTTACACAATTGTGGTCGGTAACGTATGACGTCACTGGGAAAACAGAGATCGAGGGATTTTCCCTCCCCATGTTGATGTGGTATTTGCTTATAACGGAAGCCATGATCATGGCCTATCCCAGGTTGTCTGAGGGAGTAGAGCAGGATGTGAAGGGAGGAGGAGTGGCAACGTATCTCATTCGCCCTCTTTCTTACCTCGGCTACCATTGGAGTGCTTTTATTGCGGAGTTTTGTTTGCGATTGGGAGTTAATCTGATCGTCGGAGGAGGACTCATCTTTTTCTTATTTGGCTTCCCGCAGTTATCCTGGGGGCAGATGGGCCGGTTTGTTCTATTTCTTGTTGTGGCTGTGGTCATTCATTATTGTTTTTCCATGAGCATTGCGCTACTTGCTTTCTGGACGGAAGAAGTACGTGGTTTTGAACTGATGTATACACGACTGATGATGACTCTGGGGGGCATGATGTTACCGCTCGAGATTTTCCCCGATTGGTTGGAATCGATTACTCGACTTCTTCCCTTCCAAGCCATCGTGTACCTTCCGGCAAAAATGATGGTGATGGAAGAAGGGGGAGCGTGGTGGGGATTATGGCTAGGTCAATTGGGTTGGGCAGTCGTAGCGATTGGGTGGGTCAGCTGGGTCTATCGAATGGGGGTGAAGAAGCTTGATCTCAATGGTGGCTAAATACCGTTATCTATTTGCATACTGGCGAGCAAATTGGCAGGGAGCGATGGAATTTCGTGCGAGTTTCTTGGCACAAATGTTATCTATGTTACTAAACAACGGCGTATGGATCCTCTTTTGGTGGGTGTATTTTCGTCAATTTCCTGTCATCAAGGGATGGGAAATGACCGATATTTTGTACTTGTGGGCGATCGCAGCAGGAGGGTTTGGCTGGGTAAATGCTTTCTTTGGTAATACCTTTCGTTTGGCGCATCTGACTGCCCACGGACAGTTGGATGTATATCTCGCTCTTCCCAAGCCAGTGTTGCCTCATTTACTCGTTAGCCGCATGAATCTGTCTGCCTGGGGCGATATGCTTTTTGCCTGGTTGCTTTTTTTCTTCATCGGAGATGGTATAACCTCTCTTTTGCGGTTTTGTTATGCTCAGCTATTAACCGGATTATTAATTATGGGGATGATGATCTTGGTGCAAAGCCTTGCTTTCTATATGGGCAATGCTGAAGGAGTGGCGATGCAAGTCTTTAATGCCTTGATTATGTTTCAAACCTACCCGATCGATATCTTTCATGGAGTGACACGGATTCTCTTGTTTACGCTTCTTCCAGCAGGATTGATTAGCGTCTTACCGGTCGCTTTTATACGAAACTTCTCCTGGATGTTTACACTTCAAGTAACAGCAGCGATCGGTGGGATTTTCTTCTTAAGTATCTATGTCTTCTACCGTGGACTGCGGCGCTACGAATCAGGCAATATGATTGGCCTAAGGATGTAAGGAAGTATGTAGGAAGCCGCTTTCGAGGTGAAAGCGGCTTCCCTATATGCTGCAAACCTAGTAAAGGCCACATCCGCATACGAAAACAAAAATCGTCGCGATAACAAGTAAGAAGATTAATAAGCTTTTGTAGCCAAAACCGCCACCGCCGTAGTAATAACCACCGCCACAACCACCACTCACATTGCATACCTCCTTTTCCTCATTTCAATATATACGTTATGTAATAACAGATAATTTGCCAGGGTGGATGCCTTTAAGAAGCGAAAACAGGCAATTGTAACATTCATAGGAATGACGCTGGAATCGGTTAATGAATAAGAAAGAACCGCTTACCCGGAGGGAAAGCGGTTTTCTCGTATGGCAACCTCTTTAGCAGTAGCCTGCACAGACAAAGACAAAGATGGTTGCAATAACGAGCAAGAAGATCAAGAGGCTTTTGTAACCAAAGCCAATTCCATAACCTCCATATCCACCACTCATGACACATTCCTCCTTTTCAGGTGTCTCTATAAGGTATGTAATTTAGGGAGATGTGAGCGGGTGAATGCCTGCTTTTAGTGGAAAAAGGCGAGTGTCATAGGTGGTGGGTTAAACGTAAGTGAAAAGAGAAAAGCCACCTTCCATTAGGGAAAGTGGCTTTCTTGCTGGATACCTAGATTATTTAGTATATACCGCATCCAGAACAGACGAAGACAAAGATGGTGGCAATGACAAGTAAGAAGATCAAGAGGCTTTTGTACCCAAATCCCGAACCGTAGCCACCATAACCACCATAACCACCATAACCACCGCTATAACTACTACCCATATGGCATTCCTCCTCCGGTAGGTTTCTATATATATGTATGTCGGAGGTCAAATATGGAGAGGGTAGATGCCTTGGTTAAGGAGAAAAGGGCGTTTGAACTAGATAGATTTCTCTCTGGATCATAATGAATAATGCCTGCTATTACAGCGTTACTGGTTGATAAACTTCCAGCGCTGGTATATACTCTTCCTAGACGGATGATCATGATCCGTAGATGTGTTGAATGCAAAACCGAATAAGACGGGAGCTTGGAGAAGCCAGGCTGAGAGGGCGGGAACTCTACGCCGACCGGTACACCTGATCTGGGTAATGCCAGCGTAGGAAGGATATTGGGAGAAGTAGGCTCTACGATAACGCCTCCTTTTCTACAAGAAGTCGCTACGCTGATTGCGGCTTTTTTTGTTGTCAAAAAAAAGATAGTCAAAGGGTCAGGGTAACCATAAGGATAATAAATACTTACTATTAGGAGTGTTTTGATGAGTAAGAATGAAATGGATTTTCCCAATAGCCGTAAGGTATATCAAGTCGGTTCGCGTCCCGATATCCGAGTTCCGATGCGTGAGATCGAACTCTCTAAAACGACGGGCCGATTTGGAGAAGAGGAAAACGAGCCTGTTCGAGTTTATGATTGTAGTGGTCCCTATACGGATAAGGATGTGACGATTGATTTACGCAAGGGATTGTCTCCACTGCGAACCAAGTGGGTCATGGAGCGTGGGGATGTAGAAGAGTATCAAGCACGGAAAATTCAGCCACTGGACAATGGCTATCACTCTGAAGAGAAAAGTTCGCGTGAGGTGTTCCCTAACGTCAAATCACGACCTCTTCGTGCCAAACAGGGGAAGATTGTTACGCAGATGCATTATGCCAAACAGGGAATCATTACACCCGAGATGGAGTTTGTTGCGATCAGGGAAAAAATGGACCCGGAATTTGTGAGAGAAGAAGTGGCGAGTGGGCGTGCGATTATTCCTTCTAATATCAATCACCCCGAGAGTGAACCGATGATCATCGGTAAAAATTTCCACGTGAAAATCAATGCAAACATCGGAAACTCTGCGGTTACCTCCTCGATTGAAGCGGAAGTAGAAAAAATGCGTTGGGCGACTCACTGGGGAGCCGACAATATCATGGATTTATCAACAGGTAAAGATATTCACACGACTCGTGAGTGGATTATTCGTAACTCGCCTGTTCCTGTGGGAACCGTACCGATTTATCAAGCACTTGAGAAGGTAGGAGGAAAACCGGAAGCACTAACGTGGGAGATTTACCGCGATACGCTGATTGAGCAAGCGGAACAAGGGGTGGATTACTTTACGATCCATGCCGGGGTGCTGTTGCGCTATGTTCCGATGACTGCTGAGCGGACAACAGGCATTGTTTCACGAGGAGGTTCGATTCTCGCCGCTTGGTGTCTGGCTTATCACGAAGAAAACTTCTTGTACACGCATTTCCGTGAGATCTGCGAGATTTTAGCTGCTTATGATATTTCTGTCTCATTGGGGGATGGTCTACGTCCAGGTTCGATTGCTGATGCCAATGATGAAGCCCAATTTGCTGAACTACGAACATTGGGTGAGTTGACGCAGATTGCTTGGGAGTATGATGTGCAAGTTATGATTGAAGGTCCAGGACACGTTCCTATGCATAAAATCAAAGAGAATGTGGACATTGAACAAGAGATTTGCCAAGGTGCTCCTTTCTATACATTGGGACCTCTGACCACGGATATTGCTCCTGGCTATGACCATATCACTTCGGCAATTGGAGCAGCCATTATTGGTTGGCATGGAACGGCGATGTTGTGTTATGTGACACCGAAGGAGCACTTGGGACTGCCCAATCGGGAGGATGTAAAGGAAGGCGTGATCGCCTACAAGATTGCTGCGCACGCAGCGGATCTCGCCAAGGGTCACCCGGGTGCACAAGTGCGTGACGATGCCTTGTCGAAAGCTCGCTTTGAATTCCGTTGGCATGATCAATTTCATCTCTCGCTTGATCCACAACGTGCCATTGCGTACCATGATGAAACTTTACCGGCGGAACCTGCGAAGACGGCTCATTTTTGTTCGATGTGTGGCCCAAAGTTTTGTAGTATGCGCATCAGTCAAGATATTCGTGAGTTTGCAGCAGAGAATGGCTTGGATGTTTTTGAGGCACATAAAGAGGGGATGAAAGAGAAGGCAAAAGAATTCCGCCAAGACGGGGCGAAGATTTATCGCTAGATAAAAAGGAAATGGAACTGAAGGGGCGAGTACGTGGCTTTTTCAGTTCTATTTTTTTACTTGACAACTAAGAGAAGCTTAGTTAGACTGATGTAAATAATGTTGCTCAACTGAAACATTATTTACCCAAGCTAAATCCTCTGGTCTCCTCTTTGCTTGAAGATGGACCCTAAGGCTTCTTCTTTTAGAGAGGAAGCAGGGTGAAGACCCCTGATGAATTTCGCATTTGGCATTTGGAAGTGATTTGGCAACCTCAAATGATTGGCATAGCGGTCTCGATTAGAGGCCGCCTTTTTTATGCGCGCATATTCTAATAAAATAAATAAGTTTGCCAGTAGAAAGCGCAGGGAAGAGTATTACCCACTGAATAGAGGAACCTATGATTTTCGGCTATAATGAATGGATATAGAGGTAAGGGATGCTTTTGTTTAACCAAACGCATCTTTCTTGTACCTATCATGAGTACGAAGGAGGTCCTTTAATCTTTTAATTCGGATAAGAGAGAAAGGGGAACATCATGAGAATCAAAGGACGCTTTAGCTGGATCTTATTATCTCTGTTTGCGCTTGTTATGTGTCTTCTCTGGATAGGGGGATTGGGCCTGGCACTTTATGATCATCAATACTTAGGTGGAGAGGAGTACAGAGGAGAAGCGACGCCCTCTTCTTCCATCCCAGATGAAAAGGGAGGGTTGCTCGTGGGATTGGGTGACTCGATTACCAAGGGGACAGGAGATAACAGTGGACAAGGTTATTTTGGCCGAGTTCGCGATGCCTTGCATTCCCAATATGGAGAAGAGTTGACCGCTGTCAATCTTGGTGTGAAAGGGAAAACTTCTAGTGAACTCTTAGAACAGATGCAAAAGCAGGGGGTACAAGGGCATTTGCAAAGAGCAAAGTGGATCACGATCTCCATCGGGGGGAACGATTTATTTCGTGGAAGTGGTGATCTGATGAGTGTGGATGTGGAGGAATCGGCACGCACCCGAGATACATATGAAGAAAACCTGAGGCAGATGGTGAAAGAGATTCGCCAGCAGAATGAGGGAGCGACTATCTTTATCTATGGCTTGTACAATCCATTTGGTCAGTTGGAAAATGGACAAACGACCTCTACCTTGGTGCGAGAGTGGAATGACGTTATCCGGCAAGTGGCTTATCAGGAAGAGGGAATTGTCGTCATTCCTACCTACGACCTCTTTCAGTTGGATGCAGAACGGTATCTATATTCGGATGACTTTCATCCTAATCAAGAAGGGTATGAAATCATGGCGGACCGCCTTTTGCAGACGATGAAGGGAATCGAACGAGAGGGGGATGGTGAACGTGCAGAATAACGGCGATGTATTAACAGTAAGTCATTTAAGCAAGCGCATTGGCAAGCGTGAAATTGTGCGCAATCTTTCATTTGAAGTGGGACCAGGTGAAATCTTTGGCTTTCTCGGTCCCAATGGAGCGGGGAAAACGACGACCATACGCATGTTAGTAGGGTTAATCCGGCCGACGACAGGGAGCATTCGTCTAGGAGGCTTTGATCTACAAAGAAATTTTCTTGATGCGATTCGACATGTGGGTTGCATCGTGGAGAATCCGGAGATGTATCCTTACCTTTCGGGGCGAGAAAATCTTGAAGTTTTTGCTCGTATGCAAGGAGATGTAACGACAGATCGCATCGATGAAGTAGTAGAATTGGTCGAGCTGTCCCCGCGAATAGAAGATAAGGTAGAGACCTATTCCTTAGGGATGAGGCAACGCTTGGGAATTGCGCAGGCACTACTGGGAAACCCCAAACTATTAATTCTGGACGAGCCCACGAATGGTTTGGATCCAGCAGGGATAAGAGAGATGCGTCACTTTATTCGTCGCTTGGCTCATGAGCATGGAATTAGTGTCTTTGTCTCCAGTCACATTTTGCATGAAGTGCAACTTTTATGTGACCGAATTGCCATTATCCATGAAGGTGAGATTGTGAAGACGGGTAAGGTAGGAGAGTTGTTGGATGAGGATATCCGTGTAGAATGGCGTGTATCCCCTACGGCAAGAGCAAAAGAGATTCTAGCAAGCATTCCTGATGTGACTCAGATAGAAACGATTGAAGGAATGCGCCTTACCTCTCTTCTACCAGTGGAACGTATCTCAGCTGTTAACAAAAAACTAGTAGAAGAAGGGATTCAGGTAATGGAAATGCGGCAACGAAGCAGTAGCTTAGAAGATGTCTTTTTGGCATTGACAGGGGGGGATCAAGGTGCGTAGCATGAGCGGGTTGGTTTATAACGAATTATTAAAAGTGGTGCGAAAAAAACGCATGTTGGTTGTTCTCTTGATTTTGGCCATCGTCATCCCCATATTTGCCTATGCGCAATACCATAATGCGCAGTCTGTGATGGAGCAGATGGGTACAACCGACTGGCGTTCCCTCTTACAACAAGAGATCGTGAATGACCAGAATCGAATCTCCTCTAATAGTATGCCAGCAGAATGGAAATCTTGGTTGGAGATGAAGATTCAACGGCAGCAGTATTACCTAGACCATGACGTGAATCCGATGGTGCCAGGTGCTCCTACCTTTGTCAGAGGATTTATGGAGGAAGGTGTGACACTGTTCCTTCCACTCTTAATGGTGGTGGTTGCATCTGATTTGGTTTCATCGGAATATGGCAGTGGCACGATTAAGATCTTATTAACGCGGCCCATCCGTCGCTGGAAAGTGCTCCTAAGTAAATATATTGCTCTTTCCCTTGTGGTTTCCTTGATCTTAGCGGCCACACTTGTGTTGGCTTACTTGCTTTCGGGAGTGATCTTTGGCTATCAGGGCTGGACCATGCCGGTCTTGACTGGCTTTGAAGAGAGCGGGGGCGAACTGTTGATGGATCAAGTGCATATGGTGCCACAATGGCAATATATCCTGATGGCCTTTGGCCTAGGTTGGTTTGCTTGCATGGCAGTAGCGACCATGTCCTTCATGGTATCTGTGCTTGTCCGGAGTACGGCTGCGAGTATGGGGATTATGATGGCAGCGCTGGTTACGGGGGGATTGCTCGCGCAAGTGGCACCCACTTGGAATGCAGTTAAATATGTTCCTTTTACCAATCTGCAATTGGTGGACTATCTCTCAGGAGAACCGCTATTAATCGAAGGAATGAGCCTTCTTTTTTCCCTCACTGTCCTCTTTGTGTCTGCTCTCCTTAGTTTGCTTGTGGCTTTCGCTGTCTTTACGCGACGTGATGTACTTGCGTAGGATGGGTGGGTATCGCTTGAAGGTGGAATCCTTGTCGAAGCGAGGGGAGAGGGAGCTCTAGTGGCTCCCTCTTTCTGTGCGTTGAATAGATGGAGGACTCCATCTATATTGCTGATCCTCACAAAAGGAACAGGCTTGTCCCTTTGTGAGGATGGATACGAGTAAGCATTATTCTTCACGCTTCTCCATATACGTCCACTTTAAAGAGAAGTCTGCACCAAAAGGTTGCCGAGAAATCTCTTTTACTTCTGGTTTTTGTAGATAGGTATCTTTGGGATAGTAAAGTGAAATGAGAGCCACTTCTTCAAGGAGTTGTTGTTCCGCTCTCCTTAGTTGATTGGCTCGATCATTGGAATCGGTGGTTTCACCGGATTTTTCTATTAATCTGTCAAACTTATCACTTTTCCACTTGCCGACATTGGTTTCGCTGTCACTAGTGAATAGAGAAAGCAATGCGAGTGGATCATGATAATCTCCTTGTAGAAACGAGAGTGACAGGTCGAAGTCCCCTTCCTGCTCTCTCTTAAGTTTCTCTTTTGCGTCAACCGCTGTGATATCGATCTCTATTCCTAAATATTTCTTCCATTGTTCTTGCAGGAAGTTTGCCACTTGGGTGGGAGCATCCTCATCTAGGATCAATAGGGTGAGGGCAGAGATCTCCCCATCCTTTACCCCTTTTTTCCACTGTTTCACGGCTTCTTCTGGATCAAAAGTTTGAAGAGGATAATCGCGTAGGGGTTCCCCATTAAGTGTGAGGGAAGGAGGGACGAGGTTTCCACCACGATCAGCTCCTTCTTTCAATATGTCTGTTACCAGGGATTCGCGGTTAATGCCAAGACTAAGTGCCGAGCGAATCGTCTGTTCCCTGAAGGCTTTCTTCTTTGTATTTAGGAGCAATGAGACCGTTCCCGTTCTTGCTTGCTCTACATATTGTGCTGTTCCACTGTAGGCTGCTGTAAAGTCTAAATCCAGCGGAGTGATATCCGTTTCCCCCGCATTATACATATTGACACTATCGGCTGTTCTTTTGATAATGTGGACGGTTACTTTTTCTAAACCAACTTGATTGCGGTCCCAATAGGCTTTGTTCTTGACCAACGTATATTTTTCTTTTGGCTTCCATTCTGCTAGGGCAAATGGACCATTATAAAGTAAAGTTGCAGGATCTTGTCCGTATTCATCCCCTTCTTTTTCTACGCTCTCCTTGCGCTGCGGATAAAATGGGGTCATGGCAACAAGGTGTAAGAAATAGGGGGTCGGCTTTTCGAGTGTAACTTCTAGCGTCTTTTTATCAACCACCTTGAACCCTACTTCTCCTTTTTCCTTTTCGCCATGTGAGTACGCTTTTGCATTTTTAATGGAATCAAACAGATGAAAAAACGTGTTATTCCCTTTTGATTGAAGGGTGCGAAACCAAGCATAGGAAAAATCGTCTGCCGTGACAGGTTCCTCGTCACTCCAATAGGCATCGCGCAAATGAAAGGTATACGTTTTCTTATCCTCGCTTAACTCGACACGTTCCGCGATTGCTTCAGAAGCATTCCCTTCTTTGTCGATCCGCATTAAGCCTTCCATTGTATTTTCCAATACATTGCGGGACCCAATGTCATTTCCTTGCGTGCTATCCAAGGTAATTAGATCGCGTTTGGTCGTCAGCATGAGGTGTTGGGTCTTAGCTGTAATGGACTCCTGACTACCCTCTTCTATATTCACCGTGCCACAAGCACTGGTTATCATGAGGAGGAGGGAGACGAACAAGTAGAAGGCATATAGGTGACGAGGTAGGCGAGGCTTCATTTTTCACCCTCCCTTACGGAAACCGTGTTGAAAATCTTTTTGATCATTCTCTTTAATTGAAGGATGAAGGAGTTTTGACTAACGATTGGTTATTGCATTCTTCCTTGTTCTTTTAACTCGGCAATCGGTACACTTTGTTCTGCTTCTTTATCCTTCAATAAGGTGATGCGAGCGGTTGCCGAACGCTGATCGACATGCTGAATCCAGATTTGTTCATCTTGATAGAAGACAGGGATATGATCGGGCGATTCATATATTTGCTGTGCACGTAGGGTATCCATCAAACACTCTCCTTTTCCTTATCAAATATCGTACGCCTTTGCTTGTAGTATGTACGGAGAAGGTCTAAACTATGATGAGAGAGGAATGGCGTCCCAGTAAAATTCCTGGTGATTGACACCTCGTTTACTTTCCTGTTGCTATGCTCAATCGTTTGGATAATGGAATCGTCAGTGTTCGATTTTGTCTCATAAGTCCAATTCAAAAAAATCCGATTAAGGTTAACGTTATCAAACCTGATAAAAGAGAGGGAGGGGAAGGGATGTTTCGTTATATTTTATTTGATGTGGACGGCGTGTTTCTAAGTGAAGAGCGATGCTTTGATGCTTCGGCTCTTACGGTGTGGGAGCTTCTGTATCATCCAAGTTATTTGGGCTTGGAAGGAGAATCCTTTACGACACTCCCTTCAGATGAAGAAATCCGGCGCATTCGCCAGCAAATCTTTCAAGATGATCAAATCCTCCGTTGGCTGAAAGAACGAGGGGTTAACTCTAACTGGGATATGGTGACGCTCGTCTTTGGTGTCCAACTGGTCCAACTATTCGAGAGGATACGCTTTACGCCAACGACTCCCGAACCCCTTGCTTCCAGCTCAGAAAAGGAACAAGAACAAGCGCTTTTTTCTCAGATTCGTCGCGAGATAAAGAAGAGAGGGGAATCGCTTAAACCCGACTATGCTGCTTTTATCGAACTCTTATCAAGCCATTTTCATGATAAAGAAGATATCCTTGTCTCACTCAATCGATATGCGAGCCATCAGCTGGATATCGATTATTCCTTTTTCTCTCGTGATGGGTTTTGGTGGTTACTAGGAAGAGATCTATTTCAAGAATGGTACCTTGGAGAGAAGTGGTTCCTAGAGACGGAGAACGTCCCACTTCGCACAAAAGGAAAGGAAGGATTTCTTCATCAAGAAGTTCCTCTGGTACCAACGGAAAGGGTGCGTCAAGTGTTATCACAAACCAAAGCAAGAGGCGCGCAGATTGGTATTGGGACAGGTCGCCCGCGCTTAGAGGCAATCGTACCTTTGAAGGAGTTGGATTTGCTCTCCTCCTTTGATTCTAACCGCATTGTAACTGCGACCGAGGTGATGGACGCGAGTCAATTGTCACCCGAGCAATCATGGGGGAAGCCACATCCATATACTTACATTCAAGGATGGTTGGGTCTGGATCAAGGACGAGAACCTGCGATGACCGCATCGCTTCCTCTCCCGCAGGCTGAACAAATTCTTATCGTGGGGGATTCTGTGGCAGATTTGTTGGCAGCGAAAAAGATGGGTGCTCGCTTTGCGGCTACACTAACAGGATTATCGGGTGAAAAGGCAAGGGATAAATTTATTTCCTTGCAGGCAGACTATATTTTGCGCGATGTGAGTGAGCTTTCTACCGTCTGGAGTGAGGAATAAGCGCCTTGAGGAAGTCGAATAGGAGGTTTGCACCAACACACTTTTTTCGAAAAGATTGATTTTCTTGGAGGTTTTCTTCATAATGAAAGCGGGTAATCAGAGAGTAGAAGCCATTAGAGGCGATAACCTTTTGATCCTAGACTACATATAGGAGGGTCTTTCATGCCAAAATTTGAATTGCCATCACTTCCGTACGAGTTTAATGCATTGGAACCACACATTGATGCCCAAACAATGGAGATTCACCATGACCGTCACCACAAAGCTTACGTGGATAAATTAAATGCAGCTTTGGAAGGTCACAGCACCTTGGCAGAGCAATCGATCGAGCAGTTGATGAGCAAGTTGAATGAAGTACCGGAGAGCATCCAGACCGCAGTGAGAAACAACGGTGGAGGCCATGCCAACCACTCCTTGTTCTGGCAGATTCTTAGCCCGAACGGAGGCGGAGCACCCACAGGTGAGCTGGCTTCGGCGATTGAATCTACCTTTGGTAGCTTTGATACGTTCAAAGACCAGTTTAAAACAGCGGCTACTACACGCTTTGGTAGCGGTTGGGCATGGTTGGTTGTGTCCAACGGGAAGTTAGCTATCACCAGTACACTGAACCAAGATACACCGCTGATGGATGGGGATACACCCATTTTAGGTCTGGATGTGTGGGAACATGCATACTACCTAAAATATCAAAATAAGCGTCCGGCTTATATTGATGCATTCTGGAATGTTGTTAACTGGGAAGAAGTTAATAAACGATTCCAAGAAGCAAAATAAAGATTACTTCGGAGAACCCCCTATTTCTTTCAAGGAATAGGGGGTTCTTACTTTCTTGTTTTTTACGCATTTTTATTAAATTTTATATTTACAATATACATATAATGACTTACAATATACGTATTGTCGGCTGAGAGATAATAGATGTGGGGAGATGATTGGATGAACTACGTAAAACCACAAGTAAACTTTGCTAATGAGGTAAGCGAAAACGATGCAGTAGAATGGACCGTTGTGGCCATCATTGCTATTATTGTAGCAGGCGGTGCAGCTGCATACTGTGCATACAAAGGCGGTAGCTTCTCTGGTGGACTCGACTGGAATAATTGGACGGTTAACATCGGCTGTGACATGAATTAATTCAATCCGAATATAAGAAAAAAGATCAAGTAAGATCATGTAAGGTCAAGTAAGATCATGTAATATCAGAAATTTTAAACCGGTATCTCTCAGCCGGCAATGCTCAAATGTAGAAGGTGAAAACTTATGTCCCTTAGCTATATCGTAGATGTATCCGATGTCAGTAAATCATATGGCCGTAAGAAGGCGGTTAATCAGCTATCGTTGCAGATTCAACCCGCTGAAATCTATGGTTTGCTTGGTCCCAATGGGTCAGGAAAAACAACGACGATCCGTATGATGATGGGACTCATACATCCTGATGAGGGGGCTATTCGTATCTGCAATCGGGATGTGACAGAGGATCCACTTGAAATAAAAAAGAGAATCGGTATTCTTCCTGACGCAGATGAGTTAGTGGAAGATTTGACAGCATGGGAGTTCTTACAGTTTATTTCTTCCTTGCGATCCATCCCGGAGAGGATGGCTAGTTATCGAGCGAAGGAATGGCTATTGCTTCTTCAGCTGTATGAACATCGTCATCAGCCTCTTCACTCGTATTCGCATGGGATGAGGAAGAAGGTGCAACTTATCTCTGCGATTCTTCACTCTCCTGAGTTGTTGATTTTAGACGAGCCCACCACTGGCTTGGACCCAGACATGGTTATTACCTTGAAGCAAATTCTTAGGCGCTTGAAGGAGAAAGGGACAGCTATCTTTTTGTCCACCCATCATCTTGATTTTGCCCAAGATTTGTGTGATCAGGTTTGTTTGATGCAAAATGGAAGGACATTAACACAAGGAGAAACAAGGCACATCCTTCACCTGTCGCGGTCCCGTACCTTGGAAGAAGCTTATATTCATTTAACAAGAGCTGAAGACAAAGGGGAAAGAATTGATGCACTCTTGGGTTATTGGTAAAACGATTCTTCGTACATGGAAGAATCGCTGGTGGGCAGCAACAAAAGAGTCTCCACTCATTGGCTTTCTCCCTTTCATTTTAGTAACATCACTTATTGGCATATTTTTATATGTTTATGATCTGTCGCAAAAGAATCTATTGCAAATATTTGGGGTTATGGATGCAACTGGACTCATGCCGATCATTGAGAACTTCGCTACCCTTACCTTTGTGCTGGTGATGGGGAGCTTGGTCCTACTGTGGCAATTAGCGATTCGTAGTGGAATTAAGAACCGTTTAATGGAGACATTGCCGGTGAAGAAGCGGGCTTGGACAACAGGTCAATTACTTCCTGTCATGGTATTGATATTAAGTCTCTTTCTTGCCCTACTCGTGCCTACATTGATCGTCATGCTAGAGCCCCTTGCGCTTTCCTTCTTAGAAATGGCCGGTGCATTGATCTCCTATCTTTTATTTATCACCTTGGCGACGATTATTGGACTGGGATGGCAGCAAGTGATCCATCTGACAACGCGGCGTTTATTGAAGAAGGCGCCTGTTTCTCTGCATCAGATGTTCCATGGCTTTCTCTTTTTAAGCTCCATGATGGCAGGTGTTGGTTTGATTAGCGTTATCTATCGCTACGAATCTCTGAAGCCTTATGTCATGTGGCACCCTGGAAAGCGATTTGCCTCAGGGATTGAGTCATTAGCTGGTGGAGGATGGGGATTTTTGCTACAAAATCTCTTGCTTCTACTTTACTTGGCAGTGGCGATATTGATGGTCTATTTGTTATTTCAGAGGGAACGCGAGTGGGAACCAGATGGTACACAAACTTGGTTGCCACTTAGAAAAGCCAAGTTTGCAAAGAAGCAGTGGGTCAGTTTTTCTGTCTTTGAGTTAAAGCGGTTGTCAAGGGATAGTGAAACCCACCTATACACGATGGTTTTCTTCTTGTTTTTGATTGTGATCGGGCAAGTGGTGAAATTGTTTGATGAGCGGATGGTACAAATTTATAAACTGATGTTTTCAGAGGGAATTGTTTTTGCTCTTCCGTTTTTTCTAAGCATTTATCCGCTCACATCAAGAAGTAAGAACACCGGGGTGGAGTCGGTTTTTTATACGATTCCGATTAAAATGTCTGCTTTTACTTGGGGGAAAATGGCTGTATATATAAGCGGATTGCCACTTCTCTCTATGCTTTTGTTGACTCTCCTGTATGGAGTCAATTCCATGGGATTGCCACCACTTGAAAAATGGGTGGAGGCGTTTATTTACTCCATGTTGATCTATGCTTTTGCCTATATGATTGGTGTCTGTTTTCCACAGAGACAATCTTTTGTTAATACATTGATACTAAATATGATCTTTTTATTCCTTAGCATACCTGTCTTTTTTCTTGTGAAATATTTTATCGATCGCTTTCCACTATATTTGTTTGTTCCAGAAGCTCTCATTGCGATTGCGCTCTTATTCCTTATTAGTATGAAGGTTGAAGAACGGAGGACGTTACTCAATTGATTAACAATCATTCGATTCCATATTGGCCACAAGAAGTGGAACTTTGCTCCAATGGGATCGTTGATTCCCTATTAAATACGGAGCATGAACTAAATGAAGTGAGTGCCGTCATTTTACAAGAGGTGGACGGGAAGAAAACCATCGCAGAAATGGTGACAGTAGTTTGTGAGCGCTATGATTGGCCACGAGAACAAGTGCTGCCCGATGTGCTGGAGATGATACAAAGATTGAACCATCGTTATTTGATCAACATCACCAGAGAGCGCACATGGAAGTTCATTGTGAAGGAATGGTGGATCTCCCTCTTTTTCTTTCTCCGCACGTTGCATGTGGTTCAGTGGGATATAAGACAACGTATGGCCTTAGATCCCAGCAAGAACATGGGCAAGACATTTGTACAAATTGGTTCTTATATTTTTCGTTCCATGTTCTTTTCTCTTCTATTGGTAACAGCCCTGTTATTTGGATTTTTGCACTATCTTCACTTGGATGCGGTTGCGAGTGCTATTACGTTTTTTGTTGGGGTAATCCTCTCGTTTACCCTTCATGAATTTGGACATGCGGCTGCTTTTATTCTTCTTGCTCCGCAAGAAGAAAAAGCCTTTTTTGCTTTCAAACGGGGAGGGTTTCAAATTGTTAAACGAAGATTGACTCCCCGCATGGAAATGTGGATTTCCTTGGCGGGACCTCTCTTGCCTACAGTGGGAGGGATCAGTCTAACAGTTGTACTTTGGAGTGCGGGGCTTTATCCCACTCATTGGATGGTTGCCCCGTGGGTCATCTTACTTGTTTTTGCTATGCATAGTATCACCCTTCTTCCCCCATTTTCTGATGGTAAAAGACTAATAGAAGCATGGACGGCAAGTAGGATGCAGAAGAAACTTCTTCAAATCAGAAAGGATGGTCATGAATGAAAAAGAAGAAAAAATATCCGTTTCTCGCCTTTTTTTCAGGCTCACTCATTTTATTTCTATTGATGCTCACGTTTTTCTTTGTCTACGGTACGGTAGGAGGAGTAGAAGGATGGCCA
Source organism: Mechercharimyces mesophilus (assembly GCF_059818345.1). Taxonomy (NCBI): domain Bacteria; kingdom Bacillati; phylum Bacillota; class Bacilli; order Caryophanales; family Thermoactinomycetaceae; genus Mechercharimyces; species Mechercharimyces mesophilus. The sequence continues at coordinate 72,961 of NZ_JCBAPH010000007.1, read as the reverse complement.
GCGTTAGATCTTCAGTTGGCTAGTATCGTTATCTTTCAGATGACTCCTCAGGAAGGCGAGTCCTTTCAAATGCAGTTTGGTCTCGGCATTTTCCTCGTCGCTTTTTTGGGCGGAGCACTGAACGCGGGACTATCGTTCTTTCTTAATCGTCAGCGGAACGCAGGTTAGGATAGTTTAAGAAAAAAGGAAAAATCCCCAAAAAGCAAACAGATGGGTAGTCCGATCTGTTTGCTTTTTTAGTATAAAAAGGTAGTATGCGGTTATTTATCTTCTATTATAATCCAGGTGAAGCTTGATAATTTCATATATATCCCTGTAATTACATTCCTTTTGTATTGAGATGAAAATTTTAGCCCCGTATAATAGCAACTGTAGCAAAAAGAGATCTAGGAACGACTTGATGGAAGAATCGATCCTATTTGTAGGGTTAGCTAAATAAAGATTATTCGCCCTGCATCCATCAAACAAACTAGAAGTTGGAAGGAGAGAAAGTATGCGATTAGTATATAAATTATCAATATTATCTTTTGCGTTTATATTGGTTGCAGTGGGATTATCGCAGGTAGTAGCCAATGACGTAAAAGCACAACCTCAGACCTTGCAACTGTATAGTCAAAACGGGGATGTATGGGATCTTCAATACCGCTTACAACAATTAGATTATTATAAAGATAAGATAGATGGGATTTATGGTTCCAATACCGAGAATGCCGTAATTCAGTTTCAGAAAGATATGGGTATTCAGGTGGATGGAATTACCGGTCCTCAAACATGGAAGTGGATGAAGGCCAATAGTTATTCCCAGGAAGAAGTTCTGCAGCTTGCACGTGCCGTATATGCGGAAGCACGTGGGGAAGAGTATAAAGGACAGGTAGCTGTGGCCGCGGTGATCATCAACCGGATAAAATCAGATGGTTTCCCTGACACAGTAGATGGGGTATTATTCGAAGAACATGCTTTTGAATCCGTTACAAATGGGACATTTTGGGATGACCCCAACTCCACGGCTTATGATGCAGTAGAAGATGCGATCCAAGGTTGGGACCCGTCTTATCATGCACTGTTTTTCTTTAATCCAGATACGGCTACGTCATCGTGGATTTGGTCGCGTGAACAGACTGTAAAAATTGGAAACCATATCTTTGCAAAGTAATGTGTGAGGGTATAAAAAGATGAACCTGTCCGACATGGGCAGGTTTTTTACATAAGGGTCGATTCTTTCGGCTTAGGAAGAAAACGTCTGGCTGTGTGCTACATGCCAAAGGTGTCGAAAAGGAAAGATACAGAGAAGAGGGGGTGGCATGTTGGCACGTCGTAGGCGAAATCAACTCTTGGTAAGAGAAGCTCGTGTGGGAATGGATCAATTAAAAAAAGAGGTGATGCAGCGGGAGACAGGATTAAAGGAACAGTCTCCAGATCAGATGAAGCAGGAAATCGCACATGAGCTTCACATTTCACTTCAGCCACACTATAATGGAGAGCTAAAGACAAAAGAGGCAGGCCAGATCGGTGGGAAGATCGGTGGAGAAATGGTAAAAGAACTTGTACAGCGAGGGCTAGAGGAATGGATGCAAAACAACAAAAAAATGCGCTAATTCCTTTTATGATAGGCGTAATAGCGGCTTCCCATTGAAGTCGCCTGTTTTTTAACTTGAATTCTGTATAAATTTTCTCTTAAAATAACGTAGAATGATTCTCTTCGCTCTCAAATCTGTCATAATGAGTGGGAGGAATGAAAAGGGGGAAAGACGAATGGAGCGCGTTATTATCTTATCAATGGGGTTTGGTACAGGCCATAATGCAGCAGCAAAAGCATTACAAATAGAATTTGAGCGTTTCCCAAAGGTAAGTGCGGAAGTGGTGGACCTATTGGAGATTACCCCTCGTTCCTTTCACCCTTTCCTACAATCTGGATATCATCATATGCTAAAGAAATTCCCTAATTTTTATCATACTTTATACGATTGGACACAACAGTCCCGTGTCTTTCGCTATGTATCCGCAGAGTTTATTGAGAAGATGGGATGGATGTTGCGTCCAAAAATGAAGCAATTACATCAATCCATTAAACCTACACGCATCGTAACCACCCACCCCTTTGCGTTAGCGATGTTACCCAGTCGATGGTGTAAATTTCATCATACGGTAGGAGTGCTAACCGATTATGACCTTCATCCGTTGTGGATGGCGCAGGCACCCGATTATCTATGTGTTCCGAAGGGGCTTCTATTAGAGAAACAACTACGAGACCAAGCGCGTTGGAGATATGGGTGCAAAATGATCGAGACGGGTATTCCGATCCATCGTAACTTTAGCCGAGAAGGTACGGCTATGGAAGCACGTGCACGATTAGGATTAGCTTACGACAAGCCCGTTGTCCTCTTGATGGGAGGAGGCATGGGGATGGGCCCCATGATGGAAATGGTTTCTGCTTTGGGTGATTTATCCACTGTGCAGGTGGTCGTCATGACAGGGCAAAATCATTCGCTTCATCAGATGCTGACGGAAAAATATCACAACTCAGCGGTGCGTGTAGAAGGGTATCGAGAAGATATGGATAGGTGGATGGAAGCGAGCGATCTTCTCATTACGAAACCGGGTGGAATCACCGTAACGGAAGCGATCGAAAAAAGTCTTCCTATGCTTTTATATAAACCACTTCCAGGACAGGAAGAAGCCAATCAGCGATATTTGCTTCGCCACGGCGTAGCAGAGATGACCTCGGAAGATCAGTTGCGGGAACAGGTGATTCGCTGGACTCAACATCCAACTGCTTTAGAACCGATTCATTCTCGCCTCCAACACTTGCAGTCAAAACAATCGGCAGCTCGTGTTGTACAATTGACGTTGTCTCTTGCAAGTACGCGGGCTGGGCGCATATCTTAGAAGAGAAGGAGGGGGAATAAAGTGAAGCTGGTGACATACGAGATAAAGGAACAAGAGTTGACCATCCATACCGATACGAAAGCAGGACGAGTGGGTTGGATCGAAGGGTCGTATGTAATCGATATCGGATTTGCGCAAGAATGGGCAATGATAGAGAAAGGAATCGCCTTCTCTCATGCTCTTCCCACTGAAATGCTGCCTTTGCTACAACAGGAGGAAGAGGGAATGAAGATGCTCTCCCTTGTTTTTCAAGCAGCAAAAAATGAAAATCCTGCGCACTTACATGTGGAAGGCGAACCGGTCGCCTTACAGATGGATGAAGTAAATCTATTAGCGCCACTACCTAATCCGCAAAGCTTTCGTGACTTTTATGCTTTCGAACAGCATGTAAAGGTTGCTCGTGAGAAACGAGGCTTAAAAATGGTAGAGGAATGGTATCAGGTCCCTGCCTTTTATTTCTCTAATCATCGTTCGATATTAGGTCCAGAAGAGCCCATGCGGGCACCACATTCCTCTACTGCCATTGACTTTGAACTGGAGCTTGGCTGTGTAATCGGAAAACGTGGTAGGAATATCTCACGAGAAGAAGCCTTCTCTCATATTGCCGGGTTATGCATCCTGAATGATTGGAGTGCACGGGATTTACAACGGCAGGAGATGAAAATTGGATTGGGGCCAGCCAAAGGAAAAGATTTTGCTACCTCGATCGGACCCTATCTACTGACACTGGATGAGTTAGAAGAAAGAAAAGTAGATCAATCTTGGGATCTTGCAATGGAAGCAAGAGTGAATGGAGTCACCCTATCGCGTGGAAATGCGAAAGATCTATACTGGTCCTTCGCTGATATGATTGAGCGAGCCTCCCGTGATTGTGAGCTTCTTCCTGGAGATCTATTAGGATCTGGTACGGTGGGAACGGGATGTATCCTTGAACTAGGCACGGACGTTCATCGCTGGCTGGATACGGGTGATTGTATCGAATTAGAAATAGAAAAGTTAGGAATATTAAGAACAGATGTTTTATAGCTCATAGCTGCGCCTGTTTCATCCACGGCATGAAGCAGACAATACTCTGATAGTATTAAAAGGATAAATGTCTACTTATCGATGATGTGATGATGCGATCGTCTATCGAAATAAATCAGCGAGAAGCTCCCTTCTGAATAACCTTTAACACGATTGGCTGGGGGGAGGAAGAAGGGAGCCTTCGCTTATATGACTTGCCAGTAAGGATCGATTAACCCTAAATTCGACGAAATAGCGAGTCTTCTCAATTGGAGGCATGATGTTGCTTCTCTACGCTCTTCCCTTCATAGACAACCCGCATGGTTTGTGCCACACACCCGGATGAAAATAGCCACCAATGAGGGCTTCAGGTTCTCTTATAGTGTGGTTGATGGGCGGGTGGCATCTCCCATCGCTGCCTGGGCTGATCCACGGCTCAGAGTTTCTCAGAGAGAAACCGCTCGCCCATCTTCCATCTATAGGGAATCCTTCTCTCAGGCGGTTGAACGAGAACGTTTTCAAGGTTACTCCGAAAAGAACCCTACGCTCTCTTCCATCTATGAAGAGAAGGAGCTTTCACCCATCTTCGACTCTCGCTTTGTTTTTTTGGACAAGGATTGTGTACAATGGCAGGGAGGAGAAATGAGCTCCTTTTCTTCACCAACCGCATAAGATATCGAGAAAGGGTTTTCTATAAATGGCACAGACGAAAACAATCAAGCTCAAACCACGTGAAGTGATCCAACTGACGATTCGTCGCTTGGGGATCAATGGTGAAGGGGTGGGCTACTATAAACGACAAGTGGTCTTTGTGGATGACGCCCTACCAGGGGAACGCGTTCTTGTACGTGTGCAGGAAGTAAAGCGCCAATATGTACGTGCTTCTCTGCTTAAAGTTTTGAAACGTTCTCCTGCGCGCATCACACCGCCTTGTCCGGTGTATGAACAATGTGGAGGGTGTCAACTGCAACACTTGTCATATGAAAAACAATTAACACAGAAGAGAGCGTTACTAAGAGAAGCATTCAACCGCTATACCGATGTGGATCAGTTGCCACTGGAAGAGACCGTAGGAATGGAAGTTCCATGGCAGTATCGCAATAAAGCACAATTGCCTGTCAGTCAAAAAGGAGGACGGGTGTTGATGGGAATGTATTCTGCGCAGTCCCATCGCTTGGTGGAGATGAGCGAGTGTGGCATTCATCACCCCCGTCTCAATGAGGTGCTTGAACAGGCGCGCAAGGAATTAGAGAATCTTCGCATCCCGATTTACCAAGAAAAAAATCATACGGGTGCGATTCGTTATCTCGCAGCACGGGTGGGCTTTGCCACGGGCCAGTTGCAAGTGATTGTGGTAAGTCGAACGCCAGACTTCCCTCGGAAGCAAGAATGGATATCACGCTTGGTAACCCAATTCCCGGATATCAAGAGTGTGGTACTTCATCTCAATACCAAGCGCACCTCCAAGGTGCTGGGGGAGAAAAGCATCCTCTTATGGGGAGAAGAAAAAATTGAAGAAAAGCTAGGGGAGTTAACTTTTTCCTTATCGGCTTCTTCTTTTTTTCAACTTAATCCACAGCAGACCGTTCGCCTTTATGAACAGGTAGCGCGTGCGGCTCAGCTCACAGGGGAAGAGACGGTGGTCGATGCTTACTGTGGAGCGGGTACGATAGGACTCTGGCTGGCCGATTCAGCAAAGCGAGTGGTAGGCATGGATACGACAAGGGACGCGATTGCGGATGCGCAGGAGAATGCGCGTGCCAATGGAATCGAAAATGTTCACTACCATGTGGGAGAGGCTGAGGTCTTGTTACCGCAGTGGATGAAAGAAGGTTTCCTGCCAAATTTGATGGTGGTAGATCCCCCGCGGACTGGCTTAGGGGAACCACTGCGAGAGGCACTGAAGCGACACCGGATCTCACGACTCGTGTACGTATCTTGTAACCCTTCTACCCTGGCGAAGGATTGTGCAGAATTGATGCGTGCCGGATATAGAGTGAAGCAAGTTATTCCAGTCGATTTATTTCCACAGACGGCACATGTTGAAGCGGTTTGTTTGTTGGAGGCGGGAGATTAATGGAGAAGAGAATTTTTTACAATGCTCGCTTTTCTACATTGGATCGGAAGCAACCCCTGGCAGAAGCAGTTTATGTAGAAGATGGGGTCTTTCGCGACATAGGAAATCAACAGGACATTCTATTGCAGCATGGACGAGCAGATGTGACGAAGATTGATCTGGATGGTGCCTATGCTTATCCCGGTTTAGTCGATAGTCATTTGCATTTGGCGTCTCAAGGAAGAAAAATGTCATTTTTGGATTTGTCAGAAGTTCGTACCAAGCAGGAAATGCTAAGATTGGTTGATAGGCGTGTAGAGCAGACGGTTAGAGGAGAGTGGGTTATCGGAATTGGCTGGGATGAGAATCGCTGGGAGCATTCTGAAGTGCCACTCTTACCAGAGCTGGATGAGGTAGCACCCTTTCACCCACTTTTTCTGATACGATCCTGTTATCATATTTCATTGGCAAATACACTTGCCTTTCAGCGTGCAGGAATTCGTGAGGGGATAGAGGATCCAGCAGAGGGTTCCTTTGGACGGGATGTATCTGGACGTTTTAATGGGTTGGTAAATGAAAATGCTTCCTTGCCCTTTTATCAAGCACAGCCAAAACCTACTTATGAAGAAAAAAAGAGATTTGTACGTCAGGCGATGAAGCATGCTCTTTCTTGTGGATTGACAGGCGTACACACGGATGATCTGCGCGATATTGGAAGTCTCCCAGAGTTGATTCGAATTTATCGTGAATTAAGGGAGGAAGGTTTGGGGCTACGCTCACACCACTTAATCTATTACCCTTTTCTCAAAGAAATGAGAGAACAGAAGATACCCCCTTTCTACGGAGATGATCACTTTCGTCTAGGAGCCGTGAAACTATTCGCAGACGGAGCGATTGGAGGGCGGACAGCTTGGCTTTCTGAGCCCTATGCAGATGATCCGGGCAACGTGGGGATGGCGATTCATACAGAAGAGAAGTGGGAAGCCCTTGTACATGAAATTCGCGAAATGGGTTTGCCAATGGCTGTTCATGCGATTGGGGATGCAGCGGCAGATCAAGTAGTACGTTTATGGGAAAGATTTCACTTGTCTCCTTCACGTTCCCCTCTGCCAGACCGCTTGGTGCATGGCCAGATTGTGCGTCACGATCTTCTTGCTCGAATGCAGCGACTGCGGATGGTCATCGATATTCAACCCTCATTTGTCCTCGGAGATTTTCCATGGGTGGAAAAGCGCTTAGGTAGAGAGCGTCTTGCTTATGCTTATGCATGGAAAACGTTGCGTAACCATGGCTTGATGCTTGCTGGTGGCAGTGATGCTCCCGTAGAGCCTTTGCACCCACTGACGGGCTTACATGCTGCAACCATGCGAAAGAAGCCACACGATTTTAGTCATGATGGTTACCAAATAGAGGAGAGGCTGAAACCGCTTGAGGCACTCCAATTATATACACAAGGAAGTGCTTATGCTGCTGGGGAAGAAGGGCGAAGGGGAAGGATGACAAGAGGGAAGTGTGCAGATATAACCGTGTATGATACGTCCCTATGGGATGCACATCCAGAAGAATGGCTTGCGGCAAAAACGAGGATGACCGTGATAAATGGTCAGATCCAATATGAAGATTGAACCGTCTTTCGGTTCTTTTTTTTGTTTTTTGCACATACGATACCAGCGAGGTGATTGAATACCATGGCTGTCATTCCGACGAATAGTGAACAGACGAAACTGTTGGCACGCCTCATGCGAGCCGAGGCTGAGGGAGACGGCGAGATGGGAATGCTCACAGTGGGAAATGTGGGTGTTAATCGTGTCATGGCAGATTGCTTGGATTTTGAAGATATCCGTAGTATTGAAGAGATGGTCTATCAAAGCCCAGGAGGATTTGAGGCGGTACAAAAACCATATTTTTACCAGAAAGCGCGTGAACGCGACGTCCGTTTGGCCAACAATGTCATAAAGGGATTGCAATATCGTCCGGCGGAGATCGCCCTTTGGTTTTACAAACCTGTGGGAGCATGTCCTGCCACTTGGTATGGTCAAGTAAACAGTGGTCGTTACAAGTCGCATTGTTTCTTTATCCCCACCTATTCGGAATGCCCCAATGTGTATACTCGCTAAAAGGAGATGAAAGAGATGTATTGGAATCCATATGCTTCATCCCATGTTCGGCCAGCCGGTCCTCCGTACCCAGAGCCAAGTGCATCCCTACAAGCTCATACGTCACAACGTACTTCTCAGCTTTATACAGAAGATGTGATGAGAGCAAACATCGGTAAAACCATCACCGTCTATCTTACATTTGAGAATAATCCCAAATGGCCAGCCAAGGTGTTTACGGGAACACTGCGAGAAGCAGGGAGAGATTTTATCCTTATTAATGATCAACAGACGGGCAAAGATACGCTCCTTGAGAATATAACCATTGATTATTATGTATTTGATAATCAGCCAGCCAATCTACCAGGTCAACGTTCTTACTATCGTGATGGTTCAGGCTCCATGAGGTAAAGATCTTATGCTACGTGCTCACAGGAAGGAATCCTATATTCTAGAATCCATTTATCGCGCAATTGAGAATGAACAAACTTATCTTATTTTAGAAGTCGATGGGTGGAGAAAGGTCTTTTAGAGAGATTTTATCTCCTCTATAAAGGAAGAAAAGGTTCTCCATCCACCGACTGTGAAGGAGCAACGTGGTGCTTTTATACCCTTTTCACTTTGTATACGATTGGTTGATAGCTATCGACTGACTCTACTCAAATAGGTAAGCTAATGCTTCTACTGCTTGGTCGGGTGTTTCTACCACCAATTGTGCGCGCTGCGTCAGTTCTTTCAGAGGATGAATCAAGGATGGAGGACGGATAATGATGAGAGGTTTTCCAGCCTCTAGCGCGACAGCAGCATCCATCGCAGTGTTCCATTGACGATATTCTTCACCAAATAAGGCAATGACGACATCCGATTTTCCGAGCCATACCCGTGTTCGTAGATTATTCAGCTCAGAGGCTGTTTGGTCGCGATACTCTTTGGTCGGTTGCTTTCCTTTAATTTTTTCACCAATGTCGTCTGAGAGGTCATGGTTTTCTTGGGGCCCCTTAAATTGAATAGGAAGGCCTCTTTCTTGTGCTTTCGTGCGAAATGTTTCACGCCAGGTATCATGAATTTGTCCCGCCAAATAAGCAGTTATGGTTTGCATGGCAGAAACTCCTTTCTTCGAAGTGGATTTCTTTCTTCGCCTATATTATATAAGCTCGTTTCTCAATTCGCAAAAAAACAAGCATTCATAGTGACACTTTTTCCGCTTATGGAATATCAAAGAAGTAGAAGCATTCGCTTAATTTTAGATAGAGGAGCCAGATGCCATGAAGGATTTTGATCCGATCGCACAAAAACTCCACAACAAACATCCAAGCGACATTCTTAAATGGGGCATCAAAGAGTATGGGAACCGGCTGACGCTCGCTTCCAGCTTTGGCGCGGAAGATGTCGTCTTGATTGATATGGTGGCCAAGTTAGGCTCAACAATTGACATATTCTATTTAGATACGGGCTTATTATTTCCTGAAACCTATAACACAAGAGATAAATTGGCTGAAAGGTACCGGCTCTCTTTTACTCGTATCACGCCTCGCTGGACAGTGGAGGAACAAGCGAAAGAGAAGGGTCCTGCTTTATGGAAGAAGGACCCCAATCAATGCTGTTTCATCCGCAAGGTAGAGCCGCTTCAGAAAGCACTCGAGGGTTATCAAGCGTGGATTACGGGGATCAGGCGGGAACAATCGCTTGCCCGTGCTGAAGCACAGGTGGTGGAGTGGGACGAATCCTTTAAGTTGGCCAAACTAAATCCTCTGGCGTATTGGTCTAGAGAGGACGTCTGGGACTATATTGAAAAACATGATGTTCCATATAACCCATTGCATGATCAGCAATACCCCAGTATTGGTTGTATTCCATGCACGCGTCCTGTCCGAGACGGTGATGACCCCAGATCGGGAAGATGGTCAGGAACGGAGAAGACGGAGTGCGGTTTGCACCCGAATAGGAAAACATGATGGAGATATGGATTGTTCTAACCGGCTTCCTAGTGGGTCTCTTGGTTGGATTGACCGGGATGGGCGGGGCACTTCTGATGACGCCTTTACTCATTCTCATCTATGGATTTACACCGACGCTTGCTATTGGAACCGATCTCGTCTATGCGGCTGTAACGAAAGCAGCGGGTGCGCTTCAACACATGAAACAGAAGACAGTCGATTGGGGTGTCGTGAAGCGCTTGGCGATGGGGAGTGTTCCCGGAGGAATTATCGGTGTTTTCGTCATTGGATGGTTACATCAAGGGATGGCTTTCTCTGTCGATTCAATTTTAGAAAATATACTGGGTATTGTTTTTATTCTGTTTGCGGTGATCATGCTGATTCGTTTATTAGGGAAGGGAATGACAAAAGAGAAAATTGTCTCTAAGAGAGGTTCTCTTTCCAAAATTGGCTTCCTTGGTGGTCTCCTAGTTGGAATCACCTCTGTTGGAAGTGGATCGTTATTCATCATCTTCTTGATGTCGCGAACAAGTTTATCAGCAGCCTTGTTGGTGGGAACGGATGTGGTACACGCGTTTTTCTTAACCTTATCAACAGGGGCACTGCATGCTACTTTTGGTCATGTGGACTGGGGGTTTGTGGCCTTTCTTCTGCTGGGCTCTATCCCTGGAATCCTATTGGGTGGAAGATTAACCTTGCATGTGCCAGATAAGCTGCTGCGTGTGATTATCATCTGTATCTTATTCGGGACAGGGATCATGATGTTATAACAGGAGGGAGAGTGACGAGAAAGAGTGGCTCTCCCTCTTTTATTTCGCAATCGCAGTGGATAGAAGGAGGAAAAGACATGAGTACATTAATCCCACCACACGGAGGGGTGCTAGTGAACCGAATGGTGGCGGATGACACCCGCTCTGTTTGGTTGGAACGGGCCCAAGAGATGAGAAGTTTGGTGGTGGATGAAGATACATTGTCTGATATCGAGTGTATGGCGACGGGGGTTTTCTCTCCCTTACGCGGATTTATGACAGAGGAGGATTACACTTCTGTCTGCCAATCGATGCGCTTAGCAGATGGAACGGTGTGGAGTATCCCCATTACGCTTTCGGTACCGGACTCATGGGAGAAGGAAGTCTCTCTTGGAGAATCGGTCGTGCTTACAGATGAGAAAGGACGTCCTGTTTGCGTAATGGAAGTGAAAAGTCTCTTCCGTCGTGATCGAAAGAGAGAAGCCCGCTCGGTTTATCAAACGGCAGATGCTCAGCATCCTGGAGTAGCGAAACTGTATCAACGTTCGCCGGTTTGTGCAGGTGGGCCCCTTCATTTACTTCAGCGCCAACAGCCAGCTTTTCCTTCTCATCATTTGGAACCAGCACAAACGCGTGAACAGTTTCAAAAGCGAGGATGGGAGCGGATTGTTGGTTTTCAGACGCGCAATCCGGTTCATCGTGCACATGAATATATTCAAAAAGCGGCGTTGGAGACCGTGGATGGTTTGTTCCTTAATCCCCTAGTGGGGAGTACGAAAAAGGGAGATATCCCAGCAGATGTAAGGATGCGGAGTTATGAGACGATTTTGTCGCTATACTACCCATCGGAGCGTGTCCTCCTAGGGGTTTATCCGGCAGCCATGAGGTATGCGGGACCACGTGAAGCTATTTTGCATGCGATAGCACGTAAGAACTACGGCTGTACACATTTTATCGTTGGACGAGATCATGCTGGAGTAGGCGACTACTACGGCACCTATGATGCACAAAAGATTTTCTCACAGTTTGAACCTGGAGAGTTGGGCATTATTCCTCTTTTTTTTGAACATAGTTTTTATTGCAAACAGTGCGCGGGTATGGCCTCATACAAAACGTGTCCTCATGATGATCGCGATCATCTTCTGTTATCAGGGACCCGTGTACGCGAGATGTTAGCAGCAGGCAAGGCCCCTCCGCCACAATTTTCTCGCCCAGAAGTGGTGCAAGTGTTGATGGAGGGGATAGCAAAAGCAAACGAAAAGAAATAGTTGGATTCATGTAAAAACCAGGTGGGAGCCTCATCCCCCTGGTTTTGAACAATGGACACAGTATTATGATGACATGGAATGGAGGGATTGGAGATGGAGAGTGTAGATGCTGGATTCAAATTCCTAGCATATGAAGTGAAGAACAACCCACAAGGTACCTTTACCGCTGAGGGGAGGGGAATAAAGTATACGTTTTTGCCAGGGAGGGTACGGTTTACACTGGATAAACAGACCGAATTGATACTTCGTTTTTTAGGTCAAGAGGAAATGTTTCCAAAAGGAGAAAGACAAAGTGGGCAGGGATATGAACGCATTGTCTATGAAGAGGTATGGCAAGGGATTGATGTGGTGTTCTCAGGAATGGGAGGGCAATTGAAATATGATATGATTGTTCACCCCGGTGCGCGTTTTGAGGATATCCGCCTCTCTTATGAAGGGGGGAAAGAGGTTCATCTAAATGAGCTTGGCAATTTATTAATCGTTACCTCTCAAGGTGTTCTTTGCGAAAGAAAGCCGATAAGTTACCAATGGGAGAATGGTGTTCAGAAGTGGATCGGTACCTGTTTTCAAGCTCGATCGGATGGGAGCATTGGATTTCAAGTGGAAGGATCTTATGATCCAGGCAAAATCCTCGTGATCGATCCTGTGGTTTTTTACTCCACCTTCTTGGGAGGGAGTGATGAAGACAGTGGGGAAGGGATTGCCGTAGACCGGAGTGGGAGTGCTTATGTGACAGGGAGTACCTTTTCAGTTGATTTCCCAGTCACGTCGGGGGCTTTTCAAACAATATCTAACGCAATTATTGATTCATATATCACGAAGTTAGGTAGCCAAGGGAGCACACTCATTTATTCTACGTATGTGGGCGGGAATCGAACGCAAGGAGGGTGTGGCATTGCGCTAGATGATTCTCGCAACGCATATGTTACAGGGCTTACTTCTTCTACTGATTTCCCAGTTACATCAGGTGCTTTTCAGACGATGAGACAGAGTACCGAAGATGCCTTTGCCCTTAAATTAAATGTTGATGGAAGCGCACTAATCTATTGCACTTATCTGGGTGGCGTGGCAGGGAGGAGTCAAGGGAAGCGTATTGTCATTGATCAGGATACTTTCTCTTATGTGATCGGAAACACCGCGGCAAACGATTTTCCTACAACGTCAGGTGCTTTTCAAACAGTCTTTGGTGGGGGAGGGGGCGATGCGTTTATAACGAAGCTTAACGAAACAGGGAGCGCACTAATCTATTCTACTTTCTTAGGAGGCAGTGATTTAGACGATGGTCGTGGGATTGCACTGGACGGTGAAAACCGAGTTTATGTTACAGGGGGAACCCTATCAAGTGATTTTCCGATAACAACAGGTGCCTTTCAAACGGTATTAATGGGAACGGAAGACGCTTTTATTACTAAACTGGATGCCTCAGGCTCATCATTGATCTATTCCACCCTCTTGGGAGGAAGTGATGCCGATGCAGGTCGGGGAATTGCCCTTGATGGAGCTGAAAATGTTTACATTACCGGTTTTACTAATTCTACTAACTTTCCTATAACATCAAATGCATTTCAAACCCTTCTTCCAGGAGGAACCCCAAGTCCTTTTGTGACTAAACTGAATGCAGAGGGAAACAGCCTCTTCTATTCGACCTATCTGGGGGGGAGCACAGGGGTTGGAACAGGGAGCAGTATAGGGGTGGATCTATTTGGGATGGCATGGGTGACAGGAGATACCTTTTCTGCAGATTTCCCAGTAACTTCTGATGCTTTCCAACGAAGATTTGGTGGATTCATAGATGCCTTTGTTACACAACTCAGTTATTCCGGGCAGGGCCTTTCTTTTTCTTCTTATTTAGGGGGGGATACTTCTGATCTTGGATTGGATGTAGCGGTTACTCCTGAAGGGAGTGCCTACTTCATTGGAGAGACTTTCTCGATGAATTTTCCAGTTAGCTCAGAAGCTTTCCAAAGACAAGCGCCAGGGTCTCAGAGTGCTTTTATCTTTAAGATAGGACCTCCCAATGGCGTGACAGGACCAGAGGGACCAAGGGGGGCGAGAGGACCGCGTGGACCAAGAGGAGCAAAAGGTCCCCGAGGTACAGGGGGATCAGAGAGTGGATAGGGCAAACTAGTGCCCTATTAGCAAATATCCTCTTGGTCTTCTCTAAGCATAGTTTTACTACTGACAAATGGAAGGGGATGTTAGGTGGGAGCTCTTTTTGAAGAGTTCGTACGGTAGTTCGCTTCCCTGAGTTTTTAGAAAAAGGGTCGCTCCTGGGGCGGCCCTTTCTAGAGTGAGGATGACCTCTATTAATCCTATTTTTTGATTAGATCCTATTCGTGTTACTTATTTTTGGCATAGAGGTAATTGTAGCGGGACCCATGAATGATTTCATCAGTGAGGATAGAGAAAATCATATTCTTGTAGACTGTTCCTGGAACAGTGAAATAAATGTTGCGATAACGTCGGACGGCGTCACTTTCACCCATAATGGCTTTGGCAATTCCAGCGAGATAGCTTTCCGGGGGCTGAAAGGCTTCTTCATTGGTTGGGGGTTGCAATGGTTGGCAGGTTAGCCCATAGTATATTTGGCGAAACATCTGATTATGTCGCCGTTCATCATTGCGAATTCCTGTAATAATCTCCTTATCTTCTTGGCTAGGGGCTTCTTGGATTAAGAAATCATAAAACAACTCATCGTTGCGCTCTCCCTGCACAGATTGTCTGATTAAGGGAAGAGCTTTCGATAAATCGGTTTCATAGATGGACGTTTCTGACGGGGACGTGGCGTACGATTGGGTCCACATGGCAGGTGGTGGTTGCCATGGGGGCACCGGATGATATCCATAATGGGAATGAGGCCAATACATCGGTTCTCCTCCTTGTGTGGGGACTCTATTACCTCTATTACATAAGGTATGTGAATGGCGAACGGAATATATCTACTACAAGATCAATGGAACTAGAGCTAGTCCTTTTGTGAGTGAAATGCGAATGATGGCACCGTATTCTTCTGAATTTAAATCTTGAGAGGATCTGGAGATACTCTTGAGTACAGCTCCAGATGGATTCGTTACAATAAGGCTGATAACAAATTGAGCAGGACGGAAGGGGAAGGAAGATGTCAGCCATGAGTAAGGGATGGATTCAAGCATCCAATATATCGAAGTATTATGGAGAGAAGGAGAATCAAGTGCAGGCGATTCGTGAGGTGTCGCTTGAAATCTGCCAAGGCGAGCGGGTGGCTATCATGGGACCATCCGGCTGTGGTAAAACGACTTTGCTGCATGTGCTTTCTGGAATGGACCGGGTGAGCTCAGGGACGGTATCGATCGCAGGGCAAGATCTTCATCAGATGAAGGAGAAACAGCAGGATCGCTATCGCCTTCAGTACATGGGATTTGTTTTTCAGTCCTATAACTTGCTTCCTGTGCTATCCGCAGTGGAAAATGTGGAGTTGCCTTTATTATCCCTCGGAGAGCACCCAAGACGGGCACGGGAGAAAGCACTGGCTATCCTAGCGAGAGTAGGGCTGAAACGTTGGTCGGATCACCTTCCTTCTCAATTATCGGGTGGACAAGCGCAACGGGTCGCCTTGGCTCGCGCACTTGTTCACGGTCCACGTGTCATCTGGGCGGATGAACCGACAGGGGCATTGGATCGCCAGACCAGTCGGATGGTGATGGATCTCTTCGACCATATTCACCGCACAGAGCAAGTGACCCTGGTTGTGGTGACACATGATCCGGATGTTGCGAAGCGCATGGATCGGATTTTTTATCTAGACAGTGGAGTCATTGTACAGGAGCGGGTTTCAGCGCAGATCTTTGGAGAAACGAATTCGAGGTGGGGAAATTGATCGTCTTGTCTATTCTCTGTGGGCTCACACTCAGTTTGTTCCTTGTAACCGCTTGGTCACTGTGGAAAAGGCCACACATCAGACGAATGGCGCGACGCAACCTGATGATACATAAGCGAACAACCATTTCTACCGTGCTGGGCGCCATGATTGGTACCGCCTTAATTACCACCTCCTTGCTGTTGTCCAGTTCACTTACTGCAAGTGGGGATCGCTTCTTACAAGAGCAATTTGGCTCCATTGTAGGAGACATTTCCGCTTCCCAGCAAGCACAGGGAAGCGACTCTTTTACTCAATCCCAGGTGGAAGAGATTAAAGCAGATGTAAAGAAGAAGGGTTATGGAGAAGTACTACCAGTGGTTTACATGACGTTGACCTTGATGAAGGAAGATGAGGAAGGAAATCCTCTTTTACTTCAGCCGAACACGCTTCTGTATGGGTTTGATCAAGCACGGGCGGCAAGTATCTTTCCACTATGGAGCGATACTCTCTCTAGCTCGCTTTCCGACGGTGAGGTTATTCTCTCCAAGCGAATAGCGAATCAACTAGAGGTGAGGGCAGGTGATGAGGTATTCGCTCTGGATCAAAATGGAGAAGAACAATCGTTGCGGGTGGCACACGTGCTTGTGGAACAAGGCTGGCTTCTCTATCGAGGAGGAACAGGAGCAGAGGCAACTGCCTGGGTTATTCCTACGACGGCTCGATTACTTAGTGGGGTAAGCGAGGAGGAGTATACTAATGTGCTGGTTCAACATGAGCCGAATCGACTGGAAGAGAGTGATTGGAGCCTCTTCGATGGAGGAGTGGGTTCTTCTCAGAAGGAAAGAGTGGACGGCTGGTGGATGCAGTTAGTCCAAGCTTCAACGAAAGCAGAGTTAGTCAAAACATTTAAGTTTGTGCTCTTTTTCTTTATCGCCAGTTTAGTGGCTATTTTGATGGGAGTCATGTTGATTCAAAATTTGTTTCACATGATGGCGGAAACAAGACGCCAAGAGTGGGGGATGTTGCGTGCGATGGGGCTGAATCGCCAAGAGGTGGCAAGCCTTACGCGTGTGGAAGGACTGATGATTGCGATTGTATCTTCCTTTTGGGGAGTGGTTGTTGGAATGGGACTGACCTGGTTGCTCCTCTTCCCTTTGAAAGCGATCTTGCAGAGAGCTCAACAGATGGAGGGGCTTACCCTAGATTACACCTTTTCGTCTGACGTGAGCTCTCTTCTGTTCGGTTTTTGTCTTGGTGTCTGGATTATTTACTTGTCCGCTTGTTGGGTAGCTCATCAAGCGGCGAAGCGATCCATTGTGAAGTTGTTATCTACGGTGGATGATCGGTCCTGGCGCTTGTTAGTGCAGGACAGGCGTTGGCAAGTGCTCTGGAGCATTTTTTGCTGTGGTGGGTTTTTCTTTCTACTTCTGATTTCAACATCGGAGGGGTATCAGCAGTTGGATTTAGGTTTTTTATCTCCACTTCTTGTGGGGCCCTCTCTCTTTTGCCTCTGTTTAGGCAGTGTGCTGTCGATGTGGCCTTTTTTGGTGGAGAGGTTAAGCAAGTGGGCACGTCCTTTTCCTCAGTGGGTAAACCTTATTCGGATCTCCTTTCGTTTCCCTCTCGTGCAGCGAAAGAGAACGAGCTTGTTGGTGTTGATGTTTGCGCTGGTTCTGTTTCTGATGAGCTTTTCTAGTGTGTTCAGCGCTACTTTTACGCAACAATTTGCAGATAAAGAGGGGCGTTTATTGACTGGAGGATATGATTGGATCGCCACCACGCCACAGCCAATGTCCATGGAGCAACTTCAAGAGATGTTAAGGAAATCTGATTATATAGGAGCAAAGCAAGTAACGGGTGCCAGTCTACTTATTCACCATGAAAGATCGAATGATTCACACGCTCTCCTTGGCATAGATGAGTCCTTTGCTTACCATAATGAAATTCCCTTACAGGAACGGTCGACTGTGTTTTCGGATGATCAGGAAGTGTGGGAGCGACTGGCGACGAATGAGGATGAGGTTATCATCAGTGAATGGATCGCGCAGCATGCTTTGGATGCGGAAAATGGATTTTCTGCTCGGCAACAACCCCTTCAGATCGGGGACACCTTACCGGTGATGATACAAGGAGAGGTTGTAGCCAGAAAAAAGGTGATTGGAATCACGGCAGGTGATCATGAGCGGGCGCAATACCTAGATGATTTTGACCGTGTTTGGATGAATCGAAGCACGAGTGAAGACCTTTTGTCGTCAAATGAAGGATGGACGGTACAATCTACCCTCCTATTCCAGAAGAGTGAGGAAGCCAATCGAAAAGTAATAGAAAAAGGGTTAGAAAAGACGTTGAATCTGAAAAATATCTTCTCTCTACGCGATCCTCAAACCGATTATGAGAATGGAAAGTTGTTTTTAAAAGCATTCTTTCTGTTGTTCGAAGGGTTTACGTTTCTTAGCTCAGGATTGGGACTGGTCGGCTTGATGGTCTTGATGTTCCGTGTGGTAAGTGACCGTCGTCAGGAAATGGGCATGCTGCGAACAGTGGGATTATCAGAAAGGTTTATCTTCGCAACCGTTTTTCTTGAAGGTGCAGGAATTGCCTGTATGGGCATGATTATAGGGATCTTGATGGGAGTGTACAATGCCTATCTATTGATAGACTGGCTAGGAGGAGATTTTGCTGTTCACTTCCCGCTACTTAAACTATCATTATATTTTGGAGTGACCCTTCTTGTTGCGCTGGTGTGTGCAGGGTTTCCTGCACACAAGGCGAGTCAACTCCTGCCTATCGAAGCGACTCGACGAGTGGGATAAGCGGCTTCTCTTAAATAGAAACAAATCTCAGATGGGAGAAAGAAGGACGTGTGTGCATGCGCAGAACGGTGTGGGCGATTGATGACGAGTCGAAGATTCTCTCTTGGATCCAAGCAGGATTAGCGGAGGAGGCATTCGATTTAGTAACGGAAAACAACAGCAGGAACGTACTGGAGCGGTTTCGGGTAGAGGGAGTGCCTGATCTGATTTTACTCGATTGGATGATGCCAGAAATAGATGGCTTGACGTTATTCCGTCAGATTCGTAGGTTTTCCGATGTTCCCATTATCTTTTTAACCGCGAAAACGGATGAGATGGATAAGGTAGTGGGTTTGGAGATGGGGGCGGATGACTATATAACGAAACCCTTCTCGATACGGGAATTAAGTGCGCGCATTCGGATGGTGTTGCGACGAGCCTATCAAGATGAACATGCATTTAAGGAAGAAGAGCGACTGGAGGTGGAGTCCATTAGAGTAGATCTGGTACAGCGGAAGGTATGGGCACATGACAGGGAAGTTCTATTAACACCGACGGAATACACTCTCTTGACAACGCTAATGAAGAAACCGGAAAGGGTTTTCAGCAGAGCGCAGTTGCTGGAAATCGCTCTAGGTAGTGAATACATCGGCTACGATCGAAGTTTGGATACACATATGTATAACTTGCGCAAGAAATTAAATGGGGCAGATGAAAGAGCGGGTGAGCGGGTTCGCACGGTATTTGGCGTCGGTTATACGATGAGTGTAACGCTATGAAGGGAGCGATTAGTACCCAAGTCATTCTTTTTTTGATAGGAATAACTGTCCTTCCGATACTGATGATGGGTGTGGGAATGGGGCTGCAAGGTGTACATATGAAAGGGATGGCGACCGACTTATGGTGGTGGTTGTTCTTCCTACTTTCTTTCCTCTGGTTTTTGCTCGTATTAAGTGGTTGGTGGTGGTTGAAGCACGAGATTCAGGAAGTGGTGGCGTGGACAAAACGACGAACAGGGTATCATGCGGTTTCTCCTATCGCTTCTCCACCCCCACCGGTAAAATTATTGCTCCCGCTTACACAGGAGATTTCTCCTCTTTTCGACAGGCAGGAACGGGAAAAGAAGGAACGACAAGCACGCGTTGCTGAGGTGGCGCATGAATTAAAAACACCACTTACGATTATCCGTGGTCAAGTGGAGCAGTTTCAAGAGAGTGGGGAAATGGTGAAACCATGGGCCTTGATTTCGTTAGTAGATGAGACCCTACGCATGTCTTCGCTTTTAACCGATCTGCAACAGCTGAGTTTAGTCGAAGTGGGTCAATTAAAACTACAGCAAACCTGGTTCTCTTTTTCACCTTGGCTACGAGAGATAGTACAGGTTTTGCAAGGGGAAGCGGATGCAAAGGGTATCATCCTCGAAGTAGATGGTGCGCCGGACACAGAAGTTTATTGGGATTCACCTCGCATGAAGCAGGTTTTTATAAATTTAATTGGAAATGGTATTCGTTATATTCAGGTGGGAGGGAAGATACGCCTAGAAGCCAGCGAGGAGCTAGGAGAACTTTTGATCCATCTTACCGATAATGGTCCTGGGATTGCACATGAGAAGGTGCCCTATCTCTTTCAGCGCTATTTACGTGCGGCATCCGCTCCAGAACCTGCTGGAGCAGGAGCGGGACTGGGATTGGCTATTGCGAAACAGATGGTCGATGCGCACGGGGGCTCACTCGCCGTCTTTAGCACAGTGGGAGTGGGGACAAGCTTTACAATGCATATGCCGATTTTTCCAGCGTGAACCGCCCATACAAAAAAAGAAGGAGGACATAAGATGCAGTAATATGAGGGTGATGACTGAGGGGCAGGGAGTCCAGTATACATTTTTGTCAGAGGGTGTCCGCATGGAGTTGGCTGAATCCTCCTCATTATGGTTGCGCTTTCTGAACTCGGGCACTAGCGTGATGCCCAAGGGAATAGGACCTGTTCAGCATGGATATAAGCGAGTGGTTTACGAAGAGGTATGGCCGGGAGTTGATCTCCTCTTCTCAGGGAAGCAAGATCAACTGAAATATGATGTTATCGTGCGACCAGGTGCCAATGTTGACGATATCCGTCTGCGGTATGAGGGAGGGATAGAGACTGCACTCGGTGAGCAAGGTGACTTGTTTGTCTATACGGATCACGGTGTGCTTTGTGAAGAGAAACCGGTCAGCTATCAGTGGATCGATGGGAAGAGAGAATGGATTCCCAGTTCATTCCGCTTATTGAGCGATAGCTCCCTCCACTTTGATGTTGCTAAGTATGACCCGAATAGTGTGTTATGGATCGATCCGGTGGTTTTTTATTCTACTTACCTTGGTGGAAGCCAGATGGATGTGGGATTAGGGATTGCGGTGGATGCAGGTGGAGATGCTTATGTTACTGGAATAACTGATTCGACGGATTTTCCTACGACGACAGGTGCCTTTCAGACCGCTTTTGCTGGTGGGCCAAGTGACGCCTTTGTGACCCGCCTTAATGCAGCAGGCACATCTCTGGTCTATTCCACCTTTTTGGGTGGGAATGAAATTGAAGATTTTATTCCCGCGAGTGGTATTGCCGTGGATATTATCAGCAACGCTTATGTTACTGGACAGACGCGCTCCACTGACTTCCCCGTAACATCCGGTGCCTTTCAAACCGTCTTAAGAGGAATGCAAGATGCTTTTATTACGAAGCTTAACCCGGCAGGCTCCTCTCTCGTCTACTCCACTTATCTAGGAGGAAACGGGGATGAATCAGGGCTAGATTTGACTTTGAATGACTCCGGTGAAGTATTTGTCACAGGGAGTACGACTTCGACCAATTTTCCTGCCACTCCAAATGCCTTTCAGACGATGCTCTCTGGCGCATCAGATGCCTATGTTGCTCGTTTCAATGCAACTGGAAGTGCCTTGCAATATGCAACCTATTTAGGTGGAACCGATGACGATTTGTCTACTTCCATTGCGGTGGATCAAAATAATAACGCGTATGTATCAGGGGGTACATTTTCCACTGACTTTCCCACGACCATGGGTGCTTTCCAGCCGACGAAAGCAGGGGGGGTGGATGCTTTTGTAAGTAAGTTAAATGCGCTAGGGAGCTCGCTTCTCTATTCTACTTTCTTAGGTGGGATTGGTAATGACGCTTGCTTTGCAATTGATCTTGATGGTGCGAATCATGCCTATGTGACGGGACGAACGAACTCGACAGATTTTCCTATTACTCCGAATGCGTTTCAAACCCTCTCAGGAGCCTCAGACGATGCATTTGTCACAAAATTAAATGCGACGGGTAGTGCCTTGGTGTATTCCACTTTCCTTGGAGGGAAGAGCGATGATGGAGGTTTTGGAATGGGGGTAGATTCCTTTGGTGGCGCCTGGGTGAGTGGGTTTACAGAGTCAACCGATTTTCCAGTAACCTCAGATGCTTTTCAAGACAGTTTAAATGGTGTGACAGATGCATTCATAACACTAGTCAGCTATTCTGGACAGGGAATCTCTTTCTCTTCTTATTTAGGAGGTAGCAATACGGATCAAGGAGTAGATGTTGCGGTGGATACCAGAGAAAATGCGTATGTTGTTGGTATAACATCTTCCTCCGACTTCCCTGTCACTGTCGGTGTATTCCAATCTCAATTTGACGGTGTGTCAGATGCCTTTATCACCAAAGTGGGCTCTGTGTCTTCCGCAGGAGCGACAGGTCCCACAGGAGCGACAGGGGCTACGGGAGCGGACGGTGCGCAAGGTCCACGTGGACCCAGAGGAAGGCGTGGGCCTAGAGGACCGAGGGGACCGCGTGGGAACAGTGGTGGGGAAGATGAGATGGGATTATAGTCGTTGAATAGAGAGAAGAATATCAAGATTAGACAGAATAGGTAGATAAATAAGAGGCGACTTTCGTTCGGTTCTCTATCGGATGAAGGTTGCCTTTTGTTATCTTCTGCAGATATTGGGTGGAATGGATGGATAACTTTGTTACCCAAACACAGGAAGGGAGCATACGATAGAGCAGGATAAAAGACTTACATTGGAGGAATATCGATGACTGAGGTGAAGGAAAAGATTCCGTCCCTGTTGTTTGAACCATTGGAAAAGGAGAGAACCACAGGAGAAGGTTTCATTGCTGAAGGCAGAGGAATGCATTACTTGTTTTCACCAGAAGGTGTCAGGTTTGAGTTAGAGGAGTCCTCTATGGTGAAATTACATTTTGTAGAGGCGTCTTCCAAGGTTGTTCCTAGAGGGATGAATCCAGACGGACAGGGATTTAAGCGGGTGATTTATGAAGCGGTCTGGCCCGAGGTTGATCTTATCTTCTCAGGAAACGAGGAAGCTTTGAAGTACGATGTCATTGTGCAACCGGGAGCGCGTATCAGTGATATTCATTTTCGATATGAAGGGGGACAAGAGAGTACCCTTACTGATCAGGGAGACCTGCTGATTGACACAGGTCAAGGAATGATTTGCGAAGAAAAGCCCATTAGTTTTCAGTGGATCGAAGGAAAAAAACATTTCGTCCCCAGTGCTTTTCGTCTCTTTCAAGATGGCTCCTTCGGTTTTGAGGTTTCTCATTATGATCCGCATAGGGTTCTCTGGATCGATCCGGTGGTCTCATACTCCACTTATCTGGGGGGGAGTTCTACTGATCAGGGACAAGGTATTGCCGTAAATGCTGCTGGCGAGGCTTATGTGACGGGGGTGACGTCTTCGACGGACTTCCCAACGACGACGGGGGCTTTTCAGACAGTATTGAGTGGGACGAATGATGTTTTTGTGACTCGTCTCAATGGGGCTGGTACCTCTCTTAGATATTCGACCTACTTAGGAGGATCAGGATTTGAAGTTGCGTTCCAGATTAATGGAATTGCGGTGGATGCGAACAATCATGCGTTTGTTACAGGACAAACGGGGTCGACGGACTTTCCTGTCACGTCGGGTGCCTTCCAGACGATATTTGGGGGAGGGGTGGATGCGTTTGTTACCCAATTGAACCCTGCAGGTTCCTCCCTTGTGTATTCTTCTTTTCTTGGAGGAAGAGGGGGAGACTTCGGTGCGAGAATCGCTCTGAATGAGTCAGAGGAGGCTTATGTCACAGGTTTCACGAACTCGACCAATTTCCCCACAAATCCAAACGCTTTTCAAACCCAGTTAGCAGGAACTGCCGAGAATGCGTTTATCACTAGATTTAATGTAGCTGGCAGTAGCCTGGTCTATTCGACCTATTTGGGCGGAACAGGTAATAATTCAGGTTTTGATATTGTGGTGGACCAAAATAACAATGCTTATATCACAGGAGATACTGGTTCGACGGACTTTCCTACCACTTCAGGTGCCTTCCAGCCGACGAAAGCAGGGGGTTCAGATGCTTTTGTAAGTAAATTAAATGCGCTGGGGAGCTCTCTTATCTATTCTACATTCTTAGGTGGAAGGGGATCAGATACTGGCGCGGGGATCAATATAGATGGTACCAATCATGTCTATGTGACGGGACGAACTAATTCAACTGATTTTCCTACGACTCCGAATGCCTTTCAAACCTTGCTCTCAGGAACATCAGACGATGCGTTTGTCACAAAATTAAATGTGGCGGGTAGCGCCTTGGTGTATTCTACTTATCTTGGGGGAAACAGTGATGATGGAGGGATTGGCATTGCGCTAGACTCTTTCGGCGGTGCCTGGGTTACGGGGATAACGAATTCAACCAATTTTCCTGTCACTTCGGATGCTTTTCAAGATAGTTTAAATGGTCCTTCAGATGCATTTATTACGCTAGTCAGCTACTCGGGCCAAGGAATCTCTTTCTCTTCTTATTTAGGAGGAAGTGGATTTGAAGTGGGAATAGATGTGGCACTTGATTCAAGAGAGAGTGCCTATTTTACAGGTATTACTGCTTCGCCTAACTTTCCCGTCACCTTCGGTGCGTTCCAATCCTTATTTGGCGGGCAGGCGGACGCTTATGTGGTCAAAGTGGGCAATTTGACTTCCGTTGGAGCGACAGGTCCAACGGGGGCGACGGGATCTGCTGGAGTTACTGGAGAGCAAGGCCCACGTGGACCTAGAGGACGGCGTGGGCCTAGAGGACCGAGGGGACCGCGTGGTATCGGTGGAGGAGAAGGAGAGATGGGCTTGTAGTTGCGGGAGAATCAACAACATGATCATTAGAAAAGAAGAAAGTGGGAAGCAACCTGATTTGCTGTCCAGCAGACAAAGGTTGCTTCTTGTCATGGAAGGGATGTTTTCTGTTCCCTCATGAACGCATCACGTTTTAGGTTGGACGCTGTTTGGGAATAAACAAGATACAAGGTGGGAGTGAAATAGATTTTCTGGCATAGACGGCTCATATAAGAAACCGAGGAGGAATAGATGTGTTTACGAATAAGAACTTGATTGACGGCAAATGGATTTCCACGAAGGAGCAAATGACCGTAACGAATCCTGCGACCAAAGAAGTGGTGGGACGCGTGCCCGTTAGCGGAGAGAAAGAGGCAGGACAAGCAGTGGATGCGGCACATCATGCGTTTCGTTCATGGGCAGAGAAGACGGCTGATGAGCGGAGCCGTCTTCTCTATCGATGGCACCAATTAATCAATGAAAATAAAGAAACATTGGCCAGAACCATGACCATTGAACAAGGGAAGCCATTGAGAGAGGCAAGAGGGGAAATCGATTATGCCAATAGTTATATCTTATGGTACGCTGAGGAAGCGAAGCGGATTTACGGTGAATCCATCCCGGCTTCCTCTTCAGAAAAACGAATCTTTGTGAAGAAGGAACCGGTAGGGGTTGTGGCTGCGATTACGCCGTGGAACTTCCCAGCGGCGATGATTACTCGCAAAGTGGCCCCTGCACTGGCGACGGGATGTACCGTGGTGATGAAGCCAGCAAGTGAGACTCCGTTTACAGCGATTCAGCTAATGGAGTTAGCGCAGGAAGCAGGTATTCCTGCTGGGGTGATCAACTTAGTGACGGGAGATGCGGCGACTATTGTTGGGGCATGGCAAGCGGATTCACGCGTGAAGAAATTGACTTTCACGGGCTCCACGCCGGTCGGGAAGCGCTTGATGAAGGATGGAGCCGACACGATGAAGCGCCTCTCCTTGGAGTTAGGGGGACATGCTCCCTTTATCGTAACAGAGCGAGCAGATATTGAGCAGGCAGTGGAAGGAGCAATGGCTTCCAAATTCCGTAATGCAGGACAAACGTGCATCTGCAGCAATCGTTTTTATGTACATGAAGCGGTGGCGGATGCCTTTAGCAAACGTTTTTGTGAAAAAGCCTCTTCCTTGGTTGTAGGAAATGGGTTACACGAAGAAGTGGATATTGGACCGCTCATTAATGAAGCCGCGATAAAAAAAGTGAAGGAACATCTCTCGGACGCACAGAAATTGGGCGGAAAGCTTGTCCTCGGTGGTGATTCCGTGCGGGAAGAAGAGGGTTACTTCATGAATCCCGCTGTGATTACGGATGTGACTGATGACATGCTCTGTATGCGGGAAGAAACCTTTGGTCCGCTGGCGCCCATTACGACATATCGAGATCTAGACGAAGCGATCTCTCGCGCTAATAACAGTCCTTTTGGCTTGGCGGCGTATGCATATACAAACGATATGAAAGAAGCGATGCAGTTAGCCGATGGATTGGAGTATGGCGTGATCGGGATCAATGACGGGCTTCCTTCGGCGGCGCAGGCCCCTTTTGGAGGTTATAAAGAGAGTGGCTTTGGCCGTGAAGGCAGTCACTTTGGGATTGAACCATACTTAGAAGTGAAATATATCTCGCTTGGAGATATGTAGAAAGAAAATAGATTGGAAGAAAGCTGCGAGCCCCTGATAGAATCATTAGGGGCTCGAATGGTGATCGACATGAGAAACTGAGAAGTAGGGTGAACCCGTATGATGAAGGAGAATCTGATGGAGATAGAATATATTCAGACCTTTACGGAACAAGGCGAACCTCTGGGGGTGCGAACAAGAGATGAGGTACATCGGAAAGGTTATTGGCATGAGACGTTTCACTGTTGGATGATGGGGCAAGTGGACGGTGTGGATGTACTTTACTTGCAGATTCGTAGTCATAACAAGAAGGATTATCCTGACCGATTAGACATTACAGCTGCGGGCCACCTGCTAGCGCATGAAGCGATAACGGACGGGGTAAGGGAGATCGAAGAAGAAATAGGGATCTCCGTCTCGTTAGAGGAATTGGTACCCTTGGGAGTAATTCATGATTGTTTAAGGGAGAAAAACTTTATTGATAACGAGCGCGCGCATGTCTTCTTGTATGAAAGTTCACCTTCCATAGAGCAATTCCAACTACAACCTGCTGAGGTGAAAGGGATCGTGACGATTTCTTTTGCGGGTTTCTGCGAACTGTGGGAAGGCAAGCAGGAGAGAGTAAATGTAACAGGTTTCTCTATGAATGAGGAGGGTGAGCGTGTATACGTTCAAAAAGAAGTAGGACAAGCAGATTTCGTTCCTCATCAACCCCATTACTTTCATCAGGTTATTGATGGAATATGCAAAAGTAGGAAAGTCCTCGATCTCGGATAAGAAGGTTGCTTTCTTCTATGATTATCCGAAGCTGGTTGAGGGCGATTTTGCTGTTGAGTTTGCAAGATACCTTTGCGTAAACAAGAGGATTAGCACCCAGAGAGTAGGGTGCTTTTTTTGTGTGTGAAGGAGAAGGCAACTCCTTGCTCTAACCTATATGGGCCGTTCCCACCGGATCTTCTTTTATGGCAGAACTACCGGGTGAAAGGTTATTAGCTTTGGCTATGAGACTGGCTCCTATGCAAAGGAGAATAAGACCCATACCGGCGAGGATAAAGACACTTCCGAGACCGATTCTATCGGCCAATAACCCTCCAATGAAAGGAGCAGTAAGGATGGCTCCATTTTGTATAGCATTGTTGAGCGAAGAGACCCGCCCCATTAAATTTGGTGGCGTTTCCTGTTGAAGTATGGTGGCACTCGGGATAGCGAAGAAGGGGCCAACGAATCCTAGAATGAGCCAAATGACTAACCATAGAGCAAATGGAAGCTGAATGAGGGTGGTTCCCCCTAAGCCGAGGATTACGATGGCCACCCCTCCCAACAGTCCACCAAGGATCATGAGGAGAAATGGTTTTTGCACAAACTTACTCCATTTCCCCAATACCATGGCTCCAGTCAGACTGCCAATGGCAACGATCGTAATGCTGATGCCAAACTCTTTTTCATCAAACGACTGGTTTGCGTGCCAGAGAGGAATGAGTGTATCCCAGAGAAAGGTTAAGAACATCCCCATTCCCATCACAGTGACTAGAAACAAGAGGATACGATTGTGAAGAATAGCTTGAAATCCTGCTTGTAAATCAGACCAGTAAGTAGAGGAGGGAATCTCCTCTTCTACTTTGAGTGCATTTTTAGGAATGGAGAGTTGGGAGAGAAAAATGGTCGAGACAGCAAAGACCACGATCCCAATGAGAAAGACAGTCGTGATTCCTGCTGCCGCGGTAATGATTCCACCGAGAAATGCTGCGAAGATTTTTGCGCTATTCATAGAAAACTGACTATAGCTGTTGGCTTTCATGAGGTCTTCAGAAGGAACGATGAGACGTAGTGTACTCTGTCTAGCAGGATCAAAGAGCGCATCCAGCACTTCTTTACAAAATACGAGTGGCAATAAGATCCACAAATTAGGGGAGAAAATGAATCCGACGATGACGAGGATACGGAGTAAGTTGCATAGGATCATTGTCGTACGCTGTGGCCAGCGATCCACCCATACTGCGGCAAGCGGACCGACCAAAATCCATGGCAATGCACCACTGACGGCATAGGCAGCAAGTGCGGTGGCTCCTAATTGCCATTGATAGACGATTAAGCTGGAAATCGCAATGAAATCAAACCAATTACCGAAATCAGAGCATATTTGAGCGAAAAAAAGGTTGCGAAAGCGACGATTGCCTAAAAGTGATGACTGAGAAGCTATTTGACTCATTTTAAATTCACTCCCAACATATCATGACGATATATTATCACGATATGTACTGAGGGTCAATAAGCATGGTGAAAATAGGAGAATATAAGTTTTTCTTACTGAGAAGTGGTAGACGAATGCCTGATTGTATAATATTATATTTGTAGATAGAAGAAGAGGAGTCTGATTCGATGAATCCCCAAGTAGATTCACAAAACCAGGTTGCGGGCACTGGATTAATGACACGTGTTTTTGGTTGGATGTTTGCTGGATTATTTTTGACTGCCGTCGTTTCCGCTATTGTCCTTGCGGACGGTAGCCTGATTCGTTACTTTGAACAAAACATGATGGTGTTCTTCGGGCTATTGATTGGCGAACTCATCTTGGTCTTTTTCCTTGCGGCACGAGTACATAAGTTAGCAGTAGGTACGGCTAGTTTTCTTTTCTTTTTGTATGCGGCGTTGAATGGTGTAACCTTAACGCCCTTGTTGGCTATTTATGAAGTGGGATCGATCGCTGCTGTCTTTGGTGTTACCTCGGTTATGTTTGGAGCGATGGCCCTTATTGGCTATGTAACGAAGCGGGATCTCTCCAAGCTAGGCAGTATTTTGTTTATGGCTTTAATCGGATTGATTATCGCTAGTGTGGTTAATATCTTTTTGGCAAGCGGTGTATTGTACTGGGTGATCTCCTACGTTGGAGTCCTCATCTTCTGTGGTTTAACGGCTTTTGACGTGCAGAAGATTAAGCGGATGCAAGCAGAGTTGACGATGGATGAAGATACGACCACCAGAGTAGCTATTTTGGGAGCGTTGGAGCTTTATCTTGACTTTATTAACATGTTTATCTTCTTGTTGCGCATCTTGGGAAACAGAGATTAGAGAAATCTATAGAAAAAAGAAGCATTCACACGGGTAGGTGATGAATGCTTCTTTTTTTTGTCCTTACATTGGTTACGAGTCTCCTCTATCTATCCTTCTACGATAAAGGGGCGCATCATCTCATAATCTTCATGTTCAAGCATATGACAATGCCAGATGTACCTGCCTGCGTAAGGTGCAAAGTGAGCGATAATGCTGGTTACTTCGCCAGGTGGGGCAATCACGGTATCTTTCCACCCTCTCTCATTGGGAGCGGGAGGAATGGCGGGTTGGGTATAGGGAATGGGACCCCCCGCTTGATAACTGTCTCGATCGAATGGCCTGCGACAAAGGATGAGAAAAGGAGCCAGATGAATATGAATAGGATGTGCGAGCTTTGTTAGGTTGATGAAATTCCACACTTCTGTCGTTCCCCACTTGGGTCGGATACGGACGGGGTCCCGCCATTGTTGGTTATCAAGAAGCATGAGCGGGCGCCCATAGCGATCCTTTGTTTCATTAAGTGTAAGAAAGCGAACAGTCGTGGCCGGAGTTGGATGAAGGGTTGGAATGGGAGCGAGCATTGGAGGAATACAGCTCGTATCTGTTCGCTGAAGTGGTTTCTGAACACGAAATTGTAGGACTTGGCCGGTTGTTTCAGGAGGAACAGGGTCCCCATCAGGAAAAGGAGTGGGGGCATCGTTCATAAGAAGAAGGTTTCGTCCGAAATGGTGGTGAAAGTCGATTAGAATATCCGCTCGCTCAGCGGGTCCCAAGAGGAGTTGGTTAATGGGAACAGGCTGGGGAAGAAAACCTTGATCGGTACCAATTTGTATGATGGGATCGCCTGAACTGAGTCGCAAGCGTAAGAAGCGTGAGTTGGACCCGTTTAATATACGAAAGCGGTATTTGCGAGGCTCCACTTCCACATAGGGCCACACTTTTCCGTTTACGACGATGGTATCACCAAAAAAGTATCGGACAATGGAGGGATGAGGCCAATCGGGTTGAGCATACGAAGGCTGAGCGGGATAGTAGAGAGAGCCGTCTGGATGAAAAGACCGATCTTGAATGACGAGGGGAATCTCATAAGGGCCACTCGGAAGGCGAAGCAGGGACTCTTGAGGATGACGAATGAGGTAAAGTCCGGAGAGTCCCGCGTAATTATTTAAGCGCGTAATGCCTAAGGCGTGATCGTGATACCAGAGGGTGGCCGGAGATTGCGGATTGAGATACTGGTAGATCTCTGTGGTGAAGGTGGGCCCTGTTTGCTGAAAATCGCGTGTAAACCATGCCTCCGGATAACCATCGAAGAACGGGGGATTGACTCCTCCGTGTAAATGGGTGACGGTACGTACATCGGGTATATGGGTCCCGGCTCCGTTGATGGAGTGGTCAATGGGCAACAGGTGCTTATCTGGAAGATGGTTTCGCCATTTTACATAGATCGGATGATAGGGAGTCACGTCAAAAGTGGGACCGGGATAGATTCCATTAAACC
Source organism: Mechercharimyces mesophilus (assembly GCF_059818345.1). Classification (NCBI taxonomy): domain Bacteria; kingdom Bacillati; phylum Bacillota; class Bacilli; order Caryophanales; family Thermoactinomycetaceae; genus Mechercharimyces; species Mechercharimyces mesophilus. Next base: position 41,993 of record NZ_JCBAPH010000007.1, on the reverse strand, counting down.
CCCAGACGGTCGTCTTGGGGAGGCTGGAATGGAGTGATTGTTTAAATTGCGTCATGGTGAGCTCATAGTAAGAATAACCACAATAGGTCCCGGTAGGGCGTGCATTCGGCGGGATCGGTAGCGGGTCCATAAATTTTTGCAAGTGCATCTCATCACCTCGGTGTTGTTTTTTTTTATCGTGTTCCAGTGTCAGATGTGCCCACACCTGTTTCATTTGACCAACATATAACTGGTCATATGAGTGTTCTGCCACTGGTGGAGAGGGATAAAAGAAGGGGTGGGAAAATGAGATCGAAGTTATCTAAATCATTTATTTTTCAGAAGAACAGAGAAGAACGGAATAGCGATGTCTCTTATACCGTAATCAGAGAGGGAGGGCGTGTTTGCTTTTTTCCTGATCGAGTAGAGTTTCAATTCAATGATAGGGGTGAAGAAGAGAAAATCACTCTTCGATTGCTTCATGCTCAACCCCAGGTGAAGATGAAGCTGGACTCTGTAAAGGAACAGCTGATTTATAAAGGTGTTTGGTCTGGGATCGATCTCCTATTTACTGTACAGGATGAACAATTAAAATATGACCTTGTCGTTCATCCGGGTGCATGTTTGGAGATGATCCGCATGAGGTATGAAGGCGGAAGAGAAGTTGGGATAAATGAAAAGGGAGAATTGGTTGTCCATACTCACTTAGGTATTCTCTGTGAAGAGAAGCCGATTAGCATTCAAGAAGTGGCAGGGAAGAAGAAGAGACTGCAAACGGTATTTTGCTTGCATCATGATGATTCTTTTGGCTTTATAGTAGAAGGCTATGATCCGTCAAAGGAGCTTCTCATTGACCCGATTGTTTTTTACTCCAGCTTTCTGGGAGGAACAGGAGATGATTCCGGAACGAGCATCGCGGTAAATGGTACGGGTGAGGCTTATATTACAGGGGAAACGGGTGGAGGGTTTCCGATTACCTCTGGAGTGTTCCAGACGAATTTCGGCGGAGGAGAATCTGACGCCTATATCGCTAAGGTGAATACAGATGGAAGCTCTCTCCTATTCGCTAGCTACTTAGGGGGAAGCACTACGGATCGGGGGAATAGCATCACAGTGGATAGCTCCTCCAATGCTTATGTGACGGGACAAACGTTTTCGACCGATTTCCCTGTTACATCAGGAGCCTTTCAGACGGTTAATCCTGGTGGTGGAGGCTCGGCTTTTGTATCGAAGGTAAATATATCGGGGAGTTCGCTTCTGTACTCCACATATCTGGGAGGTTCTTCTTCTGATATCGGGAATGGGATTACGCAGGATTCATTGAACCAGGCGTATGTTACGGGTTTCACTTCTTCAACTGATTTCCCAACGACAACGGGGGCTTTTCAGCAAACGCTCGTTTCCGGAGGGTTTGTGGATGCCTTTATCACCAAGTTGAATACGGATGGAAGTTCGCTGAGTTACTCGACACTGTTGGGCGGGAGAAGAAGTGATGCGGGATTCTCTATCGCGGTAGATGATAGCTTTCAAGCCTATGTTACAGGGAATACCAACTCGACTGATTTTCCTATAACGTCGGGTGCCTTTCAAGAAACACTGGTCCGCTCAACGGATGCTTTCGTCACCAAGATAAACGCCTTGGGCTCCTCTCTGATCTATTCTACCTACCTAGGTGGGACACAGGTTGAAGGAGGAAGGGGGATTTCCCTGGATGGTGCCAACCAGGCATATGTGGTTGGTTCTACCAATTCTACTGATTTTCCGGTAACCAACAATGCTTTTCAAACCCTCCTGTCTGGGGGAAGTACGGATACATTTATTACAAAGTTGAATGCAGCAGGTAGCGCTCTCGTTTACTCCACCTATTTGGGTGGGGGTTCGGAGGATTTGGGTATGGGGATTGCGGTGGATTCTTTCGGCTATGCATGGGTGACAGGGAGTACACAGTCAGACGATTTTCCACTTACTTCCGATGCCTTTGAGGCTCATTTAAATGGACCACAAGATGCTTTTGTAACGCAACTCAGTTTTTCTGGTGAGGGAATCTCTTTCTCCTCTTTTCTCGGAGGAACACTGAATGAGAGTGGAAGTGGTATTGCGGTTGATACACAAAATAATGCGTATCTTACCGGGACTACGAATTCCACCAACTTCCCTGTGACCTTTGCTGCATTTCAGACTCTTTTTGGCGGTGGAGCCAACGATGCTTTCGCTGTGAAATTAGGGGCCATGGTCGGTGTGACTGGACCGACGGGTGCGACAGGTCCAGCGGGGACAACCGGAGCAGAAGGTCCACAAGGGCCACGAGGACGGCGTGGTCCAAGGGGACCAAGAGGGGCGAGAGGACCGCGTGGAATGGGAGAAGGCGAGATGGGTGTCTAATCTTGTGGCATCCGCCCACGAAGAGCGCGTGGTATGTGGCGGAGATGACTATGGATAATATTCACTTTAAAAGGAAGCATCCAAGCATCCGATAGCGGGTGCTTTTCTTTTGTCAGAAGTCGAAGAGAGCAGTGAACCTAGAGGCACTTTTCTCATAGGGTAGGTGTTTTTCATGGTGTTCCTATCACTATAGGTAGGAGGTCCTATGTATAGATGCCTCATCCATAAGGAGACTTATTGATCTTTCTTTAGGTATATTGATTAAATTATTTATTTCGAGTAAGGAGTCTAAAACATGTTGGACTTCTTGTGGATAGAATAGAGGTACAGGGACCGATTGCTCAGATGGATGGTTAGGTATTTCGGTTCTATCTAGGGTTTGGGAGGAGATTTACAGTGAGAGAAAGAGAGATGAGTAAGAAGAGAAAATTGGATATTGTGCAACAAGTTTTGATAAGTGGAGACTATGAAGGGGTGGCGAACGATTATCACATATCTTCTGAAACATTAAGTCAATGGGTCCAGCAGCATCAGGGTGGGAATTTTACCGATCGTCGTCTCCGTAAGCAGTCCCGAAAAGGAAATGGGAGTGATAAAAACGGAAAGTACTATAATTTATCAGAAGAAATGGAAAAATTAAAAAAGATTATTGGGGAGAAGGAATTGGAGATTTTGAATTTGCGTCAGATGCTGAGTCAGTCCAGTTGAACCTCTCTCACTTATGTTAAGTTGGTGAGGATACTCTTAGGATAAGTACGATTATAAGTGCAAATATGATGAGCGCTTCCATTATTTATTTCTTCTCCTCTGTATCATCCTCGATCCATTTCTCTTGAAATATAAATAGGCTTCTCCGCTCTCACCCCAATGAAGCGGATAGGATCGTACTTTGATGGAAAAAGGGTATCCCGAAGGTGGATGCTCTTTTTTGATCAAGTTTCAAAGTGAAGAAATCGGTCCGTTGACTCCATCTCCGAGTAAGGTTTACACACGCCGATACCTCCTTTTCGATCATAGATTAGAGTGCTATGAGGGATTCTATATAACTCGCAAGCGAAGGATCTGATGCGTTTGTTACCCAGATGAGCTACTCTGGTCAGGGAATACCGTGCTCTTCTTATCTAGGGGGAAGAGATGGAGATATCGGACTGGGCACGGCGCTTCTTTTATCAGATCTATTGCGATGAGGGTCTGCTACTAAGATTGGGCACTTTTTTATAGCGATCGTTTGTTCTGTGAGAACTATTGTTCGTGTATAATAGAGGTGAGGTGATGAAGAATGTCCCGTATACTTGATCGTGGTAATAAAATGTGGGAAGGGCATCGGATGGTATTGCCCGAGCACGTCGCTCGCTTTCACGAACAGAATCGAAAGGCGAAAGAGTACGTGAAACCGGAGTTGTCGGAGGACGCTATAAGTGAAATCGGATATGCCATTGAAAAATCGATGATAGAACGTTGCCCAGTAAGGGTTTGTTATGCAGGAAAATATGGAGTAGAGCAGCAAAGCGGGATCATCACGAAGATTAATGCGAATGAGCGGTGGATTAAGCTAGAAAGTGAAGGGGATTATGAGTTAATTCCGTTTCAACGGATGGTAAGTGTAGAGGAAGTGTAGCTATTCAGTGGATGTATGTATCCCGAATACGGTAGCGAAGCAACGCCCGTGAAGCGACACACTTGTACCCACACCATTTATTGGATCATGACATAGGTTGGCTATAAGGAAGAACGCCAAATGTAGCCATCAAATACCCAATAGGAGGATACAAAGTGGAGAAGGCAGTGTTTCGTTCGCTTGTATTTGTAGCGGATGGAGAAGAGGAAAGGGAGACGGACTATTTCTGTCGCGCAGATGGAGTAGGTTGTCGATTTACCTTTTATCGAGATTACGTGGAGCTTGGGTTTGACGGTGTGGATGAGCAGGAGATCCTCACTTTAAAGTTTGTGGGCACCAATCCACATGTGAGGATGGCATGGGATGTGACGGAAAGAAAGGTGATTTATCGAGAGGTATGGAAAGGAATTGATCTTCTTTTCTCCGGAAATGGCGAGCAACTAAAATACGATATTATTGTTCAACCCATGGCATGTCTGGACGATATCCGTTTGCGTTATGAGGGTGGGAAGGGAATTTCAATAACCAAGCAGGGTGACTTGTTTGTCCGAACGCCTCACGGCATGCTTTGTGAAGAAAAGCCGATTAGCTTTCAAGAGACGTTGCAAGGGAAACGAAATATTTCGACCCAGTTCTGTCTGCATTCGGATCAATCGCTGGGGTTTGTGGTGGAAAAAGAGGAGTATGATACAACAAAAGTGCTTGTTATTGATCCCACTGTTTTTTATTCAACGTTTCTAGGTGGAAGTAGTAGCGATGAAGGAAATCGTATCGCAGTGGATACGACGCACCATGCGTATGTCATAGGAACGACTTTTTCTACCGACTTTCCCGTTACCTCCGGTGTTTTCCAAACAAATTATGCTGGTATGAGTGATGTATTTGTGAGTAAGTTGAATGTAGCGGGAACCTCTCTCCTTTACTCGACGTTTATTGGCGGAAGAAGCGAGGATGAAGGGAAGGGGATTGCGGTGGATGCAATGAACCAGGCTTATGCGACGGGATGTACGAAGTCCACTGATTATCCTGTAACATCGGGAGCATTCCAGACGATGTTTGAGGCATTCGGGAGTGCCTTTGTTACGAAGCTGAATGCGACCGGAAGCTCTCTCCTTTATTCAACCTATTTAAATGGTCCAGGTGGTTTTGATGAGGGAGAATTTTGTGCGACTCAAGGAAATGGGATCGTTGTAGACGATAGCTTGAATGCCTATGTAACAGGCTTTACAAATACAAACAACTTCCCGATAACTTCAGGTGCCTTCCAAACCCAGATGGGAGGGGTTGAGGATGCATTTGTGACAAAATTCAATTCCCTGGGTACGGCACTGGTGTACTCCACTTTTTTAGGAGGGGATTTTTTTACTATCGGAATGGATATAGCCGTGGATAGCCTGGGAAGTGCGTATGCAACTGGATTTACAGGATCAAATAATTTTCCCGTTACTTCAGGTGCCTTTCAAACGGTATTTGCCGATGGCATCTATGATGGGTTTATTACGAAATTCAATGTTTCTGGTTCCTCGCTTGTGTATTCGACCTATTTAGGTGGGGGACGTGGAGACATGGGAAGTTCCATTGATCTGGATGGAGCGAACAATGCCTATGTCACAGGGACGACAAGATCTACTGATTTCCCCATAACAAATAACGCTTTCCAAACCACCATCAAAGGGAACTCAGATGCCTTCGTTACAAAAATAAATGGATTGGGAAGTGCCCTGGTTTACTCTACTTATCTAGGTGGGAGTAGCAATGAAGATGGGAAGGGCCTGGCGGTGGACAATTTTGGAGTGGCATGGGTGACAGGACAAACGGATTCGACCAATTTTCCTGTTACCTCGGATGCTTTTCAAGATAGTTTGGCTGGTAGCAATGATGCCTTCGTCACACAGATGAGTTTTTCCAGTCAGGGAGTCATGTTTTCTTCTTATCTTGGAGGCGAGGGAAGTGATACAGGAAACGATGCCGCGGTGGGCCCAGATGGCTCTGCTTATTTTACCGGTAGTACGGCTTCTACAGATTTTCCCATCACTTTTGCAGCATTTCAGTCCATCTATGGAGGAGGAAGCATGGATGCTTTCGTTACCAAAGTAGGGGACCTTATTCTCGGTATAACGGGTCCCACGGGCGCAACAGGACCAATAGGTGCGACTGGAGCGCAAGGCCCTAGAGGACCGATAGGGCGGCGTGGTCCGAGGGGGCCGAGAGGCCCGCGTGGCGCAAGTGGTGGCGGAGAAATGGGGCTGTAAACCGACGAATTTCCCTGTGACATTTAATGCGTTTCAATCAATGTCAGGGGGGCTAGATGATGCCTTTGTGACAAAAATTAGGGAATCCACTTCCGTCGGTGTAACGGGTCCAACGGGCGCAACGGGGCCGGTAGGAGCCACTGGCGCGCAAGGTCTACGTGGACCGAGAGGACCGCGTGGTACAGGTGGCGAAGAGTTTAGTGGCTAAGACCTCTCTTGAAGTAGGATGCATCCCGAAAGCGGATGCTTTTTTCTTTTAGAACCGATAGGTTCGAATCTATCCCAATTAGATGGATCAGGTAAAATCCGTTTTCGTCAATCTCTCTTTGAATTATCCTCCTAATTCTCCTTCGCCACCGCGTGGACCTCTCGCTCCTCGTGGTCCCCTTGGACCACGAGGTCCGATCGCTCCAGTTGCACCGGTGGGTCCAATTGCGACCAGTGGACCTACTTTGGCAACGAAGGACTCGAATCCCTGACTTTGACGCTGAAAGGCATTGAAGGTGACGGGAAAATTAAAAGAGAGGGTAAAGCCACCTATATAAGCGCTATTCAGAGCATCCATAGCGACGGCATTTCCAAAGTCATCGAAATCTCCGCCCAAATAAGAGGAGAAGGAAAGGCCTTGCCCAGAATAGCTTAACTGGGTAACAAACGCATCGTTATTCAAATCTCTCCCTAAGCTGTCTTGGAAAGCATCCGATGTGATGGGGAAGTTGGTCGAATTGGTGCTCCCTGTTATCCATGCTTCTCCGAAGGAGGTGACTCCAATTCCATTTCCTACATCCGTATCTCCCCCACCTAGGAAAGTGGAATAGATGAGACCACTGCCATCCATATCTAATTTGGTGACGAAGGCGCTGTTAGCCCCCCCAGGATACACCGTTTGAAAGGCATTGAGTGATGTGGGAAAATTGGTGGAATTTGTTTTGCCGGCAATATACGCATTGTCTCCTCCATCCAGATCAATTGCATTCCCTGCATCAACACCACTCCCACCGATATAGGTGGAGTAGACAAGGGAAGTTCCGGTCGCATTTAACTTGGTGACAAACGCATCACTACCGCCGGCAAGTATACTTTGAAAAGCGTTTGCACTTATAGGGAAATTAGTTGAATCGGTATTTCCTGTGACATAAGCGTTCTTTTGTTCATCGAGCACGATACCTTTTCCGAGATCACGCGCACGTCCCCCAAGATAGGTGGAGTACTCCAGCCCTGAACCAGTCGCATTCAACTTGGTAACAAATACGTCGATGAGTCCTCCTCCATACTGTGTTTGGAAGGCATTTGTCGTTGTGGGAAAGTTCGTAGAGGATGTAAATCCGGTTACATAAGCACTTAGATCTGCATCGACCGCAATTCCACTTCCGTTGCTGGAACCTCCTAAGTAGGTGGAATAAATGAGTGAACTTCCATCTTCATTTAGTTTGCTAACAAAAACATTATCAAAGGAGGGAGGAGTGGTTAGAAAGGCACCAGGCGTTACAGGGAAATTAGGAGAATTGGTCGCTCCAGTGATATAGGCGCTCCTTTCTGCATCCACGGCGATCGAGTTTCCCTGATCATTGCTATTGCCACCAAGATAAGTGGAATAAATCAGAGAACTTCCTGTATCATTGATCTTTGTAACAAATGCACTAAACTCTCCCCCAGGATAGATGGATTGAAAGGCACCCGTTGTAATGGGAAATCCGCTTGCGGCGAGTCCTGTCACATATGCATTCCGCTGATCATCCACTGCGATACTGATAATGGAATCGCCGCCCTGCAGACCTCCCAAATAGGTGGAGTAGAAGACAACAGGATCAATCAGGAGTGGCTTCAGGGGATCAACTTTCTCCTCTAGACAGAAGCCAAAAGAGTCGTCAGCATGTAAACAGAAGGAGGTGGAGATCGTCTTCCTCTTTCCACTTTCCCATTGGAAACTGACGGGTTTCTCCTCGCGCAAGATGCCCTGTCGGGTATAAACGAATAAATCCCCTTCCTCACTGAGATGGATTCCGTCTTTTCCTTCATAGGTAAAGCGAACATCATCTACAGATGCACCGGGATGCACAAGAACATCGTATTTGAGTTGGCCGTCTTTTTCAGAAAGGATAAAATCAATTCCCTGCCATAGCTCGTTATAGGTAATACTCTTTGCTGTTAGATTGGAGGTTACTCTTGGCTTTGGGTTGGCGTTTATAAAACATAGACGAAATTGTTCTGGTTTAGGGATAGAAGGGAAACAGAAGTCTATGCAATCGGGATAACAATAGAGCTGAACACCTTTCTTTTCTATATGATAAAGTAGCGTGGTTTCTCTTTCATCTGTAAGGAGAGAATTCGATGAAACTGGAAGTGAACTTAGTTTTTTATGCATGGTATTTCTCTATTTCTCCTTTCTAGATGGGTAATCATAGTAATTTATTTGTGTATATAGTAAGAATATGATCAATAAATGCAGGGGGATTGGACATCGTTGTAGATTGAAACATTCGCTCAAGTTGAATGGTAGGAGAGCGCTTGTCTATTCGACTTATCTAGGTGGAAGTCGTGGAGATAGGATTGGGTATAGCAGTTGATGAGTTCGAAGCGAACTGGATGACAGGTGAGACATGATTGAGATATGTTCCCGTTACCTCGGATGCTTTTCAAGATAGTTCGCCGGACAGTTTTAGATAGTGCTTTACAAACTGATCGTTCCTTTTCGAATGGGTTCTACACGCCTATACCTTTTTTCGGATGACGACGTATAACTAGGGTGAGGAATAACGTACGGAATTCATCTGAAAGGGGACAGACCAAGTGAAGCAAAAAATGTCTAGGTCGCTTGTCTTTGAACAGAGAGATGGGAGTGGCGCGGAGTATCTTTGCCGAGCAGATGGAGAAGGATGTCGTTTTTACTTTTGTCAAGACCGTGTGAAGTTTAAGTTTGACGGTGACAAGACGGATGGACATCTGGTCCTATGCTTTGTAGATGCCGATCCACATGCGAGAATCAGGTTGGATTCGACTGAGAACAAGCTGATTTATCACGGCGTATGGAAGGGAATCGATCTTCTTTTCTCCGGCAATGAGGAGCAACTGAAGTACGATATTATCGTTCATCCAGGGGTTTGTATAGAGGACATTCGTTTGCGATATGAAGGCGCAGACGAAGTAAGAGTAAATGAACAGGGTGACTTGATCATTTATACATCAAACGGCATCCTGCGTGAAGAAAAGCCGATTAGTTTTCAATCGATAGCGGGAGAAGAGAGGTTGATTCCGACTCATTTTCAGCAAAATGCAGATGGTTCCATTGGATTTGTTATCGAGCAAGAACAGTACGACGTCTCCAGTCCGCTCGTCATTGATCCGATTGTCTTCTATTCAACTTATTTAGGGGGCACAGGAGATGACCAAGGAAATGGCATCACTGTGGATACTGAGAACAACGCGTATGTAACAGGTACGACGGGGTCGGACAACTTTCCGATTACCATGGGTACTTTTCAGACCATAAAATTAGGAACAAGAGATGTCTTTGTCAGTAAATTTAATGAGGGGGGGAGCTCTCTCCTTTACTCTACTTTTATTGGAGGAAACCAGGGGGCACGGGGAGAAAGCCTGGTTGTGGATGGTTTGAACAACGCGTATGTGACAGGTGAGACATCTTCGACTAACTATCCAGTTACTTCAGGTGCTTTCCAAACACTTTTTAACACCGCAACGGATGCCTTTGTAACGAAATTAAATGCAACCGGCACCTCTCTTCTATACTCCACCTACCTGGGTGGAAGTGATAGAGAGATGAGTGGCGGTATTGCCCTCGATGGGACAAATAATGCTTACGTGACTGGCTCTACTTTCTCTACTAATTTTCCCACAACCACGGGTGCGTTTCAGACCCAGAATGGGGGTGGAGCGGATGCTTTTATTACAAAGTTGAATGCCACAGGGAGTGATCTCATCTATTCTACCTATTTAGGCGGAAATAGTGGGGATTTTGGTAACGGCATTGTGATCAATTCGAATAATCAAGTGTTTGTCACTGGGCTAACAGAGTCAAACAATTTTCCTGTAACGACAGGTGCCTTTCAAACAAAATTTGGAGGAATGACCGATGCGTTTACTACTCAGTTAAACGCGATAGGGTCAGCACTTGTGTACTCTACCTATCTAGGTGGCATTGATGATGATAGAGGGTTTGCTATCGATCTGGATGGTGGGGGGAATGTTTATGTAACAGGGTCGACTCAATCGACTAACTTTCCCATAACAAACAATGCTTTTGAAACCAGCCTAACCGGCTTTGAGGATGCTTTTATTACTAAATTGAATGGCTTAGGAAGTGCCCTGGTCTATTCAACGTACCTGGGGGGAGGGGGTCAAGACTTTGGTTTTGGCATTGCTGTGGATGCTTTTGGAGCAGCATGGGTGACGGGTGGAACTTTTTCGACAAATTTCCCCCTTACTTCTGATGCTTTTCAAGATAGCTTGGCTGGTAGCATTAATGCCTTTGTTACGCAGATAAGCTATTCCGGTCAAGGTATCTCTTTCTCCTCGTATTTAGGTGGCGGGATAGGTGATGTAGGAAATGATATCCTCGTCGATAATCAGGAAAGTGTTTACTTTACTGGTTCTACAACTTCCGATAATTTCCCTATTACATTCAATGCTTTTCAGAGCATTTTTGGAGGAGCAACGGATGCCTTCGTCACGAAGATAGGGCAACTAACTGCCATCGGTGCAACGGGTCCCACGGGCGCAACCGGTCCTGCAGGGGTTACTGGACCCCAAGGTCCACAAGGACCGAGAGGAAGACGCGGACCGAGAGGACCGAGAGGACCGCGGGGAAGTGGTGGAGGCGGAGAAATGGGAATTTAAATGCTAAAAAGTGGACCACCACGATTGCCTGGAATAATGGCCACATCGGTTTAAATGACATCGCAATAGAAGCGAACTCTCACCTTCAGCGGTCGATTCTTTCTGATCACCCCCAAGGTGACGTATGATTCAGGCCTAGTGGATTATCTACGGACAGTCAAGTGTGAGTGAGAAGGCCTGGAGTCTACACTATATTTGGTGCCCTCTCGAAAACCACTTGGATTCACTCCTTCAGACGGCTATACGCTTTAGAAGGAGTTTTTTCTGTTTCCTTCATTTTGCTATGCTATCATCAAAAGTTAATTCAATCTGATTACCGGATTATCGCTCACCCATGTTATTGATATGGAGAAATCTGACTTGGTTGGAGGTATTTTTTTCATTGAAGTAAATTGTTTTTATGCTAATATGTAGTGTTGTATATCAATCTAGCATAGGGGAGAGAAGATTGCGAAAGAGTTTACTATTGATCGTTTGTATTACTTCATTCATCCTTAATTCTTGTACCTTACAAGCTGATACGAAACCGGAAGAAAATAAACCCGCTAAAGCAAAAAAGGAAGAACCGGCACCGGCGATGATTCGTGCTGCAGAGATTAACGAAGCAAAGGCTTACTTTCGGGATGTGAAAAAACAGGATATTGAAGATAAAGAGAGATTGTATTGTTTGCCTGATGAATGTATGGATATCGGTGATGAATACTTACAAAAAGTTACTGAGAAATACGGAAATATAATCCATGCAATCTCAGGACAAATGCCGAGCGAAGTAGCTGAAAGAGACTTATATAGCTATGATGTAAAAGGGAATGAAATTGAGGTACAGGAACACGGTGCCAAGTATAAGGAATTTGAAAAAAAATCAAAAGAGTTATGGGGAGATTTCACAGATATTGTTCCGTCCAGTCAAAGGAATGATATAGATAGTTATATTTTGTTCGAGGACGGTGAAACCGGGGGATATGTTCTTGAATATAGTGGGAAGTGGACGATAGGATTCAATGAAGAGTTAGTAAATAAAAAAACGGAGTTTCTTTTTGTTGCTTCTCATGAGCTCGCTCACATACTAACATTGAGCGAAGACCAATACAGGTATGTGGTATTTAAAGATGAATGCACGTCTACATACTACACGGATGATTATGGGTGCAGTGCTTCACATTCATACTTAAATCGATTCCGTGAGAAATATTGGATTGACATTGAAGATGAGTGGTCGTCGCTCGATATAGAGAACAATGATAGTCACTATTGGAACTTCTATTACAAGCACCAAGCCAAGTTTGTTTCTGATTATGCTGTGACTAATCCCACGGAAGACATTGCAGAATCATTTACTCACTTCATTTTTAAACCTAAACCCGCTAACCTCAAAACGATAGCGAATCAAAAGATAGCATTCTTTTACGATTATCCGGAACTCGTGGAATTAAGAGCGGTTCTTTTGATGCGTATTTACGAGGATTTTGAGTAAAAAGAATCGATGCAATACGAATAGCACCTGTAGTGGTGCTATTTTTTATGAAGAGATGATTACTCGATTATCGCTCACGATGTAATTGCTAGGCAATGTGGGCATAGGCATCGCAAAGCAGGTCCGAAGACGTTATCCAGAAGCATACGAAGCCGATCGTAACTCTTGAAGAACAGCGACTAGGCAATGTTTCCTATGCGCAGTCAGGAAATCGGTAAATTATTAACCGAAGTGTACCCCTATAGATACAACACTCGCCCACACTTCTTGTGGATGATGGAATAAGGTGACTATGAGGAAATCCAATATGAACCTGAAATCCAAGGAGGGTGTGTGAAGTGAATAAGAACATATCTAGCTCGCTTGTATTTGTACCCAGGGAAGGAGGTAACGAAAAGTATACTTATCGTGCAGACGGGGAGGGATGTAGATTTTACTTTTTTCGTGATCGCGTGGAGTTTTGGTTTCCAGCGGGTGAAGGGAAGGCAAATCTTGCTCTACAGTTTGTAGACGTGAATCAAGACGTAGAGATTCAGCTGGACGAAGATAACCAGGTTACTTATAAAGGAGTCTGGGATGGCATTGACCTTATTTTCTCAGGAAACGATGAGCAACTAAAGTATGATGTCATTGTCTATCCTGGAGCGTGTATGGAGGATATTCGTTTGCGATATGAAGGTGGAGACGAAGTAAGCGTAAATGAACACGGAGACTTGTTTGTTTCTACATCACAAGGCTTCCTCCGCGAAAGCAAGCCGATTAGCTATCAAGAAACAGCGCAAGGAAAACAAACCGTTCCGACGCAGTTCCACATCCAAGAGGATCAATCCATCGGATTTGCAGTGGATAGGGCAACCTATGATCCGACAAAAGTGCTGGTCATTGATCCCATCGTCTTCTATTCCACCTACTTAGGGGGAAGTGATGGCGATGAAGGGAATGGTATTGCGGTGGATTCTGCGCGGAATGCCTATGTAACGGGACAAACGCAATCTACTAATTTCCCCATTACAACGGGTGCGTTTCAGACGATGAATGCGGGGAGTCGGGATGTATTTATCAGTAAGTTGAATGAGGCGGGCAGCTCGCTTGTTTATTCGACTTATATTGGTGGGAACAGTTTCGATATAGGAATTGGAGTTGCTGTGGATGCTTTGAGTAATGCTTACGTAACGGGAACGACGGGATCTGCAAACTACCCAGTGACATCTGGAGCGTTTCAAACGATGCTGCTCGGAGTACAAGATGCGTTTGTAACCAAATTGAATTCCGTAGGGTCCAGTCTGATGTATTCGACTTACCTAGGGGGCTTGGCTGGATTGACGGTAGGAGCTAGTATTGTACTAGACGGAAGTCTGAACGTGTATGTAACGGGAAGCACATCTGCAGGTAACTTTCCGATAACATCGGGTGCCTTTCAAACCATCATATCTGGAGGATTTGACGCTGTCGTGACAAAATTCAATGCCCTAGGAACCTCGCTGGTGTATTCGACCTTCTTAGGAGGGAGTGGTTTTGATCAGGGGAGAGGGATCGTTTTGGATAGTCTAGGGAGTGCTTATGTGGCAGGGATCACCGGTTCCTTAGATTTTCCCGTTACTTCTGGCGCCTTTCTAACCGTATTTGCTGGTGGCACAGATGCTTTTATTACAAAATTGAATGTCTCCGGTTCATCGCTGGTGTATTCGACCTTCTTGGGTGGGGGCGGTGATGACCAGGGGAATGCGATTGACTTGGATGGAGCGACTAATGCCTATGTCACAGGCCTCACAAGATCTACGGATTTCCCAGTAACCAATAATGCCTTTCAGACAATGCTTCGAGGATTTAGGGATGTTTTTGTTACCAAACTAAACGCGGTGGGAAGCGCTCTAATTTATTCCACTTATTTAGGCGGGAGTTTGACTGACCGAGGATTGGGCATTGCGGTCGATGCCTTCGGAGCGGCATGGGTGACGGGGCGAACGAATTCAACGAACTTCCCTATTACTTCGGATGCTTTTCAAGATAGTTTGGCTGGTGGAATTGATGCATTTGTGACACAGATGAGTTTTTCCGGTCAGGGGCTGTCTTTCTCTTCTTATCTCGGAGGGAGGGATAACGATGTTGGGAATGATGTTGCTGTTGACTCCGTCGGGTCGGCTTATTTCACGGGTTTTACCTCATCCACCAATTTCCCTGTCACTTTCAATGCTTTCCAATCCATATTCGGGGGAAGCAGTGATGCCTTCGTCACAAAAGTGGGAACTCTCGCTGCATTAGGTGCAACGGGACCAACGGGTGCAACAGGTCCTGCCGGAGCGACCGGAGCGCAGGGTCCAAGGGGACAGAGAGGACGGCGTGGTCCGAGGGGACCAAGAGGTCCACGTGGTGCAGGGGGCGGAGGAGAAATGTTTTTTTAGTATTCGCCAGGAGAAAGTAAACGGGCATTCGTTAGCATCATGCCTAACGGATGCCTTTTCTCTTGTCATAACCGTCCTCGAAAGGAGGTGTGGAATGCATATTGTAGAAGAATCGCATCTCCCGTCATATGATCCAAATCATCGAAGGCGATCGGCTTCAACAGATTACTCGATTATCGCTCACGCAGGTAATTGCTTCGGAAAAATGGGTGCAGGAGGAATCGCAAAGTAGATTCAAAGTCTTTATCCGGAAGCATACGAAGCCGAATGTAACTTTACTTTAATCCATGTTCAACGCGTTGATTGGGTATTTGCTATAAAGAAAAAAGGGCGAAGGGAGGATTTTTAAATGACCTCCCATTCACCCATCGATTATTCCATTTCTTTTTCTATCAACTAAGAAACAATATCAGTGAAGTTCGATGATAAACTTCTCCCAGGAGCCAATCTCAGAACGATTCGCGTTCGCACTTCCGTTCTTCTCTGCTACAACATACTTCCCGTGACTACTTTTTAAAGATATCTGATCGCCACTTTCTAAGCATCCGGTAGCATCTGTATGGTTTATCAGTTGGAATTCTTCCCATGATTGCGGCTTACTTGCTCTCGCATCAAGTTCCCCGTCATCGGTTGCGCGCAAGTAATACCCGCCACCTGTATCGATGTTGACGAGATCTCCGCCCTTCACACAACCACTACCATCATTATTTGCAGAATTGATGACTTTCAGGTTAAACCGCTCCCAATTTCCCACTTGCGAGCGATCGGCATTCACATTTTCGTCCCCATTCTTTTCTGCTACGAGGTACTTCCCATGATCTGAGCGAAAAGACACATTAAAAAGGGAAGTAGCTGGTTTTCCAAATGTACCCGTCCAATTTGTGTTCTCATCAGGTCCTCCTGGACCCCCACCGAGAACGCAAACAAACTGTAAACCACAACCACTCTCTTCATTTCCCCAGCGATCGATCCCGCCACTAGCTGGATCTGCGGGGTCCATACCGGAAACAGTCGAGGTTGTATCTGCACTTAACCATGCTGGCCACTCTTTGCCTGAGAGACCTTCCTTTTGATCAAAATCATAGGCTTCAACGGCGTCCCATGTGTCCCATGAGGTCCCTTTGCTTGTGATATCTTGTAGTTTATCGATGAAAAGATTGATATACGTATGGTTACCAGGTTCTTTCCACATTCCATGAGAGCCTTGGGCAGAGTAGGTGACAATGTGGGTATCTTCTACTTTTTCGAAGTCGCTCCAGTTGAGTTTGGTGTTAAAAGAATGATAATTTAATTTTACTTGTGTCGCTTCCTCATTGACCAAGCGAATTTCAATCCCTTCCCAATCACCGACATGATGACCAAAACCCGCTGCTTGTGGTGCGAGCCAAGAGGGTAGAAAGTTCGCCAGTGTTTCTAGATTGGAAGGCAATTTCCCGCGATTATATGGATACCAGATCATATATTTCAGGTCGATGGTAGATGGACCTGATTCACGCCAGCCCACGTAAATACGAGCGGAGTCCAAATCTCCATGAAAAAAGTCCAGCGTCCCATTCGGGTCGTCTAAAGATTCTTTGGAGCGTAAAGAGTATTTATTACTCCCCGCTTGTTGGTACCGTTCCATGTAGTCAAATGACCATTCCACTGAAGAAGGGAAGTATTGTTCGTTTTTGTCGAACCATACCTGTGGAGCGTATTTCTGTATCAATTTTAGTTTTTCATCCTTAGTATAGTGACTGTTCGTTCCCTCGGTGATCGCCTGGGCAGGTGAAGCGTCCATCGGGAAGACGGTTGCCAATAGTGCAAAACATACAGCAATGAGAAAACCCTGTTTCACTTCTGTTCCTCCTTCTTCATTCGAGATTGATGGTAGTACTTAAAATTCTAAAAATATCACACCTTCATTCTACTAATATCATCATGGATTCGTCTAGCATTAACCAAGATAAAATTAATAGAAAAATATTCGTATTAAATATTCGTATTAAATGAAAGGATTTTGTTTGCTATGGAAAAATAAGTGCGGTATCGCGAAGCAGATCCGAAGTCTTTATCCGGAAGCATACGAAGCCGATCGGAACTTTTCGGTTTCTTTCGCGAAGTGAAGAATATCGATTAAACCGAAGCGAAAGCCTTTAAAAATCCTATAAAATAACAGAAAAATAAGCCGAAGACTTGGACGAAGTATGCACCTTTCTAAGATAATGAACTTGTACGTCCACATAACCTCTCGGGTGACAAAATATAGCTTATATTAGGGAAATGCTTCATATGATATCATCCGAGGGGGAAGACAGCGTGAACCAAGAAGGGAATCAACAAGTGCAACGGTTGCTTCTTTTTACGGTGGGTGAAAGGGGAGAGAAAGCGGAAGATTCCTATCGCGCAGAGGGGGAAGGGTGTCAGTTCTTCTTTTATCGAGACCGCGTGGAGTTTCGGTTTGACCAGGGGAAGAAGGAAGCCGATCTTACCTTGCGTTTTGTAGAGGCCAATCCCCAAGTGGAGATGACGTTGGATTCGGCTGCAGACAAGGTGATATACAACGAAGTATGGAGAGGAATTGACCTTATTTTCTCAGGAAATGAAGAGCACCTAAAGTATGATGTCATGGTTCGTCCTGGTGCGAGGTTGGGTTCTATCCGCCTTCGGTATGAAAAGGAAGAGGGGATCACACTAAACGAACAAGGGGACTTGGTTGTCTCTACACGAGAAGGGATTTTGCGCGAGGGAAGACCGGTTAGTTATCAGTGGACGGAGCGAGGAAAGGTAGACATACCAACGCACTTTCAACTTTCCCCCGATGGTTCGATTGGGTTTGAGGTGGGGGAAGCATATGATCCCACGAAGGGGCTTGTCATCGATCCTGTCGTGTTTTATTCGACGTATCTGGGGGGGAATCTTTCTGATACTGGTGCGGGTATTTCCGTAGACTCTTCTCGGAACGCTTACGTAACAGGCAGTACATTGTCTGCCAACTTCCCTATCACCACAGGTGCCTTTCAAACCGTAAACGCAGGATCGGATGATGGATTTGTAAGCAAATTTAGTGTGAATGGGAGCTCACTCCTCTATTCTACCTTCATTGGAGGTAACGATTCGGATGGTGGGGCTAGTATCGCTGTGGATGGTTCTTTTAATGCTTATGTTACAGGATTTACAAGCTCTACCGATTTTCCTGTTACACCCGGTGCTTTTCAAACCATAAACGCAGGATCTCAGGATGCATTTGTAAGCAAAGTTAGTGTAGATGGAAGCTCTCTAGTTTATTCTACTTATTTAGGTGGGAACTCTATAGATAATGGGCTTGGAATTGCTGTAGACGAGACCAACAACGCGTATGTGACAGGGTTTACATTATCCAGTAATTTCCCGACGACAACAGGTGCCTTTCAGACAGTTTTTAATGGTATTTCTGATGCATTTGTAACCAAACTGAATGGAACAGGATCGGCTTTGATTTACTCCACGTTCTTAGGAGGATCAGGAGGAGCAGGTTTTGATGCTGGATTTGGGATCGTACTCGATAATGATAATCAGGCATTTGTAACCGGCAGTACGAGTTCAACGGACTTTCCTACCACGGCCAATGCTTTTCAAACGATATTTGGTGGGGCAACGGATGCATTTATCACCGGCTTGAATGTGTCGGGAGCGGCTTTGGTTTATTCCACTTACTTGGGAGGATTAGATAGAGAAAGGGGAAGAGGCATTGATTTAGATAGTGCTGGCAATGCGTATGTAACCGGAAATACATCTTCTACCAACTTTCCGACCACCTCGAATGCCTTTCAAGTCACCTTATCGGGAAGCACGGATGCCTTTGTCACCAAGATAAATACGGCGGGAACCAACCTCATCTACTCTACCTATTTAGGTGGGTCTTCTGAAGATGGGGGAAGGGGAATTGGGGTTGATTCGTTCGGAACGGCTTGGGTGACAGGGTTGACAGATTCAACGGATTTCCCTATTACCTCGGATGCTTTTCAAGATAGCTTGGCGGGAGTTTCCGATGCGTTTGTCACACAAGTGAGTTTCTCAGGCCAAGGACTTACTTTTTCTTCTTATCTAGGTGGAACTTCTAATGAAACTGGAAATGACGTAGCCATCGATTCGCTTGAAAGTGCCTATTTTACAGGACAAACGGGTTCAAACAATTTCCCTGTTACCCCCGATGCGTTCCAGAGTCAATATGGAGGAGGAGCAAATGATGCCTTCGTCACGAAAGTAGGGCAATTAACTTCGGTAGGCGCAACTGGACCAACGGGTGCCACCGGTCCAACAGGAGCCACCGGACCGCAAGGTCCAAGAGGACCGATAGGACGACGGGGTCCAAGGGGACCGAGAGGTCCACGTGGAACAGGGGGAGGAGAATTTGGCGGTTAGTATTTTTCGAAAGAGTAAGCATCCGGAAAGCGGATGCTTTTTTCTTTGTTCAGGCAAAAACGAACAGGGGGATCAAATGAAGAACGAAGCTAGTGAAGGGGGGCAAGCGCGAGGAAAGTGAACAAGCTTGTCACGCAGACACCTTCTTTTGGATGGCGGCGTATAACTAGGATAGAAGAATTTTCTACGGAGTATCCGCATCTGAAAGGGGCAGACAAAGTGGAGCCAAAGGTGTTGCGTTCAATGGTGTTTGTATCGAGTGAAGCTCAAAGAAAGACGGAGTATGGTTATCGCGCGGAAGGAGCCGGCTGCCGTTTTACCTTTTATTGTAATCGTGTGGAGTTTCAGTTTGACCATGCCAAAGAGGATGAAACCCTTTTTCTGCATTTTATCCATGCCAATCGGAAAGTGGACATAGCGCTAGAACGGAAGGAGAACAAGGTGATCTATCGAGAGGTATGGAAAGGCATCGACCTCATCTTCTCTGGCAACGACGAATGGTTAAAGTACGATATCATTGTCCATCCAGGTGCTTGTATTGAAGATATTCGTCTGCAGTATGAAGGTGGAGATGGTGTGACGCTCAATGACCAAGGCGACTTAATGGTCCACACACGCCTGGGTGTCCTCCGCGAAGGCAAGCCGGTTAGCTATCAAGAAACACGGCAAGGAAAGCGAAGTGTTCCGACACATTTCTCCATCCAAGAGGATCAAGTCATCGGATTTGCAGTGGAGAAGTCAGCTTATGATCACACAAAAGTGCTCATTATTGATCCGGTTGTTTTCTATTCCACTTATCTAGGTGGATCGGAAGGCGATACAGGAGTTGCGATTGCTGTGGATACGTTGCTTCGTGCTTATGTAACGGGGGAAACATCTTCAGCCAATTTCCCCATTACCTCGGGTGCGTTTCAGACGATGAACCGGGGGGACCAAGATCTATTTGTCAGCAAGTTCAATGAGACAGGGAGCTCCCTTGTCTATTCCACGTTTCTTGGTGGGACCAATCGCGATGGCGGATTTGGCATTGTGGTAGATGACTCGGCTAGTGCCTACGTAACGGGTCTGACGTTTTCCACCAATTATCCGGTGACCTCTGGCGCCTTTCAAACCTTACTGGCAAATCGAGATGCTTTCGTTAGCAAGTTGAATCCCACAGGGTCCGCGCTGGTGTATTCCACTTACCTGGGTGGCTCAGCTGGAACGACCTTTGGATTGGGTATAGAAATCGATGGAAGCCTGAACGCGTATGTAACCGGACAGACAACTGCAACCAACTTTCCGACAACCGCCGGTGCCTTCCAAACCACATTTGGGGGAGGAGATTCGGACGCTTTCGTGACGAAGTTTAACCCAATGGGAACATCGCTGGTCTATTCCACCTTCTTGGGCGGAATTGGGGGAGATCTGGGCAATGGCATGGCAGTGGATGGCCTAGGGAGTGCCTATGTGACAGGAAGTACGACTTCGACCGATTTCCCTGTTACTTCTGGCGCCTTTCAAACCCTATTTGCTAGTGGGAGTGATGCTTTTGTTACCAAGTTGAATTTGTTCGGTTCCACGCTGGTGTATTCGACCTTCTTACGTGGGAGTGAGAATGATACAGGGCTTGCCATTGATTTAGATGGAGCGAATAACGCCTATGTCACAGGGCAGACACAATCTACGGACTTCCCCACAACCAACAATGCGTTTCAGATGCTATTTCCTGGGGGCAATTTTAGTGGTTTTGTTAGCAAGATAAATGCTGGAGGGAGTGCCCTGATTTACTCCACCTATTTAGGAGGGAGGGGGGATGATTTGGGGAGTGGTATTGCTGTGGACCTGTTCGGGGCGGCTTGGGTAACGGGGGAAACGCGTTCCACTAATTTTCCTGTTACCTCGGATGCCTTTCAGGAGCGTCTAGCGGGTTCATCGGATGCCTTTGTGACACAAGTAAGCTTTTCTGGTCAGGGGCTGTCTTTCTCTTCTTATCTCGGAGGAGGGAGTGTTGAAGTTGGAAATGATGTCGCTCTTGATTCCACTGGATCGGCTTATTTTACCGGTCGGACTTCATCAAATGATTTTCCCGTCACTGCCGAAGCTTTTCAGTCTCAACTGGGTGGAGTGGGTGATGATGTCTTCGTTACGAAAGTCGGAACCCCTGCTGCATTAGGTGTAACGGGACCAACGGGTGCCACAGGTCCAACAGGAGCGACCGGACCGCAAGGTCCAAGAGGACCGAGAGGACGACGGGGTCCAAGGGGACCGAGAGGTCCACGTGGCACAGGGGGAGGGGAATTTGGCGGTTAGTATTTTACGAAAGAGTAGGCATCCGGAAAGCGGATGCTTTTTTCTTTGTTCAGGCAAAAACGAACAGAGGGATCAAATGAAGAACGAAGCTAGTGAAGGGGAAGCGCGAGGAAAGTGAACAAGCTTGTCACGCAGACACCTTCTTTTGGATGGCGGCGTATAACTAGGATAGAAGAATTTTCTACGGAGTATCCGCATCTGAAAGGGGCAGACAAAGTGGAGCCAAAAGTGTTGCGTTCAATGGTGTTTGTATCGAGTGAAGCTCAAAGAGAGACGGAGTATGGTTATCGCGCGGAAGGAGCTGGATGCCGTTTTACCTTTTATCGAGATCGTGTGGAGTTTCAGTTTGACCATGCCAAAGAGGATGAAACCCTTTTTCTGCATTTTATCCATGCCAATCGGAAAGTGGACATAGCGTTAGAACGGAAGGAAAACAGGGTGATCTATCGAGAGGTATGGAAAGGCATCGACCTCATCTTCTCTGGCAACGACGAAAGGTTAAAGTACGATATCATTGTCCATCCAGGTGCTTGTATTGAAGATATTCGTCTGCAGTATGAAGGTGGAGATGGTGTGACGCTCAATGACCAAGGCGACTTAATGGTCCACACAGGCCTGGGTGTCCTTCGCGAAGGCAAGCCGGTTAGCTATCAAGAAACACGGCAAGGAAAGCGAAGTGTTCCGACGCATTTCTCCATCCAAGAGGATCAAGCCATCGGATTTGCAGTGGAGAAGTCAGCTTATGATCACACAAAAGTGCTCATTATTGATCCGGTTGTTTTCTACTCGACCTATTTAGGTGGTAGCAGAAGTGACAGGGGTCGTGGTATT
This sequence comes from Mechercharimyces mesophilus, assembly GCF_059818345.1. Taxonomy (NCBI): domain Bacteria; kingdom Bacillati; phylum Bacillota; class Bacilli; order Caryophanales; family Thermoactinomycetaceae; genus Mechercharimyces; species Mechercharimyces mesophilus. The sequence continues at coordinate 19,526 of NZ_JCBAPH010000007.1, read as the reverse complement.
GCGGTGGACTCTATGCGCAATGCCTATGTAACGGGGCAGACACTTTCTATTAATTTCCCTATTACGACGGGAGCATTTCAGACAATGAAAGGAGGAGATTTTGATGTATTTGTAAGCAAGTTAAATGAGGCAGGGAGCTCCCTTGTCTATTCAACCTTTCTTGGTGGTGTGAATTTGGATATCGGGTTTGGAATGGCTGTGGACTCCTCGAACAGTGCCTACGTAACGGGATTTACTACTTCCACTAATTATCCGGTCACATCTGGAGCGTTTCAAACGAAGCTGTCTCCCACATTTGGACAGGATGCTTTCGTTACCAAGTTGAATCCCACAGGGTCCTCGCTGGAGTATTCCACTTACCTCGGTGGCACAGGTGGGCCGAGTAGTGGAACCAGTATCGCAATAGATGGAAGTCTAAATGCGTATGTCACTGGGCAGACAAATGCAACAAACTTTCCGATCACATCGGGTGCCTTCCAAACCATATTTGGGGGAGGCAATGATGCCTTTGTAACCAAGTTGAATTCCACAGGGTCCTCGCTAATTTATTCGACCTTCTTGGGTGGGAATGTGAATGATCGAGGAAATAGTATTGTGGTGGATCGTCTAGGGAGTGCATATGTAGCAGGGTTAACCCTTTCCCCTGATTTTCCTGTTACTTCGGGAGCCTTTCAAACTGTATTTGTTGGTGGCACGGATGCTTTTGTTACGAAATTAAACGTTTTAGGGTCCTCGCTCGTGTACTCGACTTATCTGGGAGGGAGCAGGGAGGACTTTGGTAATGCCATTGACCTCGATGGAATGACCAATGCCTATGTTACAGGTTCTACAAGTTCTACGAATTTCCCGGTGACCAATCATGCCTTTCAGACGGTGTTTCAAGGGGGAGTGAGGAATGCTTTCGTCACCAAACTGGATGCAGAGGGGAGCACTCTCATTTACTCCACTTATTTAGGTGGGAATGTTGATGATAGTGGATTGGGTATTGCCGTGGGTACCTTCGGAGCGGCCTGGGTAACGGGGCAAACGCTTTCAGCCGATTTTCCAGTCACCTCAGATGCTTTCCAGCATCGTCTAGCGGGTTCATTGGATGCATTCGTCACGCAGGTGAGCTCTTTCGGCCAGGGACTGTTGTTTTCTTCGTATCTGGGAGGAAGGGGAAGCGACGCTGGAAATGATGTCGCTGTTGACGTCGCTGGATCGGCTTATTTTATGGGATATTCTGAATCGACTGATTTCCCTGTTACTTTTCATGCTTTTCAATTGATATTTGGAGGGCAAACCGATGCCTTTGTCACCAAAGTTGGTACTCTCGCTTCGTTAGGAGCAACGGGTCCAATGGGATTGACTGGACCTGCTGGACCACGAGGTCCAAGGGGACCGAGGGGACGGAGTGGCGCAGGGGAAGGAGGAGAATTTGACGGTTAGTATTTTACGGAGAAGAGAGCATCCGGAAAGCGGGTGCTTTTTCTGCAGGACAAATCCAATCCAAAGTGAGGCGTCTGTCCTTAAAAAAATTACTGACTTGCACTTCAGAAAATAAAATGCTATAATATTCATGGATTTCTAAAAGGAGGCTATATTTGTGAAAAAATCAATATTGTCAATCATGTTGGGTGTCGCTCTTGTGTGTGGGGTTTCTTTTTCGGGGACAGTTCATGCTGGAACATCGCAGGACTTAAACGATGTCTATCTAAAGAGTGGGGACACGTATGTGAAAGTGGACACGGACTATTCGCACCCAACCATTCATGGTACGGTAAGTGGGACATCGGATCTTGCAGATGCAACACAATTGGATATCCACCTGTTGTACAAAAGTTTTTTTAATAGTCAAAGTTGCATTGAGAATGGCGATATTGTAAGAATTTCAATTGCCGATGACGAGAGTGGTGACTATGTTTACTCACTAGCAGGGGAAACCTCCACCGTGTTTTATGGTAAAAGTTGGTCTGATATGTACTATATCAACTCTGACTCAGCAAGCTGCATCGACAAAACAAGCCAAATCTCCTTCACTGAGGTTGATTCATTCCGCTTTGCTGATGCTCCTTGGTCATTGTATCTAGATGGGGATGACTTTGAGGTCAGCAATACGAACACCACCCAATTTGAAGTTGAGTAAGCTCTAAAGAAATCTAAATTAAAATTTCAAAACAGCATGACATCTATGGGTGTCAGGCTGTTTTTGTTTGTGGAAAGGAGAAATACGAAATGAATAAGGGAGCACTGAGCTCACTTGTTTTTGTATCGAGTGGAGAAGAGAGAAGGAAGACAGAATATCATTATCGAGCAGATGGAGTAGGATGCCGGTTTACCTTTTATCGTGACCGCGTGGAATTCCGGTTCGACGCTGCTGATGAGGATGCGAATCTTACCCTGAGGCTTGTAAACCCTCATCCACAGACGAAGATGGAGTTAGATCAGACAGCCAATAAAGTATTTTACCTGAAACAATTCAGTTAGTAGAACTAAGATAGGGTATTAAGTTCCCTTGGACTTCGTTCAAGTAGTTCAGAAGTATCATGGAGCTTGACTTGAATCTCATCTTCTTTAGTACGGTGACCGGGCTACATCTGAAGCGGAATATTTTAGCCCACACCTCCTTTTGATTGTTGGAATACTGTGTCAATTAGGTGATCCGACTGGATTGGAAATTATAAAGGAGTGTGTGATATGAATAGTGATGTTTCCAACTCGATTGTGTTTGTGTCCAGAGAAGGGTGTAACGAAAAGTATTGCTACCGTGCAGACGGAAAGGGTTGTCGATTTACCTTTTACCGTGATCGTGTGGAATTTTGCTTTAAAGAGGATGAAGGGAAGGCGAATCTTGCTTTGCGGTTAGTAGGCGCTAATCCGAACGTAGACATTCTGTTGGAAGAAGGGAAGCAGGTTACTTATAAAGGGATATGGAATGGGATTGACCTTATTTTCTCAGGGAATGATGAGCAATTAAAGTATGATGTCATTGTCTATCCGGGAGCATGCATGGAGGATATTCGCTTGCGCTATGAAGGTGGGGATACAGTAAGCATTGGTTCAAGTGGAGACTTGTTTGTTCATACACGTAAAGGCATTCTTCGTGAAGCAAAACCGGTTAGTTTTCAATGGACGAAGAAAGGGAGAAGGATCATATCGACGCACTTCTATCAGTATCCAGATGCAACCATTGGATTTACTGTGGAAAAGGTGAAATATGATCCTGCCAAGGTGCTTGTGATTGACCCCATTGTCTTTTATTCGACCTACTTAGGTGGATCGAATAGTGATCTCGGGAATGGCATAGCCGTGGACTCTGAGCGTCAAGCGTATGTAACAGGCGGAACGAACTCTCTGAATTTTCCTGTGACATCGGGAGCCTTTCAGACGATGCTTGCAGGTGCACTTGATGTGTTTGTCACCAAGTTTGATGAGTCCGGGAGTTCCTTGATCTACTCCACGTTTATAGGTGGAGTTAATGCACAAAGTGGAAATTCGATTGCGGTAGACGATTCCAACAATGCTTATGTGACAGGATTAACGACCTCGACTGACTATCCTGTCACATCGGGAGCTTTTCAAACAATGCTGGGAGGCCAAAATAGTGCTTTTGTTACGAAGCTAAACGCCATCGGATCCTCGCTGATTTATTCGACCTACTTAGGTGGATCGGGTCTTGATATCGGGGCAAGCATCGCCCTCGATGGTAGCCTCAACGCGTATATAGCTGGCGAGACAACGTCCGTCGACTTTCCGACCACTGGGGGTGCTTTTCAAACTGTCTATGGTGGCGGAGCGAATGATGTCTTCGCCACAAAGTTCAATCCGTTTGGAACGTCACTGGTGTACTCAACTTACTTAGGTGGGAGTAGTTCGGATCGAGGGGAGGGCATCGCGGTGGATGGTTCAGGGAATGCGTATGTGACAGGAGAAACAAATTCGAATAATTTCCCTGTTACTTCGGGAGCTTTTCAAACGGTATTTGCTGGCGGTAGTGATGCATTCATTACAAAACTAAATGTCCTGGGTTCCTCGCTTGTCTATTCCACCTTTTTGGGAGGAGAGAATAACGATCGAGGGTTTGCCATTGATTTGGATGGAGGCAATTATGCTTATGTGACGGGTTCCACGCAGTCCACAGATTTTCCGATAACGAATAATGCGTTTCAGGTCACCTTGCAAGGTACGAGGGATGCCTTTGTATCTAGATTGAATCGGGTGGGAAGTAACCTGGTGTACTCAACCTACTTAGGTGGAAATGGTTCGGAAGTAGGGGATGGCATTGCGGTAGACTCTTTTGGCGGTGCTTGGGTAACAGGGCAAACAAACTCAACCAATTTCCCCAATACATCCGATGCATTTCAGGACAGCCTGGCGGGTGCTATGGATGCCTTTGTTACCCAGGTGAGCTTCTCCGGTCAAGGGCTGTCCTTTTCTTCCTATTTAGGAGGAGTTTCTACTGATATGGGTTTTGATACCGCCGTGGACGAAGAAGGGGATGCCTACTTTACTGGACAGACGGTTTCAGTTGATTTCCCAGTTACTTCTATTGCCTTCCAGAGTCAAAATGCGGGAGGGCAAGATGCCTTCGTCACAAAAGTAGGCGAGCAAGTAGTCGTAGTAACGGGTCCGACCGGAGCCACAGGAGCAACGGGTCCAGCTGGAGCGACCGGAGCGATCGGAGCGCAAGGTCCAAGAGGACGGCGTGGTCCAAGAGGACCGAGAGGTCCGCGGGGAGCAGGTGGCGGAGAGTTTGGCGGTTAGTATCTACTCATCTTCATAAGAAATATAGTTTCCGTAAACCATTTGTATTTCACTTTCTCAGACGGCTAGGAGTTTCTTATTATGATATCAATGGGGCAGGGTACAGAGGCAACGGCACAAACCGTTGTCATAAAAAGCTTTTTATGAAGATGTGTCCTGCTCATCCTCCGTTTTTGAGGTCTCAAATAAATGACTCAATATACTAGCTAACAAACCTCCTATTATTCCAAACGCTACTATCCCACCGATAATCCATCCGGTTAAAAAAAATAATCCAGTCCCTATGACACTAAAGAGTACGGTGAACATGAAAATATTCCTCGTCATTTTATAACCTCCTTTGGAAATAAGAAATATAGTAAAGACTCTAGTAAAAAAGAAATCCAAATACAACCCTTTACTTACTAAAATGAGGTAGATAAAATCTATTACATGTGCGAGGCTTTTACAGAATGATTAAGTAAGCTATACTGACGACAAAGCCAAGTGAGGGTTTCCTCGCTTGGCTTTTCCTATGCAAAAGATCATCTCCGTCTCTAACTCGCTCCCAGCGTAACGGTCATCCATACCGCTTTGTTCCAATAAATAAGCGCTCTCTAGCGCGGTCCATTGACCATGCAGAAGCCTCTCATTTTCCTCATGCTCTCTCTACTCCCGATACCCAAAGCGCAGGCATTGCCAAGCATATCCGTAGACTTTATCCGCAAGCATACGAAGCCGATCGGAATATTTCGGTTCCTTTCGGAGAACAACGTCTGGGTAACGTCTCTTACGCACAATCAGGGGAATCGGCATCTCTTTAACCGAAGCGAACGCTAATAAAACTCCTACAAAACAACATTCGCCCATACCTCCTTTTGGGTAACGGAATAGGATGGTTACCAGGAAATCCAATAGGGACCGGAATTGAGGGAGGAATGCGAAGTGAATAAAAACGTTTCCAGCTCGCTTGTGTTTGTGTCAAGTAAAGAAGGGAACGAGGAGAATTATCGCGCAGACGGAGAGGGTTGTCGATTTACCTTTTTCCGTGATCGCGTGGAGTTTCCGTTTGCAGTGGGTAAAGAGGACGCGAAACTTGCTCTCCGGTTTATCGATGCTCATCCGAATGTAGATATGCAGTTAGGCGAAGATAACCAGATTACTTATAAAGGGGTCTGGGAGGGAATTGACCTTATTTTCTCAGTAAGCGAGGAACAATTAAAGTATGACGTCAATGTTTATCCTGGAGCGTGCATGGAGGATATCCGTTTGTACTATGAAGGTGGAGACTCCATTCATGTTGATGCAAAAGGAGATTTGTTCGTTCACACTCATCAAGGTGTACTCCGTGAAGGGAAGCCGTTTAGCTTCCAATGGACAGCGGAAGGAAAGCAAACCGTTCCGACGCAGTTCCTTGTACACCCGGATGAATCCATCGGATTTGCAGTGGATAGGGCAACCTATGATCCGACAAACGTGCTGGTTATTGATCCCGTCGTTTTCTACTCCACCTATTTAGGGGGATCGAATATTGACCTAGGGACAGGAATTGCGGTGGATTCTGCGCGAAATGCCTATATATCTGGGTTTACTGCGTCTACGAACTTTCCCATAACCACGGGTGCCTTCCAGACGATTTTGTTAGGTATCAATGTGTTTGTTAGCAAGCTGAATCAGACGGGAAGCTCTCTCCTTTACTCTACATTTATAGGAGGAAATGATGGTGATTTTGGTATTCGAATGGCGGTAGATACCGCGAATCAGGCTTATGTCACGGGAGATACCTCCTCCACGAATTATCCCGTAACATCGGGCGCCTTCCAGACGATGTTACAGAGAAACCCAAGTGCCTTTGTAACAAAGTTAAATGCTACAGGGAGCTCACTTGTTTATTCGACCTACTTGGGTGGCACTGGTGGTGGTACCCAAGGGTTTAGCATAGCCGTAGATGGTAGTTTCAATGCGTATGTAACAGGATTAACATTAGCAACCAACTTCCCAACAACAGTAGGTGCCTTTCAAACCATCTTTAGCGGAGGACTCCTAGACGTCTTCGTGACCAAATTCAATGCGTTGGGGACGACACTGGTGTACTCCACTTTTTTAGGTGGGAGTGGGGTTGATATAGGAAATGATATTGTGGTGGATGGTCTGGGGAGTGCGTATGTAACAGGACGTACAGAATCTAGTGATTTCCCTGTTACTTCGGGAGCCTTTCAAACCCTATTTGCTGGTGCAACAGATGCCTTTATTACAAAACTGAATGCCCAAGGGTCTGCGCTCCTCTACTCCACCTATTTGGGTGGGAGAAGTGGAGACATGGGTAGTGCCATTGACCTAGATGGGGCGAATAATGCCTATGTTGCAGGGGGGACGAGTTCGACTGATTTCCCCACAACGAATAATGCTTTTCAAACCCTGTTTGCTGGTGTAACAGATGCCTTTGTAACCAAACTCAATGCATCGGGGAGCGCACCGATTTATTCCACCTATTTAGGTGGGAGGGATGTGGATAGTGGGTTTGGCATTGCCGTTGATGCCTTCGGAGCGGCATGGGTGACAGGGTTTACTTTGTCTACGCATTTCCCCATTACCTCCGATGCTTTTCAAGACAGTCTAGCTTCTACCGATGGGGATGCCTTCGTTACGGAGGTCAGTTTTTCCGGTCAAGGGCTGTCTTTCTCTTCCTATTTGGGTGGGAGCCGTTTCGATATCGGAAGTGATGTGGCAGTCGATGCTTTAGGAAGTGCTTATCTCGCAGGATTTACCAGGTCGAGTGATTTCCCGGTAACTTTTGCAGTGTTGCAGTCACTATTTGGAGGAAGCACTGATGCCTTCATCACGAAAGTAGGGCAACTCACTTCTGTTGGCGCAACCGGTCCAACGGGTGCAACCGGCCCGACGGGAGCCAGCGGAGCGCAAGGTCCAAGAGGATCGAGAGGACGGCGTGGACCGAGAGGACCGAGAGGTCCGCGTGGTGCAGGTGGTGGAGAGTTTAGTGGTTAGCATTCCCGAAAACTACTTGTATTTCACTCCCTCAGACGGCAATACGTTATAGAAGGAGTTTTTTCTATTTACTTCGTTTGGCTTTTGCTATCATCGAAGGCGATTTGCTTCCATCCGATTGCTCGATTATCGTCCACCAATGTAATTGTCACGGAAAAATGAGCGCAGGAATCGCAAAACAGATCCGAAGCCTTTATCCGGAAGCATACGAAGTCGATCGGAATATTTCGGTTCCTTTCGGAGAACAACGTCTGGGTAACGTCTCTTACGCGCAGTCGGGGAATCGGCATCTCTTTAACCGAAGCGAATGCTAATAAAACTCCTATAAAACTCCTACAAAACAACATTCGCCCACACCTCTTATTGATGGAAGGAATAGGGTGGTTATGTGGAAATCCCATATGGACCGGAAATCGAAAGGAGATGTGTGAAGTGAATAAAAACGTTTCCAGTTCCCTTGTGTTTGTGTCAAATAAAGAAGGGAAGTATTATCGCGCAGACGGAGAAGGTTGTCGATTTTACTTTCTCCATGATCGCGTAGAGTTTCAGTTTGCAGTGGATGAAGAGGACGCGAAACTAGCTATCCCGTGACATCGGGAGCGTTTCAGACGATGTTACTCGGAACACAAGATGCTTTCGTTACCAAGTTCAATTCCGCAGGAACCTCGCTGGTGTATTCTACCTTCCTGGGCGGGAGTAATGTTGATATTGGATATGGCATCGTGGTGGATGGCTCAGGGAGTGCCTACGTGACCGGGGAAACCTTTTCTCCTGATTTCCCCACTTTTAACCCATGTTAGCCGGCCCTAGTGATGCTTTTATTACGAAATTGAATGTCTCCGGTTCCTCCCTCGTGTATTCTGGGAGTAGTACCGAAACGGGAAGGGCCATTGATCTCGATAGAGCGACTAACGCCTATGTCACAGGTGGTACAAACTCTATAGACTTTCCCAAAACAATAATGCCTTTCAGACGGTGTCTCGAGGATTAGAAGATGCTTTCGTTACCAAATTCATTCCGCAAGGGACCGCCCTGAGTTACTCTACTTATTTAGGTGGCACTTCTAATGATAGAGGATTTGGTATTGCAGTCGATTTCTTCGGAGAGGCTTGGGTGACGGGGAGAACGAATTCAACCAATTTTCCCGTTACCTCAGATGCGTTTCAAGATAGTAATGCTGGGCTCACCAATGCCTTTGTCACACAGATGAGCTTTTCCGGTCAGGGGCTGTCGTTTTCTTCTTCTCTCGAAAATAAAAAATAAAAGATAGTTTTCAAGATGACATATTTCCTTCCTTCATATGGATATATCCCACATTCGGAGCCTTTTTGAAAAGTGGAATGGCAAACGTATAATCACTTCACATTAATTGTTAATATACTATGGCGAAGCTGAAAGTGTGGAGGTAATGTGGTGGCTAAAGTAGTTGCACTAAAGAATAATAGTACATTTGTAGTTGATTTAATGATCAAGTACAATATTCCGGATATTCCGCTCCCTATTCAAGTGTTACATTTAGCGATTAGGAGAGGTGAGGCTGCTTCAATTAGTATTCCTAGTGAAGCTATTAATGTTTCTATCATCATAGATCAAGATTTAACTGACCCAACTGTAAATCCATTTAAGGAGCTTATCTTATTTGATCAGTCATTCCCATCCTTTAATCAAGTTATAAATAGAGGAATATTTTTTGTTACGACGGGGTCTTCTTTGAGAGATGAATTTGCCCGTGTTTCTTGGATAATTAGATAATAACCTCTTTCTTTATTAGTCGATGGGATCACCTGCGGTCAGTAAAGTGACTACAGAAGAGTAGATATAAAGGCGAAAAGACGCTGAAAAGCGCTATTACAATTTTTATGAAGAATAAACAAAAATAAATCTCGCAACCCACTTATATTTCACTCCTTCAGACGGCTATACGTTATAGAGGGAGTTTTTTTCTGTTCACTTCGCCTTGCTACGTTATCATCGAAGGAGATTTACTTCAATCCGGTTGCTCGATTATCGCTCACTAATGTAATTTCCAGGCATCGCAAAGCAGATCCGAAGCCTTTATCCGGAAGCATACGAAGCCGATTGCACTTCTCTGTTCTTTTCGGAGAACAACGTCTGGGTAACATCTCTTACGCACAACCAGGGAATCGGCATCTCTTTAACCGAAGCGAACGCTAATAAAACTCCTACAAAACAACATTCGCCCACACCTCTTTTGGGATGAAGGAATAGGGTGGTTATGTGGAAATCCCATATGGACCGGAAATCTAAAGGAGATGTGTGAAGTGAATAAAAACGTTTCCAGTTCCCTTGTGTTTGTGTCAAGTAAAGATGGGAAGTATTATCGTGCAGACGGAGAAGGTTGTCGATTTTTCTTTCTCCGTGATCGCGTGGAGTTTGAGTTTACAGGGGTTGAAGAGGACGCGAAACTGTCTCTCCGGTTTATCGATGCTCATCCGAATGTCGACATGCAGTTGGACGAAGAGAACCAGGTTACTTATAAAGGGGTCTGGGAGGGAATTGACCTCATTTTTTCAGGAAATGAGGAACAGTTAAAGTATGATGTTATTGTCTATCCTGGGGCTAGCGTTGCAGATGTTCGCTTGCGATATGAGGGTGGAGGGACGGTAAGTGTTGATGAAAATGGTGACTTATTTGTTCACACGCAACAAGGTGTACTCCGTGAAGGCAAGCCGGTTAGCTTTCAATGGAAAGTGGAAGGAAAACAAACGGTTCCGACGCAGTTTCACCTCCAAGAGGATCAATCCATCGGATTTGCAGTGGATAGGGAAACCTATGATTCGGCAAAAGTGCTTGTTATCGATCCCACCGTCTTCTACTCTACCTTCTTAGGGGGATCATCTTTTGATCAAGGAAATGGAATAGCAGTGGATTCTGCACGCAATGCCTATGTAACGGGGTTCACCATTTCCACTAATTTCCCTATTACAACGGGAGCGTTTCAGACAATGTTTTCGGGAGGTTCGGACGTATTTGTCAGCAAGTTGAATGAGGCAGGAAGCTCCCTTGTCTATTCGACGTATATTGGTGGGAGCCAATCTGATTTCGGAAATGGAATAGCAGTGGACTCCTCGAACAGTGCCTACGTAACGGGATTTACTAGTTCCACTAACTATCCCGTGACATCGGGAGCGTTTCAGACGATGTTACTCGGAACACAAGATGCTTTCGTTACCAAGTTGAATTCTGCAGGTTCCTCATTGGTGTATTCGACATATCTTGGTGGCTCGGCTGGATCGACGGGAGGAAATAGTATTGCACTAGACGGAAGCCTGAACGCGTATGTAACGGGACAGACAGATGCAACCAACTTTCCGACAACAGCGGGTGCCTTCCAATTGATGTTTGGAGGTGTCTTAGACGCTTTCGTTACCAAGTTCAATTCCGCAGGAACCTCGCTGGTGTATTCTACCTTCCTGGGCGGGAGTGATGTTGATATTGGATATGGCATCGTGGTAGATGGCTCAGGGAGTGCCTACGTGACAGGGGAAACCTTTTCCACTGATTTCCCCACTTTGAACGCTTTTCAACCCACGTTAGCCGGCCCTAGTGATGCTTTTATTACGAAATTGAATGTCTCGGGTTCCTCCCTCGTGTATTCTACCTACTTGGGTGGGAGTAGTACCGAAACGGGAAGGGCCATTGATCTCGATAGAGCGACTAACGCCTATGTCACAGGTGGTACAAACTCTATAGACTTTCCCACAACCAATAATGCCTTTCAGACGGTGTCTCGAGGATTAGAAGATGCTTTCGTTACCAAATTCATTCCGCAGGGGACCGCCCTGAGTTACTCTACTTATTTAGGTGGCACTTCTAATGATAGAGGATTTGGTATTGCAGTCGATTTCTTCGGAGAGGCTTGGGTGACGGGGAGAACGAGTTCAACCAATTTTCCCGTTACCTCAGATGCGTTTCAAGATAGTAATGCTGGGCTCACCAATGCCTTTGTCACACAGATGAGCTTTTCCGGTCAGGGGCTGTCGTATTCTTCTTATCTTGGAGGTGGGAATATAGATGTTGGAAATGATGTCGCTGTTGACTCCGCTGGGTCTGCCTATTTTACAGGTAGCACCAGTTCTAGCGATTTCCCTGTTACCTTGGATGCGTTCCAGCTTCTATATGGCGGAGGAACCGATGCTTACGTCGTCAAAATAGGGCAACGAACCGCTGTTGGTGCAACAGGTCCGACAGGTCCAGCAGGAGCCACAGGACCGCAAGGTTCAACGGGATCGACAGGTCCAGCAGGTCCGGCAGGAGCTACTGGACCGCAAGGTCCAAGAGGACCGAGAGGTCAGAGGGGACCAAGAGGTCCGCGTGGTGCAGGTGGGGGAGAATTTGGCGGTTAGCATTTATCCATCTTCGTAAGAAAAAATAGTTCCCGTAAACCACTTGTATGTTGCTCCCTCAGACGGCTAACCGTTATAGAGGGAGTTTTTTTCTGTTTTCTTCGTTTAATCACGAAAGAAGGGACGCAAATGATCCATATCATCGAAGGCGACCTACTTCAATCCGATTGCTCGGTTATCGCTCACCAATGCAATTGTCATGGGAAAATGGGTGTAGGCATCGCAAAGCAGATTCGAAGCCTTTATCCGGAAGCATACGAAGCCGAGCGTAACTTTCTGTTCCTTTCGGAGAACAACGTCTGGGTAACGTCTCTTACGCGCAGTCGGGGAATCGGCATCTCTTTAACCGAAGCGAACGCTAATAAAACTCCTATAAAACTCCTATAAAACAACATTCGCCCACACCTCTTATTGGAGAAAGGAATAGGGTGGTTATGTGGAAATCCCATATGGACCGGAAATCTAAAGGAGATGTGTGAAGTGAATAAAAACGTTTCCAGTTCCCTTATGTTTGTGTCAAGTAAAAAAGGGTGTAACGAAGAGTATTGCTACCGCGCAGACGGAGAAGGTTGTCGATTTACCTTTCTCCATGATCGCGTAGAGTTTCAGTTTGCAGTGGATGAAGAGGACGCGAAACTGGCTCTCCGATTTATCGATGCTCATCCGAATGTCGACATGCAGTTGGACGAAGAGAACCAGGTTACGTATAAAGGGATCTGGGAGGGAATTGACCTCATTTTTTCAGGAAACGAGGAACAGTTAAAGTATGATGTTATGGTCTATCCTGGGGCTAGCGTTGCAGATGTTCGCTTGCGATATGAGGGTGGAGGGACGGTAAGCATTGATGAATATGGTGACTTATTTGTTCACACGCAACAAGGTGTCCTCCGCGAAGGCAAGCCGGTTAGCTTTCAATGGACAGCGGGAGGAAAACAAACCGTTCCAACACAGTTTCACATCCAAGAGGATCAATCCATCGGATTTGCAGTGGATAAGACAACCTATGATTCGGCAAAAGCACTCGTTATCGATCCCATCGTCTTCTACTCTACCTACTTAGGGGGATCGGCTAATGACAAAGGAAACGGAATAGCGGTGGATTCTTCACGGAACGCCTATGTAACGGGGCAAACGCTTTCAACTAATTTTCCCGTCACATCGGGTGCGTTTCAGGTGATGAATGCGGGGAATCGGGACGTATTTGTCAGCAAATTCAATGAGGCGGGGAGCTCCCTTGTCTATTCAACGTATATTGGTGGGAGATTCCCGGATTTTGGAATGGGTATTGCTGTGGACTCCTCGAACAGTGCCTACGTAACGGGATTAACTAGTTCCACTAACTACCCCGTGACATCTGGAGCATTTCAAACAATGATTCTCTCGGTAGCTTTACAGGATGCTTTCGTTACCAAGTTGAATTCCGCAGGGTCCTCGCTGGTGTATTCGACTTACCTCGGTGGCTCGGCTGGAATAAACACAGGATTTGGTATTACACTAGACGGAAATCTTAATGCATATGTAACAGGACTTACAGCTGCAACCAACTTTCCGACGACACCCGGTGCCTTCCAAACCATATTTGGGGGAGGAGTACGTGATGCCTTTGTGACAAAATTGAATACTCTAGGAACCTCGCTAGTGTATTCAACCTTCTTAGGAGGGAGCAATCAAGATCTGGGGAACGGCATTGTGGTAGATAGTCTTGGGAGTGCTTATGTGACAGGGAGCACCCGTTCCTCTGATTTCCCCGTTACTTCCGGCGCCTTTCAAACCATATTTGCTGGCGCCTGCGATGCCTTTATTACCAAGTTGAATTCCGCAGGGTCCTCGTTGGTGTATTCCACCTTCTTGGGTGGAAGGAATCTTGATGGGGGACGAGGCATTGATCTCGATGGAGCGAATAATGCCTACGTTGTAGGAGGAACTTTTTCTACTGATTTCCCTGTCACCAATAATGCCTTTCAGACAGTGTTGCAAGGAGAGCAGGATGCTTTCGTTACCAAACTCAATGCGGTGGGAAGCGCTCTGATTTACTCCACTTATTTAGGCGGGAGTTTGCTTGACCAAGGATTGGGTATTGCAGTCGATGCCTTCGGAGCGGCTTGGGTGACGGGAAGAACAGTATCAACGAATTTTCCCGTCACCTCGAATGCCTTTCAGAATCGTCTAGCGGGCTCATTCGATGCCTTCGTCACGCAGGTGAGCTTTTCCGGTCAGGGGCTGTCGTTTTCTTCGTATCTGGGAGGAAGGGCTACCGATCGTGGAAATGGTGTCGCTGTTGACTCCGCCGAGTCGGCTTATTTTACGGGTTCTACCATATCCACCGACTTTCCTGTTACTTTCAATGCTTTCCAATCGATATTCGGAGGAAATAGTGATGCCTTCGTCACCAAAGTCGGGCAACTCACTTCTGTTGGGGCAACGGGTCCAACGGGTGCAACAGGACCGGCCGGAGCCACCGGAGCGCAAGGTCCAAGAGGACCGAGAGGAAGGCGTGGTCCGAGAGGACCAAGAGGTCCGCGTGGCACAGGTGGCGGAGAGTTTAGTGCTTAGCAATTACCCATCTTCGTAAGAAAAAATAGTTCCCGTAAACCACTTGTATGTTGCTCCCTTAGAAGGCTCTACGTTACGAGGGAGTTTTTTTCTGCTCCGACACCTAAGCGAAGAAAACAATAGCTCAAAATCCGTCCAGTGTGGCGGGTTTTTTGTGTCTTCATTACGCGAATAAAAGGAGGCGATGACTAATCGAAGAGTTACGAGAGAGGATGCGTCGTATTCGCTTGGATTAACCGTATGAAACTTTGACTCGGGTATACAATGACAAATGTTTGGGTGAAATAGGGCGCCTATGTGTCGTTCGTACGCAGAGTCAAATGGATGCCGCGAAAAGAAAGTTCAACGTTGGCAAGGACCGTAGTCACTTTTCGTTTACCGATATGGAGAACATACGTGAGGTGATTGCTACGCTATCGACGGCTCATTGTGGTCACTTATTACACTAATAGCGTGACCAAAGGCGCCAAGCATAGCAAACTCGCTCCCAGCGTAACGGTCATCCATTCCGCTTTGCTCCAATAAAAAAAGCGCTCCCTAGCGCCGTCCATTGACCATGCAGAAGCCTCTCATTTTCCTCTTGCTCTCTCTACTCCCGAAACCCGCGATCCATGAGCCGTTTCACTTCGTCAATGGGAATAGCAAAGCCGATGCTTTGCGAGGGATAGATGATGAGTGTATTGATCCCGATGACCTCTCCTTTAATGTTGATCAGGGGTCCGCCGCTATTCCCTGGATTAATGGCCGCATCGGTTTGAATGACATTGCTATAGAAGCGGTCTCCCACCTTAAGCGGTCGATCTTTTCCGCTGATTACACCCAAGGTGACCGTATGATCCAGGCCTAGTGGATTTCCGACAGCACGTAAATTGACCATAAATTATAAGCAACAAGACGTTGAATCTACGCCATATTTGGTGCTCTTCGTTATTATGTAACATAGAGGCATCTATTCGCCGCCGAAAAAAAATAAAAAATAAATCTCGCAACCACTTGTATCTCACTCCTTCAGACGGCTATACGTTATAGAAGGAGTTTTTCTGTTTACTTCGTTTAGCTATACTACCATCGAAAGCAATCGAAAGGAGGAACGTCATATGATTCTTATCATCGAAGGCGATCGGCTTCAACCGATTACTCGATTATCGCCCACCAATGCAATGGTCAAGGAAAAATGGGCGCTGGCATCGCAAAGCAGATCCGAAGCCTTTATCCGGAAGCATACGAAGCCGACCTTAACGTTTCTTACGCACAATCAGGGAGTCGGTAGGCTAAGAGATGAATATTCTGATACCAATTGCAGAAAATACGCAGTTAATATACCGTTCGTTGCACCTCCCAGAATCGAAGTATATAATCAAAATAAGCAGTTCTAGACAGGAACATTTTAATAGGCAAGAAGGGTGAGCAAATTGTATAAAGTCTTGGATTTATTCTCCGGATGTGGAGGACTGAGTGAAGGGTTTGTGAGAGCAGGATTCGACGTTGCAGTATCAATTGAGATAGAAGCGAAAGCATGTGAAACACAACAGCAAAACCATCCTGAAACCAAAGTAATACAAGGGGATTTGACTAAGTTGAGTCCACAACAACTTGCAGCTAGTGAAAATATAGAAGAGTTTGATCTAGTTATCGGCGGACCGCCGTGTCAAGGCTTTTCATTGATTGGTACGAGACTAGGGACTAGCAAGAAATTCGGGGAGTTTGGTGAGGACCCGAGGAATAAATTGTATAAAGAGTTTGTAAAATATGTTCGGTATTTCCAACCTAAGGTTTTTCTAATGGAGAATGTACCTGGATTGTACTCAATGGATAATGGTGCTGTTAAAAATGATATTGAACGAGACTTCTCTATTGACGGATCAAACGGAGAGTATTTAGGATATAACGTAGTTTCTGGGATTGTAAAGGCAGTTGAATTTGGAGTCCCGCAAAATCGGGAGCGCTTGATTTTTATTGGAGTTAGGAAGGATCTTCAGAAAAAAGCAAGTATTCCTGAGGCTGTTTACGGTCATGATAATTACTTTACTGTGGAAGATGCAATTAAAGACTTACCAGTATTAGATATTAAAGATGGGGAATACGAAATTCCTCATGTCTATACAAAAAATGAATATATTGATATGCTAAATGGTGGAACTATTAATAGGCAGAACAATTACAAAGTAGGGCATATCTATAACCATATAACTAGATTTCACAATGATCGTGACCGAGAGCTATTTAGGGCTTTAGAGCCGTTTCAAAAGTTGAAAGACCTAGATCCTGATATTATACCTATTAGGTTGCGAAAGGGTTTTCATGACTTCTATAGGAAGATGGACTTTAAAAGGCCTTCACCCACAATTATAGCTCATTTGTATAAAGATGGTTTAGCGTTTATCCATCCTGATACTGACCAAGCAAGATCAATTTCAGTTAGAGAAGCCGCAAGATTACAGAGTTTTCCTGATGACTTCGTGTTTGCGGGTTCTCAAACTGCTATGTTTAAGCAGATAGGAAATGCGGTACCTCCCTTGTTAGCGTACCATCTTGCGTTGCACGTAAAGAATATGCTCTCAGAAGATAGAAAAGAGGTAGAGAGAATTGTCATTAACGTTTAAGACGAGAGAGGATTTGTCGAGCTGGGAAAAGTCATATTGGTACTTACGTATGTTAGTAAATACTGATAGGTATGGAGGTTTGCATAGAGATGGTAGAAAGTTAAGCAAGCTCCAAGAATTTTTATTAGCGTCCTACCAGAGAACATGTAGCACTGAGGACTCTGATCAAATCAAATGTAAAATAATGTACCAAGTACTGAAAGAAGTTATCTTAGAGGGTGTTAGAGAGCAAACAAAAAAATACTACCAGACTCTAGCTTTTTTGAAGAGTCTTGAAGACTTTTTGACAATCCCGAAGGACTTTTTTGTATTTGCTGTTGTGATTAGAGATGTTCTTCTACCAACAAACAGCGCAGTTAATGAAGTTCCCTCTAAAGAAGGAATTGACTTTGCAAGAACATATGCGAAAGCAGTTTTGGATGAAAAAAAAGAGGAAGGTTTATCTAATTTAATTAGAGAATGGGACATAATTACTGAAGATATTTGTTTAAACAGGGAAAGAGAAATAATAAATGGGCTTTTTATCGAAGTGAAAAAATCATTTGAAGGTAATCTTTCTAACGAGGAACTTGATATGGTGTTAACTGCAACCTGCCAAGAGTTTGAAAGGAGAGTCAGTCAGAAAAGAAAACAGAGAGCTGGTAATGATTTGGAAAGTGCAACATCGTTTATTCTTGACTACTTTGGATTCAAATCCGCTAGTGGTCCTGAACATTTTAATGCGGGCATGGAACTCGATAATTGGATTAAGGATAGAAAAGGATGGTATATAGGCATTAGCTTAAAAAGGACACTAAGGGAGCGCTGGAAACAAACTTATTCAACCGAAATTGCATTAATGGATAGATATAAAATTAAGTATATTATACATCTCCTTAATAACGACAGAGACTTATCCGATACAAAAATTGGTGAGATGGGGGGATATAGACATTTATTCTTTGTAGCAGATGATTCAAAAGTGCTTGAGGAGTATCGTGAGCATGTTGCTTTAAAAGGATACATTTATCCAATGACTTCACTCATTTCTAAACTTAAAGAATTAACTATGTAAAGTACATTATTGAATTACATACATCTATGAAGATCACCCGTCCAGCGTGGCGGGTTTTTTGTGTCTTCATTACGCAAACAAAACAAGGAGGCGATGACTAATCGAAGAGCTACGAGAGCGGATGCGTCGTATTCGTTTGGATAAACCTGATGGACCGTTATACCCGATAGGGGGCAATAACTTTGCTGACCAATCTGGCCGTCCATTCCAAGCCAAATCACATCAGCAAATCGAAGCCGCAAAGAGGTTCTTTAACATCGGCAAAGACCGCCGTCATTTTTCGTTTACCGATATGGAGAACATACGTGAGGTGATTGCTACGCTATCCACTGCTCATTGCGGTCACTTATTACACTTACAATGCTACATGGAGCTGTATACGGGGTTCCTGATCCGCGAAGACAAGGAGTACATGTCGTGGGACGATGCGAGAAAGGTACTCAACGTTAGCAAGCGTTCCATGACGGATTTCAAGAAGGCTATGCTAAACAACGACATCATCGAAAGAACCGCGAATGAAGACGGAGAAGTCGTGTTGAGAGTGAATCCACGCTATCATTTCCGCAACGAATTACCGGAGAACAAGCGTGTCATCAAGACGTTTACGAATCGGCTTAAGGAGATGGCCGAAGAGCTAAAACCGCATGAAGTCGGTATGATCTACAAATTATTGCCGTATATTCATCAGAATACGAATACGATCTGTTCCAATCCGTTTGAACGTAATCCCGCAAAGATTGAGCAGCTAATGGGAGAGCAAATCGCGGAGCTATGTGACCTCTCTAACGCAAAGATGTCGCGGTATCTTCGTCTGACTGTCGGAGATCAGTACGTCTTCGCTAAGGTGAGCGTAGGGCGTAAGCGATACTACAAGTTGAATCCCTGGATCTTCTATCGAAAAAACGGTAAGCCTGACGATACGTTGACGGAGATGTTTGCGATTAAGAAGAAGAGAAAGCGATAAATTTTAAGTAGATGAATGGGCATGTTCTTGACAGAGAAGTGCAGGTGAGGTTGATGCTGAGTGAGAGTTTAAGGTTATTTAAGAAAGAGGTGACGATGTTTAGTGTGGTAAAATTGTTGCAAGGTGAAAGGAGTACGAAGTAATGGAAATATTTAAAGGTAGGGTGGTTTGCCCTCTATGTTTTGGAAATGGGCTAGTAGATGAAGTGCGAATAGTCAAGCTCCATAAAATCCTCTATATCTGCGATGAATGCGAAG
>NZ_JCBAPH010000006.1:0-236989 GCF_059818345.1 Mechercharimyces mesophilus | reverse complement strand
GACACGTACCTCGCTGATGTGGAACTTTTTCTTCTTTCCGTTGATGGTCAGCTCATGCCACCCTTGAAGCATCTCGATGATTTTCTTCTTTTCCTCATCTGTGTGACGCTCGATCGGCTGACCGACCACGATCCTAGCCGAATTGCCGATTGCGCGATTGAACCAGCGATGAACAGCGAAGAGAATTCTCATCTTCCCATCAAAATGTGCCTTCGTCCCGCCCTTCGTTGATCCACCGAGTTCTGATTCCCAACGGGCGAGGCTTCCTGCAAACCCCTTCTTCCCTTCATACTCCCACACCATGTCATCCTCGCCGTGTTGGTTCTTCAGCTTCAGTTCGCGATACTCCCCAATATCGGCGAGGAAGGAGTCATATCCCGTACTCCCGCCATACACCTTCACCCGCTCGTTCCCGCCATCGATGCCCAATATCATGATGCTCGCTCCTCTGATGTTGATACCTTGGTATGACCATGGGATGAATTCCCCCTGTGGGACAATCTTTTTTCATCCCTTGGTAATACCATGATATGTGTCTCAAATTAAAATAGACTTTTTTGCTCAAAAAAAAGTGCAAAAAGGTGGAAAGGTTAAATGCTTATGTACAACGAAAGTTAAAATAGGTGATCTTGATGGAGACGAAGTATCATTACATACCTAAAATCCGTGAAATTAGAGAACAAAGAGGCATAAAGCAGAAGTGGTTGGCAGAACAAATAGGTACATCTTCGACAATATTATCTCGCTGGGAGAGAGGGAAAGTGTATCCCTCGGTTCATTACCTGTATCGGATATGTCAGGTATTGAATGTTACTTTGTTTGAGTTGTACGAGCAGGTGCAGAAGTGATATATGAGTTATTCAATTGTATTTGAGTGTATGAATCAAAAAAGCCACCCGATTGGGTGGCTGTTGTATTGCTAACGAACTGCAAACGAACTGCAAACGGCAGAGCGATATTTCCCAGCGTGTAGCAGGTTTTTAATGTCGCAAATAGGGCTAAACACTGCTATCTAATCCAGTAAGTCCTGATGGCATCATATAACTCATTTGTTCACATGTAGTTGCACACTGTTGCAATGTCTGCAACAGGTTGCCTTGCTGTTGTTGCTGATTTTCTTGATACGATTGTTGTTGATATCCCTCTGTTTGAAATTCATCCAATGTGATTCCCTCCAATGAAGATAAGGTTTCTTTATCCTATTCGTCTATAGACGAAGTGACACTCATGAAGGGAGTTCACTTGTGAACACCATCAAGGAACTGCGAGAGTTAGAAATGTGTACAGCGTAAAAGAAAAAAGACGGATGGGCCCCTTCACGATGTGTTGGGCCATCCGTCTTTTTATAGGTTTCTTTATCCTTGTGGGGAAGGGGATTGCTTACCTACCCATGCTCGAAGGATAAGGACGAGTAGTGCTAAGCCGATGAGGCTTGCCCCAAGTCCGATCCATATGCTATCGGTAAGTCCCATCACGATATATCCAATGGAGGCCACCAGTCCAGACAAGATTGCATAGGGAATTTGTGTCGTCACATGGTCGATATGGACACAGCCAGCCCCGGTGGAAGACATGATGGTGGTGTCGGAGATAGGGGAGGAATGGTCACCCAGCACCGATCCACCTAATACGGCACCTATGGCAGGAATCATATACATCGGGTCTGTCGCTGCCACAATTTCACCGGCAATGGGGAGCATAATCCCAAAGGTTCCCCAAGAAGTTCCTGTCGCAAATGCCATGAGTGAAGCAAACAAGAAGAGAACCAGCGGTAGCCAGAAGAGAGACATGGTTTGATCGATCCAGCCGGCAAGGTATTCTCCCGTTCCCAGTTGGGAGATGATATCGGTGATCATCCAAGCGAGAAAAAGAATATAGACAGCGGGTAACATCGAGCGAAGACCAGCCCACGTTCCTTTGACGATAAGCTTTCCGCTCACTTTACGCATCAGATTGGAGAGAAGCGAGACACCTACTCCAAAGAGAGCCCCATAGAGAAGCGAAGCGGAGACATCGGTGTTTTCTAGAATGGTTAGAAGAGAGATTTCCCCTTCACTGGCGTTCATGCCTGTCCAACCCATGGAGACTATGGTACCGATGATTAAGGCGATGATAGGAAAGAGGAGGTCACCTATTTTGCCATGTTCACTGGAAGGAAGATTTTCTTGATGACCAGGAGCCTCTCCCTGTTCAGGATTGACCAGCACACCTTCTTCCATGGCGCGTTGTTCATGTTTTCTCATCGGACCAATGTCTAATTGGAATAAAATGACGGCTAAGAGAAGGAGTAGCGTTACAATCGCATAATAGTTCGATGGGATGGCGAGCAAGAACGCTTGCAGTCCTGTATAGTCCGTGATTTGTGTAGCCCCGAGGATTCCAGCGATTAAAGCGATGATATACGCTCCCCAACTGGAAAGGGGCATCATGACCACGACGGGAGCCGAAGTAGAATCAATGAGATAGGCTAACTTCGCACGTGAAATTCGTTGTTTATCGGTAATCTTCCTACTCACATTCCCCACAATTAATGTGTTGAAGTAGTCATCAAAAAAGATAATGATACCGAGTAAATAGGGGATGAGTTGTGTTTTCTTACGGGTGTCTGCTTTTTTTAGCGCCCATCTGGCAAAAGCTTCTCCACCGCCTGAGAGTGTAATCCATGCGCTTAAAATGCCCATCAGAAGGACAAAGAAAATGATATACATATTCCAGGTGTTTAATCCACCATCATCGATGATAATGCTTTTAAAGCTTTCATATATCAAGAGAAAGGTTTCGCCGATCATCCAATCACTTAGTAATAGGGCTCCCAATAAGATCCCTGCTCCGAGAGAGAGTAGTACGCGGCGTGTGAGGAATACCAATACCAGTGTAATTAATGGTGGTAACAATGATAAATAGGAACTTTCCATCGTGACACTCCTTTATTAAAATGAGGGTATGCGGATAGGAGGATGAGCAGTCGAGCTTCCAAAGAAACGAGCAATACATTCGTTGGGCTGTATATTTATTCGAAATAACTCATCGCGATCTATCTCGCTATAGTAGCTTGTAATTCATTATAAACAGAAAGGATGAAGAAATAAATGATAAAATCAAGGTTGGAAGAACTATCAAATTGGGTGCATAAAAAATCAATCGACTTTACGCTGGTTACTTCGACAGCCAATGTATATTACCTTACTGGTTTTTATTGTACGCCCCACGAGCGGTTGTTAGGACTGCTGGTCTTCCCGAATTTCGCTCCGATATTGGTCTGTCCCGCGATGGATGCTCACCAAGCGAGAGAGTCAGGTTGGAATGGAGACATCATCGGACATGAGGATACCGATAATCCATGGGACTTAATCGAGAGTGCATTAAAAGAGCGTGGTATAACGAATCCCACGCAGGTGGCGATCGAAGAAGAGCAGCTTTCATTTGCTCGTGCGCAGAAATTAATGAATCGCTTCCCAGGTATATCTTTTCATTCACTAGAAGAAAAGATGCATAAGCTACGGATGGTAAAAGCAAAGGATGAATTGGCCATCTTGCAGGAAGCAGCCAAATGGGCCGATTTTGGCGTTCAAATTGGGGTCGAAGCTCTCCATGAAGGGTGTACAGAAATGGAGGTGCTAGCCAAAATCGAATATGAATTGAAGAAAAAAGGGATTACACAAATGTCTTTTTCTACGATGGTGCTGTTTGGTGCCAACGCAGGTGCGGCGCATGGGAGTCCTGGTCAAAATACGCTCCAAGCGGGGGATCTGGTTCTATTTGACATGGGTGTCGTCCTAGATGGTTACTGCTCGGACATTACGCGAACAGTCTCCTTTCAATCCATTGGCGAGCAACAACGTGAGATTTATGAGACCGTTCTTCACGCGCAACAAACCGCTTTGGAGGCTTGTCGACCTGGAGTTCCGATTCGAGAGCTGGATCAACTGGCTCGCTCCATCATTGATAAGGCCGGCTATGGTGAGTATTTCCCGCATCGTTTAGGCCATGGTTTGGGTATTGACGTCCATGAATTTCCTTCGATCCATGAGAAGAGCGATCTTGTATTAGAAGAAGGAATGACATTCACCATTGAGCCAGGCATTTACATACCGGGTGTGGGTGGAGTTCGTATCGAGGATGATGTGGTTGTCACATCGGATGGGTACCGTTGCCTTACCGCTTTTCCAAAAGAGCTCCAGATTGTTCATGCTAAGTAGTCGAGATAGTAGACGATAGGATGAAGGCAGATAGCTCCAAATAGGGACCACTTTTTTAGTGGTCTTTTTTATACCAAGGGAAGCTGAATCTCCTACGCAGTCTGCTTTCATCCCAGATGTGGGACCATGACGGCTTCTAGGCAGTGCAGAAGATCCAGATTGTATTAAGGGCACTAATTAGGTACCCTATTAGAGAAAAAGTAAACCTGTCATGATAAAAGAAAGTAACCCAGCCAGAATGCAGCGTGCAAATCTTTCTTTTTCATTGTACTGTATCATAACAGTTAGCACTGGGGAGAAAAATAGCGCTATCCTTTATATAATAAGGGATAGCGCTATTTTCGTTTGGCCGATGAAAAAATTAAACGAAAAAAATCGACCAAAAATGAAAAAAAGTATTGTCAAAACGAAAGCCACTGTACTATAATACAACCAAGGAAAAGAGATCTGTTATTAAACAGTAACCAACTAGCCTATACGCAAGGAGGAATGAGACGTGACAACGGAAACGTCTTCCTACCCGGCCAATGTACAGATCAAAGGAAAGATGCATCCTGGGTTTGAAGAGATATTAACGCCAGGTGCCATCCAATTCGTAGAAAAATTAGCAAAGCAATTTTCCGATCGGCGCGAATCTTTGTTACAGAAGCGTGTCGAACGTCAATTGAAATTAGATGCGGGTGAAAAACTCGATTTTTTAGAAGAAACCAAATGGATACGGGAACAATCATGGAATGTGGACCCACTACCACATGATTTACAAGATCGGCGTGTCGAAATCACGGGTCCAACAGGTGATCGCAAGATGGTCATCAACGCGCTCAACTCGGGTGCTAAAATGTTTATGGCTGACTTCGAAGATGCCAATTCGCCGACATGGGAAAATAGTTTGCTAGGTCAAATCAATATGCGCGATGCGATTAATCGCACCATTGATTTTACCAACGAGAAGGGCAAGCAATATAAGCTGAACGAGAAGATTGCTACCTTGTTGGTCCGCCCTCGTGGCTGGCATCTGTTAGAGAAGAACCTTTTCATCGACGGGAAAGCCGTATCAGCTAGCCTGTTTGACTTTGGACTTTACTTTTATCATAATGCGAAAACGCTCTTGAGCAAGGGCACTGGACCTTATTTTTACCTACCGAAACTGGAAAGTCACTTAGAAGCCCGTTTGTGGAATGATGTGTTCGTCTTTGCGCAAAACGAGCTAAAAATTCGTCAAGGAACGATTAAAGCAACCGTGCTCATTGAGACCATTCCTGCTGTGTTTGAAATGGATGAAATCTTATATGAGTTGCGTCAACACTCGGCGGGTCTAAACTGTGGACGCTGGGATTACATCTTTAGCTACATCAAGCGTTTCCACAAAGATCCGCAAGTGATCTTGCCGGATCGCTCCCAAGTGACGATGACCGTACCTTTCATGCGTGCTTATACCCTTCTAACAGTGAAAACCTGTCATCGCCGCAAAGCACCGGCGATTGGCGGAATGGCAGCACAAGTGCCAGTGAAAAATAATCCTGCTAAGAATGAGGAAGCCATTTTGAAAGTACGCCAAGATAAAGAAAGAGAAGCAACCGATGGTCACGATGGGACCTGGGTGGCACATCCAGCATTGGTGCCGGTGGCGATGGAAGTTTTTGATCGAGTGATGAAAACTTCTAATCAAATTGAGAAGCAACGCCCTGATGTAAAAGCTGATGCAGCCGAACTGGTAGCGATACCTGAAGGAACCATCACCGAGGAAGGATTGCGAACCAACATTAATGTAGGAGTACAGTATATTGAATCCTGGTTGCGTGGTTTTGGAGCAGTAGCCATTCACGGTTTGATGGAGGATGCAGCGACGGCTGAAATCTCGCGCGCTCAAATATGGCAGTGGATTCGCCACCCAGAAGGAAAACTGAGCGATGGGCGTAAGGTGACCTTGGAGCTGTGTACACAAGTATTAGATGAAGAGCTTGCCAAAATTAATGAGGAGATGGGCGAAGAGAATGGTCAGAAGGCCAAGTTTATGGAAGCCCGTCGTCTTTTCCTCCAACTGATTGAGCAAGATGAGTTTGAAGAGTTTCTAACCGTCCCTGGTTATGAATTACTAAATGCATAAAAGAGTGAAAAAAAGACCTATACCAAAATGATGAGAGAGGATGAATGAAATGAATAATCAAAAAGAACGCGACGCATTGCAACTGAAAGAAAGCTGGGGGAAAGATGCACGTTGGAAAGGGATTGAACGTGCTTATGGTCCAGAAGATGTTGTTCGCTTACGTGGTTCTGTACAAATCGAGCACACGCTAGCACGTCGCGGTGCTGAACGATTATGGGAACTTCTTCATAATGAACATCACATTAATGCTTTGGGTGCTCTTACCGGTAACCAAGCGATGCAACAAGTAAAAGCAGGTCTAAAGGCGATCTATTTAAGTGGCTGGCAAGTAGCTGCGGATGCTAACAATGCCGGGCAAATGTATCCTGATCAAAGTTTGTACCCAGCAAACAGTGTGCCACAAGTGGTGAAGAGGATTAACCAAGCATTGCAACGTGCGGACCAAATTCATCATGCCGAAGGAAAAGATGACATCGATTGGTTTGCTCCAATCGTAGCGGATGCAGAAGCAGGTTTTGGTGGTCCACTCAACGTGTTTGAATTGATGAAAGGCATGATCGAAGCGGGAGCTGCAGGTGTTCACTTCGAAGATCAATTGGCATCTGAGAAAAAATGTGGTCACCTAGGCGGAAAAGTGTTAATCCCAACCCAACATGCCGTTCGCAACTTGGTCTCTGCTCGTCTGGCAGCTGACGTATCAGGCGTACCGACCATTATCGTTGCTCGCACAGATGCTAACGCTGCACAACTTATCACGAGTGATGTGGATGAGCGTGATCATGAATTTATCACGGGTGAACGGACACCGGAAGGATTCTATCGCATCAAAAATGGCCTCGATACGGCTATCGCTCGTGGGTTGGCGTACGCTCCGTATGCAGATCTTATCTGGTGTGAAACCTCTGAGCCGAGCTTGGAAGAAGCGCAACGTTTCGCTGATGCGATCCATGCTAAATTCCCAGGGAAATTGCTTGCTTACAACTGCTCGCCTTCCTTCAACTGGAAGAAAAAGCTGGATGACAAAACGATTGCTGAGTTCCAACATCGTCTCGGTGAAATGGGCTACAAGTTCCAATTCGTTACCTTGGCAGGTTTCCATGCCCTAAACCACAGCATGTTTGAATTGGCTCGTAAATATAAAGATACGGGAATGGCTGCCTATTCGGAACTGCAACAAGCTGAGTTTGATAGTGAAGTGGATGGCTACACCGCTACCCGTCACCAACGCGAAGTGGGAACTGGCTACTTTGATGAAGTAGCACAAGCGGTCTCCGGTGGAAAATCCTCCACTACGGCATTGTCTGGATCGACGGAAGAAGAGCAATTTAGCGTATAAGGAAAAGAAAGATGAAATAAGAAAAACCCGTCAGTCTACTCACTGACGGGTTTTTTGCTGTTCTCTATATCCATTACATGATACGACCATTAGTGTTCATTCATGATGCCACAAGTTCCTTCGTTAGCGGACTTTTACATTTCACTGGTTCCAGAGATCCCTCTTGCCCCTCTGGGACCACGCGGGCCGCGTCGTCCTCGTGGCCCGCGAGCTCCTGTCGCTCCTGTGGGACCGGTTGCTCCAACGGAAGTGAGTGGACCCACTTTAACAACAAAGGAATTTGATGCACCACGAAGTTGCTTTTGGAAGGCTTGGGATGTTACAGGGAAGTTAGTCGAAGCTGTGGACCCTGTGAAAAACACTTCTTCCTTATTGTTAATGGTAATATCAAAGGCGGCTTGGGCCAGTGTTCCGCCTAAGAAAGTGGAGAAGGCCAATCCGCGTCCAGAGTAGGTTAGTTGGGCTAAAAACACAGAAGAAAAACCTAAAAACTGTCTTTGAAAAGCATCAGGGGTAAGGGGAAAATTGGTTGATGTTGTCCCGCCGACAACCCATGCTGCGCCGAAGGAATCGACGGCAATTCCTTGACTTGCGTCAAAATCACTACCCCCAAGATAAGTAGAGTAAACGAGGGATTGTCCGGTTGGGTCCAGCTTGCTGACAAACGCATCAAGTACCCCAGAGAAGGCTGTTTGGAAGGCTCCCACTGATGTCGGGAAGTCTGTGGAACTCGTTTGCCCTGTCACATAGGCAAAGCGGCGATTGTCAAGGTCGATACCAGTGGCAACGTCAACACTACTTCCCCCGAGGTAGGTAGAATATTCAAGGGAAGAACCAGCAACATTGATCTTGGTAACGAACGCATCGGTACTACCGGATAGAAGGGTTTGAAAGGCGTTGGGGGTGATCGGGAAATCCGTTGAGTCCGTAGCTCCTGCGATATAGGTATTTCGGGTAGAATCAAGGACAATGCCCGCTCCGGTACTTTTGCCCATTCCGCCGAGATAGGTCGAAAAAATAAGGGAGGAGCCAGTAGCATTTAGTTTGGAGGCAAAAGCATCTTGGATGCCTCCCAAGGTTGTTTGGAAAGCAGCTAAAGTGATGGGGAAGTTGGTTGATTCTGTTGACCCCGTTACATAAGCTTGTTGGTCGGTATCAATGGCAATACCCAATCCATTATCATTCCCATTTCCACCGAGAAAAGTGGAGTAGATAAGCGAAGTTCCACTCGCATTGATATGTGTGATAAAAGCAGCTTGCGTGGCGCCGGGCAACGTTGTTTGCAAGGCATTTGCTGTAATGGGGAAGTTGGTGGAAGGTGTATTTCCTGTGACAAATGCTTGCCCGGATGAATCAACAGCAATGCCATTTCCCTCATCATTGCCACTTCCACCGAGATAAGTGGAATAGAGGAGCGAGGAACCCATAGGATTCAGTTTACTAATAAAGGCATCATCTGAGCTGCTATTAGCGATCATCGTTTGAAAGGCACCCGATGTGACGGGGAAATTGGTGGCATCTGTTCTGCCTGTTACATAGGCATTTCCAAGGGAATCGACGGCAATGCCATTACCTAATCCATCGTTAGCATTCCCACCGAGATAAGTTGCATAAAACATGATAGGGTCAATGGTGAGTGGTAGAGAGGGAGAGTATGGCTTTTCTAAATGAAAACGGATGGTTCCATCCTTGCATAAGGAAAAGCGGGTGGGAATGGTCTCAACGATTTTCCCTGTTGGTTGAAAGCTGATGGGTTTCTTTTCGCACAGAACGCCAGAAGATGTCCAGACCAAGAGATCCCCCTTCTCATTCAGGGATATTTCTTTGACGGATTCATAGCGCAGATGGATGTCATCGATCTGTGCCCCGGGCTGTAAAATGAACTCATATTTTAATTGTGATGAATTCCCTGTTATACGCATATCAATGCCTGACCATAGCTGACGGTAGATTAGTTCTGCACAAGATGGGGGTCCGTTCTTGTTTTGCATTGAGGGAGTTTTCTGAAGATGGATGGTAGGTGTGGGAAGGGCATTAAGAAATCGTAGAGTGATCGGTGGTGAGTGAGAGAAAAGTGGGTTTTCCATGGCAAGAGGAAGGATTTGTAGTCTGTCTGAGTAAAAGAGATAGCAGCAATATTTTCCGTATGATAAGTAGTGGATTCCATGTTCGAAGGCGTCTGGTTCTTTACAAGGATGAAATTGGAGGGGAAAAAGAGCTTTTTCAGTGGGACTAGAGACGGTCCGTTGTTCTTTCGGGTAAAAACCAGGTTGTTTCATGATGATACCCCATTTACTGATTTCACTCATTTTTGTTGATTATATTCTTCTCTTTTTGGAATATGAATTCTTGAAATGAGGACATTGATTTATCACTACAGACATAGAGGGCAATAAATGATATCCTTCAATCATAGCGTTTAAATGTATAAACAGATAAACATTAAGGCAGAGAGGAAGGATGTATGATGAAAAAGGAATCGTTGTTTGAGCCTATAACGCTCGCATCGGGGGTAACCATTAAGAATCGCTTCTTTAAATCGGCGATGAGTGAAGCTTTAGGGACGGTGGATCACCGTCCTAGCCCTCTACATGTAGCGCTGTACCGTCAATGGGCTGACGGTGGAGCGGGACTGGTCATGACGGGGAATGTGATGATTGATCGCAGGGCATTGGGTGAGCCGCGCAATGTGGTGGTTGAAGATGAACGGGATTTCGCCCTGCTACAAGAGTGGGCGGCTGCAGGAACCAAGGGTGGAGCGAGTCTATTTATGCAGATCAATCATCCCGGAAAACAGGTGCCAAAAGCGTTGAGTAAAGAGCCTGTTGCCCCTAGTAGCATCCCACTCAAAGGGAAGGTGGGAAAGTATTTTGCTCCACCTCGTGCATTGGAAGAGTCAGAGATCATGGAGTTGATCCAACGTTTTGCTACTACTGCCGGTATAGCCAAAAAAGCAGGTTTTACAGGCGTACAGATTCATGCTGCGCATGGCTACCTACTTAGCCAGTTTTTATCTCCTCATCATAATCAGCGGGCAGATGACTGGGGAGGATCTTCGGAAAAGCGAATGAGGTTCTTGTTGGAAGTGTACCAGGCGGTTAGAGAGGAAGTAGGTGCTACCTTTCCAGTAGGCGTAAAGCTTAACTCAGCCGATTTTCAGCGAGGAGGCTTTACGGAAGAAGAATCAATCGAAGTGGTGAAGATACTTTCTGTGCAGGGCATTGATTTTATCGAGGTTTCGGGCGGAAACTATGAGAATCCGAAAATGATGCAGCGTGATGTGAAAGAGAGTACGAGAAAGCGCGAGGCCTATTTCTTATCTTTTGCTGAAAAGGTTCGGAAACAGGTGGATACACCCTTGGTGTTGACCGGTGGCTTCCGCTCTGTAGAGGGGATGGTTTCTGCTTTGGAGAGTGGTGCGGTGGATCTAATCGGCATGGCACGCCCCTTTGCTCTTCATCCAGCGATTCCACGTCAGATTGCCACAGGTGAATTTCAATCCCTACAATTGGAGCCGATCCGAACGGGAGTAAAGAAATTAGATGAAGTTTCTCTGCTAGAGAATATGTGGTATGAACATCAGATGAAACGGATTGCCCAAGGGAAAGAAACGAAGCAGACTCCGCAAGGATTCCTGTTTCTCCTACAAACCCTTTATACACAAGGATTGCAGGTATTTCAAAAAAGAAGGAGTAAATAAGGCGCATTTCCCCTTGACCCTGACGTTATGTCAGGGTCTACGCTATAGAAGAGAGGAGGAGAAAGGGTGTATCAGGTAAGAGAGGTGGCACAATGGGCAGGAATCAGCATCCGTACCCTACACCACTATGACCGAATACAATTGTTAACGCCAGCAGCCAAAACAGACGCAGGCTATCGCTTGTACACTGATGAAGACTTGGAGCGTCTACAGCAGATTTTGTTTTTTAGGGAAATGGGGTTTGCATTAGAAGAGATTAAAGTGATTCTAGACCGATCGGATTTTGATCGCGAAGAGACGCTTCGCCTTCATCGTGAAAGCTTGCTAGCAAAGAAACAGCGGATGGAAGTCATGATACAAACGGTGGATAAGACGCTATTAGCCATAAGAGGGGGCAAGGCAATGAAAAAGGAAGAGATGTTTCGCGGGTTGGATCAGCGTGCGATCGAAGAGCATCAAAAGAAGTATTCAGAAGAGGCCAAGCGGAAGTATGGAAGGGAGATCGTAGAGAAAACGGAACAACGAACCCAGAAGTACAACGACGCAGATTGGCAAAACATCATGGGGGAAGCGGATACGATCTATCGAGAAATTGCCGCACGAATGGAAGCAGGTCCACGTGATCCAGAAGTGCAACAGCTGATCGATCAATGGCGAAACCACATTACTTCTCACTATTATGATTGTACGCTAGGCATCTTCCGTGGACTAGGTGACCTGTATGTAGAAGATGAACGTTTTACGAAGAACATCGATCGGTATCAAACAGGATTGGCCCAATTTCTACAAGAAGCGATGCATTACTATTGCGATGAACGGGTGTGAGCGCGACGGAGGAATACAAGAATCTAACTAGCGACAAATCTACCTGTGCAAGAATGACGTGAGGATAGGAGAAATAAAAGCTACCCTTTTTATGGGTAGCTTTTTGAACCTTATGCATATGCCCGTCGGTGTAAGCGTACAACGCGTTTGAACATTTTCTTATCAGGAGATTGCCGGAAAACACAAATGCCCGGAGCCGAATTAATCTCATAAAACCACACCCGTTTATCGCCGTCAATACCCACGTCAATACCAAAGGCGCGGGTTCGGTTATAGAGACGGCCCATCACTTTGGAAGCCTCGACTGCGAACCGCTTTACATCTTGAAAGACCCGCTCTTTCTCTTCGTCCGAACATTGAAGATGTTTGGTTAAGATTTTGTTCATAGGAGTCGGCTTTCCTCCTCGGTGTCGATTGGTAACAATATAGTTTGCAGGGGCTATCTTTCCTACCATTCCAGCAACTACCCACCTTTTTCCTAATCGAACGGTATGAATGCGCAGGTCAAACGGCTCTCCCGTGTGAGTAACACTCTTAATTCCCTGTTGAATAATATAAGATTGGTTAGTCATGTTTTCTTGGAGAGATCTCTTTAACCCTTTTTGATCTTTGCAAATATAGGATCGATCAATGGATCGTAATCGATACTGAGAGGGATGTTTGTCAATACGGAGAATGCCTTTTCCTTGAAAACCGACTTCGGGCTTAAGATAGACGAATGAAAACTTGTCTAACATTTTCATTAGATTTGCCCAAGAATAGGGATAGACAGCAGGAATATATGGACTAGTGGAAGAATTTTCAGATAGTTTTCTGTTCTGATACATTTTCCCGCGCCATTTTCGCTGCTGCTTACTTATAGTCTTATCCATCCACCTAGCTCCTTTGGGTGCTTGTTTACCATTATGCTATTCAAGGTAAAGGATAGTTGTATAGGGGGAGCACGGAGGATGGAAGACCATTTTCGGAAGGTTAAGAGGCGTCTATCTAGAAGAGGGGGCTGTAGGATGGTTAGGGGTATTTAGGTGATTATAAATGCCTAAAATAGTAACGATAGATTAGCATTTTGCCCTTGCTATTATTCAGATATGGAGTCTGGATTCTTTAGTGAGGAGAGGGGGAGATTATCTTTTTTGCCTTTCTAGACGAAGGACTTTGTAGTAAGCCCTTTTATCGGGCAATACACGAAAGACATGAATTCCAGGTGTTGTATTGATTTCATAAAACCAAACTTTCCCCTGTCGGTCGATCCCCATGTCTATCCCTAAACGTTTAACGGTGGGATAAGCTTTCCCCATTTCTTTCGATGCTGTGACGGATAGTTTCTTGATTTGCGAGGTCAATTGTTTTCTTTTCTTAGGTGAATAACCTAAATGTTTCTTAAAAAGATCTGATACGGGAATAGGCTTTCCCCCGCTAGAACGATTGGTTACAATTTGATGACGCCGAGTAGCTATTTTGGCTACGATACCTGCAACAATCCATTTCTGACCTTTTCGTATCGTGTGAATACGTAGATCAAAAGGGTATTTCTTCTTTGTCAGGCTTACAATACCTTGTTGCAACATTTTTTTTCTCCGAGAGGCACTGAGGAATTGATATAACTTTTCTTTATCTTTAAATCTCCTTTTTTTACTTTTTGTCTGAACGCGATAAATACCTTGCTTGTCCCGAGAGATACGAACGATACCTCTCCCTTGTCCCCCGCCATTTGGCTTTAGATAGATAAATCTATATTTTTCAAGCATATTGGTAAGGTTCCTGCGATTAAGTGGTAGAGATTCGGGAGTGTAGGGGCGAGTGGTAGATTGGCGGGAGAGAAGACTCATTTGTAATAGCTTACTCTTTTGCCTGGCTTTATATCGTTTTTTTTGTGTCATTGCTTAAATCACCTCCATATCTCTTTCTACTATTCTACTCATTATTAGTAGAAAAGGTGTAGGTGGTGATCCTCTATCTATCAAAAAATTTTTCTAATAAAGGGAGGTTGCTTCGCCCGACGGTGCAGGGTTTGGATGCGTTCATACATCTGCTTTTCTTTTAATGCGCGAAAGACGAGTGTGCCAGGTGTCGTATTGACTTCGAAGATCCAGATATGGTGATTCTCATCAATGCCTGCATCAATTCCTAAGCGATTATTTCTTTGGTAGACGGTATGGATTACTCTGGAAACCTCAAGAGAAAGTGATTTTAGCTTGCGAAACAAGGCGACTCGTTCTTGCACTGAACAAGCAAGGTGTTCGATA
Organism: Mechercharimyces mesophilus; assembly: GCF_059818345.1. Taxonomy (NCBI): domain Bacteria; kingdom Bacillati; phylum Bacillota; class Bacilli; order Caryophanales; family Thermoactinomycetaceae; genus Mechercharimyces; species Mechercharimyces mesophilus. The sequence continues at coordinate 222,576 of NZ_JCBAPH010000006.1, read as the reverse complement.
AGGATGTTCGTAATGGGGACGGGGAGTCCTCCACTGTGTCGGTTGGTGACGATGTGGTCTATAGAAGCGACCTTTCCGACAATTCCCCCTACCACCCATTTATTCTGAACTCTCACCGTATGCATACGTAAGTCAAAAGGTTTTTTCTCTCGTGTTAGACTCTTGATTCCTTGCTGAATGACATAAGGGGTGAAACCCATGTGGTCATCGAGCGTCTCTAGTAGTTTGGGAAGCTTAGGAGAGTGGACAGATTGTGTGGGTGTGCGCATCAAGTACTGATCATTCCCAGATTGGACACGATCGACACGTATAATGCCAGCTCCTCGTCCACCGCCATCAGGCTTAATATAGATAAACGGATAAGTTCTTAGCATCCTGATGAGATTCTCGCGGCTATAGGGCAACGTTTGAGGGATATGAGGAGCTGTAATCGGATCGCTGGACAATAGTTGATGTTGCAATTGTTTACTTTTATAAAAGGGACCTTTTGTCGCCATCTTTTTTCTCCTCTTTTTCGTTATACGGACATTTCTATATCTTACTCAGAGAGAAGATTTCCCGTATAGGTAACTATCGAATGAGGAAAGTAGATTTTTGTCCCTTTATAGCGCGTAAAGCTGTCCTTTTATCTTCGGTAAACCATAATTTTCAGACGATGTTCCCATATACTTAAGAGAAGGATCAGAAAGAGGGTGGGATATCTTTCGATGCGGAGGGGAAATGAGGGAAGGGGATGCGATTTATCTGGGTTAGGCATGGACAATGTGAAGACGATGAGCAAGGAAGGTATGGAGGTCAACGTCAAACTGGACTAACGACAAGAGGGATGCAACAAGTGGAACGCATCGCGGCCACATTTACTGAGATTGAAGTAACAGGGTTATATTGCAGTGATTTAGTTCGAGCAGAACAGACAGCCGCTGCCATTAAGCGAATTCATCCTCACTTGATACTGCGAAAAGCTTCTCAATTACGTGAATTCTCGCTGGGTGAGTGGGAAGGGTTAACTGTAGAAGAGATTGTTCATCGTGATCGAGAGTGGCTTATTTGCTGGATGGATGATCCGTGGCATGTCTCCCCACCACGGGGGGAAACACTGGAGGAGATGGCGACGCGACTGTCCCAATGGTTGGAAAGCGTTCTTACCGCTCATTCGTTAAAAGAGACGATTATTGTTGTCAGTCATGGAGGGCCTATTCGGTGGTTTGCATCCGCTGTGCTTTATCGGGACCCACTCACGTTTTGGAACTTCTCTATTCCCAACGGAGACAAGGTGATTGCGGATTGGGATGGGAGTCAATGGGAACTCATTTCCTCCCCAATGGAAGAAACAAACTCAAGTGATCCATTATGAAAAAGAGAAAATGAAAAAGGGCGACTGACATAGAGTCAATCGCCCTTTAGTGGTTTAAGAATTAGCGGCCGAGCTTTGTAACATTGGCTGCTTGGTCACCACGGTTCCCTTGGGTGATTTCGAAGCTGACGCGCTCGCCTTCTTCTAAGGTTTTGAATCCTTCAGTGTTGATAGCAGAGTAGTGTACGAATACATCGTCACGTCCCTCTACCTCGATGAATCCAAAGCCTTTTTCAGAGTTAAACCATTTAACTGTACCTTCGATCATGGATGTGAAACCTCCAAGAATATAATTGTTGGGAACCATATCTTCAATATAAGAACACACAGTGCAAAAGTTTATAATGTCGGGACTATATTCCTTTGCACTGTGTGTGCAATATATATCAATACGTCCAACCAACTACATTATAGCACGTTCATTTTCTTTTTGCAAAGCCGAAGTAAAAAAGAAGTCGTGAGGAAATAAAGGTAGCTTCTCAAACCCTGACTTTATGAGAGTTTTGGCTCAGATACAATGAGAAGAGAAGAACATAAGAAAGGAAATTGGGAAACTGGAGTTCCTTCAGAATGAGAGGGAGCGATTGACGAAATGATGGAGAGGCAAAACGTTAATCTTTTGTCTCCATTTTCTCCTTATTACGCTTAAGATATTCCATCGCCCAATCGCACCACTGAATCCGCATTTCAGCATAGCGAATACCATATTCGGATGTGAAGTAATCACCAAAGTCCTCTGTATGTAGCGGATCATTCTCCTGCAAATAGGCTTCTTGCCATTTCTTTGTCCCTTCGTAGGCATACTGAAAAGCTTGCTGCTGCTCTCCTAGTAATTGAAGAGCTTCTTCATAAGGAAGAAGGTGAAGGACCTTTACACGCAATAAAAATTCGTCCTTGATACTAGGGGGAGGGGTTCCCTCTTCCAGTAGCCACTGCTGTAACTCTTGCTCTCCTGTAAGGGTAAGAGAGTAAAGCTTTTTATTGGGATGAGCCGATTGCGGAATCACCTCTGAACGAACCAGATCCTCCGCCTCCATCTTGCCTAACTCACGATAAATTTGTGTGTGATGTGCATGCCAATAATAAACCATTGTCTCATTAAATTGATGATGCAGTTCATAACCCGTCGCCGGTTTCTTTGATAATAAGCCTAGCAAAGCAAAGCGTAAGGACATATTGAACTTCCTTTCTTACGATCAAACTAAGAATATAGGATTTTTCCCCTTTTTAGTTTATCGAAAAAGAGTGTCAGGTACAAAGTTTGCTGTTTTTTCTCATTGTCATACAGAAGCGGACTTGCTATAATGAGTTTGCACATATGAGATTTTGCACATATAAAATTATCTTTGGAAATTTTCTATAAAAAGTGAAAGGAGCAGGAGCATGAATTTTCTTACGCGCTTTTCTTTGAAGAATTGGGTGGCAGTCATGATCTTCGCTGTCTTACTCGTGATTGCTGGGTTGTTCTCTTTTCAAAACCTAAAAGTTGACCTCTTGCCAGATATTGAATTTCCGCAACTTTCCGTTGAAGTGGTTTACCCAGGAGCCTCTCCGCAGGATGTTGAGGAGCAAGTGACAGGTCCCTTGGAATCTAAGTTGGAGAATCTTGCGGATCTAAAGAAAGTGCAGAGTTCTTCTTATGAAAGTACGGCGATGCTTAATCTTGAATTTCCTTTTGATACAGATATAGAGGATCGGAAGCAAGAAGTGGAAGGGATCATTCAAGAAGCAGACCTTCCGGAGGAAGCAGAGCTCAACGTCAATAGTTTCTCTTTTGGTTCCTTTCCCATCTATAGCATCTCCTTATTTGCGAAAGAAGGAACGGAACTAGAGAAGGTATATGAAGAGGAGATAGAGCCAAAGCTGACCAAGATTCCGGGTGTGGGAAGTGTGTCCATCGGAGGAAATAAGGAAGAAATGCTGACCATCACGGTGGATAAAGAGAAAGCAGCGCGAGCGGGTCTTACATTAACTCAAGTGAAGGAAGCGATTAATCATAAATTTCTCTCTTTTCCTGCTGGTTCTGTCGAGAGTGAGACAATCGATGTACCGGTTAGGGTAGAAGAAAAATTGGGTTCCATGGAAGAGTTAGAAGCGATTTCTCTTGTAAGTTCAACATCTGAGCAAGATGACCTCTCTTCTGGTACGGTGAATCCTGAAGAACAAGAAAGATCGGCTCCATCTGTGGTGACGTTGGGGGATATCGCCACGATCGAGCCGAAAAGTGAACGCGAAGAAATCACGCGTTTTAATCAAAAGAGCTCCCTAATGTTAGCAGTGACCAAAAAGCAAGAGGCCAATACGGTTGAAGTATCGGATGAAGTGATCGAGGTGTTGGAGGGTTTTTCTGACAAGGTAGAGTATAAGATTGGCTTTGATCAGGCCACTGGAATTAAAGAATCGGTCTTTACGCTTATTCGAGAAGGATTGTTGGGTGCCTTGTTTGCCTCCCTAGCCGTTCTGATTTTCTTACGTAACTTCCGAGCAACGGTGATTGCTATCACATCGATCCCATTATCGCTCGTGATGACGGCGATCTTCTTGGATCAGCAAAATATTACATTAAACATCATGACATTGGGTGGGATGGCCGTCGCCGTTGGACGAGTGGTGGATGATAGCATTGTCGTGATTGAAAACATCTTTCGTCGCATGCGCTTGCGGGATGGAGAGGAGGATCAAAATGAATTGATTGCCTCTTCTACCCGAGAGGTATTAAAAGCGATTGTCTCATCCACCTTTACGACTGCGGTGGTCTTTCTCCCCTTAGCCTTTGTGGGAGGGATTACTGGTGAGTTTTTTCGCCCATTCGCTTTTACTGTGGTCTCTGCCTTAGTCGCTTCCCTATTGGTATCGGTTACGCTAGTTCCTATCTTTGGTAGATTCTCTTTTAAGAAAGAGCAGAAAGCAGAGCGAGAAGGCCACTTGCAGACGATATATCTACGTATCATTCGTTCGCTTTTACAGCGAAAAGGTTGGGTGATCACTGCTTCCTTATTGCTATTGATAGGTTCGTTAGCGGTGGTACCTACTCTAGGTTTTACTTTTCTTCCTAATGAGGAGCAACAAACGATTGTGGGCACTGTAGAGATGCCCTCTTCGACACCATTGGAACGAACCCATGAAGTATCGCTAAAGATAGAAGAGATGTTCGCAGAGAAAGATGCGATACAGACGGTCACCACCGGTGTTGGTGCACGCGATTATACGAGCGGCTTACAGCGTGAGAATAAAGTGGAATACTTCATCGGATTAAAAGATGGCGTCGAGATCCAAAGTGAGATTGCTACCTTGGAGCAAGAGATAGAGAACATCGTTCAATCCTATACGGATAAAGGTGTTGTCTCCTTGCAAGAAATGCAATCAGGTGGACCCCCGACTAATACCAATGTGGATATCAACCTCTACTCTAAGGATTTAGACGCTTTACAGGAAGCGTCCGCTCGCGTGGAAGAGTATATGTTGTCTTTAAATGAGGTAGAAGAGATCCAGAATAATTTACAAGATAAACAGAAGCAATGGTTGGTGGAGTTAGACCCAGTAAAGACATCGCAGTTCGGTGTGTCCAACACGATGGTATTGGGATTGGTTGCGGATCTGACTCGTCCTGTATCTCTCCAAGACTTTGATTTCATGGGTGAAAAACAGGCATTGCAACTTACTTATGATGAGCCAGTGATGGCTAGGGATGAATTGGAAGAAATTGAATTCCCGACTACGAACGGTATGGTTTCGCTATCTGAAGTAGGAGAAGTAAAAGAAGTGGAACGTGTGGCCTCGATCCAAAAACTAGATGGGGAAGTTTTTGCGCAAGTAACCGGTCAAGTCAAGGGAAATAATGTCCAGCAGGTATCACAAAACGTAATTCAACAGGTCAAAGAAAATGTAGACTTACCGGACAACGTTTCTCTCGATGCGGGCAGTGGTAGCGAAGAGACGATAAAAACGTTTCGTGAATTGGGATTGGCAATGATTGTGGCCATTGGTTTGGTCTATTTAACGATGCTGATTACCTTTGGCCAGGCACGTATTCCGTTTATTGTGTTGTCCTCCCTCATTTTTGTACCGATCGGTGCGATTGGTGGTTTATTTATTGCAAGGGAGCCCTTGTCAGTTAGTGCGATGATTGGACTGCTCATGCTCATCGGGATTGTTACGACGAATGCGATTGTATTGGTGGACCGTGTAGGGCAAAACCGTGAAAAGGGATTAACCATTCGTGAATCATTAATGGAAGCTGGAAAAACACGTTTGCGTCCGATCTTGATGACGGCTTTTGCTACAATTGCAGCCCTACTCCCACTTGCATTTACCACTTCTTCTGGCACCTTGATTTCTAAGGGATTGGCAGTGGTCGTGATTGGAGGGCTGACAACTTCCACCTTGCTCACGCTCATCATTATTCCTGTAATCTATGAACTGTTTTACTTCCAACAAGTCAAAAGAGAAATGGCTTCGACAAATACGAGTGAATAGAGAACAGGTGAATAAGTTGTAATACAAAGGGAAGCAGGGATTTGATCCGGCTTCCCTTTGTTGGTTTAATCGAATGAAAGGATCTGAAAACGCTTTCTAATTGTTAACTTACTTTAAAGAGAGGGATGTATAAATTTTAAAAAATACATGTTAGGCTGAGTATGTACTTCTTTTTTAGTGGAAAAGTGCAACTAATATATAGAAGGAGAGTGATAAGGTGAGTAAGAAGTCGGTTGTCAGCTTGTTTTTAACCGTTCTGCTGTGTACCCTGGCTCCTTTGTCAGTGACAGCAACTCCATCTGAAACGAAGGAAGTAAAGGGATCATTTGATCTTCTCAATTACAATATTGCCGGGTTGTGGGAGCCAATTTCAGGCTCGAAGCCATCCAAGTACACCGAACTTATTAGTCCCAAACTAAATGAGTATGATATCGTTACCTTGCAAGAGGATTTTAATTATCATGACGAACTTGTTTCTGAGGTGGAGCATCCGTATATTTCAGAACATGATGGTTTGCTTGGATTTGGGACAGGCGTGGGAGACGGCCTGACTCGTTTGTCCAACTTCGAGTTTGATGATTTTAAACGCAAGGAATGGAATGATTGCTACGGTTATTTTAGTAACGGGAGCGATTGCTTAACACCCAAAGGATTTACTTTTGCTCGCCACGAAGTAAGCGAAGGTGTTTTTATTGATATCTATAATATTCATGCTGATGCATCCCGTAAAAGTGGAGACTTAAAGGCGAAAAACAAGAACTTCAAGCAAGTGCTTTCGAAAGTGGAACAGTGGTCTGAAGGGAATGCGGTGATCATCACAGGAGACTTTAACAGCACTTACTATCATGATCGGTACAAAGATCATCTGTATCGCTTCATCGATGCTGGTTTCTCTGATGCTTGGGCGGAGATTGAAAACGGTGGTGTAATCCCAGAGAAGGGTGCAGAGGCGGTAGAAGGAGATACGATTGAAAAGATCTTTTTCCGCAGTGGAGATGATCTAGAATTAAATGTGAGTGATTACGAGTATGTAACGGGTGTATTTGTGGATGAGAAGGGCAATAACCTCTCCGGCCACAATCCTGTTTATGCACAATTTGAATACGACTATTCGTCTAATTAAAGGATAGGCGCTAGCCAAAGCCAGTTCTAAGAGGCTCTCTTCTTGGGACTGGCTTTTTTTCATGGATCAGATCATCAGGAGAAGGGCTCTTTCTTTAACCCCTACATAGATCATTATCATATTGGATAAATTACTCTTATTTACAGGGATAAGTTTTCACAGTTAGTGAGGAGGAAAGGAAAGTGGAAAAGAAAAAGAGGATTGATGAGTGTCAAGCACAATCTGAACAAAACCAGCAAGGTATCAATAATGCAGAATCAGTGGATAGCGATGGTGAAGAAGTTATTCATAGCGAAGATGAAGCCATTCAATACTCACTGGAGCAGTCAGGTCCAGTGAAGAGTATGGAGTCGCAGAATGAGCAGAGAAAGTAAGAGGTTGATCCATGCTTGGAGGATTCGACGGGTCTCTAGGACGAAGTGGATTTGATCGGATTGTCGTTCGCATAAGACTGACATCAATGTTTAAGATGAGGATTGGATGAGTACTTGTTGGGGTAAAACTCTGGCGAGCAAATCCAGTCCTTTTTTGTACGGTTGAAAAGACGGGGACTTGATTTAGCGGGAATCCGCGCTTGTCTGTTTTTAACAATCGATTCTACTCTGTGAAATGTTCCTTCCAATCTTCTTCTACCATCTCGTGATGAAGAGCGACACCGCTTTCGTAGCCTTCAGCAGCAGCTCCAATTAGACCGGTAAAGGTATTGACGGCATCTCCTACTATATAGAGGCCAGCGATGGCTGTTTTACCATGCTCGGATGTTTCGTACCGACCCTTTGCATTAAGCTTCACCCCCAATTGGGAAGGAATGAGGGATGCTTGTGTCGCATGGGTGTCAAGGAGGAATCCCGCACGGCGTGGGATGACGTCACCATTTTGCAAGATCACTTCTTGTAAGTATCCTTGATGGGAGTGAAGAGTGGCGATAGGTTCTTCGATCAGGAAGATATGTCGTTTCTCCAATTGATAGCGTTCACTGGAGGAGAGAGAGGCAGGACCGTGAGAGAAAACGATGAGATCATGACTCCATTCATAAAGCAAGCGGGTGAAGGATAAGAGTGAGTCCCCATTTCCGAAGAGAGCGATCGATTGTCCCCTAACCTCCCAGCCGTCGCAATAGGGACAGAGAAAAACAGAAGTTCCGTACACTTCCGCGAGACCAGGAATAGACGGAAGGTGGTCCACCATTCCAGTGGCAAAGATGATCTTTCTCCCTCTAAAAGAGTGCCCTGTAGCGAGATGAAGGAGGAAAGTGTGTAATTCTTTATGGACTGCACTTACTTTTCCTTGTACAAACGTAACATTGGGATAGGTGCGTAGTTGATCGCGAGCAATGAGACGAAACTGAAAGGGATCGACACCATCTCGTGTCAGAAAACCGTGTGATTCCCATGTAACCTCATTACGAGGTCTACCTTCATCAACCAGGATCACCTTACGGCCGGTGCGACCAAGAATCAAGGCACTACTTAAGCCACCTGGTCCACCCCCAACAATGGCAATATCGCAAAAGGAATGCTCCACTTTTATAAACCCCTTTTTTGGACAGTAAGAAAATTATGGTATAATAAGAATAAGGTACGATGTTACCCTTAGTATATAAAGAAAGATAGCATTTCATGAGACGGGGGAGAGAGAATGGATACAATTTCCTATCAGAAGAATGGAACAATTGCTAAGATCACCTTTCAACGTCCACAGGCGATGAATGCGTTTAATCGGCAGATGCATGAAGAGGTTTTTGAAGTGCTATCAATGGCCGAGAAGGATGAAGAGGTGCGTGCCATTATTTTAACGGGTGATGGACAAGCTTTTACTACTGGAGCTGATGTGAAAGAGATCGTAATGAGCTCTCAAAATATCAACATCGGAGAAGAATTAGAAAAAACATACAATCGCTTGATTTTAAAGATGGCGAACATGAAAAAGCCAACGATATCTTCTATTCATGGGCCAGTAGTGGGGGCAGGTTTAGGAGTGGCATTAGCGTGTGACTTTCGTATCGCGACTGATCAATCTATTTATAGCATGGCTTTTATTAATATTGGCTTGGTTCCGGATGCGGGTACATCGTTTTTCCTTCCGCGCATTGTGGGATTAAGTCGCGCGATGGAGTTGGCTAGCTTGGGAGAAACGATAGATGCAGGCGAAGCTCACCAGCTGGGACTCGTGAACAAGGTAGTAGCAGCAGGCACGCTGGAAGAGGAAACAGAGAAGTTTGCCACTCGATTGGCACAAGCACCTACAAAAGCCATAGGTGAAATCAAAGCCATGATGATGAGTAGCTTCGAGAACAGCTTGGAAACTGTCCTGCAGAATGAAGCTAAAGCCCAGTCGATTCGTGGGAAATCGCATGATTTTCGTGAGGGGATCACTGCCTTTGTTGAAAAACGAAAACCCCACTTTCAAGGTGACTAAACGGTCATGACACCTCTTCCCTTCTTGATGAATAGGCTTACTGTGAACGAGAGGTTGGAGATGCGCACCTCACCTACGTTCACAGTATTCATCGGGAGAGAAGGAACATGCCAATCACGGATGAACAAATCAGCGAAGTGATCCGTCGACTTCAGCGTGGCCTATTGTCCAGACAGACAACAGCAGGTCGCTTTTTATTCTGTTTTGAAAGTGGCACGATGACAGATGCTTATCGCCTCTTATTATCAAAATGTTTCAATCTTAGAGAAGAAGAGCTACAGCAACGATTAATAGAAAGAATCCTCCATAAGCAATCAAGTGACGGTGCATGGAGACTATACCGTGACGAAAGAGAAGGAAATTTGGGAGCCACTGTCGAAGCTTGTTTGGGGTTGTTGTACGCAGGTGTGGATTGTCAAGCTCCCATGATCCAGCGTGCACAGGAAGCGCTTCGTACCATGAACGATACGGGAAAAAAAAGCTTAGGTTCCTATACGCAAGTGATGCTTACCCTGCTGGGTCACCGAGCCTGGTCACGGCAACCGGCGATCCCCGTGGAATTTTTTCTTCTCCCGCCCTCACTGCCAGTTAACTTTTTTGACTTTGTCAGTTATACGAGGGCCCATCTGGCGCCGATCATCTTGACTGCCAATAAAAAGTTTTCTGTACGCCTTCCTGGGTATGAACGGGTTTGCCACTGGTTAAACGAGGGACACCTCTCTGCTAGTCTGATGGCTTCCAATCATGAACGGAATGGGCTACAGGAGCATGTTTCCACTATCTTTCCTTCTGCTCACCGGTGGGGGAGGAGGACAGCCGAACGATGGGGAGAGGGGTATCTGCTTCATCGATTGGAAGTAGATGGGACATTACTCAGCTATTTTAGCACCACGTTTGTGTTTGTGTTTGCTTTGTTAGCGCAAGGGTATATGAAGGAGCATCCACTGTTACAACAGACCATGAGTGGACTACAGCGCTATCTCTATCCGACGAGGGAGGGATGGCACCAGCAATTGACAGATACGGGTGTATGGGATACCTCTCTTTCCCTTCATGCCCTCTTAGAAAGTGGAATGGATCCTCAAACCGAAGAGCTAGAGAGAGGGGTACGTTACTTATTAGAACGTCAGCAGACACGTATCGGTGACTGGTCGCTTCGCAATCCGGGTGTGCCTCCGGGAGGATGGGGTTTCTCGGATGTAAATACCTTTCATCCCGATGTGGATGATACCTCTAGTTGCTTACGTGTATTAGCACCTTATGTACAGAGAAATCAGTACCGTGAGGCATGGGAAAGGGGAAGTAAGTGGCTGTTATCGATGCAGAATAAAGATGGTGGTTGGCCTGCGTTTGAGAAGAACACGGATAAGAAATGGATGAACCTTCTTCCTTATGCAGATGGAAAAACCGTATGGACCGACCCTTCCATGCCTGATTTGACTGGAAGAGCCCTTCACTTTTTTGGCAGGGCACTGGGCTGGACATCAACGCATCCGGCAGTTAAGAGAGGCATCCAGTGGTTAATCCAGAACCAGGAAGCGAGTGGCTGTTGGTTTGGCCGGTGGGGGGTGTCGTATCTGTATGGAACGTGGGCCGCACTGACCGGATTGATTGCTGTCGGGATAGAACCTACTCAGGAAACAGTGGCAAAAGGTGTAAAGTGGTTTTATTCTCAGCAACGAGAGGACGGCGGATGGGGAGAATCGTGTCGGAGTGACCGCGTGGAGAAGTATGTCCCGCTGGAAGGTAGCACTCCCTCCCAAACTGCGTGGGCGTTGGATGCACTCATTGCAACGCATGAAAAACCAACGGCGAAAATGAATGCGGGAATGGAGCGCCTGATGGCCTTTGTGGACAAAGAGGACTGGCAAACCCGCTACCCGACCGGAGCTGGTTTTGCGGGCCAGTTTTATGTTCAATATCACAGTTATCGCTATGTATGGCCGCTCTTAACGCTGGCCCATTATAAAAAGAAATACCTTTGAGGAGCGATGGAAGATGAGCTACAAAACAGCAGATTTATGCGACCACTATGCCGATAAGCTGGCCGTAGCGGAATCGATTTTTCACTCATACGGAGGGAAAAGGGATTTTCACGGACCCATAGCGACGGTAAAGGTGTTTGAAGATAATGTCCTTGTAAAAAAGGCAGTGCAATCGCTTCCACCTGGAACGGTGCTCGTCGTCGATGGTGGAGCATCGATGCGATGTGCTCTCTTGGGAGACCGGGTTGCTGATCTGGCGATGAAGCAGGGGTTGGCGGGAATTATTATTCATGGATGCGTTCGCGATTCAGAAGAACTAGCGCAGATGAATATTGGAATCCTAGCGCTTAGAACCTCCCCCCTAAAGAGTAAGAAAGAAGGGAAGGGCGAAGAAGAGGTTCCGCTTTCCTTTGCCAATATCACTTGGCACCCTGGAAATTATGTGTATGCTGATCGAGATGGCGTGGTGTTGGCCTCACAGGAACTAGAGTTGACTTAAATAACGCTTCCCCCTTGCAAGGCAAAAGAACGTGGTCGTTGGAAGGGGAAAGAGAGTTGACGACGGTGGATGCTTGTAATTTGGATAAAGGTATTGACAGAAGTAAAGGTTATTCGTTATAGTTACTTTATCACTTAAAAGCAAACATGCACACAAGTGCGAAAGTGCGAAAGTGCTTATGACCGAACTGAATACAATCCATGAGCAAGACAGAAGTAGCAGACGCATGAGCAGAGAGCAGAGACTGGATGGTGGGTGAAAATCCAGGCAGTGCGACTGGCGAATTACACTTGCACTCGATCCATGGAAGGTAACCAAGAGTGGATGAATAGCTCAAGGCTCATTCATCAAGTAGGGTGGTACCGCGAAGCAATGCTTCGTCCCTATCGGGGATGAGGCTTTTTTGTGTTTAGAAGGGTATTTTATTTAAGAAGCGATAGAGAATTGGCTTTTAGCCATTTAGTATATGCATAGAAAAGAGGTAAAAAAATGTTGAAGACACAGAAGAAACGGAAGATTCCTGCCCATTTAAAGCCCTATGTTGTGGAGCAAAAGTATGATCAATACATTCCTACAAATCAAGCAGTATGGCGCTTTGTGATGAGACAAAACACTCACTTTCTCGAAGGAAAAGCACATCCGGCTTTTCTCAAAGGACTAGAGTCTTCGGGTATTGGAGTGGAGTCGATTCCACATGTCGAAGAGATGAATGCTTGCTTGGAGCCATTTGAATGGGGAGCCGTGACGATCGATGGTTTGATTCCCGGCGTTGCTTTCTTCGATTTTCAAGCGCATGGTCTCTTGCCGATTGCCACGGATATGCGTACGTTAGGGCATATTGCCTATACACCGACACCGGATATTATTCATGAAGCGGCTGGACATGCTCCTATACTATGTGATGAGAAATACGCCGAATATGTAAAGCTTTTTGGTGATATCGGAGCAAAAGCGCTCGCCAGTAAAGAAGAGCATGAGGCATTTAACGCGATGCGTCACTTATCACAGTTGATGGAAAACCCCGCATCGACCGAGGAAGAAATTGAGGCTGCGCATCGCCAATTAGAAGAGAAACAAGCACAAATCCATGAAGTATCAGAAGCGGAGCAAATCTCGCGCTTATACTGGTGGACAGTGGAATACGGGTTGATTGGCGAAGTTGCAAATCCCCTTATTTATGGGGCGGGCCTGCTATCCTCTGTAGGTGAGAGCAAGTACTGTTTATCTGATGAGGTGAAGAAACATCCTTTCTCCTTAGAGGGGTGCATAGAGACAGGTTTTGATGTGACTCGGCCTCAGCCTCAGTTGTTTGTATGCCAGGACTTTGATGAGTTGATTGCCGCTGTTCAACAGTTTGCCCAGCAGATGGCTTTTACAGTTGGGGGAACGGAGAGTTTACAAAAAGCGATTCGTTCACATAATATGGCTACGATGGAATACAGTTCTGGCCTACAGGTGACAGGAACACTAACGGATCTGATCCTGGATGAAAAGGAAGAAGCCATCTATTTGAAAACAACCGGTGAAACGGCATTGGCTGTAGAGCGAGAGGAGCTTTCAGGGCATGGAAAAGCGACCCACCGCGATGGCTTTGGGGCTCCTATCGGACGAGTAGAGGGGCTGGACAAGCCATTAGAGTTGCTGACGGATGAAGAGTTAGCGAAACAAGGAATCACGGTAGGAAACCGGGTGAAATTGAAATTTGTCAGTGGAGTTGAAGTGGAAGGGATTGTTCGCTCCTGGGAGCGTGCACAAGGGAAATTGGTTCTCCTCTCCTTTGATCACTGCGATGTTCACCATCAAGGACAAGTCTTGTTTGCACCTGAGTGGGGCACCTATGATATGGCTGTAGGAGAAAGCGTTGTTTCTGTGTTTGCAGGTGCTGCTGATCGAGAGAGTTTCTTTGCCGACGAGGAAGCAGGAGAAGAGCAGGTAGCAGAAGGGAATCATGATACTGTGGCTCTTCGACAGTCATCATCAGAATTGCCCCTGTTAGAGCAGTTGTATCAATCAGTCCGAACCATTCGCGAGACAAGTCCGGACGATGCTCCTGCGCAAATTTTGGAAATCCATGCCACGGTGAGTGAACATCATCCAGATGATTGGCTCTTGCGTGTAGAGATGCTCGAAATCCTTACGAAGCAAGGGGAGTTACCGCAGTTAATCGAGAAATTGGAAGAGGAATTAACAGCGTTGGCTACCAACGATGAGGAAAACGGTTGGTTGATTGAAAATGGAATAGCATTAGCGAAGAGAGGGATTTAATCTCTCATCAGATAACCGAGGGGACGAATGTTCTCTCGGTTTTTATTGTGCGGTTAAGTTCGGTATACTGAAAAAAGAGAAAAGATGGAGTAGTGGTTAGATTATGAAGGGAGAATGAACATGGAGATTCAGCCAATATCAACACTTGCTTTAGATGAAATTGTTTCGCTTTGGAATGAAGGGTTTCAAGGCTATTCGTTGGATATGACGATGACTGTGGAAGCGTTGCAATCTCGTATAGCAAGGGAATCGTTATCTTTAGAGAAGTCCTTGGTCGCTATAGAAAATGGAAGAGCCGTAGGGTTTGTGATGAACGGTTATCGAAAACTTGGAGAAGAGAAAGTGGCATGGAATGGAGGTACCGGAATGATCCCCAGATACCGACGCCAGGGGGTTGGGAAGTACTTGATCGAAGCTTCCCTGAGATATTATGAGAAAGAAGAAGCAGACGTCGCGAAGCTGGAGGCACTACATAAAAATCAGGCTGCCATCCACTTGTATAAAAGTTGCGGGTATACCATAGATGACTCGTTGCTCTTTTACAAAAGATCAGGGGTGCTTTCCCCTGATGTATGGACATATCAGACGGAGGACTATCAGGTGTCCGTTGTCTCTCCCGCAACTTTATCTAGCTTATCTTTCTACAACTGGGGGAGTGCGTGGCAAACGCAGTGGTCAAGTGTTCGTGATGGTGAAGCCTTGGTCGTACGGCGGAAAGGAGAACACGTGGTCTTAGGGTATGCGCTCTATAAGAAAAGCCGAAAGGAAGATGGGGAGCAGACGGCTACCGTCTTATATCAATGTGAGGCTCACCCGGAATTAAAGAGAAGAGAAAGGGATGATGTAACCTCATGCCTGTTAAGCCATGTTTTTGGGCCCTCGGAGAAATCACTTGTCCGCAGTACATTTAACCTTTCTCAATCTAATCGTACCGTAATCAATCTCCTGAGATTAGCAGGATTTCTTCCGTTTGAACAACAAGTACAAATGGTTAAGCGACTGGGGGAAGGGAAATGAAGGTTCTCACCCTTATCCGTCACGGAAATGAGCAGAGAATGACTTCATAGCCCCACGTTCCCAGCGGTTATATTGTATGGACAATACAATACCACGGATGGTTCCGAGCAGGATAGTCATCCAGCCTGAGTCTCCCAAAATTCCATGGTTGTTCTAACACCGGCTTAGTAGGCCATTAATATGATGGTAGGAGCATGGTTTACTGGGAAGGGGAGAAAGGCAGTGAATAAGAGGAAACCTATAGTGATATTCCTTCACATCCCCAAGACAGGGGGAGTGACGATGCGTAGAATCATGGAGAAACAATACCGCAAGGAGGAGCTACTGCGCATCACTCCTATGCAGCCGATAACAAAAGTGAAAGAGTTGACCCTACCGCAACAAGCAAACATTAAAGGCGCTTACGGTCACTTTTTGTATGGAGTTCATACTTATTTTCAACGACCCGTTCACTATATGACCCTGGTTCGGCACCCGTTTCATCGCATAGTCTCTTTATATAATTATATTTGCTGCCGTTCCCAAAATCCGATTCATGCCCCGATTAAGAAGCTCAGCTTTGCAGAGTTTATTGCCGACCCTCGCTATCAGATCCCGCTACGAAACCATCAGACACGCTTCTTAGCAGGCGATTTACGAAATTTCACATTAGAACAAGCCAAAGAGAATGTTCAACGTCACTTCGCTGTAGTTGGAACGACCGATTTATACGGGATGACTTTGGAGGTGATAAACCGCAAGTTGGGTTGGCAAACGGTTCCGTATAAGAAGGAGAATCAAAGTGTACAACGGATACGTCGGGCGAATGTACCGGAGAAAATAAAGCAAGAGATTATTCAAAATAATCTAATGGACCTCTTTCTCTACCGTTACTGCAGGGAACGCTTACTGGCGCAGCATCA
Organism: Mechercharimyces mesophilus; assembly: GCF_059818345.1. Classification (NCBI taxonomy): domain Bacteria; kingdom Bacillati; phylum Bacillota; class Bacilli; order Caryophanales; family Thermoactinomycetaceae; genus Mechercharimyces; species Mechercharimyces mesophilus. The sequence continues at coordinate 206,537 of NZ_JCBAPH010000006.1, read as the reverse complement.
GAACCTTGGGACGGAACAACAAGTAGCTGCCAGTAGTCCTGACAAAACGGATGATGAGCAGTTGAAATAAAGAGATGTCTTCGTTCATGTTTTGTGTATATGCTACAATGCGAATAAACCAAGTAGAAGAAGTGAAAGGTGAATAGGGATGAATCGCATACAAGTAGGTGTCTGTGGTTGGGGAGACCATGATCTTCTCTATCCAGGCAAAGTTCCTTCAAATGAAAAGCTGGCTACTTACGCTGGTCATTTTCCTGTAGTCGAGGTAGATAGTAGCTATCATGCTATTCCTCCACGGGCTCGATGCGAACATTGGGTGGAGGAAACCCCTCCTTCCTTTCGTTTTGTAGTGAAAGCTTACCGAGAGATGACGGGACATGGGCGTCCACAGGGAGCACCAGAAAGGGAGATGAAAGAGATTTTCTCCGCTTTTCATGAGAGTATTCAACCGTTTGTCGATGCAGGAAAGTTGGTGGCTATTTTATTTCAATTCCCGCCTTGGTACGACTGCCAACGAGACCATGTTCAATATTTGCGTCGGATACGAAAAACGTACCCTCACTTGCCACTAGCCATTGAGTTTCGTCATCAGAGTTGGTACGAGCCTGCTTTTCGTGAAAGGACCTTGGCCTTGTTGCGTGCAGAAGGCTTTATCCATGTGGTCTGTGATGAACCGCAAGCAGGAGTCGGCTCGGTGCCACTTGTTCCGGTTGCAACACATCTAGAACACGTCATCGTCCGTTTTCATGGGCGTAATCGGTTGGGTTGGAATGGGAAAGGGCGTTCAGATTGGCGTGAAGTTCGTTACGCCTATCGTTATTCTCACGCAGAGTTGGAGGAGTGGACAAAGCACATTGAAGAGCTTCAAGAGCAGTCGAAACAAGTGACGATCCTCTTCAATAATAATTCAAAGGGGGATGCAGCAGGAAATGCCAAAGAGTTGATCGATTTGCTTGATATACAATTCGAAGGGCTTGCGGATCGTCAGTTATCCCTTTTGGACTAGTCGGAGTTGGACATTCTCTTGGGTAAGGCGTCGCTCGAATGTTTTTGTTGCGGTATAATGACACTAGTTACTCTTAATGAAGTGAAGATCCGAGTACGAGAAATGAACCAGTTTACATTACCCGGTTTTGTTCATACCGATAGGGAGTGGCGGTAAGGAAGAAATCTTGTTATCTGGAGTCTGTTGGAGGAACTGAAGATGTTGTTAGAATGGATTATCTTACTATTTATTGGGTTGATCGCTGGTACGATGGGAAGCCTAATCGGACTTGGAGGCGGCTTTATTATTGTTCCGGGTCTGGTCATGATGGGTGTTTTTTTTCCGCAGTATGCTGGTTTGACCCCGCAAGAAGTGGTCGGCACTTCCCTAACATTGATTGTCCTAACGGCGCTTTCTTCTTCCTTGTCTTATGCCAAACAGAAGAGAGTGGATTATACAAGCGGACTTTTATTTTTTGCTGCGAGCGGTCCAGGAGCGATGCTCGGCGTCTATCTTTCCGGATTATTTGATGCCGCTCAGTTTTCCCTCGCTTTTGGTTGTTATATGTTTTTTGTCGTTCTGATCTTGACCTTGCGCAAAAAGCTACAGCCTCGTGAACAAGTAAATTGGAGTATAAAGCGTCAATATACGGATGCAGAAGGTGTTATTCATACATATGGGTATAATCGTTGGACGGCGCTTACACTCAGCTTTATCGTCGGTGTCATTTCCGGTACATTTGGCGTAGGTGGAGGGGTTTTCCTCGTTCCGATGATGCTGATCTTCTTTCGTTTTCCTACCCAGGTAGCGACCTCCACGTCGATGTTTGTCATTCTCTTTTCCTCACTACTTGGGAGTTTGATTAGCATCTATCACGGGCATATAGTGTGGCAAGCGGCACTACTGATTGCCCCAGGAGCGTGGTTTGGTGGACGGTTGGGAGCTTGGGTTTCAGAGTATCTGTCTGGTCGAGCGTTATTTCGCATCTTGTACGTGATGATTTTACTGATTGCCTTACGCATGGTTTACAACGGTTTGTTTTAACGTTAGGTGAGGAGGGTAGTTGTGCAGACAAACAAACAGATTCACATCTTGCATACGAACGATCTCCATAGTCATTTTGGACGCGTGCCACAAATTCATCGTTGTCTCCAGCGACTACGCCGGGAATGGACAAGACCAGGTGAGGCTTGTATCACTGTTGATATCGGTGATCATTTGGATCGCAGTCACCTGACGACAGAAGGAACGGATGGATTGGCCAATCGCAAAATATTGGAGATGAGTGGCTACGAAGTGATTACGTTAGGAAACAACGAGCTACTCACTTTTTCCAAGGAGCACCTGGATGCTCTCTACCACGATACACCTTTTGCGGTTGTGGGAACCAACGTGGATGAAATGATGGGACGACCTTCTCCTTCGTGGTTGGAATCGTATTCACTTCAGACTCGCCTGGGTGTGAAAGTGGGCTTTCTCGGTGTGACCATTCCGTATCAGCCCTTCTACCATCTCCTTGGGTGGGATGTAAGCGATCCTTTTACCTTCTTAGCAGAAAAAGTAGCTACGCTTAGGCAAGAGGCAGATGTCATTGTTCTTCTCTCCCATTTAGGCCTGCCCAACGATCGACGAATGGCAGAGGAAGTAGAAGGCATTGATCTCATTCTTGGTGGTCATACCCATCATCTGCTAGAACAGCCGGAACGAGTGGGCTCTACGTGGATTGCAGCGGCTGGGAAATTCGGTCAATATGTAGGGCATACTGTTATTGAGGTGGATGGGGATACGCATGAGGTAGCTGAAATATCAGGACGTTGCCTGGCAACGGAAAACGAAGAGCGGGATGAGGAAATCATTCGTGTTCTAGAAGCGGAAGCGAAGCAGGCAGACAGCTATTTATCCACTTCCGTAGTGGAGCTAGAGGAGCGCTTGCCGATTGACTGGTATCGGGAATCCCCGTTGGGAAACCTGTTAGCTGATGGGTTATGCCGCTGGGTAGGTGCTGAGTTGGCTTTGGTGAATGCCGGACAACTATTAGGTGACTTAGACAAAGGATCGATTACACGTAAGCGTATTCATGAAATTTGTCCCCATCCGATCAATCCATGCATGACCGTTCTCAAAGGAGAACAGATTCGGGTGACATTAGAAGAAGCTCTCTTAAAAGAGTTTCAAGAGAAAGAGATTCGAGGCTTTGGTTTTCGCGGAAAACGTTTAGGGACGTTAAATATTTCAGGGATCACAGTAACGTATTGTCCACAAAGCCCGGCGTATGAAAAGATTGAGCGGATCGAAATAGGAAATGATCTCTTACAAGATGATCAGTTGTATCATGTGGCAACGATCGATATGTTTACCTTTGGTATCGGGTACCTTAAGCTGAAAGAAGGACAGCAGGTAAATTATGAAGTGCCGGAGTTTTTACGGGATGTGTTAGCCGATGCGCTTCAGCATACGAAAGAGATTGCTCAAAGCCATACGTTACGCTGGCTTGAAGTATAGAGTAATAGAGCTTTAAAAATAGAAGAAAGGGGATCGGAATATGCGTTTTGTTGATGAAGTTTATTCGCTTTATCGAGATGAGTTGGAAGGGGACGAAGAGACCGCCGTAAACATTGTACTCAGTATCCTAGAAGAACAATCACGGGCAGATATTTTGCAATTGATTGAGGAGATGGGTGACGATGAGGTCATGCAAATGCTCGGTGTCTATTTGGTGGAAATGTTGAAGATGAAGATGGTGCAAGACGGGAAGATCGTCTTCAAAAAAACCTCTCCTCAGTCGTCACAAGTACACTAATTTTGCAGGAAGGGATTTCATCTGAATTCATTCTCATATACAATGAAAGAGTTGCTGTCAGATTAGAAAGTAGAGATAGAGGAGAGGTCAGATGAGCAGCTTGGAAATGTGGGTCGAGGCGATTATCCTCGGCTTGGTGCAAGGTTTGACTGAATTTTTACCCATCAGTAGTTCGGGGCACTTAGTGATAGCGGAAAAGATACTGGGAGTAGACGAACCAGATCTTGCTTTTGAATTGCTTCTTCACTTTGGTTCACTCATTGCAGTTTTTGTTTTTTTCTGGAAAGACATTCTTGATATTTTGCTCGCACTCGTACGGTATCCGTTCACCCGGAAACACGATGACAAGAACCCCTTTATGATGGGGGTCTATCTGCTTATTAGCACAGTTGTTACGGGAGTGATGGTGGTCTTGTTCCAAGATACATTGGACCAACATGCCAAATCGCTACCGGTGATAGCGGGTTCTCTCTTTATCACAGGAATTTTTCTGTGGTGGTTGGATGGAAAGAGTGGAAGCAAGCGTTCCGGAGACCTACGGTTTTCTGATGCACTCGTCATTGGGCTCGCTCAGGGCATTGCACTCATTCCGGGAATTTCACGGTCGGGTGCAACCGTCGTGGCCGGTCTGATGAGAGGGTTGGACAAGAAGACGGCACTTAACTATTCTTTTCTATTGGCCATTCCCATTATTGGTGGGGGAGCCTTGTTAAAACTCTTGGAGTACTTTGAAGATGGTGGAGGCACCTATTTCTCTGTCGGGCCCTATGTGGCAGCGGTTGCCGTTTCGTTCTTATCCGCTGTCGTAGGGATTAAGTGGTTTATGAATTTAATGGATCGGACACGCTTACGTCCGTTTGCCTTGTATTGTTGGGGTGTGAGTGTGGCTATCGTCATTTCCTTTGTTGTATAGGGCGAACCCCTGCTAGCGCTTATACATATCGTATAAAGAGCGGGAAGTGATAGGAGGGGTTGGCGATGGTGCGTGTTACACCCATGGAAGTAGACGGGCAACAAGTTGTGGGAATCGAAGTGGATCTTCCGAAAACCACCTTGTTGGTCCTTTCTACTGAGAAGGGATATATTATGTGTGGTGCGCTCGATGTTGCGTTGCTCAATGCGAAGCTTGCTGATCGGCAAATTCTTGCGGGACGAGCGGTAGGCGTTCGTAGTTTGGAAGATTTATTGGAGGCACCATTGGAATCGGTGACGATCGCGGCAGAAGAGCGTGGTATTACTGTAGGAATGTGTGGTCGTGAAGCCATAAAAAAGTTGAGATAATGGAGTTTTTTCGAAAAAGCGGTTCCTATCGATAGGAACCGCTTTTTGTATGGATGATGAATGGATTAGGTCATCCTTACTTTTTTTATTAAAGGAAGGATTTTCAATAAAAAAAGAGAAGAATGGAAGTCGACCATAAATAAACAAGCACATTGTCATGTGAATAGACCAATAAAAAAACTGAGGGTGAAAGGTGATAAATGACTAGAACGGTGGAGACATAAGAGATGCAGGAGGTGTTTTCAGAGACTTGGCTGTATTGATGGTTACGACAGGGGGTGGAACACAGAGTACAATGAGTATTTTTCGCGGATTTGAAGGTAATGGATGACGGTTGTTGTAACGGAGAAGGTGCAAATGGCTAGGTTAGTTTCTTGTTCTTAAAGGTATACTCCTGTTCATTTGGGATTATTTCTTTACTAATTTTTATTTTTGCTTCATCAGAGAGTAACACTCTTAAGATAAATTTAACCATATATTCTTTTATTGGTTTTTAAATTATGGAAAGGATTATCAAAGATTATGTCGAAGTGATACTTGTGAAGAAGATGGAAAAATAGAAGGAAGAAAGAGAGAAATCTTACTCATTCGACGTGAAGGAGCATATATCCAATATGATGCCATAGACATGAATAGGATGGTCTTAAAGAGAATAAAAGGAAATGATAATTCCAAATTTCTTTGATCCAGGTGATTGAGGGAGGATTGCAGTTCATGGGTTTACGTAGGCGACTTGCGTATATTCTAAGAAAGATAAAGATGAAAAGGGACTCCTCTCGTTGGCAGGCGCCTTGGAAGAGAAAGCTATGGAGAGGTTCCATTCTATTTTTGAAGGGATTCGCCTCGTTAACGGCCCTATTGATTGCGATCCCCATTATCTTTTTTACCTACCTATATTACACGACAGACTCTGTACCTTCTGAGCAGATGAATAACATTCAATTTGGTTCCACTATCTACGATAAAGATAATGAAGCGATTGGGGTTCTTGGTCCACGACGTGAACATGTAAACATGGATGAGGTTCCCTCAAAAGAGATGTTGATGAAGACATTCGTGGCAGTAGAGGACCGTCGTTTCTACGATCATGGTGGAATCGACTACAAGGGTTTGCTACGTGCTTTTAAAACCAATATACAAGAGATGACTAAGGCAGAAGGGGCGAGTACAATCACCATGCAGGTGGCACGTAATGTGGTGATGGGGACTCGTAAAAAAACATATGAACGAAAAATCAATGAATTGGTGATCTCGAAGAAAATTGAAGCCGAGTATAGTAAAGATGATATCTTGGAAGCGTATTTAAACTATATTCCCTTTGGCAATCAAGTGATGGGTATTCGTATGGCAGCAAAGGTTTACTTTGGTAAAGATATTACCCAAGAAAAGTTGGAACCACAGGAAGTTGCTTTATTAGCGGGTTTGCCAAAGGCTCCTACTAACTATAACCCGTACAAGGATCCCGAACGGGCAAAGGAAAGGCGGAATGTCGTTCTTTTTATTATGGCGCGCGAAGGACTTATTGCCCAAGAGGATTTAAAAATGTACCAAAACAAAGAATTGGGAATAAATGATGACTACTATGATCGCTACTTCGATGCCGAATATCAGAGTTATACCCATTACATCCTCTTAGAAGTACAAGAACGGTATGGGTTGACAGCGGAAGAAGTAACGACGGGTGGTTATGCGATTTATACGAGTTTGGATCCTGCTATCCAAGAAACGCTGGATGAAACACTAAAAGATGACGAGGTCTTCGATCATCACGAAGGTATTGATGCAGGAGCGACCATCTTGGACCCGAAAAAAGGTGAGATTTTGGCCATTGGAGGCGGTCGCTATTACATGCGTACTGTCGCTGAAAGCGAAGAAGAGCAAGCTAAAAAGGAAGAAGAGAAAAAGAAAGAGAAAAAAGCGGTCTCTTTGCCCAATGAGCTTAATTTCATGCCTAGTTTTCCTTTGCGATCGATGGAAACCCGTGTTCAACCCGGAACAGCGATTCGTCCTCTTTCCGTCTATGCGCCATTGATTGAGGAGAAACAGTACAATGAATATAGTATTGTGCAAGACCCTGCTACCTTTTCTGTCGAGCAGTGGGAGCCACAGAATGAAGGTGGAACGGCATATGGAAACGTCTATCTGAAAGAGGCGGCTGCCAAGTCCTTAAATGTGAGCTCCGCTTGGTCAATAGAAGATCAGCTTGGGGTGAAGGTTTCTTCTAATTATGTGGAACGATTCGGCTTGTCCTTAAGTGAGATGGAGGAAGCTTCTGTCGAGGTGTTGTCGATGGGTCATACAAAAGAAGGCGTAAATGCGGTAGACATGGCAGAAGCGTATATTCCATTTGCCAATAATGGGATTGCCATTGAAGCACATGGCATTCGGGATATTAAATACAATGGAGAAGAGTACGAGCTGAAAGAGGTCAAAGAGGAGCAGATGGTAGATGACAAGACGGCTTATTATATGACGCGTATTCTTCAGCACCATGTGACCACAGGTGAAGGACGGGAGGCCCAAATTGAAGGACACGAAGTGGCAGGATTTTCCGGAGCGAATGGGGATTACTCCGCCGGTTGGTTTATTGGCTATACTGATCGCTACTTGATGTCATCGAACGTCTTTAAAATGAATGGGAATATGAAAGTGAAGGGTTCTCACTATCCGGCCAAGCTTTTTCAGGTTGTTATGACGGAGGTACTAAAGGACGAGGAAAAATCTCACTTTGCCAATCCCGGTGTGCAAGAGCCTGTTCCTCCTTTTCAATTACAACCCGTTCCCTGGCTTACTGCCGAGTACCGTGCTCGCAATCACGATATTATACTTAGTTGGAAGGATTATCATCCGCGGGTTCAGTATCGCGTGGAACGTTCCTTGGACGGAGTTCATTGGGAGGAGATAGGGTTTACGAGTAAGGATCAGTTTATTGATTCCGCCTTAAAGCAAGGTTCGATTGCCTATTTTTACCGTGTGGTTTCGTTGGACACGGATCAGCCTCAACAATCTGGTCGATACTCCTATACAGCAGGAGTGACGTTGCCAACTCTGTGGGTTATGGATTCTGAGGAGAATCAAAGAGGAGCAAGTGGCGAACACAACGAAGAAGAGGAGAGAAGAACTTCCTCACCGCCAGTGCGTGAGGCGGGGGTTGACGAAGAAATAAGAGAAGAGCCAACAGAGGAAGAACCAGCTTCTGAGGATGAGGAAGCATCGGAAGAAGAGCCACCAAGTGAGCCTCCCGAACAGGAACCAGGGGAGAGTAATTCAAGTGGTGGAGCACAACAGCCATCATTTGCTGTTCCTGAGTCTGAAACCCTTAATAGTGAGGGAAGGGAAGACGAGTAAAGGGTCAGGGAGAAAGGAAGTAGAGATTTTCCTTTTTCAACAAAGAGATACTTAAACACGATGACGTGAGACACGCCTCTTAAAAGGCGTGTCTTTTTAGAGAGATTTTTCGAATCTCTTCGGTTAAAATGGAAAAGAATATAGCCTTACATAGTAGGAGGTCTTTTGAAAAACGATGGAAACACAATTTGAGCTTATTTTGGTTTTGTTAGCGATTGCCTCCGCAGTGACAGCTGTTGCAAAGAAATTAAATATTGTTTATCCAATCGCTTTGGTTATCTCCGGAACAGTAATCGGATTGATCCCTATTACTGGATTGGAAGAATTAAAAGATTTTGTGGCTGAAGATGAGGTCTTTCGTTTTGCTGTTATCTCTATATTCCTCCCTGCTCTGTTAGGAGAAGCCACACTTAAATTGCCTTTCTCTCATTTGCGAGAAAACAAATGGCCGATTTTATTGTTGGCGATTGTAGGTACACTGATCTCTTTCGTATTGATCGGCGTGTTGGCCATGGAGTGGATCGGCTTATCCATCGCCTTGGCTTTTACCTTTGCCGCATTGATGGCAGCAACAGATCCCGTAAGTGTATTATCCATATTTAAAGGGCTGGGTGTGGATCATCGCTTATCCACCATCATGGAAGGGGAAAGTTTGGTTAACGATGGGATTGCTGTCGTCCTCTTTACGATCTCGTCAACTAGCCTGTTGGTATACGTAGATGCGGGTGTGGTCGGACTTGGCATGGGATTATGGAAATTTCTCATGATGGCGGTTGGTGGTTTGGCTATCGGAGCAGTATTTGGTTATCTTTTTTCACAGCTGGTTCGTATTTACGATGACTATCCTTTGGAGATCATTTTCTCGATGATCCTGTTTTATGGCGTATTCTTTGTTGCTGAGCATTTTCATCTTTCAGGTGTCATTGCAGTTGTAACAGCAGGTCTCATTTTTGGTAATTACGGTGCTAAGATTGGCATGACGCCGACGACCAAACTAAATATCGGTACTTTTTGGGATGTACTAGCTTTGCTTGCCAACTCACTGGTTTTCTTGATGGTAGGATTAGAAATTAACCGCATTGATGTGAGTGATAAATGGGGTATGGCTTTGCTGGGAATAGTGGTTGTAGTAATTGCTCGGAGTGTAGCGGTCTATGCCAGTATCGGCTTCTTAAAGAACATTCCATGGAAATGGAAACATATCGTTAACTGGGGCGGACTGCGTGGCTCACTTTCCATTGCCCTTGCGCTTAGCTTACCCACCGATTTTCCGGGGCGGGAAGATGTCTTGATCCTCGCTTTTAGTGTCGTTTTGTTCTCATTGATTATTCAAGGTTTAACGATCGGCCCCTTAGCGCGTTTCTTCAAATTGAAGAGTAGTAGTCAACAGGAGGCCCACTATGAGGAAGAGATTGCCCGCATTCAACGCTCCCTAGCTGGGGAAAAGGAATTGGCAAGGATGAAGGAGCAGGCACTCATTTCTCCTACGATGTATCAAAAATTAAAGCAGCAATACCAGGAGCAGTTACAAAGTGCGCGTCTTGAGATTGAGCGTCTGTATGAAGAGCGCCCAGAACTTCAGGCAGAACAGAGTGAACGTGCTATCAGGCAAGCGCTCTATGCAGAGCATGAAGCCATTCATGAACTGGAACAACATCATACAATTTCGTTGGATGTCGCAGAGCGACAACGGACAGAGATCATTGACCGGTTGGAAAAGTTGGAAACGAAGCAAGAGAAGTAGTTCGTATATAAGGAGCGGTTTTTCGGTAGAAACAGACGAATTCTAACTCAAGAAAAGTATTTCTCCTACTCAACGCAAACGCCATGAGTGGACGCTTACTTCCATCAGCTTTGATATCGTGGGAGTATGGCAGAAACCATGGCGCTTTTCATTTCTACAGTTTTGCATGTTGCATCCATGGAAAGGAGATTTTCTATCTTGAATAGGCTAGCTGAAAAAGTGGATCAAGCTTTATTTCATAGTGGTTATGGCAATCTGTTCGCCGAAAATAATATTACACCGTTAGGAGAAGGGGCATGGCATCAAGCCTATCTCTTGCAGTTAGCTAATGGAAAAAGTATGGTGATTCGCTTTCCCAAAAAAATAGCTTACGGCAAGGAAGTTGAATACAATGAAGGATCCCTTTTGTCGGAGTACGCAAGTGTTCAAGCTTATTATCAGGTAGCGAACCAAGCAATGGAGGGAATTTGTCCACAAGAGTATCATTATCAAGTGGACCCAAATCTTACTTTTACGATTGAGAGTTACATGGGAACTCCACTATCATTATCCCGATTGACACCGAAGAAGTCTTTTTCCATTGGTGAACAGATAGGTCATTTTTGTGTGCGCTTGTCTAAAGTTTCGTATGAATTAGAAGAGGCAGGGGAGCTTAAATGGAATGGACAAACAGTGAGCGGTGTGAAAAAGCAGGATCGTGATTGGCTTTTACAACAAGAAAACGCCGAACTCTTCTCCATATTGGATGAACTGAAGGAATACGGAGTTGACTTTGCAACTTCGTCAATTGAGAAGAAAATACATCAAATTGTAAAAAGACGTGAAAGTGAAGCTTTATCATTAAATAATCAAGATCTCTCCCCGGAAAATTTGGTTTTCCATCAAGGTCGAATACATGTTATTGATCCTTTTCCCATCATTCACCGTTCTGCCGCCTGTATGGGGGATTTTCTCTGTAATTATCGAATACTTTTCCCGAGTTATGCTCATGTTCCGCGGTATCAAAAACATCATTTTGATCGTTACCACAAAGTTCTACAATTCATTGCAGAAGGCGCTTTTTCAAGCTTTGTCTGTAAAGATGATCGACGCGCTACCCTGGTACAGGATGAAATGTTCATTTCCCTGCTCCGATTGACGGGGGATCATGTGAAGACGCTTCGACAGAGAGATTTGGAGAAAAAAAGCGATGATGAAACATATCTTCGTATGGGAACGAAGAAGGAGATTGTTGCTCGCATTCCTTTGTATATAAGTAGACTGGAGGAGCAGGCTATTAAAATGAAATATTAATATATAAATACTTAAAATGGATAAAAAATTTATCTCTTGATTTAAAAGCTATGGGAAATAAACATTGACAATGATAGAAAGGAAGACTTATAATGATCTATTGTTAGCCCTCTGATTTGATCTAAAATGACACCGAGGTGTTCATAAATGAAAAATAGACTAAAAAAAGTAGTGAAACGGATAGTAAAAACGAAGGCGATGCAGATGTTGTTGAGGCCTTCGTTTTTAAGGCAACATACCTGGCTAGGGCGGTACTGTCAACGAGAACTGACACCAAGCCTGGCACGTATGATGCAAAGATTTGTTAAAGTTGAGAAGGGGAAAGTTTTATCTCTTGGCTCTGGTGGTGTTAGCCCGCTTCAATATAAGCTTTTGAAAAAACAGCTAAACGAGTACGAGGGATTTAAAATACGTCGCTATAATAATTATTTTGGACAGAGTATTATCACGCGCTTGATTCGGATGCCATACTTGATGGCATCAAGCGAAATTATACTAGTGGAAGATGTTTGTCGCTTAATTAAATATCTGGAGAGAAAAGATGACCAAATCATTATCCAAACATGGCATGCACTTGGTGCTTTTAAGAAGTTTGGTCTGGCCAATGTAGATAACTTGGTTCGATTAGATAAAGAAGATACAGATGAACTACAGATTATCCACGTTTATGATTACGTGCTTGATCCAGGAAGAAAGTTTCGAGAGAAATACCAGCAATCTTTTGCACAGGGGAAGATCGTAGAAGGTGTCTTTAATCCTCGAGTGGACCTACTCTTTGATGAAGAATATATTAACGAGAAAAAAGAACAACTTTATGAAAAATACCCTGAACTAGAGAATAAGAAGGTATTATTATACACTCCGACTTACCGTGGCTTTTCCAAACGAGGAAATGCTGAACACTTTATGGATTTTGATGAGATCTTAGATAAGCTGGACGACGACTATGTACTTGTATTAAAAAAGCATCCATCGATGAAAAAATCGGGTTATCAATTACCCAGTGAGCGAAACGCACACAAATTCTTTGATATCAGTAATGTGCATGTGAATAATTTGATGTTAATTGCAGATATACTCATCAACGATTATTCCTCTACCTTCTTTGAGTTTGCTTTGTTAGGAAAACCGGTCATCTTTTTTGCGAAAGACCTTGATCATTATTTGGATAGTCGTGGATTTTACTTTGATTATCAGTCTTTTGTTCCAGGGCCTATCTGTCAATCGGAGGAAGAGTTACGGCAGGCGATCGAGATGAACTTGGGGAACAATCAATATGTTACGCGTTTTGTTGAAGAGTACTTTGGTGAAGTTCCGAGCAACAGCGCACAGCGTCTGGCCATGTTTATAGTAGATTTCATTAATCGTGAAGGACAGGAATATGTTCGTTTTAAAGAGCAAGAAGTACTACCCATTGAGTACCAAGAATATAAAGCAGTTTAGTTTCCCACTAAAAAAAGAGCCGTTCTCGGCTCTTTTTTTAGTGGGACTCAAGGTCCCATTTCATAACGGTTTTAAATTGGTGTTTTCCAGCCTGGCTAAAGGCTTGATGAATGTCATCTAATTTTTTGACGGGCTGGATATATGAGACGCTTTTCGCGATATGCTGCTGTACTAAGGAAGAGCGCTCCATGAGATCCACTACGTCTTTAAAATCTTGATAGGTGGAGCGATGGCTTGTCAGAATAAGAATTCCTTTTTCCATCCAGCTACGTGTGTTTACATGGAGCTCTTGTTCACTTACACCTAGCATAAGGATACAACCAACAGGCTTTACGATATCGATTGCATTGGTCATGACTGTTTGTGTACCATACCCTCCGACAGCTTCTACAACAAGGTCAAATTCGTTCTTATAGTCCATGTCTTGATGGAGAATGGTTTCATCTGCAAAGGAAAAAGATTCCAATTTATTGGGAGAGCGACCTATAACTGTAATATGGGCATGTGGCAAGTATTCCCGTAATAAGAGGGCAGTCCAAAAGCCCACAGATCCCGTCCCCCAAACAGCGATTTTTTGCGGAGTACGATTATAGAAACGCTTGAGGCGTCTAACGGCTTGCATGGCGATGGTTGCCACTTCGATTACCGTTCCGTATTGCGGATCAATATTAGTAAATTTCACTAGGTTATTTCTGCTGAGGGGTAATAAGGTCTGCATGCATCCATCAACGGAACTAGACATAAAGGTACTTCCAGGATAATCATAATTATACTCATCCTCAAGTGGCGAGACATGCCTGGAAATAGGGACCACAGCAACATTGTCTCCTTCTTTGAAGTCAGGGTCATCACTAAATACAACATTCCCCACTGCTTCGTGAATCAAGACAAGCGGTAGCTTCTTTTTTAACACTTCGCTAGGACGATCCCCGTAATAGTAACGCAAGTCAGCGTTACAAACAGATAAATAACTGGGCTTTACAATTACCCCTTTTTTTTCGATATCAACCGTTTCTGTTTTCAGCTTTTCTGGTACATAAAGCTGTACTTTTGTGCTTTTCACGCTTCCCACTTCCTTAAGTGTTCTTTAATTAAGTTTGCATCTTCTGGGACCGTTACCTTGTGAATGGGGTAATCGGTTACGTAGAGAGTAATCTCACAACCTGCCGCGGCCATGAGAGAACAGGCGCAGGTATAAGGAGTGTTCTCTCCTCCTACTCGCTCGTATGCATGAATGTAATCACGCGCTACGAATGATTGGGGGGTAACTCCAGAAAAGAGGCGGTCGCGATCAATGAAGTTTGTTGTCCCATCTTCATTCTGATAAAGCATGGTGTCATATACACGCTTCACTGTATCCACTGTTTTCCCAGGTTGGACGAGCTCTAGGTTTTGTTTGATCACTTCTTTTGGTAACAGAGGGCGAGCGGCGTCATGACTCACAATTTTCGCTTCATCGGTATCAAATTGGCTGATGGCGAATTGTACACCGTTGTATAGGGACTCTTGTCGTGAAGAACCACCAGCACATACGTGAAGTTTCTCTTTTTGTTCAGCAAAATATTGATCGATCATGCTTTTTCCGAAATCCATGTAGGATGGTGAAAAAACAATGACGATGTGGTCAAGAATGTCTGCGCTCAGCATCGACTGAATTGTATAGTATAAAATGGGCTTTTGGTCGATATGAAAGTACTGTTTGGGTTGGTCGGATTGAAAGCGATTGCCGACCCCTGCTGCTAGTATCATTCCGATATGGATTGGAATCATCCCCTTACTTTATAGAAACCCCTGTGAGGCTATTCGTAGAACCTACAAAAGGATCATATCATTTCCTAACCTTATCCTCACACTAACATGATCTTCTTTACACACAGATAATATTAGCATTAACCCATATGACTGACAACAAATAGATGGGAATGCGAAAGTGATTCTATTCTGACTATAAAAAATACTCTTCCCCACAAATAGGGACGTGGGGAAGAGTATTTTGCTTCTTTGATTCGGGAGAGAGCGATTGATTCTTGCTAGGGTAAGTTAGTATCGCTCTCCTACAGCGGCTCCGATGGGGGCCCATTCATTTACTCGTTGTTTGTCTTGCTCGGTTATGGGAACTTGCAAGGCATCGATGTTTTGCTCGAGATATTTCACACGCTTGGTGCCAGGGATGGGGACGATCTCTTCTCCTTGAGCGACTACCCAAGCCAATGCGAATTGGGCGGGTGTACAACCTTTTTCCTGAGCGATCTCTTCGATTCCTTGTACAATCGCTAAATTTTGTTTGAAAGCATCTTCTGAGAAGCGTGGATTATAGCGTCTCCAATCGGTTGATGGAAGTTGTTCTCTGTCTTTGAGTTGGCCAGTTAAGAAGCCACGTCCAAGAGGACTATAGGGGACAAAGCCAATTCCTAATTCACGGCAAGTGGGGAGAATCTCTCTTTCTACTTCTCTTGACCAAATGGAATACTCTGTTTGGAGTGCAGAGATGGGGTGAGTCGAATGGGCTTTCTTTAGCTCCTCGACCGTTACTTCGGATAAACCCAGGTAACGAACTTTTCCTTCTTCGACTAAACGGCTCATTGCCCCGACGGTCTCTTCAATAGGGGTATGCGGATCCACCCGGTGTAGATAATAAAGGTCAATATAATCGGTGCCTAATCTTTTTAAACTCGCTTCGCATGCTTCTTTCACATAACGAGGTGACCCATTATAACCCAGTAACTCTGTTTTGTTACGCACTCCCCCAAATTTAGTGGCTAAGATAACTTCTTGTCGAATAGCAGATAAGGCTTTTCCAACAAGAACTTCATTGGTTCCCATCCCGATCTCATCGTTATATCCATACACATCGGCAGTATCAAAGAAGGTAATTCCTTTTTCCAGCGCACGGTTAATCGTTTCAGTGGCGGATGCTTCATCACCGGGACCATAAATCTCTGTCATTCCCATACAGCCTAATCCAAGAGCAGATACTTGAAGGCCTTGGGAGCCCAAACGCTTGCTTTCCATAGACGCCACTCTCCTTATCATGCTAATGTCTGCTTGCAAAAAAAGTGTAACACAGTCCCGAAACTAAGTAAACTAAAAAAATATATTTAGTTCATTTCGTTTTTATTTACTCGCCACTTTAAATAAGGTACAATCCATTTAATGGAGGAGGATCTGATCATGACATTAGGAGAACAACAAGTAAAGTGGATAGAGAAGGTCATTCCTTTTATACGGAAGAATGGATTTCGCAAGATGAATATGGATGAAATGGCTTCCTATATGGACATAAGTAAAGCCACTTTGTATAAATACTTTTCTTCTAAAGAGGAAATCATTCAAGTTACGGTAGATATGTATATCGAGTATATTTCTCAATCTGGTGCGTTTTTAACCCGAGAGATTGATGACCCGCAAAAGTTTCTTGATCAATTCCAGCAATCATTTATACAGATACTTAATATGCTCATCTATATATCGGATGCCTTCTTAACGGACCTTCATCTTACTTATCCGGACCAGTTTGAACGTTTGTTTGGGGAAAGAAAGAAGTTTTATCGTGCTCTATCTGACGCCTATGAGAGAGGGATAAAAGCGGGTGTTTTTTATGTTGCCCATACAGGACTGATGTTCGAACAAGATGAGTTGATGATGAGAAAGGTGATGGATTCATCCTTCTTATTGGAACATGACTTAACTTTGAAGCAAGCGCTTTTGCACTATTACCATCTAAGAAAGCAACAGACCATTCTAGCACCTTGGCTTCCTCAAGTGGATGATCATCCTCTTGAGGAAGTATTGGATAAAGTGATGCGAAAGATGTCAACGTGAACCCAATGGGATTTATACGAAGAAACCTCCTAGCCAAATGAATGGATAGGAGGTCTTTGTTATTGCAGTAACTCCTGATAGGGAGTCAAGTCAATTCGTTTTTTTTCTAAGGTTTGTACGAGCCATTTATGGTCACGTTTGGGTGTGGCTAAAATGTAACCACGTACAATTAGATCTTCCCGCATGGCTTTCGCTTTCTCTTTATAAGCCAATTCGCCAATTTTGCCTGCGATGGTTAGTTTGGCCGTATCACGAAAAAGTTCAGGAACCGGCTGGACGAGTTCATTCAGCAGGGCTTTCTGCTCTTCGCTCCAGAGGTGCTTGGTTTTATCGATGTAGTAATCTTGCCAGTCTAAGGTAGACTTCCCATCCTGTTTCGGCATCGATTTTAAAAACTTGCGAAACATAAAATAACCGCCAGTGGCGAAAAACCAGAGCATAAATAAGGCCCATGGTACAAATATCCAAATAATCCAACCAGGCATAGCAGAAGGCACGATTCTCACCTCAATCAAGCTCAAATTCATACAATCTCTCTCTTTTCATTATAGAGGGATAAAGAATGAATTCAAGTAGATCGAGGAAGGCGTCACAGAATCATGGGATCTATCGCTTGTTCCATGCGGAAATCATCTAAACTTTGGAATTGATATCCTTCTTTTTGTAAATCATCGATCACGCGCGGAAGCGCTTTCGCATTATCTTTTGATACGGTGTGTAAAAGTAGGATCGCACCAGGATGGGCTTGTTGCATAATCTTACGGTAAGCGTAGTCTGCTCCTTTTTGTTTGTCGGTTTCCCAATCGCGATAAGCCAGTGACCAAAAAACATTGGTATAGCCAAGATGATGAGTGTGAGCAAGTGTTCGCTCACTGAAAACACCACGAGGCGGGCGGAGGTAGTTCATTTCTTGGTCTCCTGTGACGCGGGTATACGCTGACTTTACTCTCTCTAGCTCTTGCGTTATCTCTTTGTTGCTTACGTCAGTAAAATCGGGATGGCTCCACGAGTGATTTCCAACGATATGTCCCTCATTCACCATCCGTTTCACCAGTTCGGGTTGATCTTTGATATAGTGTCCCGTTACGAAAAAAGCGGCAGGGACATTCTTTTCTTTGAGCGTATCCAGTACCTCGGGGGTAAACCCATTTTCATAACCATTATCAAAGGTAAAGTAGACGACTTTTTTGCTCGTGTTCCCTATATACCATCCTCCATGTTCATCGAGCATCTTTTTGAAATGTGGCTCTGTTTTAGCGGGTTGATGGTCTTTGCTTCTGGTAAAGTACCAATCATGCTTGATGTTGTTGATATCTTTTGCTGTAGCCATGGTATGTGTGGGAAAGCCAAACAGGATGAAGAGAGAGAGAATGAAGAAGAGAATGGAGATCCGTTTCATTTTTTCACCTTACCTTAGCAGAAGTGTTGGTATGTACCTATAGTCTCAATCCTCAAGGCGACGTCATACGAGGTATTACTTGTCGATAAAGGATTATTGGTGTGAAAGTGATAATTATTCCCTTTGTTTTTCCATCAAGAAAGAAAAGAAAGGTCGTTTTTCCTCCCCAACAAATGATAAAATACGGATGGATACATAATTGACAAGGAGGCAACACGATGGAATATCGGATTGAGAAAGATACCTTAGGTGAAATGAAAGTACCGAAAGAGAAGTTATGGGCGGCTCAGACGCAACGCAGTCTAGAAAACTTTAAGATTGGCGAGGAGAAGATGCCACTAGAAGTGATCCGGGCGTTTGCCATTTTAAAGAGAAGTGCGGCCATCAGTAATCATGCACTCGGGAAAATGGCAGAGGAGAAGGCGAAAGCGATTGTACAAGCTGCGGATGAAATTATCGAGGGCAAGCTGAATGAACATTTTCCTTTGGTTGTATGGCAAACCGGCAGTGGGACCCAATCCAACATGAATACGAATGAAGTCATCGCTCACCGAGGAAACCAACTTTTATCTGAGTGGGGCAGTGAATTACGCCTTCATCCCAACGATGATGTCAACATGTCGCAAAGCTCCAACGATACCTTTCCGACAGCCCTGCATGTAGCAGCAGTAATGGCTGTAGAAGAGAAGCTGTTGCCATCCATTACTACTCTCAAGGCTACCTTGAAAGAAAAAGCAGAATCTTTTCGTGAGATTATTAAAATTGGACGTACCCACTTGCAAGATGCTACCCCATTGACATTGGGACAAGAAGTAAGTGGTTGGCATCGCATGATGGAGAAAAGTGAACAAATGATCTTAGATAGTGTACGCTACTTGAAAGAGTTGGCAATCGGTGGAACAGCAGTGGGCACAGGCATCAATGCTCATCCGGAGTTTGGCGATCGTGTTGCCAAAGAGATTAGTCAATTTACTGGGAAAGCATTCACATCAGCTCCCAATAAGTTTCATGCGTTAACCAGTCATGATGAAATGGTTCATGTTCACGGTGCTTTCAAGGCGTTGGCTGCTGATCTAATGAAGATTGCTAATGATGTTCGCTGGCTGGCGAGTGGCCCGCGTTGTGGCATCGGTGAGATTACGATTCCGGCTAATGAACCGGGTAGTTCCATTATGCCTGGTAAAGTGAACCCAACCCAAAGCGAAGCATTAACCATGGTGGTTACGCAAGTGATGGGGAATGATGCAGCCATCGGTTTTGCGGCTAGCCAAGGAAATTTCGAGTTGAATGTGTTTAAGCCTGTGATTATCTATAATTTCCTACAGTCCGCTACCCTGTTGGCAGATGGCATGCGCTCCTTCCATGATAAATGCATCGTGGGTATGGAGCCGAACCAAGAAAAAATTGCGGAGTACCTCAATAATTCCTTGATGTTGGTAACCGCTCTAAACCCTCATATCGGGTACGAGAATGCAGCGAAAATCGCGAAAAAAGCTCATGAGCAAGGGCAAACGTTGAAAGAAGCAGCCCTTCAGTCCGGCTTGTTAACAGAAGAACAATTTGACGAAGTGGTACGACCAGAGAACATGATTTCCCCAAAGGCATAGTGGACACAGGGACAGGATCGGTGAGATTGCTTTTAGCGAATTTACAATCATGGTGATTCGCTTGCTTGAATAAAAAAAGAATAAAGTAAGAAACAGGGGAGGCTGACTTCACTGCAAACAAACGAGTATGTTTGCATGAGGGAACACAGCCTCCCTGCTAGTGTTGGTTCTATAAGAATGAAATAGAGATCGATGTAGGAGAGGGATTATATGACAACTGTAACCAAAAGACCAATGAGCCCTGTATGGGATCCATGGGACCCTTGGTATACTCGTTTGCAAGAGAAAAAGTATGACCTAACAAGTGTGGAATTTACCGTGACACAATTGTGTAATCTACGTTGTGAGCACTGTGCGGTGGGCGAAAGCTTGATTGCCAAAGAAGGAATTCCGATTCCGGTGGAGCAATTGATCCGCCGATTAGATGAAGTAGATACGCTACAAACGTTAAGCTTGACGGGAGGAGAGCCGATCCTTAATCCACGGGTGGTCAAAGAAACCATTCGTCCCTTATTGAAGTATGCGAAAGAGCGTGGGATCTACACCCAACTTAATTCCAACCTTACTCTTCCTCTATCCCGGTATGAAGATTGGATTGAGGATTTGGATGTCCTCCATATCTCCTATAATTATCGCGATGCAACCGACTTTCATCGAATTGTGTTTGCCCGCTCCGCTCGAGAAGCTACTTACCGTCAAGCAGAAATCTTGTTTGACCGGATGGTGGAGAATGCGAAAAGCTTAACCAAGCAAGGAGTGTTTGTGTCTGCAGAGACACTCCTCAGTCCTTTTACAGCTCCGCATATCGAAGGGATGCATCGGGATATCGTGGAGATGGGATGTCAGCGGCATGAGGTGCATCCCCTTTATCCAAGTGACTTTGCCAGTGGAATGGAGACGCTCTCCCTGGACACTTTCCGAGAAACAATTCAGCAGCTGATAGAAGTACGTGATCCTAAGACGTGGGTGTTATTCGGCACCCTGCCCTTTTATCCTTGCAGTGACAAACAAGTGGATCGAGAATTATGGCAAACCCTGCATGAAGCAGACAATGTGACTGTCCGTCATGATCCAGATGGCCGCAATCGCCTTAATGTTAATGTCTTCTCTGGTGATATCCATGTGACGGATTTTGCTGATGTACCCGCCTTAGGAAATATGAAGAGGAATACTTTTACATCGGTATTTGAAGAGTGGCTAAAGCACCCATTGGCGCAGAAAACCCATTGTTTCTGTCCAGCGGCTCGCTGTAGTGGACCCAATATCTTAGTAGCGGACACGTATTATACCGAGTGGGATTTCTTAAACAGAAAGGCAAAAGTAACTTTATAGAGAAGTATATATAGAGGAAGATCATAAAGATGACCTTTACATGTTCCTTATCCATGAAGCGAACTCGACACCCCCGTGCTACATCTATGAGCGTGTGGCATCAACCATGCTTCTGTGCGTTGCGATAACCGATGAGGAGCGTGAAGGAGATGAATGAAGAAAAGGCGATGAAGGAACAGCGAGCAGAAGAGGATCGAGCTCCCTTTAATGATGCACAACATTTTTTTGATAGTGTGAATGGCTACCAACGAGTAAAACAATTTCATCAGTACCCTCGTTTTTTTAGAAGGTTGCTCCGTATCGTTTTCATCGTGTTCTTATTGGGAATGATGGCAACCTTGTTGTTTCCGATAGGGCAATGGTTGTGGGATATCCTAAATTAACAAAGAGCCGGTTCATTCACGATGAATCGGCTCTTTGTTTGAGGTTGGCTAGTTAGTTACTTTCTTTTTGTTGCATACGTAATAGCCATAACTTATACGCGTGACTGACGACGACTTTAGAGACAGCATAAGTAGGAACAGCCAACAGTAATCCGAGGAAGCCGGCTAAACTTCCAGCGACCAAGAGAACGACAATAATGGTGAGGGGATGAATATTAAGTGTTTTCCCCATGACTACCGGTGAGATTAAATTTCCTTCTAATTGTTGCGCGACAACCGCCACAATGAGCACGTACAAGACCATGATCGGTTCATCGATAAAAGCAACGATGACCGCGGGAACCGTTCCAATGAACGGACCGATATAAGGGATGACATTGGTGAACATCGTGACGAGCGCAAGTAAGAGCGCATAATCGAGTCCGATAATGAGGTAACCAACCAATACCAGGAGTCCGACACAGATGCTGACGGTAACTTGTCCCTGGATAAAGGAACTAATGGCGCGATCCATGTCTTGGATAATGGCACGTCCAGCATTGCGCCGGCTCAGAGGCAAGAGCTTCAGCACTTGGGCGGGGGCTTTTTCACCTTCTTTTAGCATGTAAAAGAGAATAAAAGGAATGGTGACAAAAGCGAGCACAATATTGGTTATGATACCGACCAGACTGGCCACATTGGAACCCACCATCGACAAGGCATCATTTAAGTATTGTGATGCTTGTTGTGTATATTGTTCGAAGTCTAGCTGTTGTTGAAGATCAATAATCCAAGGATCTTTTTGTAGCTCAATCAGCTGTTCCTCCACCTCTTCGATCAGACCGGGAGCACGTTCGATTAAGTTGTCAAACTGTGCTTTTAAAATGGGACCGATGAGCCATACCAACAGAGTCATTAATCCCACAAAAGCGAGATAGATTAAGAGAATGGAGAGGGGTTTTGGTATGCGATAGCGGTGTAAGAGATTGACGACAGGTCGAAAGAGATAGTAAAGAAGCCCTGATAGGAGAAAGGGAAAAAATAGTGTTTGAAACATCACCACAACCGGATGGAAGACGAAATTAATCTTCATACCCAGGAAAATGATGAGAAAAAGCAAGATGATCGCGTACAAAGTACGGAAGAATTTGGTCTGTGGCATGTCTTGTTCACCCAATTCATCGATTGATACTTCCATTATAGGCACTCATGTGTTCACTTACCAGTATAGCCAGATCGTTTATTCATAAGCACCACTCTTTTCTACGAAACTATTCCCATACCTCCTCGAGTATGTAAGATAACGCTAATCCAATAATGAAGAGAAGAATGGGGCAGGAGATTATTTTACTATAGTGAGCTATTATAAATTATGCAGTTTACAAATGCTGAAGCAAAGAGACCCTCTCTCCTAACGGATTGTTGTGGGAGTATGTCCAGCATCAGATACGATGGCGACTTTCTTAAGAAAATCTTCAGAACGATCCTATCTAGTTATAAAGAATTTATCGATAGAATAGGAAGTATTCTTTCTTCATGCGAAGAGAAGAGAGAATGAGGATATCGACTATAAAGAGGGAGAGGGGCTGTCGGATATCCTATTACTATGAGTGATTAATATTTTCTGGTAGAATGGAAGGGGAAGAATTGAGGAAAAGATTGGAGAGATGGTAGTTTCATCCCATGTGGATGGTTGTTACATAATCAGTTTACATTTACGTTAGGGAGGGTGTTGGATGACTCATAGATGGTGGATTGCCTTTAGTGGGGTGCTCTTATGTTGTTTTATACTCTTATTGATGCCATTAGCGGACGTGAAAGCAAACTCAGATCAAGCGATTCAGTTAGAAGTGGATGCTGGATTTAATGGTACATTTAAGGATGGAGGGTGGGTACCCGTTGAGGTGACGATCACCAATGAAGGGGCGAATCTCTCTGGTGAAGTGATCGCTAAAAGTAACGAGCAATGGCCTACAGAATCCGGCTTTGTTCGTCCTTATCAGTCGGTTGAGATTGCTGGGGGAACGACCAAGCAGGTTTCGCTTATGGTGCCATTTGACTTCTTATACGAAGAGAGCTTGATTCAATTTGAGGCAGAGGGAGAGGTGAAAGCTTCCGCTAAATTAAAGGGAATGTCAATCGGTATGGATGATTGGTTGGTGGGAATTGTAAGTGATCAACCGAAGACGAAAGAATTTTTAAGCGAAATGGAAGATCACCTGAGTGGGAGCTTTGTCGTTGAATCCATTGAGGAAGAGAGGCTCCCTTCTTCCGCAGTTGCGTTGTCTGGTCTTGATGTATTGGTGTTTAATCATGTTGCGCTCTCCTCTTTGGATGAAGAGCAAAAACAAGCAATCTCCCTGTGGGTAAGTGATGGAGGCATCTTGTTACTAGCCGGCTTGCAAGGGGGACAAGGCCTCAAAGGTTGGGAAGAGCTCATGCCGGTAGAAGTGACAGGAACGAAACAAATAGAAGAGCTCACTGCTTTATCACAATGGGGAGAGGCTCCTCGTGTAGCTAATTGGTCGATAGGTACCTCGCGAGTAGTGGAGAATGGGGAAGCGGTGGCATTAGCTGGGGAGGATCCTTTGGTTGCCAAACGGTCTTTCGGCAAAGGGGAAGTGTATTACGCCGCCTACGATCTCTCGCTGGAACCACTTGTTAGTTGGAAAGGAAATGGATCGTTGTGGTCCTCTCTATTTCAGAAAAGGACATCCGATATGATGGGACAAAGTGGCGATTTGTTTCCCGGTGCCTACTGGAATTTATCGGAGAGAATCTACAACATGCCTCATTTGAAACTTCCAGGTCTAGGGGCCATGGTGCTTTTCTTTGCTGTATACCTTCTACTGATCGGTCCGCTATTATACTGGGGATTAGCAAGGTGGAAAAAACAGATATGGATGTGGTGGCTCGTCCCTGCACTAGCGATTGCTGTTACCGCTGGGATGTACGGTTATGGGAATATGGTTCGTGGAAACGAAGCGTTGTCAAATCACCTGGCTTACGCTCATGTCGACGAAAGAGGCATGGCTTCGGTGGAAGGCTTCTCTGGATTCATCGTTCCGCGTGGTGGAAATTATGAGGTAAAAGGGAGCGGAGGCCAGTTTTTATGGCCTGATTCGTCACAGAATATGGGGATGCCTTCTTCAGAGAATGCACCATTGGTATCAGATAAAACCATTATGTATCCGAAAGTGGGACATTGGTCGATTATACAGTCCTATGCCAAGTCGAAGACAGAGGTCGGTCCGATTAAGGTGGAGTTGCGCTATGAAGGGGCAGATCAAGTCGTTGGAACGGTGAAGAATGAGTCCAATCTAACCTTTGATGAGCTGTTTCTTCATTTGGGTAATCGAGATGAAGAGATTGGGCAGTTAGCTCCTGGTGAAGAAAAAGAAGTGGCCATGACCTATCAACCAACGGTATCAAATATAGACGATCCGTCTTCCTCGATGGCGTATAGTTCAATCAACACCGGCTCCATCTTGGAAGATAACAAAGATGCCTTGATAAATGCTTTCGGAGCAGATTTGCGAAACACCAATTTGGTTTACGGATGGACAGAAGATCCGCTCTACTCCCTCCAGCTCGCAAGTGAAGGTCAAGAGATCTCACAAGAACAAAGACACTTGACCTTGGTGTCAGCACCTGTAACGTTTGAATGGCCGAAAGCAGGGGAGAGTCAGTGGTTTCCTGAAAACCTTACACCAGAGATTATAGAAGGGTCTGTTGATATAGAACCCGACGGAATGGTTTTTGCTACCAGTAAACAATTAATTTTAGAGTATGAGTTGCCAAGACAGTGGAAGGTAGAACAAATAGATATCCTTGATTCGGGACTTAATCTGGAGTTATACGATTGGGAAAAAGAAGAGTATGTGGCTATATCAGAAGCGGATGATCTGACCGATATAGCGTCTTACTTATCTCCTCATCATCGAATTCGGGCGAAGATGGCAAATGCAGAAGGTTGGGGCGGTATCCTTCCTGCCCTTGCAATAAAAGGGGAGGTGAAACCATGATTCGCACAGAGAATCTGAGTAAAGTGTATGGGAAAACCGAAGCACTCATCGATCTAAATCTGCATGTTCCGCGTGGAAGTGTCTTTGGTTTCATTGGTCCTAATGGCGCAGGGAAGTCGACCACGATGCTCATCTTATCGACTTTACTGGCTCCTACGGAAGGGAGAGCATGGATCGATGGGATGGATGTGATGAAACAAGCGACAGAAGTGCGCCGGATCATCGGTTACATGCCGGATTTCTTCGGAGTGTATGATCGATTGACTGCGATGGAATATCTGGATTTTTATGCGACGGCCTATGGGATCGAGGCACAACATCGTAAGCGCATTGCGTCTGAACTTCTGGAGCTGGTTAACCTGGGAGAGAAGCGTGATGAATATGTTGACGATTTGTCGCGGGGGATGAAGCAACGGCTTGGATTGGCACGTGCCTTGGTACACGATCCAGAGCTTCTGATCTTAGATGAGCCCGCTTCTGGGTTGGATCCGCGTGCACGCATTGAATTTCGCGAAGTACTGAACGAGTTGAAGAGTATGGGGAAAACAATCATGATTAGCTCGCATATCTTGCCAGAGTTGGTTCATTTGTGTGATCACATCGGAGTGATGGAGCGGGGGGAACTGGTGGCAAGCGGTGATGTGGAAGAGATGAGTACGCAGCTTCATGGAGGAAGTATGGTTGAGTTGCAAGTGCTAGCGCGAGCGGAAGAAGCAAGAGAGGTGCTGCAAGCGCAATCACAAGTGCAATCTGTCCATCGTGTGGGTGATGCACTCAAACTGTTATTTGCAGGTGGCGAAGAGGAACAAGTAGCGCTTTTGCGGGCACTTGTAGAAGCAGAAATTCCTGTACTGGACTATAAACGAACGGAAGTTAATCTGGAAGAAGTCTTTTTGCAAATTACAGCAGAGCGAGAGGAGGCAGGAGAATGAATCGACTACGGTCTCTACTGAGGCATCCCGTATTGGAGAAAGAACTGCGTCAACGAATGCGACGCAAACGCACACCATGGATGATCTCGCTTTATCTCTTGATTACGGGCGTGATTGCTTTTGCTTTTGCGTATCTCTTTAGTATGCAGGGTCAATTGCGTCCGGAGCAGAGTCAAACCCTCTTTTTTGCGTTGGCTATGATCCAATTGGTGACAATGGCTTTTGTCATCCCAGGCTTGACAGCCGGGCTCATCAGTGGGGAGAGAGAGCGACAAACATTGCCTGTTCTCCTTACGACGCCTTTAAGTTCGAGTAGCATTATGATTAGTAAATTGATTTCTTCGCTCAGCTTCATGCTGCTTCTCTTATTGGCGACTCTTCCTTTGTACTCTGTGATGTTTCTGTTTGGTGGAACCTCGCTGACGCAGATGGGGCGTGTGTTGGTTCATCTCTTAATATCCATGTTTTTCATGGGGAGTTTAGGAATTTTCTATTCCAGCCTCATCAAACGATCAGGCATTGCGACAGTGGTTACCTATGTGACCGTCGTTCTCATCGGATTGGGGACCTTTTTGTTGTTGCAATTTGTCGGGATGTATTACGGAATGCAGAGCATGACCTCCCCCGCCCCGCCCCCAGAGATACTGGAATGGTTAGAGGGACTGAATCCAATGTTGGCTTTAGCTGAGTCTTACTATGGTGAGTCTATGAGTAACATGTATTCATTTTCTGGACAAACGAATGTTGTTAATGGCTTTGTTTTATTCTGTGCGACATACGGCGGATTAGGGTTGCTTCTACTTTTGTGGAGCATTTATCTGCTTTCACCACTACGTTGGCGTCCGTGGAAATTGCGTAGAGCCAAACGCGAAACAGCATAGTTAGAAGGAATGAGGGGGAGGCCTCCTTCATCCATGCTTCATCTTAAAGGGGATGCATGTGAAGGGAGGTCTTTTCTTTCTCTTAAAGGAGGGAAGGGAAATGGGATACAAAGGTTGGAGTGGAGCTGAAAGAGAGTTGGGTCGTTTGCGGCGTCGCTTGTGGCTACAAAGGTGCTTACATTGCTTGAAATGGGGAATCTTCATTGGGTTATTACTCGCACTTGGCTGGCTCCTGTGTGCACGGGTGGTTCCTCTTCTTCATGTGACCATGTTTTCACTTCTCAGCTTGGTGGCAGGAGTGATAGGAAGTATGCTGGTGGCTCTGCTTCAGCGCCCTAGCTGGAAGGAGACAGCGCAACTGGCAGATCGATTGGGGCTAGAAGAGCGAGCAATCACCGCTTACCAAAAGCGAAAGGAAGAACATCCTTTTGTCTTGTTGCAACGAGCGGATGCGACAGCGGCACTGGCTCGATTGGTGAAAGTTTTGCCACAGAAATATCCATTCTCCCTTCCTTCGTGGAAAGAGGGGGTGGGCAGTGTGTTGGTGGGAGTAGGGGTCCTCTTCTTGCTCCTCTATCCCAATCCACTACATGAAGTGGCGCAAGAACAGGATAAGGTGAAAAAAGCGATTGCAGAGCAAGAAGAAAAAGTAGAAGCGATGCAAGAAGAGCTCGCTTCGAATGAAGAATTAACGGAAGAAGAGAAAGAGGAATTAGCACAAGTATTGGACGATTTAAAGGAAGAACTGGCGGAAAGCGATCGCTTAGAGGAGAGCATGAGCGCGATGGCTCAAGCGGAAGAGAAATTGCAGCAACTAGAAAAAGAAACCCAACAAGTGGCACAGTTACAGGAGAAATTAAATGAAGCACTCACTCAGAACCCTGCTACTGCGGAGTGGGCGCAAAAGATGAACGAGGGAGATGCGACAGCGAAAAAAGAAGCGATGGTTGCTTTAAAGGAAGAGTTAGCTACTTTGACAGAAGACGAGCGGAACGCACTGGCAGAGAAGTGGAAGAAACAGGCGGAAGAGCTCGCTCGATCTGGAGATAAGGAAGCAGAAGAGATTGCAAGGCAATTGCAACAAGCGGCGTCGAGTCTCCGGCAGTCGTCCCCACAGGTAGCGGACCAACTAGCCGATGCATTTGCATCGGCGCAGGAGGCAACAAATTCATCTGCTTATGCAAATCAGTTGGCTCAAGCGAAGTCGCAAGTGCAGAATGGGAAGCAGACACTGGCGAAAAAAGGACAATCGGATAATGAAGTAGCGAAGCAGCAGAGTTCGGATAACGAACAGGGTTCGCCCACTTCTCAAGACGGGAATGGAGATAGCAGTGGCAATGGGGGGGCAGGAAGCGGTTCTGGGAATGGAAATGGAAATGGAAATGGGAGTGGCTCAGGCAGTGGTGCTCCGGGTAGCGGAAGCGGTGCTGGAAGGGGAGAAGGAAGTCGCACGCAAGTAACCGTCCCTGATCGAATCGATGGGGGAACAGATCCGGATGCAGTACAAGGACCACTCGGAGACGGAGTAGATGGCCCGCAAAGTGACTCTCCTAACCTACCGGGTGTCCCTCGATCGTATGAAGAAGTGTTTACTCAATATGCGGAAAAAGCACGACAAGCAGTGGATCGAAGGCAATTGGATCCTTCGATGCAGGAGCTGATTCGACAGTACTTCTCCTCCATTGAACCGTAACGGTGGTTAAATAGGAAGAGGATGAAAGGGAGGAAAGAAAATGGAACGGACAGAAGCAGATTGGCAAGAAGCATTGGCTACGTATCAAGAGAAGGTGTCCGTGGTGCGTAAAGAGATTGGAAAAGTGATCATCGGACAAGAAGACGTGATCGAACAGGTATTGATTGCCCTCTTGGCGGGCGGGCATGCCTTATTGGAAGGCGTGCCTGGTTTGGGAAAAACCTTGTTGGTGCGGACAGTGGCCCGTTGTTTTGCTCTACCCTTTTCGCGTATTCAATTTACCCCTGACTTAATGCCTGCTGATATTACGGGAACGAACATGATTATGACGGATGAACAGGGAAGACAAGGTTTTCAATTTCAGCAGGGTCCCATCTTTGGCAGTTTTGTGCTTGCGGATGAAGTGAATCGTGCCACGCCCAAGACGCAAAGCGCTCTTTTGGAAGCGATGCAGGAACACACGGTCACGGCAGCAGGTAAGACGTACCCCCTACCGGAGCCTTTCTTTGTTTTGGCAACTCAAAACCCACTGGAACAAGAGGGGACCTATCTGTTACCAGAAGCACAATTGGACCGCTTCTTGTTAAAAATTCATGTTCCCTTTCCAACAGAAGAGGAATTACGCCAGTTGGTGGAGAGGACAAAGCCACAAGAAGTGGAGCGAGTAGCAGATGGTCCGACCTTAGAAGCGATTCAAGATTTGGTGCAGGAGATACTCGTTCCTGACGAAGTGATGGATGCCGCAGTTTGGTACTTGTTACACTCCCATGCGGAACGAGAAGAGGCCCCGGCGATGGTGAAAAAATATGTGCGTGCGGGTGCTGGTCCAAGAGGATTACAAGCATTGATGCAAGTAGTAAGAGCACGTGCTTTCCTACAAGGACGCCTTAATGTCTCGCTGGAGGATTTAGAACAGATGGCTTACCCGGTACTGCGTCACCGGATCTTACGCAATTTTGAGGCTGAAGCAACGGGTGTGAACACCGATTCCATTATAGAGGAGCTTCTGACGGTGTGGCGTAAGGAGCGATTGAAGTGAGCACTTCACCGTCTTTGCTGGATCCCGCTTTTCTCTTGCGGTTGGAACGCTTGCAGTTAGTGAGTCGACAATGGATGAGAGGGAGTCAGGTGGGACAGCGGTTGTCACCTCTTCTGGGGAGTTCCTTGGAGTTTGCTGATTACCGCGCGTATACCCCAGGTGACGATATTCGTCTATTGGATTGGCAAGCCTATGCCCGTCTGGGAAAGTGGTATTTAAAGCGTTACTTAGACGAACAAGAACTGGCTCTTCATCTCTACATCGATACCAGTCAATCGATGGACTTCGGAGAGGGGGATAAGGGGTATTTCACCAAACAGCTTGCAGCTGCGATGAGTGCGATTGCCCTTACCAATCTGGACCGGACGGCCCTTTATGCCTTTCGAGATCAGGTAGAAAGTTATCTTCCTCTACAGCAGGGGAAAATCGGAATCCACCGTGTTTTGTCCTTTTTAGAAGGGTTGTCCTTTGCGGGGAAAGGCGATTTGAATGAAGCGCTTAAAAGACGACAAGCATTGCCTAAACAACCGGGGATGACCTGGGTGTTAACAGATACCTGGTTTGAAAGTGGATTAAAGGATGGACTCGCCTCCTTGCAGCATGCAGGGCAACAGGTTTGTCTGCTACATATTACTCTAGCAGAAGAACGAGACCCTTCCTATCATGGGGACTTGCGTTTACTGGATAGTGAGACCCGCTCGCAGCGCGAGGTTTCCTTATCCACGTCCATTCGTGCGCAATACCGCGAGACATATGTGGAATATGAAAAGGATCTGCGGGAGTGGTGTTTTTCTCGCGGGATGGTCTATGTCCCTATAGCGGTGGAAGATGGATTGGAACAAGTGATCTTTCAAACATTGCGTCTAGCTGGTCTAGTACGATCAGGATAGGTGGAAGCCAAGGAGTGCGAATAGGCTCGATCAATTCCATATAAATAGTTAGTTAGCTCAAGAGAAAGGAGGATGTTTGATGCAATGGTTACAACCGTGGAGCGCATTGCTTGCCTTATTCCTCCCACTGATTCTCCTTCTTTATTTGTTAAAACGAACCTATATCGATAAGCCCGTCACTAGTACACTCCTATGGGAGCGTGTCTTATCTCCGTTTGAAGCGAACCGACCCTGGCAACGTTTGCGCAGACACCTTCTCTTATTGCTGCAATTATTGGCGATGATCTTTTTTGTCTTGGGATTGGCTCGACCAGCGATTCCAGCTGAGGGAGTGCAAGCGGCACATACGATTCTCCTGATCGATGTTTCTGCCAGTATGTCTGCGCAAGAGGGGGAAGCAACGCGTTTGGAGAAAGCGAAAGCAGAATTGGTTGAGTGGATTGAAGCGAAGGGTGTGGAGCAGACGATGACACTGGTGACCGCAGGGAAGGTCCCACGTGTCATTGCTTCTCAAACGGCGGATGGAGAGCGTTTATTGCAAGCCGTAGCAGAGATAGAAGGAGAGGTCTCCCCAAGTGACATACGTGCTTCCCTCTCCCTTGCACATGCATTGGCCCAAGGAGAAGAGCGTTCCGAAATCGTCTGGTTCGGAGATGGAGCGGGCTTTCCTAGAAATACGCCCCTGCGCCCGCATCGGGTGGTATCGATAGGAGAATCAACAGAGAATCTAGCGATCGCCTCTTTTCATGTAGCAGTAGAGGAGGAACAAAACAGGGGATGGGTGCGTGTGGACCATCTAGGAACGGAGTCTCAGACAGCGAATGTGACCCTATACGATGCGGAGGAACAGGTGGTGGATGCGCGCTCACTCGCTATCGAACCGAATACCAGCGCTACGCTCTCCTTTGATCAATTGCCCGACTCTCCTTACTATCGGGTACAGCTATCTCATAAGGAAGATGGGTTGCTGATGGATAACGAAGCTTGGGCAGCTCCCTCTTCTTCCGCTTCCACAGAAGTTTTATGGATGAACGGAGGAGAAGGGGATTACTTCCTCGGGAAGGTATTGCAACTACAGCCACGGCTGGAGGTGATTCATGGGGAGTCAAATTCAGAGGCAAAAACGTACCCACTTACGATTTTGGACAAAACAACCTCACCTTGGCCCACACAAGGGGCTTTATTCATCATGGGTTCCAGCTCTGCCCCTGAAAAAATAACCGTTGCGGGGGAAAAGGAAGTGCAAGGGGAGATCGAAATCAAGGATCACCCGATCGTGCGAGGATTGGAGCTATCTGATTTACATGTGGCGAAGGCGCAAGCGGTGACGCCTCCCCCATGGGCGGAAGTAGTGGTACAAGCAGGCGAGACCCCTCTTGTGTTGGCGGGAGAACAAGCAGGACAACGCATTGTCTGGCTAACCTTTTCATTAAATCAGTCGGATCTTGCCTTGAAGCCGGATTTTCCTCTCTTGATGCATCAAGCACTTACGTGGTTGTTGCCAGAGGATCAGTCACTCCTTAAAGGAATGCCCGGTGAACAAGTGCAGGTTCCGCTTACACAGCCTATGGATAAGGTGAATATCCAAACCCCGGGGCAACAGGTGATGGAGCGAGTGGGTACAAGTGGTACAGTTTCCTTCGTTCTTCCGCAACAAACCGGTCTTTATCAGGTGGAAAGCGAGGCAGAGGTGCGTTATGTGGCGACCCACTTCCCATCAGCAGAATCCAATATCGCCCCAGCAAAGGTCCCTGTCAACCCTATGACAGCAGAAAATGAAGAAGAGCAACCAAGTCAACGGGAAATATGGTGGTGGCTGGCGCTTCTAACAGGTACATTAATCGGAGTGGAATGGGTGGTGTTTACGCGTGGCGCTTAAATTTCTTCTTCCCTGGATGCTCCTTCTCCTCATTCCAGCAGGCTGGAGTCTCTGGTGGTGGTGGCAGCGTGACCAACGCTGGGGTAGAAGGAAGAAACAAGCGATTCTCCTTCTACGTGCACTCCTTTTCCTTCTCCTGATTCTGGCTTTGGCACGTACGTCTGTTTTGTCTCCTGTTCAGGGAGAGACCGTCGTGTTTGTAGTGGACCGATCGGCATCGATGAACAATGAAGCCGAGGTGATGAAGCAATTAGAAGAAGCCGTTGCGCAAAAAAGTCCGGATGATACATACGCGATCGTATCTGTAGCGGAAGAAGCCGTCGTGGAACAACCACTAACCACGTCGGCAGTGGTAGCACCACTGACAACCCAATTATCTAATCATGCAACCGATCTATCTAAAGGTGTTCGTCTAGCAGAAGCGCTCATTCCGACAGATGCGCGTGGACGCATTGTCTTGTTGACCGATGGCATAGAGACGCAGGGCGACTTAAGCGCGGAAGCAGCCATCGCGGCGAAACAGGAGCTTCCATTGCAAATGGTGAAAGTGGAGAGGAAAACAGCCACAGAAACCTTGATTCGTGCGGTAGATGTTCCTGGAAGGTTGTATAAAGGCGAAGAATATAAAGTGGCCGTTGAAGTGGAAAGCACCCACCAGACGGATGGGGTCTTGCGATTGTACGAAGGACAGCGTCAAGTGGGAGAACGGAGCGTAAAAATTGAACCGGGAAAAAGCCGGTTTGCCTTTACCGCTACGGCCCAAGAGAGTGGCTTTCTTCGTTATCGGGTGGAGTTAGAGGCCAATGAGGATACCGTGACTCATAATAATGAAGCCTTCTCTTTTAGTCAGGTCGAGGGAGAGCCGAGAGTGTTGGTGGTAGAGGAGAATAAGGGTGCAGCGAGCAACCTGATCTCTGCACTCCGGGCTGGAGGCATCCAGGTTGAGAAGAAGTCACCGGCGATGCTCCCTGCCAACTTAGAGGGATATACACCTTATTCCACCGTGATTTTAGCAGATGTCCCTGCTTTTTCGATTGATGACGAGCAGATGGAGCAATTGCGGACAGCGGTTCGTGATTTTGGCATTGGCTTGATGATGACAGGAGGCGAAAACAGCTTTGGCGTGGGGGGATGGTTTCAAACTCCAATTGAAGAAGCGCTCCCAGTCAATATGGAGCTGGATCCACAACGGAAGCCTTCTTTAGGGTTAATGCTGGTCATTGACAAATCTGGGAGTATGGATGGGAAGAAGATGCAACTTGCCCGTGAAGCGGCGATACGATCGACACAAATGCTTAGCCCGCAGGATCAGATCGGTGTGGTTGCCTTCGATGATGCGCCATGGTGGGTGATGGACCCTACACCAGTGGAAGATCGGCAACTGATTGAACAAAAGATCGGTGGCATTCCCGCTGATGGCGGAACCAATATTTTTCCGGCCCTCAAAGAGGCTTATGAGCAACTGGCCACGTTGGATGTGAAACGAAAGCATATTATCTTGCTGACAGATGGGCAATCGGCCACTGGAGGAGAGTATCAAGAGCTGACGGCGCAGATGAAAGAGACAGGAATGACACTATCAACGGTTGCAGTTGGACAAGGAGCCGACCAGAATCTCTTGCAAACTTTGGCCGATGCGGGTGAAGGGCGTTACTATTTCGTTGACAGTGCAGGTTCTCTTCCCACCATTTTTAGTCGTGAAACCGTGATGGCGACCGACTCGTATATTAAGGACGAACCCTTTCGTCCCCGGCAGGTAAGTGGTAGAGAGTGGTCTCCTCTATTTGCAGACGGAATTCCTCCCTTACGTGCCTATGTAGCGACGACGCCCAAGCAGACAGCGGAAGTGGTATTGGCAAGTCCCTATCCGGATCCTGTGTTGGCTCGTTGGCAGTATGGACTGGGGCGCAGTGTGGCTTGGACGAGTGATGTTGATGGAAAATGGTCTGCTTCCTGGGTGGAGAGCACCTTATTTCGTGATCTCTTTCAGCAAGCGGTAACTTGGACTTTTCCCCAATACCCGAGTGCACGTGCCGATGTTCGTTCGGAATTGGTGGATGGCAGGGCGCAGATAGAAGTGCATTTGACGGATGAACAACGACAACAAGCAGACTCGCTTAGGGTGACAGTGGTTGATGATCAATTACGAAAGCAGGAAGTGGAAGTGAAAGCGACGTCTCCTGGTGTCTATCAAGGCAATTTTTCGGGAAATGAACCGGGAACCTATCTCCTCCAACTAACCGCTATCAAAGAGGGAGAGGAGACGGCGATGGGGACGTATGGGATGAGCATTCCCTACTCGGCGGAATACCAGTTACCCTCGACGGAATCAAAAGTGATCGAGCGTGTGGCAGCATCTGAGAATGGAACGGTGATCCAACAAGCACGGGATGCTTGGGAAACTTCTCTTCCTCGTAAATGGTCAGGGCAGGACCTCTCTCTATGGCTGCTGTTGTTGGCAGCCTTATTATGGCCGTTGGATATTGCTGTACGCCGTTTATCTTTACCGGCGATGTGGTGGGAGAAGCTGTTCGTATGGAGAAGGGACAGTAATTCTACATCTGAGCCTGTTTATGCCGGTCACTTAGGCAAATTGCGCCAGCAGGCGAAGCAAAAAGCAGGCAAGCGGCTTTCTCCCTGGGTATCACTTGAGAAATCATCTAAAGGTTCGCCTCAGATAACAAAGACAGAAGGCACCCGACCGCGTTTCGCTCAAGCAGAGAGATCAGAGAAAAACAATGAGAAGAATAAGCGTCCATCAAGCCTCGTGCGTGAAAGCAGTTCAACCCAGAAGGAACAGTCTCGTTCATTACAGAAGGCAAAGCAGGCTTCTCGAAAGAGAACTGAGCGGGAAGAGAAAGAGCAAACTGGCGAAACGACGCATGTAAGTCGGCTCTTGGCGGCGAAGAATCGCAGCCGTTCTTCCTCACAGAAATGATGTTAGATAGAGAAATCATGAAGAAAACGGATAAGGGAAGATTATAGAGCATTAGAGGAGAAGGGAACGATTCTTTTGGGACTTGTTCTGCTTCAAGATGAATGGTGTAAGCTAGAAAATACGTCCCTTCTTGCCCTTTCTCCGTGTGCTCTTTTCTTCTCTTCGCATTGTTATCGGCTTCCTGATGTTTAGTCAAAACAGCGGAAAAGGAATATAGATAGGGTAAGGAGAGAAAACACGGAATTTCTTAGTGAAAGGGGAAGGATGGCATGATTGTACGTGAACGGAGCGACCATTTTATACTCATTCCCCAATTTGATCACGGATTGATCTCGGGTGAGTTTGCTGTTAATTGGGAGAAACCCTTGGTCAATGCCGCCTCCACCCTCTTTGCTATTGCTTATCACGATGTTGCGTGGGAAGAGTTGGATGATGAAGTTTGTTGGAATGAACAGACCGGAGCGCCTTATTCCTTTATTGATTATCCCTTAGGTCCCAAACTGCCGGCATATAAATGGGGAATTGACCGTGTGCAAGCAGAAGATGCTTATGCTGGGGCCATGTGTAGCCTGCATTTCGCTTCTTTTTTTCAATCGGCGACAGAGGACGAAGCCATTCGTTTTTACCAAGGGGAGAAGGAACGTCAACGACGTTTACGTGAGCAGTTGGGAGAAGAAGCTTGGCGGACACTGGAGCCAAACTTTCGTTTCTTGCAATTCTGTGATGATCTCTCGCTTTTTATCTGTTTGAATGAACCAGGTGAAAATACGTTTCCTTGGTATGAAAATGGTATCCACTATCATGATATCCAGTGGCAACCCCATTGGGAAGAAGAGCGGGTCTTGCGCTTGGAGCCTAATCCATTTCAGCGATCATTTAATGTCACCGTCCCCTACCAGAAAGTAAATCGCGACCAGCAATGGATGGAACGAGGTTCTTATACGATTAAGATGATCAGCGAGTAGCATGATTCACCTATGTGAGGAAGCTAGATCCCTCACTTAATTTAACAAAAATCCATCATGTTTAGTGACTGCTATACTTAAGAAGGCGGATGACCGGGAATGGAGTGTTCCCTAGTTATCCGCCTTTTACTTAGAAAAAAAACGAAATGGAGAACAAGTATTATGGTCATGGAATATCTATGATATGTAAATGAATCCGGTATCCCTCGGAAAGGAAGATGAGACGTGAAAAGGATCAGTTGGACTTGTAGTTTGCTTCTCCCTCTAATCCTGGTGTCCTGTAGCCTTGATAAGGAAGAGAAGGCAACACCGAATGAGACCTCACATCCACAGGAGGAGGTAGCAGAAAAGGAAGACAAAAAGACGGTAGTGGATGACCAAGAGAAAGCAAAAGAAGAGAAAGATCCTGTTGAAGAGAATGGGGACCTGGACCTACGAGGAATGGAGTATGACGTGACCGACAAAGTATACAGTAGCAGAGGCATTCGGGTTACCTATCCACAAATCATCCATCCTTCAGCTCCGCACTCGCTATTAGATACCACCGAAATGAAGTTAAAATTAGAAACTGTGAATAAATTAATCAGACTGGATGCTTTATCCGTTCTGAGCCGATTTGAAGGTGATGTTGTCGGAGAGGTGGACGTGGACTATAAGGTGACTTTTCAAAGAGGAAACCTGATTAGTATTCAGTATACTGGGATTGGCTATTCAGCGGGAGACGCTTACCCAACAAATTTATTCACTACAAGTACCATTGATTTGGTGAATGAAGAGAAAGTGCGATTAACTGATTTTATCAGAGTAGATGATGCATTTGTGAGTGCGCTTATGAATGGTCAGGTTCTTCGCTCTGATCATCGAGAGGTAGTAAGTCATTGGAGTAACGCAGACGTAAAAGTACTACTGCAAGATTCGGATCAAGCGAGGCAGGATGGGGATGGCGTCTATAGCTATCTAACGGAGGATCATCTAGGAGTAAGTTTTAGCGTGAACCATGCTCTTGGTGATCATACAGAAATTGAGGTTAGCTACGAGGACATTATGGTTCATATCAACAAAGAGCATGAAGTATGGCGAGCTCTTGTTAAATAAGATGGGCTGATGTGTAGAGGATAAGGAGCGTTAAACGCTCTTTTTTTTATTTTTTTCCTTCATCATAAAATCATCAAATAGCTTGAAATAACTTAGTAGATCGCTAATGCTTATCTCTCCCATAAAAATAGCACCGCTACGGGTGCCGTAATGTTACATCTCTTCTTTTTGCTCCAACTCCTCGTAAATACGCATTAAAAGGAGTGCCCGCAATTCCACGAGTTCTGGATTATCGTAGAAGAAGGCTATTTTTTGATTCGCTATCGTGTTGAAATTTCGGGGCTTTGGTTTGAAAACAAAGTGGGTGAACGACTCTGCAATGTCTTCTGTAACGTTCATGATGGAATAGGTTGAAACAAATTCTGATTGATGGTTATAGTAGAATTTCCAATAATGATCGCTATTGTTTTCAATATCTAATGACTTCCTCTCACTTTCAAGATTATTCCAAAATATAGAATAAAACTGATTTAAGTAGGAATTTTCTAAACTGCATCCATGATAGTTTAAGAAAAAGGTTTTGCACTTAGAGATTTCTTCTTCTACAATATCCATTCGATCGAGGCTGGCGTAGGCTAATGACGTCTTGTTCGGTGGTATTTGATTCTCACTCTGTATCTCGAGATGAGCTGCTTCATGTACAACATTTTCAACTAGAGCTCTTTTATCTTGTAGGAGCGTCTGTGATAAATTTAAATTCCATCCCTTAAAGTCATCGTCGAAATGGAGGTAACTTTTAGAAAATGCTGTAGCATTACTGTAGCGGAACAAAGCTAAACCCTCTAACTCTGCTCTTTGACTAGAAGGAATAACAGCTTTAACGATCCTCCAAGCTTTCTGCGCATCTTCATCTAATTTTTCCTGTTCTTTTTCATCAGCAGAAATATAGTAGCGGTTTACAATTCCATCAATTTCTATTTTATAATCCGCTAAATCAACAAAGCCTTCATTGGCATCCCAATTGAGTTGATCTGATGAACCAATGATTTCACCGAAGTCATCCCTAATTCTACTTGCATAATCGTCTCCAATGGCAACACAATCACTATATTGACAGTACAACCGTTCCTTCCTTCTTATTTCTAGATCCTTTTTTAGAGCCTCTGCCATTTTTAATATGAGGGCACCTCCAGCTGCCGGTGCATTCGCTTCGATTCTACCGAATTCATCGGTTTTCCGATTGCTTTCAGAAATAAATGTGCAAGAGTTGAATAGGAATGCGGACACACAAACAACCAGTAAAAAAATCTTCCTCATTTTTCTCGCTCCAATGCCATAGTTAATATATACAATACTGCATTGTAGCATGAAGGCACCTAGATGGTAACCTTATTCACACTTCCTCCACGCTCCCATTGAGAATTTATTTCCGATGGGATTTTTTGATTTGACCAAAATTAAGCGAGGAGGAAACACATATGTTTAATCTTCAAGATGTAGTGGCGACACAGAGGGATCAGCAAGATGACGAGATTGGTCATCTCATGTGGTTATTCCATCGGGAGTCAAGAAATCAAGCGGTAGGAGCTGGAACAGAAGTTGGAGTGTGGGGCTGGACGCAAGTGGCAGGTCACTACTGATTTTTGAGTACAGTATGGATAATTCACAGTCAATTGTGGTATTATATTATCAACAGAACGCAAAACGGTAGGTGCTGGTAACACCTACCGTCGCGAGAATAGACTACCCTAGCGGATGACTCCCCGCAAAGTGACTTTAACCAATGACCTTCACGAGTAATCTACCCTAAAGGTTCCCAGCCCGAGGTGGATTACTTTTTATTTGTAGTAACATCTTTGCCTACTTTGTAGGCAATCACTGCGATATTTACCACAAGTGTGACCGTTGCAACTATTGCAATCCATATTTAGATCATCGGCATCCCTCCCCTCTATGGGGAGGATTAGCCATCCACCACGGACTTGTCTATCCTTATTTAATCTTATTATATCATAATATTCAAAGATATTGTCCCTCCCATAGGATTAATAATAAGAGATGAGAGGGCGTATGCTAGTAGTAGACTCACGTTAGAAAGAGCCGTAGTGGAGTGGGACCCTTCACGGCTCTTTTCTTAGTGCTACGAGTCTTTAACTGTTTTCCCGGCTTAAACGCAGACACCTTGCTTGCCTTAAATTCCATCTCTTCCCCTGTTTGTGGGTTGCATCCCTTTCGTGCCGAACGCTCCCGCACTTCAAAGTTGCCAAAGACGATCAACTGAACTTTACCCTCTGAAGGAAGCGCTTTATTGTTGCAGATGTCTGAGATTAAAGCTTGGCGTACTCCTCATCAACTTACGATGACTCAAATTGACCGAGTCAAATCGGGTTCAACGCTCATTAACGTCCATGGTTGTGATGATCGCACTATGATTGCTGTATTCTGTATTTTCCTGCACAAAAAGCCTCCGTTATTCGGATGCATCATAAATGAATAAATATATTCACAACACAATATACAAAAGCACTCGTTATAAAGGCGATTGTAAATATGCTTAGCATTAATTTGAACTTTCCGGTTTCTTTTCTCGTCTCTATGAACTCCATGGTGTTTAAAATGGTTAGCATCCCGGTAACATAGGCTAACATAACGGTCATCCAGATATCATCATTCGTCTTTAACATCAATATAAAAGAGACGATAATTACAATAGGATTCGTGATCTTTAAAAATAATTCTACTGACTTCTTTTTCTTCGCTATTATTGACTTCTCCAACGATAAACCTCCTTTATATTCGTATGCAAGATATAATACCATAAATATGAATTATTTGTGCGATTGTCGTCTCACCATTATAGGCAACGGTGAAGGTGGAGGGGATTGGCTACGATAGCTCCATTAGTTTTGTAGCTCATTATATGAAGTGCTCTTTTTTGTTTGGGGCATTCTAGGATAGAATTGGGATCAGAAGGAGGAGAAGAATGTGCGGTTATGGTCACTTCATCCATCATTCCTTGATCGAAAAGGGCTGGTAGCCCTATGGAGGGAATCACTTTTAGCGCAAGCGGTATTATTAGACCGAACCAAGGGATATACACGCCATCCTCAACTGGAGAGATTTCGGCAACATTCATGTCCGGAAGAAGCCATTGCCACCTATTTATATGTGATTAAAGAAGAGGCAGACAAGCGTGGGTATCGGTTTGACGGGACAAAGATTGAGCATCCTGTGACCGAGAAAAAATTAGCAGTGACAACCGGACAACGAGACTTCGAGCGGAGCTGGTTACTTAAGAAGCTAAAAGAAAGAGATCCTACTCATTATGATAGGGTTAAGGAGAGAGTGGTTAAAGTGCATCCACTCTTTTATGTTATCGAGGGAGAAGTAGAAAATTGGGAGAAAGGAGATTCTAGGTGAAAAGCTTATGATTGGTAAGATAGATAAACAACAATGGTCGTCTGATTCATACATTTCCACACTTCCAAAGGAGTTGTTTCTATCCTTCTTGCTGAAAGAGGAGACCCACTTCAAGCTTGCTAATGGGTGGTGAATTTCAGTTCGGCGATAGCCGAAAGGCTCTTGTTTGAGAGCGCCCTCTATGATATATTCAGAATTAACTAGAAAAAAGGTTGTTATATAAATGAAATTAGATAGCAATAATCATTCAGTCTTCAGTCTCACTTATCACTTGGTTCTTGTCATTAAATACCGAAGAAAAGTAATCAATGATCCATTATCAGAGAGAGCTAGACAAATGTTCGTTCATATCGGTAGCAAGTATCCTATTACCTTACTAGGACCATGATCATGATCCTGTCCATGTGTTGTTTAAAGCCCACCCGAAAACAGAATTGTCAACGTTTATTAACGCTTTTAAGAGTGCGAGTTCTCGTGTGATCAAAAAAGAATTTCCCATGTAAGAAAGGAATGATGGAAAGCGTATTTTTGGTCAAGAAGTTTTTGTTTGTTAACAACGGGTGGAGCGCCGTTGGACGTGATCAAAAGTTATATTCAGAATCAAGGGAAAAAGTGAGGAGATAAGATGCACAAGGCGTTTAAGTTCCGTTTGTATCCAACCAAGGAACAAACGACGCTCATTAACAAATCCATTGGCTCTAGTCGTTTTGTATTCAATCACTTTCTTGCCAAATCCCATGAAAAACACAAAGAGTCTGGTAAAAGATTTACGTACACCGCTTCCGCGAAGCTCCTTACGGAATTGAAAAAACAGTTTGATTGGTTAAAAGAAGTGGATGCTCACGCCCTGCAATCTTCTCTTAGAAACCTCGATGATGCGTTTGGGCGATTTTTCAAGAAACAAAACGAGCGACCCCGCTTTAAAAGTAAACGGAACATGGTTCAATCCTACACAACCAAGATTGAAAAGAAGAATCAGCTTCCTCGTGTCAGTATCGTCGCCAATCGAATCAAGCTACCTAAGCTAGGATGGGTGAGGTTTGCCAAGTCCCGCGAGGTAAAAGGACGCATTCTTTCGGCTACCATCCGTCGCAGTCCATCAGGCAAGTACTTTGTATCCGTCCTGTGCGAAGTGAACCAAAGCCCTTATGCTCCTGTCAATCCGAATCAATCAGTTGGGGTGGATCTTGGTCTCAAGGATTTCGCTATCCTTACCGATGGGACGAAAGTCAAGCCTTCTGCGTATTTCCGCCACTATGAAAAGCAGTTGGCGAAGGCACAGCGCATCATGAGTCGTCGAATCAAAGGCAGTTCCAACTGGCACAAAGCGAGAATCAAAGTGGCTCGCATCCACGAACAGATCACGAACGCCCGCCATGATTTCTTACATAAGCTGTCTTCCAAGCTGATACGTGAAAACCAAACGATTTGCATCGAAGACCTACAGGTAAAAAACATGGTGAAGAACCGCAAGTTGGCGAAGTCCATCACCGATGCTTCGTGGTCGGAGTTTGTCGCCATGCTCGAGTATAAA
This sequence comes from Mechercharimyces mesophilus, assembly GCF_059818345.1. Lineage (NCBI taxonomy): Bacteria > Bacillati > Bacillota > Bacilli > Caryophanales > Thermoactinomycetaceae > Mechercharimyces > Mechercharimyces mesophilus. The sequence goes on along the minus strand of NZ_JCBAPH010000006.1, from coordinate 163,890 downwards.
GCCAAGTGGTATGGGAGAACGGTCATGAAGGTAGGGAAATCCTACCCCTCCAGTCAGCTATGCTCTTCCTGTGGCTACCGAAACAAGGAGGTGAAAAACCTCAATCTAAGGGAGTGGACATGTCCAGCGTGTCGCACCCATCATGACCGAGACATCAACGCCTCCCTGAACATCTTGAAAGAAGGATTAAGGATTCTTGCCGTTGGGACGACGGTGTAAGCTTGGAATCGATCCTGTCACTAGATGGGAGCTCCCAAGAATCCCCCACCTCTTAGCGTAGCGTAGGTGGGGGAGGTTCAATTGAAGGTAACAGGGATTAACCATATAACGATTCGTGTCTCTAATCTACAGCAATCACTCACCTTTTATGAGAGAGTACTTGGTATGGTGCGTGTTCATCTCGGAAAGAGCGACGCCTATTTGGAATGGGGAGGGGTATGGTGTGGATCATGTTGCTTTTTCCATAGCAGAAAGAGATTTTGATAACGCTGTCGAAGTACTGCGAGCCAATGAAATTGATATTGTTCGTGGGCCTGTGAAGCGTGGACAAGGGTGGGTTATTAGCTTCTTGGACCCCGATGGGACACAGCTGGAACTACATACGAGTAATTTGCAAGAGAGAATGGAAGTTTGGGGATGAGACCGCTGAACCAGCTTATATTGATTCGCCATGGCCAATCAGAACATCACATTACTGACATGACAGGTGGATGGACGGATAGCACTCTAACTGAGTGGGGTAGGCAGCAAGCGACGATTACCGGACTCCGGTTGCAAAATATGCTTGATGGTCGAGACTATCGTCTATACAGCAGTGATTTAAGAAGAGCACAAGAAACAGCGCAACAGATTGGTCAGTCAATCGCCAAACGCCCACAATTGCAGTGGGAGTTACGCGAGTTAAATAACGGGGTTGCGAAGGGGATGGTCCGAGAAGAGGCGCGAAAACTAGAGCGACCGTTCACAGAGCCAGCGATCGATTGGGTACCTTACGAAGAAGGGGAAAGTTGGCGCATGATGCATCAACGGATCAGAGGATGGATGGATCGAATAAAAAAAGAACAACGTGCAGAGGTCGCTGTAATCGTCTCCCACTCCAATGCGATGATTTGCCTCATAAACGGTTGGCTGAATATACAGGAAGATCACCACTTAGCCAATATTATGTATGACTTGGATCCGTGTAGTATTACCCATTTGAGGTTAGATCGACATGGATGTCGTACAATTGTAAAGTTGAATGACACGTCGCATTTGATTGCACTCTCACATGGATCATAAGAGAGGCTACTCTCGAGTAAATTGGATATTCCTGATAAAGAAACAAGAAGAAAAAATATTTCTTGGTTGTTGTGCCAGAAGACTGAAGAAGCTGCAACTTTTCATAGAGGTAATTAGTGATAATAAAATACAATCAATAGTTGGGAATAAACTAAAATCTGTTGGTGGAGGAGTGAATCTTATGGAAGAAACGTTGAAGATAGCTGAAAAAGTAGCAATCCAAGCAGCGCGTGAAGCGGGAGAACTAGCAAAAGAGCGATTTTCCAGTGGCTTTTCCGTCCAGGAAAAGGGGGCAGATGGGGACGTGGTTACGGAGGTAGACCTCCTCGCTGAAAAGATCATTCTAGAGCACCTGCGAAACCATTTTCCTGATCATCAAATCGAGAGCGAAGAGGCAGGCGTACTTGGAGATGAGAGCGAGTGGCTGTGGCATGTTGATCCACTTGATGGGACCAACAATTTCGCTCATGGAATTCCACTCTATGCGGTATGCCTCACCCTTTTTTATCGGGATAAGCCTATGCTAGGTGTGATTTATGACTCTCATCTGGAAAAGATGTACCTTGCTCATCGAGGGAAAGGAGCTTACTGCAACGGAGTACGGATGCAACTTACATCACCTTCGCCAAAGCCTCGCCTCAAACAAACAGTGGGCTGGATTCAAGGGCATCAGGTACAAAAAGATGCAAGAGCGATGCAGATAAAACAGAGGCTGGATGAAGATTTTAAACGGGTCCTTCGTTTGTGGGCACCAGCACTATTATGGGTGATGTTGGCTCGTGGGGATGTTGACCGTGTCTTGCTTTACAACTCGGGAGGAACCGATTTGTATGCAGGCGTATTGCTTGCACAAGAAGCGGGAGCAGCTGTTGTCGATTTCGAGGGCAAGTCGATAACGGAACGGGTAGAAGTACCTTATCTGATTGCTTGCCATCCAGAAGAGGAGTCAGACATGATGGCATGGCTGCAAAACATCGAGAGCTGTTATGTTACGGCGATGTCCTGATGATGAAGAATTAGTCCTTCTTCTTCCTAACCTTTTTGATCAATTCCCTTTTCCTGAAGATCCTCTACCTGCTTTCTGTGGACTTCCTCCATACTATCTATCTGTTCTTGATAATCTGCTAATTGTCGCTGATATTCGGATCTAATTGTTTCGATCTGCTCATACAGGGCCTGAATTTTAGCTGTATAGTTATCGTTAGCCTCTTGGAGTTTACTTTGGAAGCTACTACTTACTTTAAGGACTTCCCCTTTCTCGTTTAATCCATCGACAACAAGCGATAAAGCCGACAGCGATAGTAATAAAATCCGCTTCAAACATTAGAACCAATCTATTAATTTGTCATATACTAGTAATAGATAAATAAAATTCTCAGATTGTCGCTAGATGATCTGATTGGCTCTTCGTTTTAGGAGCTGATTTCTCTTATTTCAATGTAGTTTACCATCCTGGGGGATGTGACATCTGATTTTTGATAGGATGGTTTAAGAAACAACAATCCTTCTATCTTTCGAGTATACTCTTTTTTTATATTGTCTATCTCCGATAGAAAGGAGGAGGTTATCCTAAGAGAAGGTGTTTTTAACAGAACTTCCAACACAAACCTCAGAGCCGTTACCAATTACACTCTTCCTGTTAGCAATGAGCAGTTCAATACCGTTGTGTTGGTTCCTCCCGGTCAATCACGAAGTTTCTTTATTCCTGACAATGCAATAAATGTATCAACCACAATTGCGAGTAGACCTTTTACAGGCACATCCTTTCAGATTATTGACACTATCACACTTGCACGAACCCCTCTAGCAGCCAATTTTATAGGGGTGCAAAATGGTCAGAATATCGCTGTTCTTTCAAGTATAGTTAAGAGAGGTAGGTAATAATGTCCCTTCGGATTATCATCCCCCTTTTATCTCTCTAATGATCTGTCCCGTAATGAATCAAAATCCTCCCTCCTCGCCATACCTGCTGAGGAGGGAGGACTTTTCATTTCTAACACTATCGATAAGATCAATGATAAAACTCATGGATCTTGAGTCAAGAAATCTCCAGCCTAATAAACCATTACACTAAGCCAGAAGAGCATCAACTTCAGATTGTTGCGATGCATCCCGATAATCCCGAGCACACTCAACTACCCAACCATTCTAAAAATGCCCCCGCATCGAAGTGGAACTTTGCACATTCCTTGGCTGTATGGACTAACCATTTGCTTAAATTTTACAAACTTCAAATATCTGAATATCCTCTACTCCAGTAAACGGGATTTGATCATATCCACCATATTTATTTACTATCGTAAATCCATTCGCTTCAAGAATATAATTCATTTCTTGTGGATAATAGATTCGGTAGTATAGGTTGACTTGAGTAACTTCGTCACTTTTAGGGTCTCCTTTTTCATCACAGTATTGATAGTAGTGGGTTACCTGAAAGATCTGAGTGTCAAAAAAATACTTGCTGTCTTGCCATACAGCAACGTTCTCCCCCGTCTCTTCAATTTTGCACATACGCTTTCTAGGATCGACACTTAACTGAGTGGGATTAACAATATCAAAAATGAGACTTCCTTCTGAAGTAAGATGTCTTCGAATGGATTGAAGTGTGGCGTTTATGTCCGTATTAGTGATGAGGTGATTTAGAGTAATAAAAGGAATGATGATGGTATCAAAGGTTCGATTTAGTTTAAAATCACGGATATCTCGTTTATATATCCTGACTTTATTGTGTAGCATAGTATCGCTCTTCACTTTTTCTTTTAAGACGTTTACCATGGCCTCCGAATTATCAATCCCGTGTATTTTTTTCCCTTGTTGTGCAAGGGGTATTGTAACACGTCCAGTTCCACATCCGATTTCTAATACTTCTCTATCTTCTTTTGTCACTTCAATCCAAAAAGGTAGGTCATCGCTATAGTGACCCCAAACGCTATCATAGAACTTAGCTGTTTGGAAGTTTCCAAAAAAATTTTTGTTCGTCAAATCTATTCTCCTCAATATTAAATTTATGTATTATATAGTATTTATTATATTTGTTAGGAGTGAATACTTTTAGTGAATTGTGCTGGGTGTTTTTGCACAATCCCTAAATTAGTCATATAATAATGGTAATAAATAAAAAAGAAGGATTAAAATAGAGTTACAAACCGAAAGTTATGTGAAGACTCGATAAAAAAATAAGAAGGTAGGTAAGCGGATTAATCGGGAAACAAAAGGACCCAGGTGTCATAAGGAGGAAAAACGATATGCTTTTGAGGTATAAGGTAGATGATGAAATCGATTTACAACTATTAGAGGAAAGGCACGCTGAACCTCTCTTTCAGTTAATTGAACGAAATCGCGAGCATTTGCGCCCCTATATGTTGTGGGAAGAGAGCACGACCAAAGTGGAAGATACCCGAACGTTTATTAAAGGCACACTGAAAGAGTTTTCCCAAGGTGAATCGATCCAGTTGGTTGTCTGGGTAAAGGAAGAATTGGCAGGGGTAGTGGGGATTAACTCTATCAATCCGTTGGAGCGCATAGGTGAGATCGGGTATTGGTTAGGTAAGGCATATTGTGGTCAGGGAGTAATGACGCGTGCGGTGGAAGTGCTGATAGATGAGTGTGTGATAGAAAGAGGACTACATAAAGTGGTTATCTGCTGTGCGGCGAGTAATCAATCTAGCCAGGCAATAGCCGAACGCTTGGGCTTTCGCCTAGAGGGAAGATTGAAAGAAGAAATGCCCGTGCAGGGAATATTTGAGGACAAGCTTTATTATGGGATGTTGGCTACAGAGTGGAAAGAAAGAAAAAGAATCAGCAGTACGATGGAGTAGTAGATAAGATGGGGAGAGCTTAATAACTCCCCACTCTTTTCTTTTCAATATAGATGTTTCGTACTTAAATGCCTCTTAGGTTTGAATTCTACTGGGAAAAGGGGAAAATAAAAGTGATGTAAAGAGTAACGTTGATGTAGACAAAAGAGGAGGGAAAGCTTTCAATGCGCATTGCCATTACGGGTTCGACCGGGATGATTGGAAACGAGTTGGTCTCCTATTTTCGAAAGCAAGGACATCAAGTGACCAGAATCGTCCGTCCGCAGAGTAAGCAGGAATACGCGGAGCCAACGATAGTCTGGGACCCAGCTGCGGGGGAGATGGATCGGGCTGGTATGGAAGGCCAAGAGGTTGTTATTCACCTTGCAGGGGAGAGCATTGCCAATGGTCGCTGGACACGGGCGCAGAAATACCGTATCTTAAAAAGTCGCCAGCTAGGCACTTCTTTACTGGCTCAAACATTAACAGAACTTTCTCAACCCCCGGAGGTTCTTTTTTCTGCCTCAGGTAGTGCCTATGAGGACCAAACAGGAAGAGAGCCGCTAGATGAATCGAGCCCCCTGGGCAAGCGTTTCCTCGGCTTTGTGACCAAGGAGTGGGAACGAGAAACGGAGATCGCACAACAAGTAGGCATTCGCGTGGTCAACTTACGTTTTGGAGTGGTCCTAAGCCAAGCGGGTGGAGCCTTAGCAAAAATGCTTCCTGCCTTTCGTTTTGGACTCGGTGGGAAGATCGGCAACGGAAAACAACCACTTAGCTGGGTGGTGCTCGATGAGATTCCACGTGTGATCGAGCATTTGATGAAGCATTCGGAGGTGTCTGGTCCGGTTAACGTGGTAAGTCCTCATCCGGTAACAAATGAAGAGTTTACCCGTGTTTTAGGGAAGGTTATCCATCGACCAACACGAATCCCTCTTCCACGTACCGTTGTAAAAGCGATCTTTGGTGAAATGGGCGAAGAACTTCTCTTAAACGGAAGTCGTATTCAGCCAGCCAAGCTGTTGCAGTCTGGCTATTCCTTTCATTATCCAACAGTAAAAACAGCGTTGGAACAAGCTTTAGTTGATAAGCAGTAGGAGGTGAGAATGGTGACGGAACGATTCCATTTACCAGTGAAAGTGGGAGTAAGCAGCTGTCTACTAGGAGAAAAAGTGCGTTATGATGGTCGTCATAAGTATCACGCGTTGATTGTCGAAGAATTGGGTTCTCTTTTTACCTGGGTTCCTGTCTGTCCAGAGATGGGGATGGGCTTAGGCGCGCCACGGGAGCCGATGAATTTGGTGCGGACAAAGGACAAGGATATGGATATGGTGACGGTTCAGCATAAAGACTCCTTACGAAAACTTATGGAATCATTTTTAAAGCAGACACTGGGACAACTTGAAGAGCAGGGTATTAGTGGTTACATATTGAAAAAAGGTTCCCCTTCTTGTGGTCTTAGAGAAGTACCTATCTATAATGAGGAAGACGAACAGATTGATGAAGGGAGCGGGCTGTTTGCCGAGGCCTTGCAGAAGCGATTCCCTCTCCTTCCTATGGTAGAAGAGCGTGATCTGCAAACGGTAGAGGGGATGGAATCGTTTGTTGAACAGGTGTATGTATATGATGAATGGCGGAAATGGATGACGTCCAATCCCTCCTCTGCGAAGTGGGTCGACTTTCACACCCGTCATAAGATGTTGATGCTCTCACATAGTCGTCCTCACCTTAAGGAGCTGGGACAGTTGGTAGCACAAGGAGGGAGAGAGGATAGGAGAGAGCGAATGGGTCAGTATATCAAGCTGATAATGGCAGGTCTGTCCGAACCTGCTACAAAGAAAAAGCATACAGATGTCTTATTTCACTTGTTTGGTCATTTAAAGAAGGTGTTGCCAAGCGAAGACAAGCAACGGCTCCTGACTAAGTTCGAAGCTTATCGCACGGGAGAGACGGCGTTACTTGATCCATGGGAAGATCTTAGAGCACTTTTATTAAAATATGAAGTGGGATGGGCATTGAAACAAAGTTACCTACAGCCCGGTCCAGCAGCGGTATTATTGGAAGCTGATCATAGTGATTTTAATCGATAAGAAAATTTCACTCGGGGTATGTGGCACCAACCATGACAGCTTCTCTGAAAAGAACTTGCTGGTTTGCCATACAACTCTGTATAATGGAAGGAATCAAAAAGCAGGTGTTCCTGTATAAAGATATAAAAACTACCTTTACTCTGTAGTGAAGTTAGGAAAAGAGAGGGTCAAACATGCTACTACAACATACGATTGATGACCAAATCACACTAAAACTTCTAGAACAACGTCATGCAACATTGTTGTTTCAGCTCGTTGAACAAAACAGAGAACATCTGAAGAAGTATATGCCTTTTGTCCCTCATACGAAAGCGGTAAAAGATACGCAATCCTTTATCTCTCATGCACTTTCGCAATTTGCAAGCGGTTCAGAGGTGCATTTCGGTATCTGGATAGGCGAAAAGATTGCAGGGGTCGTGGGAGTGAATAGCTTTAATAAGATTGAAAATAAGGCGGAGATCGGATATTGGCTAGGGGAAGCGTACTGTGGTCAGGGTGTCATGACGAAAGCAGTGCGGACACTGATCGATGAGTTGGTTTATGAAAGAGGAATTCACCGCGTGACGATTAGCTGTGCGGAGAGCAACAGAGCGAGCGCTGGCATTCCGACGCGGTTGGGTTTTCAGCTAGAAGGCAAGATGCGAGAAGGATCACTCGTCGCAGGATCGTATGAGGATACGCTTAAATTTGGTCTGCTTGCCCGCGAGTGGAAAGAGCAGAGGGAGATGAAAGAATAAAGAGTGGAGGGGTGTGAGATGGAAATTCGCCTGCTTGATAGAAGGGATGCTGAGTCATTTTATGCATTGCGGCGGCAGTCGTTAAAGGAACACCCCGATGCTTTTTGTGAGGACGAGAGCGATTTTCTAAACCAGTCCTTAGAAAAGGTGACAAAGAAATTGGCACCGCGAGAGGAAGCATTTCTCCTCGGAGCGTTTGTGGCGGAAAAGCTGGTAGGGTTGGTTGGTTTCACTCGTCAAAAAGGTAGGAAGACGGCGCATAAAGGAATGATCTGGGGTATGTATTGTTCACCTCGGACGAGAGGAATGGGTATAGGGAAATCACTCCTGTCGGAAGCCATCTATCGCGCAAGGAAGTTGGAAGGACTAGAGCAGCTCCAACTAGCGGTGGGGAGAGAGAATCAGGAAGCAAAACGTCTATACGCACAGCTGGGTTTTAAGGTGTGGGGAGTGGAACCTGGAGCGATGAAGCTAGGTGATCGCTATATTGATGAGGAGTGGATGGTGTTGTGGTTATAAGGGAGCTCATCAATAAATAATGTGGGAGATATTCCTCTGCTGATGATAAGGAGCCATTGCGACGATCCTCAGTGTACTCAGTGACTCCGGGGGTCGTCGCAATGGCTCTGTCTATTGAAATGTAGATTAACCCAGTTGATAAATGGAAGAGTAATGGTTAAAGGGTATGCAGTAACACATCGAATTATTTTTGATCAGGAACCTTCTTTCTCTTCCTACTCCATTGACCGCTCTCTTAAACCGAGATATTTGTTAAAAAATAAATATATTGTATAGATAGGAAAGGGATCTGATGGATGTATCTTTATCCCTTCATTCTATATGATCTACTACCCATCTTTTGAGGGGAAAAGGGAGTCTTGCTCTCTCTCTTTTGTCTTGAGAGTCACAACGATCTCCTGCTACACTAATAGTAGAAGTATAGTAGATTAAGAGACAAAATTGTTTGGATGAGAATCGCTTGCCAATGCATTATGGTTAATCCTCTCTTTCTGTTTGTGATGAGTGGCAACTTCGCTTGCTTCCATTCATATGGATAGGGAAGAGGACTATATAGAGAACAGATATTCACATGAATAGAGGAGGGTCATTATGATTCTGACAGCCCTGTTGCTATCGCTAACCTTTTTGACTTTGTACCCATCTATCTGGATGAATCAAAGGAAGAACAAGTTTTTCTATCTGTTTCAAGCGATTCGCTTACTAGTGGGTTTCGGATACGGACTTTTCGTCTTCTACATTCTCTTGATGGATCAAACGTGGACCGCATACGCTACTTACTATGGCTTGTTGATCGCGCTTTTACTTATTACCGATCGCTTCATCTATCCGGTAAAAGCAAGAGTAGATCAAAGGCTAGGCAATCTAGTAGGTATCTTGATTTTATTGATCTTTGCGTATATGGTAACCATTTACCCAATCACCATCTCCCAAGACAAATATGAATTCGTCGATGCCAAGGTTTCGGAAGAAAAATTAGAGCCGATGAATGAACAACATTTGCCCGTTGTCCCGCGTGAGTACGCCGTTTATAAATCGGAAAAAGTGCTGGGTAAGGTGGAAAACTATTTCTATTATGATTTAGGGCAAGCCTCTATTCAAAGCATCGACGGGGAGCTTTATTGGGTGACCCCGGTAGAGTATAAAGGCTTTTTCAAATGGTTTCAGTCGGAGAAGATACCAGGATACATCAAAGTAAGTGCGGAAGACCAGCGTGCGCAAGCAGAATTCGTAGAAGCGGATATGAAGGTGGTCCCAAGTGCCTGGTTTGGTGATAGCCTTTATCGTGCGGTAAGAAGCCAGTACCCCGATCTGGTATTGATGAATGCTTCCTTCGAGCCCGATGATAATGGGAAGCCGTATTATGCGGTGAGTTACGGAAGTTATGAAAAATACCGTCAAGTTCGTGAAGTGGATGGTGTAGTGCTGGTGGATCCAGCAACAGGCGAAATGAAGAAGCATGCGATCGAGCAGGTTCCCGCCTTTGTTGACCAAGTCATTCCGACGGATGTGGCAGAAGAGCGCAATCACTGGTTGGGACGCTATAAACATGGTTTCTTCAACTTTGGTAAAAAAGATATGCATGCGCCGACCGAATGGGAAGGTTACGACGAGGTATTGGCTGTCTTCGATCCAGAATTACGTATGCAGTGGGTGACGGATCATACACGTGCAGAGGAGAATGCTGGCTCCATGGTAGGTTATACCATGATGGACTCGCGTACAGGGGAGATGACCTACTATACCGGAGTTAATGGCATGTTGAATGGGAAAGCGGCCATCGATGTGGTGGCTAAAACCTTTAAAGAGAAGCAGTGGCGTGGTTCGAATCCAATGTTGTTCAACATCTATGGACAAAACACATGGGTGCTGACAGCACTTGATGGCAATGATGTCTTTCGCAAGGTGATGCTAATTAACGCCAATGATGAAAAGGTATATGCTTATGGAGATACCAAACAGGAAGCGTTAAACAAGTACAAATACGCTATATCTACTAACTTGGATAGTGACGACGCTGCGCCTACAGATGAGAGTAATAAGAAGGAAGAGAAGGGGAAAGTACTGGCGGTCTATAAAGATCGGCAAAGCGAAGAGAATGTGGTCGTTCAATTCTTGCTTGAGGGAAGCAATCAGATCTATACCCTTAACTCTTCTAAATTTCCCTATGCAGTCTTTCTAGAGAAGGGGCACGATGTCTCCTTTACCTATCAAGATACTGGAGAAGCCATTGCTGCCATCGATGAATTTACGAATGAGTCATTGCAAATCGATCGATAACAGGCATGTTGGAGGGGTCCCTCTGATCGCGAAGAGAGGGGCTCCTTTTGAATTTTATAAGGAGGAAAATCGATGCTGTTAACCATTACACTAACGGACGCGGCTCCAAGGGATTTGGGCTTCTTGCTATATAAACATCCGGATCGAACACAAACCTTCTCCCTTTCTTTTGGGAAGGCGCACCTCTTTTACCCCGAAATAACGGATCCCCAATGTAAAGTGGCACTATTACTCGATTTAGATCCGATTGGTCTCGTTCGGGGGCGGAAAAGAGTAAAAGGAGAATCGCCAGCCCTGGGGCACTATGTGAATGACCGTCCCTACGTTTCTTCTTCTTTTATGAGTGTTGCAATTGCTCAAGTGCTGGGAACGGCACTTAACGGAAAAAGTAAAGAGAGGCCCCAACGGGTACAGGAAGCATTATCGCTGACGGCAAGTTTATCCGTTGTTGCTAGTCGCGGGGGAGAATCTCTACTGCGAAAGCTGTTTGAGCCACTTGGCTATGAAGTGGAGGTTAGTGGTTTTCCGCTAGACGAGCAATTTCCGGAATGGGGGAAAAGCCCCTATTATCAGTTGAATCTAAAAGGTGAATGTACGTTGCAAGCACTACTCTCGCATTTATATGTATTACTCCCTGTTTTAGATCGAGACAAGCACTATTGGATTGGTGACGAAGAGAAAGAGAAGCTACTCAAACATGGCGAGGGGTGGTTACAAGAGCATCCTCAACGCGAGCTGATCACGGCTCGCTACTTAGGGAATCGCCAGTCCTTGGTACGTACAGCCTTGATACAACTGACAGAAGAGGAGGAACGAGCAGGAGAGAAGATAGCGAGTGAAACGGACAGAGTAAGAGAGGCTCAAGGGAAACAGCAGAATCAGCAGGAACAAGAGGTTTTGGTGCCAGCGAATAGAGAAAGAGACGAGAAGAAGAGCCTCAATCAACAACGCTATGAAGCGGTACAGCGAACCTTGCTAGAAAAGAAAGTAACAAGTGTGATCGATCTTGGATGTGGAGAAGGAAAGCTTCTTCGCTATTTGCTTCATGAACATAGCTTTAACCGCATCGCGGGTATGGATGTTTCCCCACTAACGTTGGAAAGGGCGAAATCACGTCTACGTTTGGATCACATGGATGAAGCAGAAAGATCACGAGTACAACTCTTCCAAGGCTCTCTATTATACGATGACCAGCGTCTTCGTGGTTTTGATGCGGCTACTGTAGTTGAAGTTATTGAACACTTGGATGAAGCGCGCTTAGTTGCGTTTGAACGTGTCTGTTTTGGGCTTTCTAAACCACCCATCGTACTTGTTACGACACCCAATGCAGAATACAATGCGCTTTTTGCCAATCTACCTGCGGACAAGTTTCGTCATCGTGATCATCGTTTTGAATGGACGAGGGAGCAGTTTGCTACTTGGGCAAATAAAGTAGCCACCTCTTTTCAGTATACGGTAACCTTTGCGCCGATTGGTCCCGTCGATGATAAGGTAGGTTCACCGACGCAGATGGCGGTGTTTGAGCGTGTATTGGATCAAAAGACGATATCTGAGGAAAGGAGAGGAGATGAAGGATGAAAATTGAGATGCCCGAATGTTCACTGGTTGTATTGATGGGTCCCTCGGGGGCAGGAAAAACTACTTTTGCCAAGCAACATTTTCTGGCGACGGAAGTATTGTCTTCTGATTTCTGCCGTGGTTTGGTGGCCGATGACGAAAATGATCAATCGGTTAGTCAAGAAGCGTTTGAGATTCTTCACTTTATCGCTCGTAAACGTTTGGAAAAGGGAAGAATGACGGTGATTGATGCGACCAATGTCCAGAAAGAAGGGCGGAAGCAGCTGATTGAAATGGCACGTGCCTATCATTTTATGCCGGTGGCGATTGTCTTAGATTTGCCGGAAAGTGTCTGCCATGAGCGCAACCAAGCGCGAGAAGATCGCCATTTTGGTTCTTATGTGGTGCGTCGTCAGTCACAACAATTACGAAGATCACTGAAAGGGCTAAAAAGGGAAGGATTTCGCTATATTCATCATTTAAAGTCAGAGGAAGAGGTAGCGTCTGTTGCCATCTCGAAGCGGAAGTCGTGGACCAACCGTAAAGAGGAGAAAGGACCGTTTGACATCATTGGTGATGTTCATGGTTGCTATGATGAGTTGGTGACATTGTTAACGAAACTGGGCTATCAGATGGAGGAATGTGAAGAGGATGAGGGGAGCAAGAAGGTTGCTGTTTCGCATCCGGAAGGACGGCGCGCCATTTTCGTCGGCGATTTGGTGGATCGCGGACCAAAGACACCGGCTGTCTTACGCCTCGTGATGGCGATGGTCGAACAAGGGATGGCTTTCTGTGTGGCAGGTAACCATGATGCCAAATTAGCGCGTAAGTTGAAGGGGAATAAGGTGACTGTCCGCCATGGATTGGCCGAGTCACTGGAACAATTGGCAGAGGAATCTCCTTCCTTCGTGGATGTGGCAGGTGGATTTTTGGACGGACTGATCAGTCATTACGTACTGGACGAGGGGAAACTAGTGGTTGCACATGCAGGGTTAAAAGAAGAAATGCAAGGACGCGCTTCGGGTAAAGTACGCGACTTTGCTCTTTATGGAGCGACGACTGGCGAGAAAGATGAATATGGACTTCCCATTCGGCTCAATTGGGCGCAGGATTATCGAGGGGAAGCGATGGTTGTCTATGGGCATACTCCGGTAGGAGAACCAGCATGGTTAAATGGGACGGTAAACATCGATACGGGATGTGTGTTTGGAGGAGCATTGACTGCCCTACGTTATCCGGAGCAGGAGACTGTATCTGTGCCAGCACAAAAGACGTATAAGGAGTCGGCTCGCCCTTTTAAAAAGGTAGGCATCATAAATTCGGTGGACACAGCAGAAAGAAGTATTCAGCAAGAGATGGATGATATTCTGTACATTAAAGATGTTATGGGGAAGCGAAAGGTTTCGACTTCCTTCCAACGCACCATCACGATTGAAGCTGGCCAGGCAGCGGCGGCACTCGAGACCATGAGTCGCTTTGCTGTTGATCCGAAGTGGCTTATCTATCTCCCCCCCACGATGTCTCCATCAGATACTTCACAAAAAGAGGGATGGTTGGAGCATCCACAGGATGCTTTCTCGTATTACCGTGAACGTGGTGTGACACAGGTGATCTGTGAGGAGAAGCACATGGGATCACGTGCAGTTGTCGTCATCTGTCGCAATGAAGAGGTGGCGACTAAGCGATTTGGCATTCAAGGAGAAGGAATTGGCATCTGTTACACCCGTACCGGTCGGCGGTTTTTTGATGATCAGGATCTGGAAGCGCAGTTTCTTGTTCGAATACAGCAGGCGATGGAGAAATCTGCATTGTGGGATCGGTGGGAGACAGATTGGGTGTGCCTCGATTGTGAATTGATGCCCTGGTCGGCTAAGACACAGGAACTCTTGCGTCAACAATATGCATCGGTTGGAGCGGCGGCTAACGCAGCTTTACCGGAAGTAGTGACTACTTTAGAGCAGGGTTTGGCGAGAGGGCTGGATATAAATCCCCTTCTGGAAACCTATCGTCAGCGTGCAGAGAATGCGGGCCACTTTGTAGAGGCTTATCAACGTTATTGTTGGCCGGTGGATTCTCTGAGCGACTTTAAACTGGCGCCGTTTCATCTTTTGGCGACAGAAGGGAAGGTGCATAGCAACCGTGATCATCAGTGGCATATGGAAGAACTGTCCATTCTCTGTGATGCGGACTCTGAGATGATGCAAGCAACAAATTATCGGGTGATTGATCTTCATGATGATGGCGATGTGGCAGAAGCGATAACATGGTGGGAAGAGATGACCGCTCGTGGTGGAGAAGGCATGGTAGTAAAACCGCTAGGCTTCATTGTGACAGGAGATCGTGGCATGATCCAACCGGCAGTGAAATGCCGTGGTCGCGAGTACTTGCGTATCATCTATGGACCTGATTATACCGCCCCAGAACATTTGGAGCGCTTACGAGCAAGAGGGTTGCGCAAGAAACGTTCTCTCGCCTTACGAGAATTTATGCTAGGCATCGAAGGCTTGACTCGTTTTGTGAGGCAAGAGCCCCTTCGTAAGGTACACGAATGTGTCTTTGGCGTAATGGCACTGGAAAGCGAGCCAATGGACCCACGGCTCTAAGGGGATGGAAGTGATGTTCTATGGAATTGTATATGTTAAGTCCTGAAGTGGCAGGAGGCTTTGGTGAAGATACCATATTGGATCGTACTTACTACGACAGTGGGCACCGGAAAATAAAGTTTCTTCACTATGAGTTCTCTGGGTGGCTAGGGGATGATTTACTGGAGACAAGCCCATGTTTCATCGTATCGAAATCATTGGCTGAGAGTATTTTGGCTTCTAAACTGACTGGATACAAGTTCGAAGAAATAAAGGTTTCTACAAATGAGATGTTTTCCGCGTTTCATCGAGAAACCTGCTTGCCTCCTTTTGTGAGGTTGCTTCCAAGTGGAGAGATAAAAATAAAAGATAAAGAAGTGAAATGGTCAGGTCATGACTTTTGCCTGGAAGGTGTTTCCCTCGTTGTATCGTGTAAAGCAATGGAACTTCTTCAACGACATCAACTCATGCATTGTGACATCTCTGCAATAGCTACAATCAATAAATAGGAATGGATGATTAGAACAAGCTGACTAGAAAGTAAACCTAGTCAGCTTGTTTTCTAATTTCATATTTACTTTACCATTGGCTATTATGAACTAAACATAAAAATAACAAAATAAACGGATCTTTCTGATATAATCGCCCTTAGGGTTGATCGTTCAACTCTACTACTAAATAACTGGGGGTTTTTTCTATGAATAAAACAGCAGCTCTCTTGGCATCCCTTATGCTCGTGTTTGGAGTAACGGCTTGTAATGCTGCAGAAGAGGAAGATACAGAAACAACGGATACCGAGAATATGGAAGAAGAAGAGTCTGAAGAGGAAAGTGAATAGCGTGTTTTTTTGCGAAGAGCCTAGGGAGAATTCCTTCTTCCTAGGCTCTTCTTCTTTTTTCGGCATGATCGGTTCTCCCCTCTTTAGTGATTGAACTCAATCTACCTGACCTTAATTTTTCAGTCCAATCTGCTGGAGCCTCTCACACATCTTCCTTTTCATAAGGCAGCGTAAACCAAAACTCACTCCCGCACTTCCCGTCTGCTCGTGCTCTTACCCCAATTTGACCTTGATGTAGCTCCACTAGTGACTTGGCAATAGCCAATCCTAATCCTGATCCTCCCGATTCTTTGTTGCGAGACTGATCCGTGCGATAGAATCGATCGAAGATGCGTTCACGCTCCTCTGCGGGAACGCCTTCTCCTTCATCACGAATAAGGAATTCAAGTGTTTTTGTCTTTTCGCTCAGACGAAGAACCAATTCTATTTTCCCTTGCGTAGGAGAGTGACGGATCGCGTTTTGGATGAGGTTGCTGACGACACGGGTTATTTTTTCTGGCATGGTATGGATGAAGGGCAACTGATCAGGAACAGAAATTTGCACGTCGATCTCTTTCTCTCGTAGGGAGAGTGCCTGTGCATCGAGCACTTCGAGTAAGATCCACTCGATGTCTGTGTTGTGTGGATGAAAATCTTCCTGTTGTGCATCCAACTTGGAGAGTTCAAAGAGGTCATTGATTAGATCGTTGAGCCGTCGAATCTCTTTGAGACTGGTGGAAAAATACCTTGCTTTCGTTTCGGGATCGGGAACCAGGTCATCCTGAAGGGCTTCAATCATGGACTGCACGACGGCAATCGGCGTTCGTAGATCATGAGACACATTGGCGATCAGTTCCCGACGTGCCTGCTCACCCTCCTCTAATTGTTGAAAGCTTTGTTCTAGCTTCTGCCCCATATCAGTGAGAGACTGGGCCAACTCGCGAAACTCTTTGGCCCCATGAATGGGAACCTGTTGTTGGGGGAAATCCTTCTGACTAATTCGTTCCGTCAATCGCATCAATTGTCCAATCGCGCGATGAATGGGAAGAGACATCAACCAGTAGGAACCGAAGGAAACGATGGCCGCTCCGAGCGCAATGCCGGTTAACAGACGCATCTGTTCATAAGAGAGAAGCATTTGGCTATAACAGATAAATAAAGCGACGACCATAATGCTATAGCTTAGTAAAGTGATCAGTAGGAGTTGTTGTCTCAGCTTCATTCGTCTTCGCCTCCAGCGGCTTCAAAGCGATAGCCAATGCCCCAAACAGTGTGAATCCAGCGTGGTTGAGAAGGATGTCGTTCAATTTTTTCTCGTAGACGACTAATGGTAACAGTGACGACATTCATGTCCCCCTCGTACGTCGTTCCCCAGATACGATCCATGATTTGCAGGCGAGAGAAGACTTGTTTGGGGTGTTTGGCTAAAAGTAGTAAGAGTTCAAACTCTTTTACAGTTAAATTAACGGATTTCTCATAGGATGTGACCCGACGGGTGGTGGGATCGATCTCTAAATCACGAAACAGAAGGTTTTTTTGAGCGGTTGTGTCAGGATTTTCTTGCTCTCGTTTTGTCACGCGACGTAAGATTACCTGAACACGCAATACCAGTTCTCGTGGAGAGAAGGGTTTGGTTAGATAATCGTCTGCGCCAATGGTTAATCCCATGATGCGCTCTCGCTCTTCACCACGGGCGGTAAGCATAATAATAGGGACGTCAGATTGAAGGCGGATCTCCTCGCACAACTTCCACCCGTCTTTTTTAGGCAACATGAGATCCAAAATGATAAGATCTGGCCGGTGTTGTTGAAACAGTTCCCACCCTGCTTCTCCATCTAGTGCAGTGAAAACTTCGTATCCTTCCCGTTCTAAATAACGTTGACACACTTCTTGAATACTGGTCTCATCTTCGATTAGTAGAATCCGATGGTTCATGTTGACTGGCGTTTGTCATCTAGTATCAACGGACCAGATGCACGACTTCCGTGAGCGCCTGTTCACTCCTTCCTTCATTGAAATAGAGGGAGCCACTTTTCATACCCTTCTGCTTTTAGCTCTTCTTTTGGGACAAAGCGCAGTGCTGCCGAATTGATGCAATAACGTAAGCCCGTGGGTTCGGGTCCATCGGTAAATACATGCCCCAAATGGGAATCGGCTCTTTGGCTACGTACCTCTACCCTCTTACTAAACAGTGTATCATCATCTACCTCAACAATCGCATTTTCAGAAATAGGCTGAGTAAAACTAGGCCAACCCGTTCCAGAATCGTATTTATCGGTTGAGCTGAACAGGGCTTCTCCTGAGACGATATCGACATAGATTCCTTCTTCTTTATGATCCCAATAATCATTGTCAAAAGCAGGCTCAGTACCATTTTCTTGCGTGACTTCGTATTGAAGGTCGGTTAATCGTTTCTCTAAGTTTAAATCCTTGACCGGTTCTCCCGAATTTTCTTCGGCTCTTTCTTTACTGATAGGCGAGTTCGCACTACAAGCTAAAAGGAGTGTACTCATAATAATGAGCAGTGACCCGATGCGCCACATTTTAATCAACTTCATCTCCCCTTTCTTCACTCAGTCTCCCCCCAAACTTCTTCTAAAAATTGATCACGTCCGGAATTGGAGCGATAGTACTTATACCGAAGCGGGTTTTTCTCATAGTAATCCTGATGGTATTCCTCGGCTTTGTAAAACACGTCTGCCTCACGAATTTCCGTTACAATGGGTTCATCAAACCGCCCTGATTCTTGTAGAGCTTCTTTAGACTTCAGAGCTGCTTTTTTCTGCTCCTCATTATGATAAAAAATGGCGGAGAGATAGCTTTCCCCTCGATCGACGAATTGACCTTCGGCATCGGTGGGGTCCACTTGACGCCAATAAACGTCTAACAACGTCTCATAAGAGATCTGGCTCGGGTCATAAGTGACTTGTACCGCTTCGACATGACCCGTCGTATCGGAGGAAACCTCTTTGTATGAAGGATTGCTCACATCGCCTCCGGTGTAGCCAGAAATCACTTCTTTTACACCCGTTAGTTTCTCAAACGGAGGTTCCATACACCAAAAACATCCTCCAGCGAAAGTAGCCACTCTCTTTTCTCCCGACTCAGTTGGATGACTGACTTCGGTACTGCTCTGGGATTTACCGATAAGGGATTGAACTCCTTCCCATCCGATAAAGCACACTGTGATAGCCAGTAAGAGCACAAAACTGCCTTTGATCCATTTTGCTCGTTTCATCGTCTCACTCCTCATAGTGGTTATTGAGATGAATGGATGGATCGTAAGGAAAACGTACGAAATGACCCATCGAATAACCTCATTGTAAGCAATGAACAGTACATCATGCTTACAAATTCCTTTCATTTTTATATAGGAGGCATTTCACTTTCGTTGCATCATCACAAGAGAGGGATGATAGGAATTTGTTACCCATTCGCAAGAAAATCGGAGGTCCTCGTTATGTTTTTGCAAGGTAGAGACTTTATTATTGGAGACGAGTCATTACTATAACCATATGGAGGGTCTCCAAATGAAAAAAATTGCCTATCTGTTTATGTCGTTGATGCTTGTCTTTGCTTTGGCCGCCTGTGCGAGCAATGAGGAAGAAGGAGAGAAGATGGAAGATAAGAAGATGACGGATGAAGAAATGAAAGAGGATGAGATGAAAGAGGAAGAGGACACAATGAAGGAAGAGGAGACGATGGAAGAAGGAGAAAAAGAAGAGATGAGCGAGGAAATGAAAGAAGATAAGGAGAAGATGGAGGGAGATAAAGAGATGAAAGAGGACGATATGAAGGAAGAGGATGAGAAGATGGATGATCAGTGAGAGGTACTTCCAACGAGTTAGGTTAGTAGATGATCATTCGGAGTGATTTCATTCCTCCTTTCTATATAGATGGGTTGATAACAAAATGAAATGCCAAACAAGGTGAAGAAAGCCTGCTGGAGGAGAAACTTCTTTCAGCAGGCTTTAACTATGTTCATGCCTCTTTTCATATGTCACTGTTTGAGGAGGTGATGTGGAGGACGATGGGGACAGCGTTTCCTCCTGGTGTGGGTGTTATTATTGGAGGCTTGTCGGCGACTGCTGGAGCGTTTCTTGTGATTCTGGATTTTTTTAGGAGGTACACTGGTTACTAGCTACAAAAAAGGGGCATCAGTTGGGCTAGTACTGTGTGTGAAAGTATGTAGAGGTCGCTTATTAGGAGAGTTTACTTTAAAAGGGACTTTCATTTGATTTTAAAATAAAGTGCTCAACATCCACACTCTTGCAAGGGGAGAGGCATATTTTTAATTATGAAGGAGAAAACATTTAAAGGGCATATGAAAGGAGTGCGAATGTGAAGCAAAAAGAGTACCGCTTGTTTCCTACTATTGCTCAAGAAGGAGAAAAGGAGAAGGGGGGGTATCGTTTTTACGTAGAGGGGACTGGATGTCAATTTTATTTTTATGATAATCGCTTGGTGTTTCATTTCGCTGATGCCGATGATGGGGCACCGCTTGTTCTGCGGTTTGTCGATGCTCATCCAGGTACTGAGATAAAGTTCGATAGGGACAAAAGTCAGGTGATATACAAAGAAGTTTGGGATGGGATTGACCTCGTTTTATCAATAAATAAAGAAGATTTGAAATACGATGTGGTGGTTCATCCAGGTGCGCGGATTACTGATATTCGTTTCGCCTACGAAGGAAAGAAGCATATTTATGTAAGTGAAGCGGGCGATTTATATGTTCATACTTCGCAGGGAGTCCTCCGTGAAGGAAAGCCGATTAGCTATCAATGGAAGAAGAATGAAAGTAAGAACATCCCGACGAAGTTTTCTTTGCATGTCGATGGCTCATTTGGCTTTGAGATAGGAGACGCCTATGATCCGATGACGAAGCTCGTCATTGATCCGGTGGTGTTTTATTCCACGTATTTGGGTGGAAGCAATGTAGATGCCGGTAATGGTATTGCTGTCGATTCCGAGGGTAATGCTTATGTGACAGGGATGACGCAATCGACGGACTTTCCCATCACCTCGGGAGCATTTCAGACGAGGAAGTCTTTATTTAGTGATGTATTTGTAACAAAGCTCAACTCCGTAGGGAGCTCACTCGTCTATTCTACCTTTGTCGGTGGGAGAAATGACGATGTAGGAAGTGGTATCGCGTTGGATGCTTCGCGAAATGCGTATGTTACAGGGAGCACCAGTTCGACGAATTTTCCGGTCTCATCGGGGGCATTTCAAACGGTTTTGCGATCAACGACGAACGCTTTTGCATTTAAGTTAAACCCAGATGGAAGTGCGCTTACTTACTCCAGCTATTTGGGAGGGGCAGGCGGATTTAGTCTCGGTAGTGGGATTGCGG
This sequence comes from Mechercharimyces mesophilus, assembly GCF_059818345.1. Lineage (NCBI taxonomy): Bacteria > Bacillati > Bacillota > Bacilli > Caryophanales > Thermoactinomycetaceae > Mechercharimyces > Mechercharimyces mesophilus. The sequence goes on along the minus strand of NZ_JCBAPH010000006.1, from coordinate 142,877 downwards.
TAGATCAAACAGCGAATGCCTATGTAACTGGAAGTACCTTCTCGACCAGTTTCCCGATCACATCAGGAGTTTTTCAATCCAGTTTACGAGGCTCTTCTGATGTGTTTGTTACGAAATTTAACGTGGCTGGAACGGCTCTCAGCTACTCTACGTTCATAGGAGGGACAGATCTTGATGATGGCTTGGGTATCGCGGTAGATGCGGGGAACCAGGCTTATGTAACGGGAGGGACACGTTCGACCAATTTCCCCACAACAATGGGAGTCTTCCAGCCTACCTTTGGAGGAGCGGTGGATGCTTTTGTATCCAAACTGAACACTACCGGCTCGGCACTCGTCTACTCTTCTTATTTAGGAGGGTCCTCCGTTGACGTTGGAAATGGGATTGGTCTTGATGGAGGAAACAATGCGTATATAATCGGATCAACGGAGTCCAATAATTTCCCCATTAGCCTGAATGCATTCAAGACCATTTTAACAGGGGTAACAGATGCCTTTGTTACAAAGGTAGATGACATTGGAAGCGCGCTGACGTATTCTACGTATCTGGGTGGAACGAGGGCGGAGAGAGGGAATGGAATTGCTGTTGATTCTTTTGGAATGGCATGGGTGACTGGGCAAACCAATTCAACCAACTTCCCACTTACATCAGATGCCTTCCAAGATAATCCGGGTGGTGGAACAGACGCTTTTATTACACAGATGAGTTACTCCGGTCAGGGGATTTCTTTTTCCTCGTATCTTGGCGGTCGAGCCGGTGATATGGGCAATGCAATGGCGGTTGATTCACAGGAAAGTGCCTACCTCACCGGCCAAACACAGTCAAACAATTTCCCTGTTACCTTTAATGCTTTTCAGCGGAGATTCGGCGGGGAGCAGGATGCGTTTATTATCAAAGTAGGTTCCGTCATAGCAGGGCCAACGGGACCGACTGGACCACAAGGACCACGTGGACCCCGAGGCCCGAGAGGTGCAAGAGGTCCGAGAGGTGCTGGGGAAGGAGAAATGGGCGGATAATGGGTGAATAGAACGAGACGTGTGAGGAAAAGAGAATGGACACGCTAACGCGACCTGCATAGGAGAGCAAGTATAGGATCATCCCCTTTTAGTAGACGGTGTGAAAGGACACTAGGTTTACTAAAAGGGGATTTTCCATGAGATACAACGAAGTGTGCATATCTGACTTGGTTAATCAAAGTAGACACAGTGTGGCGATCAGATTAAACACACAACACTAATTTAAGGATTTTATATAGTACATAACGCCTACGTTAACACTTGGGATGATTTCATAATTGCGTACACTTAAATGGGTAACATCAGAGGGGAAATCGTTCGGGAGAAAAGTTGAATTCCAGGAGATCTAGATTCACAGACAAGAAAGTACTCTTTAGAGTCCGTTAAAACCGTTATGAATCGAGTGAAGACATTAGTTAAAAGTGAGGAGTGAGTATCATGGGCATATACTTCTTTTTAACTGGAGTTGCTTCAATTGTATTAAGCTTGTACTTTTTTTCAATTAGAAAGTTCATCTTAGGTTTGGCGACTCTCATTACATAGAAGAATTGGATAGTATCTGGTTAGTGATAAGGTAGATGGACAGGAATAAGTGCAAGGTAATGTTAGGTTTTTGTTTCTAGTACCAGAACAGAAAAAGAAGATAATTGATTCATGTGTTTTTCATCAGGGTATCCTTCCTAATTAGTTAAGCCTCTATTATAACTTGAGAGCTCAGAGTGTTTCTATTCCACTATATTTCATTGCGTAGATGGGTGAATATGAGATAAAATGAAAGATAGAAGAAATTCGATTAATATGCTATCTTCTGATAGTTAGGTGCGGATTTAATCATAAGGGGGAGATCAGTTTGAAAACCACGATGATGGATTATCCTTTGACATTGGTACACTTATTGGAACGTGCGGGGAAGCAATTTCAAAGAATCGAAATGGTGAGTCGTATGCCAGATAAATCACTTCATCGACAAACGTACGGTGACTTTTACCGACGGTCCCGTGCGTTGGCAGAAGCTTTACAGAGAGCGGGTTTGAAAAAAGGGGAACGTGTGGGAACGTTGATGTGGAATCACTATGCTCACCTAGAAGCCTACTTTGGTATTCCGGTCTCAGGAGGTATTTTGCATACGCTTAATATTCGACTTCATCCAAATGAAATCGCTTACATCATAAATCATGCAGAAGATCGCTTTTTGATTGTAGACGATATTTTGCTCCCACTTTATGAAGCGATTAAGGATCATGTGAAGGTGGAAAGAGTGTTTGTCGTCCCGTTGACGGGTCAACCCGTGCCAGAAGGATATGAAAACTATGAGACATTCCTTGATAGCGCCACCGGGGAGTTTACTTACCCTGAGATTGAGGAGAATGATCCACTTGGAATGTGTTACACATCAGGGACGACGGGTCAACCGAAAGGGGTCGTCTACTCACATCGTTCCACCATCTTGCATTCGTTCACTTCGGCTATGCCAGATGGCTTGGGAGTGGGACAGTCGGATCGTATATGTCCCGTCGTGCCGATGTTTCACGTGAATGCCTGGGGATTGCCCTTTACCTGTACGATGGTTGGTTCCAAACAGATTTTCCCTGGTCCGCATCTCGATCCATTGAGTCTACTGGACCTCTACGATCAGGAGCAGGTAACAGTAACGGCAGGGGTCCCTACTATTTGGATGGGAATCTTGCAAGCATTAAATAAATTTCCTGGGAAATGGACGCTACCGAGTAATATGCGCTTGATTGTTGGAGGATCTGCAGCTCCAGAATCGTTGATCCGCGGTTTTGATCAGCATGGATTAGAAGTTCGTCATTGCTGGGGTATGACAGAGACGAGTCCCTTGGGACTAGGTTCGATCCTTAAATCCAATCTGTTGGACGCAGATGAGGATAAGAAATATGAACTGCGCGCGACGCAAGGGTTTGCTGTTCCATATGTGGATGTTCGCATCTGGGCGGAAGGGAAAGAGCAACCATGGGACGGGCAAGCAGTTGGTGAGTTGGAGGTGCGTGGGCCATGGATTGCTGGTCATTATTATAATAACCCTGGTAGTGAATCCAGCTGGAGTGACGACGGTTGGTTTAAGACAGGAGATATGGCGACCATTAATGAGGAAGGTTATGTCAACATTGTAGACCGCACCAAGGATTTGATTAAATCAGGTGGGGAGTGGATCAGCTCCGTTGCTTTGGAGAACACCATCATGGGGCACCCTGATATTGTAGAAGCGGCGGCGATTGGGGTTCCACATCCCAAATGGCAAGAACGGCCTTTTGTTGTAGCTGTTGCGGTAGAAGGGAAGAGTCCATCTGCAGAAGAACTCAATCAGTTTCTCAGTGAGAAATTTGAAAGCTGGATGCTCCCAGATGCGTATGCTTTTGTGGACGAAATCCCACGAACTTCTGCAGGGAAATTCCTTAAGCGGGCATTAAGAGAGCAGTATAAGGATTGGAATTGGGAAAAGAATGAGTTGCATATGAAGTTGTAAGGCGTTTTGAAAACACAAACAATCGAATAACTAATGGAGAGGCAAATGAAGGGGGTGATTTCCTTTCGTTTGCCTCTTTTGATCGAAGGGGAGTGTGATCATGGATGATAGTAATAGGAGAGATGAATGAATTGGAATAAGAAGGGGATGTTAATAGATACCAAATTATTGGAGGTGGATTATGGCCCTTATTAAATCCATCGGTACAGCAGTCCCCCCTTATTCCTTAACTCAGGCAGAGGCGAAAGAGTTCTCGCGTGCATTGTTTCAAGATAACTTTCGAGATGTCGATCGTCTGTTGCGGGTATTTGATCGGACACATATTGAGCAACGCTACATGAGTCGCCCGCGCTCCTGGTTTGAAACCGAGCGTTCTTTTGCTGAACGAAATGAAGCGTACATAGAAGTCGCAAGTGATCTTGGCGTAAAAGCCATTCAGCACTGTTTGGAAAAGGCGGGTGTAAAAGCGGAGGAGGTTGATCACCTGATCTTTGTCTCTACATCGGGAATTTCCACCCCCAGCATAGATGCACATATTGTGAATCGTCTCTCGATGTCATCTCAAGTGAAACGGACGCCACTGTGGGGCTTAGGGTGTGCGGGAGGAGCGGTAGGGCTGGCGCGAGCATATGAATTTGCGAAGGCCAATCCCGATAGCCATATTATTCTCTTAGCGGTGGAGTTATGTAGTTTGACTTTCTGCCGTAAAGACATGTCCAAAAGTAATTTGGTTGCCACTTCTCTTTTTGCAGATGGAGCGGCGGCGGTGTTGATCGTAGGGGAAGAAATAGGAATGGGACAGCAAGACGAAGCTGCTCCTTATTTGGTGGACGCGATGAGTACAACGTGGAAAGATTCCTTGGATGTGATGGGATGGAAGGTGACAGAGGATGGACTGAAGGTTGTATTTTCACGTGATATTCCTTCCATTGTGAATCAATCGGTCCCTGAAGTCGTTTCCTTATTTCTACAGCGCTCCAATTTGTCTCTACAAGATATTGAACGTTACATTACGCATCCAGGGGGAGCGAAAGTAATTGACGCGTATGAGCAAGCGCTGGCAATTGAGCCAAGCAAATTGAGTTCAGCCCGGGATATTCTGCGTTCGTATGGGAATATGTCGTCCGTGACGGTTTTGTTCGTACTACAGGAAGAGTTGAAGAAGGGAGCGCAATCAGGTCAGTATGGGCTATTATCTGCACTGGGACCTGGATTTAGTGCGGAGCAGGTATTGCTTCAGTGGAATTAGTGTCCTATGAGCGAATAGAGATTTGTGATTCTTTGATTGGTTTATCTCTCATGAAAGGAGAGTGAACGGTGAGTATGATTTTTTTAGCTACTTTGCTGGTGGTTGTGTCACAGCGAATAGCAGAATTAGGCGTTGCGAAGCGTAATGCCAAGTGGATGGAGGAGCAGGGAGGATATGAAGTAGGAAAAGAACATTATCCCGTGCTTGTCTTCTTACATGCCCTTTTCTTTGTGAGTCTGATTGTGGAAGTGGGAGGGGTGGGACGAGAAGTTCCTAGTTGGTGGCCGTTGCCACTGCTTGTTTTTCTTTTGTCACAAGGTCTACGTGTGTGGTGCCTTCAGTCCTTGGGGCGATACTGGAATACACGGATTTGGGTTGTGCCTGGTCATCAACCAGTCACACGGGGTCTCTATCAATATCTCCGCCACCCCAATTACCTCATTGTTGCGCTAGAAATTGGTTCGCTTCCTCTTCTCTTTGGTGCTTACGGGACAGCGGTTCTCTTTTCTCTTTGTAATGCGGTTATTTTGCTTCTCGTTCGTATTCCAGCGGAAGAGAAGATTTTAATGGATGAGACCTCTTATGCAAGTGAGATGAAAGAAAGAAGGCGGTTTTTTCCTGGAAGAAGATAACAGAGCATCTATAGGATATAAAAAAGCCAACGAATGAGCTCGTCACAAAAGTGACGGGCTCATTTGTTGGTAGGGTGCTCTACAGGCGTCTCTTTGCATATTGGGCTAACACAGGTTGTTGCCTCTCCCACTCAGCGAATAGCTCAGCAAATACGAGGCGGATATCCCACTGGGCTTCAGGAGAGGTACGCAAATTGATGAGATGGTACATTTCCCACAACGAAGCACTCATGGTAATCTGACGATGATGCGCATTGGTAACGCAGTAAGGTGCCAACTCGGGATGAGAGGTCTTGATTTCCTGATGCACGGCGGTCGCTCGCTCGATAAACGCGCTATACAACTCTGTTAAACCAGCCGCCTCAATATGCGGTGGGATGGTATAGCCGAAGCGGGTGGTAGGCTGTCCATAGGTGAAACGGGCAACCCGATTGTGACGTAGAAGTTGATGCCAATTGGCCTCTGAAATTTTCATTTCTACCTGGTATGTGACGTGGTGAAAGAGATCCAGTGGATTATCAAAAAATTGGAGGTGCTGAAGTGCTTCTTTTAGCATATCTTCCTTTTCTGAGAGTGATAGATTTCTACTACTCTCTTGTGCTTCCTCATAAGCATGGCCAGCTTGAATGAATACCTGACTCACCAATTGCGCCAGAGCTGAATCATATTCTGGTAGCTGTGTAAAGCGCGCATGCGGTCTGTAATCCTCCCCTTCTTTTACGAAGGGTGTCTCTTTTTTAGAGACTTTCTCTGCTAGTGCAGCATGCGTCTGAAGAAGATATTGGTTTGGCTTAACATGGCGTAGCAAGGTAGGAATGACTTGGGAAATTTCTGCTTCCATCGCTTCAGCTAACGCTCTCGATTCTTGATGTGGACTGGAGAGAAGCCGAACCAAGGTATCGCGCAGAGCGCGCCCATTTCCTGTCATACCGAGGCTGGTTTGTGTTGCCATCGTCAGCACATATCGTGCATCCTCAAAGGCGATTTTTTCGATGCGGGAGCGAAAACGACGCTCACTTTCTCCCTCTTCCTGAGGGATCGATTCAGACAAATAGGCGATTAATTTCTCCAATAATTGCTCGTAAACGGTGTATGCTTCTTCATTTAATGAGATATAGGTATCTTTGACAGATGGATCTTCCTCTAGGATCGATGGCAGGTAATAGTCTCCTCGTTGAGGGCGTTGGTAGCGCTGGCTATATTCCGTAAAACTATTGAAGGAGTTGGCTAGTTCTAACTCAGCAGATGCGAGACGGCTAATCTTCTCAATACCAATATGAGCGACGGCATGCTCAGCAACACTAGAGTGGCCGTAGCCAACGACCCATTTCTCATGAAAGCGAGAGGCTTTCTCCGATACCATACGGGACCCTTGGCTAGAGTGGGTAGAAACAGCCAAATCATCATCATGAAGTAACTTCTCTAGATTCTCACGAAAGCTAGCAGAGCTACGGCTCACATAGGCAAAAATAACAGCAATAACTTCTTCAGGTAAATTAAAGATGGTATACACATTTTGATCGAGATTGGATACATACTGCGTCAGATCAATGTGCTGTGACGAATGGGTTGACATAGAAAAGGGTGATTTCTGCTATGTAAGAAAAGAAATCACCTCTCACCTCCTATCATTGTTTAAAAGGGCTAAAAATGAATCGCTTTCGTCTGTCGTCTCCATATTATAGGTGACAAAAGTATTTACCATGCGTTTCGAAAGATCCATTATCATGTCTCTCTATTTTAACAGAAGCCTGCTGTTTTGAAAGTGACCTTTGGGCTAGGGAGAGCTTGGAATAGATTGCTAGTTCTAAGGAGTATGAGGGCTGGCATACAGTGAAAATACGGGGGCTTGGAATAGAAAAAAATTTTCTTTCAAACAAAGAAGGTTTTTTATGAAAGATATCGAATAATAAACATTAACGCACTTTTTTATAGATTCACGCCATAGAGCTAGCCCTCAAAGCAAGAGCTGGGTGCGAAATGCTATGCTGAATTAAAAGAAGGATTCGAAGCTTTTAAACTAACCTAATTTATGCAACTAGAAGACTTTTTATCGATCGAGGTGTCCACATGTCAGAACGACCATTACTAGAGATATCAGAGCTTAAAATTACCTTTCATACAGACAAAGGAAAAGTTAAAGCGGTCGATGGAGTAAATTTATCCGTGCATGAGAATGAAGTCGTGGGGATTGTAGGGGAATCAGGATGCGGCAAGAGTGTTACCTCACTTTCCGTAATGGGCTTGATTCCACAGCCTCCGGGAGAAATATCAGGAAAGATTCATTTTAGCGATTATAATTTAACGGAAATTTCTGATAAAAAGATGCGGTCTCTACGCGGGGATGAAATCGCGATGATATTTCAGGAGCCGATGACCTCTCTTAATCCTGTTTTTACGATCGGTGACCAGATGGTGGAGGCGATTCGCCTTCATACGCGAATCTCGAAGCGGCAAGCAAAGGAAAAAGCTTTAGAGATGTTGAAACGGGTGGGAATTACACGAGCAGGCATTTTAAAAGAATACCCGCACCAGTTGTCGGGAGGAATGAGGCAACGGGTGATGATTGCGATGGCGATGGTGCTTCGCCCTCGTCTCTTAATCGCAGACGAACCGACGACCGCATTGGATGTGACAATCCAAGCGCAAATTCTGGATTTGATGCGGGAGCTCAATGAGGCATTTCAGACTGCCATTATGTTAATCACACATGATATGGGCGTTGTGGCAGAGATGTGTGATCGCGTAGTGGTTATGTATGCGGGTCAGGTCGTTGAGGAAGCAGATAGTCGTGCTCTCTTTCGTACCCCCAAACACCCATATACCAAAGGATTGCTACAGTCTATTCCTAGTTTGCATCAAAAAGATGAGCGTTTGTATTCTATTCCTGGGCAAGTGCCTAACCCTTTACAGATGCCACAGGGTTGCCGCTTCGCCGATCGATGTGAACATGTGATGGAGCGCTGCCGGTTAGCAGATCCACCTTTACTCAAAATAGAATCCGAACACCACAGTCGCTGTTGGTTATACGCACCAGAGGAGGAAGAGAGTCATCATGATACAACAAACACTACTACAAGTACGTCATCTTAAGAAATCCTTTCCAATTCGTGGCGGTGTATGGGGGAGAAAAGTAGGCGAAGTCAAAGCAGTAGAAGATGTTTCCTTCCAGGTTCGTCGTGGAGAGACACTTGGTTTGGTGGGAGAAAGTGGCTGTGGCAAGTCGACGACAGGGCGCGCGCTGATGCGCTTGATCGAGCCGACGAGCGGGGAAGTTGAGTTTGATGGGACGTCTCTTATGGAACTAAGTGAGGATGAATTGCGAAAAACGAGGCGAGACCTACAAATGGTTTTTCAAGATCCCTTTGCTTCTCTTAACCCACGACAGAAAGTGAAACGTATCTTGGAGGAGCCCATGCGTGTGCACGGGATGGGTGACAGCAGTGCTGAACGGCAAGAACGTGTAAAAGAGCTGTTAGAAGTGGTTGGGCTCAAGGGAGATTACCTTAACCGCTATCCTCATCAATTTAGTGGAGGGCAGCGACAACGGGTGGGGATTGCTCGTGCTTTAGCCGTTCATCCAAAGTTAATCGTGGCTGACGAACCGGTATCCGCGTTAGACGTTTCCGTCCAATCACAAGTACTCAACTTAATGGAAGACTTGCAAGAAAAATATTCACTTACGTATCTCTTTATTGCCCATGACTTAAGCGTTGTCCATCATATTTGTGACCGCGTCGGTGTGATGTACCTCGGACGTTTGGTGGAATTAGCGGATCGAGATGAATTGTACGAACGACCTCAGCATCCCTATACACAAGCGTTGTTGTCGGCTGTACCGGTTCCTGATCCAGAAGCTAAGACGGAACGCATCATCTTAAAAGGAGATGTGCCTAGCCCCGCGGATCCTCCGACTGGGTGTGCGTTTCATCCGCGTTGCCCACACGTGATGGATATTTGCCGTGAGGTTCAACCAAAGTTTAAAGATCATGGAGGCGATCATTTTATTGCTTGTCATTTGTTAGACACGTAAAGGGGGTGTTGTCAGAAAAGAAGGAGAGATGGATAACGGAGTGAGTGGATGTGGGTCGATCCAATCGCAGACACCATTGGGAGTGGTTTCTTTAGAATTAGCGATCACAAGGAGGAGACAAAAGATGCACAAACGAAAGCATTGGATTTTAGCCATTGCCTTATTATTTGTTTTATCCACGGTTTTGGCTGCTTGTGGAAGTAGCCAAGAGGCAGATGAAGGAGAAGGAGAACAGAGTGAAGGAGGAACGTTGATTTTTGGACGGGGCGGGGATTCAGACTCGCTTGATCCGGCACAGGTGACGGACGGTGAATCGATCAAGGTGACGCAAAACCTGTATGAAACCCTTGTGAAGTATAAGGAAGAGAACACGGAAGTAGAGCCAGGATTGGCAACAGAATGGGAAACTTCAGAAGACGGGAAGAAGTGGACCTTCACTCTTCGTGAGGGAGTGAAATTCCATGATGGTACAGATTTTAATGCGGAAGCAGTTGCTTTCAACTTCAATCGGTGGATGGACAAAGAGAACGAATACCACAAAGGTGGAGAATTCCCCTATTACGGATACATGTTTGGTGGTTACAAAGGGGATGAGGGTCACGTCATTGAAAGTGTTGAAGCGATAGAGGATTACACGGTTGAGTTTACGTTGGCTAAGCCACAAGGAACATTTCTCAATAACCTAGGCATGGCTGCCTTTGGAATTGCCTCACCTACTGCGGTGAAAGAAGATCCAGAGGCTTTGGGTGAAGATCCAGTGGGTACGGGCCCCTTCAAGTTTAAAGAGTGGAAAAAGAATGACAAGATTACCTTGGTCAAAAATGACGAGTATTGGCAAGAGGGATTACCTAAGCTAGATGGTGTTATTTTTCAATCGATTCCTGACAATGCTGCCCGCCTAACAGCACTTCAATCAGGAGATATCGACTTAATGGATGGCCTAAATCCCGATTCGACGGTAACGATCGAAGGGGACGAGAAATTGGCTTTGGATACGCGTCCGCCGATGAACGTGGGCTACCTCGCCTTCAATACGGAGAAAGAACCGTTTGATGATGTGAAAGTTCGGCAAGCACTTAATCACGCTGTAAACAAAGAGGGTCTCATTAAAAGCTTCTACAATGGATTGGCAGAACCTGCGAAGAATCCGATGCCTCCTTCTCTGTGGGGATACAATGATGCGGTGACGGATTACGAATATGACTTGGATAAAGCAAAGGAACTACTAAAAGAAGCTGGTTATGAAGATGGGTTTAAAATGGAGCTCTGGGCCATGCCGGTTCCTCGTCCGTATATGCCGGATGGGAAGAAAATTGCGGAGTATATGAGCGCCGATTTTGAAAAGCTGGGGATCGATGTAGAGATCATCAGCATGGAATGGCAGACGTACCTTGATAAAACGGGAAAAGGTGAACATCAGTCTGCACTGCTCGGATGGACGGGAGATAACGGAGATCCAGACAACTTCCTGTATGTCTTGTTGGATCAAACGAATGCCAAAGGCCCTGATGCCGGTAATATCGCTTTCTACAAGAATGAAGAAGTACACAAACTCTTGAGCGAAGCACAAGGATTGACAGACAAAGAGAAGCGTACCGCTTTATATGAAAAGGCACAGGAACTAATTAAGGTAGATGCACCATGGGTTCCATTGGTTCATTCTACTCCACCGTTGGCGAGACAATCTTATGTAAAAGGGTATGTTCCCCATCCGACAGGAAGTGAAAGTTTAGAAAATGTTTACATCGAAGAGTAAAGGCTGACGGAGGGGTGGTAGGTGCCGACGGCGCCTGCCGCCCCTTTACGAATGAATCGAGGATAGGGGTATGATCTTCGACAGGAGAATCAAAGGTATGGGCGACCGATCCATGATTGCCTCAACATATGCTTTCTACAATGGAGGATGCCATCCAGTTTAAGGAATAGATCAAATAATTGAATTGAGTAGCCATAGTCGATAGTTGAAGGTTGTAGAAAAGGAGGATAAATCCTACATGTTAAGTTATACGATACGCAGACTCTTACAACTGATCCCTGTATTGTTTGGAATTACGCTGATTACCTTTTCCATTGTACACGCGATTCCTGGTGATCCAGCACGAGCGATTTTGGGAACGAAAGCCTCTGCTGGACAAGTGGAAGAAGTGCGTGAAGAGCTAGGACTAAACGAGCCAAAGGTCGTTCAATACGTGAATTATGTTACACAGCTTCTGCAAGGTGATTTAGGTAAATCCTATATAACCAACCGCGATATTGGCGAAGAAATGTTTCCTTACTTAGCGGCGACCATGGAACTAGCGTTTGCCGCCCTGCTGATTGCCATTTTCTTTGGTATGAATCTAGGTATTTTGTCTGCTTGGCGCCAAAACTCATGGGTGGATTATTCTGCAATGTTAATTGCTTTGATAGGGATTTCGATGCCTGTTTTCTGGCTAGGGCTATTGGAGCAATGGGTTTTTGCGCAAGAACTTGGCTGGTTTCCTTCGAATGGGCGATTAGACCCGCGTAGTCTTTTTGAGCCCATCACCGGGATCTATACGGTGGACGCTCTACTTACGGGAAACTGGGATGTGTTTCGTGATGCATGGCTTCATCTCTTGTTACCGGCTGTTGCTTTGGCAACCATACCGATGGCCATGATTGCACGCATGACACGTTCCAGTATGTTGGAAGTTATGCGCTCGGATTATATTCGCACGGCGCGCGCCAAAGGAGTGGCAGAATTCTGGATTATTTATAAGCACACTCTGAAAAATGCTTTTATCCCCGTTCTGACCATTATTGGTGTGCAGACTGGGTTGTTGCTGGGTGGTGCCATTCTGACGGAGACGATTTTTAGCTGGCCTGGAATTGGACGCTATGTGTATGAAGCGATCGGTACGCGGGACTATCAAGTGATTCAATCTGGAATTCTGGTGATAGCGGCGATATTTGTTCTGGTTAATTTGCTTGTCGATCTTTTATACGCACTGATTGATCCACGCATTCAATACGGAAAGGAGTAGAGCTCAGATGTCTAACGCAGTCGATACATCTACCACACACCCTTCTCTTTCTCCTCCGCCCGCTCCTGATTCGGAGAGGACACAAGAGGATCGGCCCCTCATCGATTTTTGGCGTTCTTTTAGGCGGCATAAATCCGCTATGATTGGAATGATCTTAATTAGTAGCTTCATTTTGTTAGCCATCTTGGCTCCGCTTCTTACGTCCTATGGAATCAATGAAATTAACGCAGACCTTCGCTTGCAAGCGCCTTCTGCCAGTCATTGGTTTGGGACCGATGATTTAGGAAGAGATATTTTTACGCGGATTATTTTTGGAGCACGCTTGTCCTTAATGGTTGGTTTCTTCGCGGTTACGGGTTCCATTTTAATTGGTACTATTATGGGATTGATCGCTGGCTACTACGGAGGGTTTCGTGATACGGTAATTTCTCGTATATTTGATATGCTACTTGCCTTTCCGAGTATCTTGTTGGCCATCGCCATTGTAACCATTTTGGGTCCTAGTTTACAGAATGCCATCATTGCTATTACGATTATTAATATCCCGACCTTTGGTCGCCTAATGCGATCTCGTGTGTTGAGTGTGAAGGAAGAGGATTATATCTTAGCTGCTCGTTCGATTGGGATGAGAGATTCTCGTATTTTATTTAGCCACATTCTACCTAACTGCTGGACACCAGTGATGGTTCAGGGAACGCTTAGTTTTGCTATCGCGGTCATCGAGGCGGCAGCACTTGGCTTTCTCGGTTTGGGAGCGCAACCGCCACAGCCGGAGTGGGGTACGATGCTGGCTGATGCGCGCAACTTTATTCAATTGGCTCCCTGGACGATGATTTTTCCTGGCCTGGCAATTATGTTGACTGTTCTTGGTTTTAACTTGCTTGGGGACGGTCTTCGTGATATTTTGGACCCACGTATGAAACAGTAAAAACGTTTTTGTTTTCTAGATAACTGCCGGAAAGGGTGGCTAGTGATGAAGCGAGCACCGATTCACCTTGATGAACGGATTGCCATGATCGATGGATACGATCTTCACCTACCCGAAAGAACAGGTATTTATGTGCTACAGGAAACGGAGTTAACGCTGGTAGAAACCGGCCCTAGCATTTCCGTTCCTCACATTATCCATGGCTTAAAGCAGTTGGGGCGTAGTCCGGATGAGGTGCGCTATGTGATTGTTACCCACATTCATCTAGATCATGCTGGGGGAGTGGGTCTCTTATTGGAGAAATGTCCTCAGGCAACCGTAGTGGTTCATCCACGAGGGGAGCGTCACCTCATAGACCCCAGCCGACTAATCAAAGGGGCACGAGCGGTGTATGGGGCAGCCTTTGATGATTTGTTTGATCCAGTGAAAGCTGTTCCAGCCGAGCGATTGTTGACGAAAGCAGATGGGGAGACGCTGACAATTGGTCCCGATTGTTCGCTGGAGTTTATGGACACACCTGGACATGCTAAGCACCATATGGCGATCTACGATCCTGTATCGCAAGGAGTCTTTACAGGTGATACCGCAGGAGTGCGCTATCCAAATGGACGAGGGCAGGGATTGGATTTTTTCCTTCCCACTACTTCTCCCAATCAATTTGATCCTGAAGCCATGCTTTTATCGATTGAACGCTTTCGTTCACTCCATCCAAAGCGAATCTATTTTGGCCACTTTGGTATAACAGAAGAGGTGGACGCGGCACTGATGCAGGTTTCTCGTTGGATTCATCGTTTTGTAGAAGCGGGAGAAGAGTCATGGGCCTTGGAAGAAGAGGTAGGAGGGCTAGAAAAGCGACTCTTTGCGATGGTAAAAGAGGAGCTAAACGCACAGCAAGTTCCTGCATCCCACCCAATCTATCAAGCGTTAGCTTATGATCTCCCGATCTGTGCGCTTGGGATCATAGACTATATGGCAAAGAAGTCTCGCACGGAAGGATAAGGAAAATGGTCATTACACTGTATTCACGCACGCACTGTTTGGAGTGCAATATCTTAAAACGTTTTCTCAAAGATCATGATTTGACATATGAGGAGCGCAATTGCTCTCATCATCCAGAATATCTAGAAGAGGTGCGCACCTTGGGCTTTTTGGGCGTTCCGGTAACCGTCATCAATGGTCAAGCTGTACAAGGACTCGACCCAGATAAGATCCTGACACTAGTGAAAGAAGCCTGACACTAGTGAAAGAAGAGCGCTCTTAATTAAATACCATATTTGCCCTCTGAATCTTTCCTGCATTCGGCAGGAAAGATTCAGAGATGTGACGAATATATTGAATTATAAGACGAAGACTATGATTGAGATGAAGGAGGGATAGAGAAGGAAGAACTCTTCTTTGCTTGGCTTTTTCTGAAAAAACAGTCCGGTTACAAACAAGGAGAATGCTTTTCCTCGCATCTGTCCTTTACCACAATGGAATGATTAAAGGAGGGAATGAAATGCAACAGCAATCCGAACAATGGAGTAGTAGAGCAGGTTTTATCTTGGCTGCTGTGGGGTCTGCTATCGGCCTAGGAAACATTTGGAGGTATCCCTATGTTGTTTATGAAAATGGTGGCGGTGCCTTTCTCGTTCCTTATTTCATTGCACTCTTTACAGCAGGAATTCCGATCTTATTACTGGAGTATTCGCTAGGCCATCGTTTTCGTGGTTCAGCTCCCCTGTCTTACCGAAGGCTTTCTCAAAAATGGGAATGGCTTGGTTGGTTTCAAGTTCTCTTATCTTTCATCATCGTCTCTTATTACATGGTGATTATCGGCTGGGCTCTCAGCTATACTTATTTTTCTTTCGGAACGCAATGGGGAGAGGATACCGAAGGGTTCTTCTTTAATAACTTCCTAGCGATGGATACCAAGGGTGAGTCCTTCTGGAGTGCAGGTTCCATTGCATGGCCAGTTCTCCTTTCGGTAGCCATTATCTGGGCAGTCACCTACTTCATTATGCGTCGTGGTGCGCGTGGAGGAATCGAGAAAGCGGCGAAGATTCTGATGCCACTCTTGGTCATTATGTTACTCATTGTCACCATTCGTGGGGTGACCTTAGAGGGAGCAGAAGAGGGACTCAACGTCTTGTTTTCCCCTGATTTTAGCAAATTGACAGACTTCAAGGTGTGGATTGCCGCTTATGGGCAAGTCTTTTTCTCCCTCAGTATTGGATTTGCGACGATGATTACGTATGCCAGCTACTTGCGTAAAGACCAAGATCTCTCCAATAGTGGTTTGATTGCTGCCTTTGGGAACAGCGGTTTCGAATTTTTAGCCGCGATTGGGGTGTTTGGTGCTCTCGGTTTCTTAGCAGCGACGACGGGAACAGAAGTGGAAGATGTTGTTGCGCAATCGATTGGACTGGCATTTGTCGTTTTTCCACAAATTATTAACGCTTTCCCTGGCTTAAACTCTCTATTTGGAGTACTCTTCTTCGGTTCACTTGTTTTTGCGGGTCTTACCTCCGCGATCTCACTATTGGAGCCGGGAGTAGCGGCTCTGCGTGATAAACTAAACATCAGCCGGACCAAAGCGGTCAACTGGCTTTGTGGGATTGCTGCCCTTGTAAGTGTTATCTACACCACGGGTGGAGGGCTAACCTACCTGGATGTAGTGGATCATTTCACCAACCAGTATGGATTGTTGATTGGAGCCTTGTTAGAAGTAATCGCAATTGCTTGGGTTACCAAACAACTAGGCAGTATGCAGACGCATATCAACTATGTCTCTGATGTTCACATAGGCGCTTGGTGGAAAGGGATCTTGCTCATTACACCACTTATTCTCGGTGGATTGGCAGCGAAAACCTTATACGATGAAATTGCAGCAGGCGAGCCATACGGTGGAAGCCTCAGCGGGATGATCGTCATGGGCTTAGGTTCACTTGCAATCGCTTTCATTGCGGGAATGATATTGCAAGGGATGAAATGGAAGACAGATACGAGCCTCAAACGTGAAGATGGGAAGGAGAATGTGTCATGAGCGGCGGTGCATGGACGATGTTTTTAATCGGTGCAATCGGGCTGTGGGGGGGCTTTCTCTTCTTCTTGCTGAAAGCGCTTGGTTCGGATAAGAAGGCAAAGCAAAAAGGAAAATAGCGGGATCCGAGTACAAGGCAATATTACTTGTGTGCTCATACTATAATAAGGCCACGCCTTTTGGCGTGGCCTTGTCTGTCTGTGTTCACAGCAGAAAATAGTGAGAAATCTCATGCTACAAGTGGATCTTGATTAAGAAGCTTTTTTCTTTTTGGCTTCATGGCGTACGTTTCGCTCCCAGCGTCGCAAATATGGATAGGGATCGAAGGAGTAGGTCGTTTTTCCATTAAATTTGTACATGCCATAATGGAGGTGCGGTGGGAATTTACCTGAGGTTCCTGGTGGACCATAGCCAGAAGATCCGACGTATCCTAAAATACTTCCTGGTTTGACTACTTGGCCTTGTTCAATCTCTTTGTCGAAACTACTGAGATGAGCAAAGTAATGGTAGTTATTATTCATATCGCGAATACCCACGCGCCATCCCCCGAATCGATTCCACCCCTTTAGCTCAATGTAGCCATAACAGGGACTTAATATAGGGGTACCATAATCGGCGAAAATATCGGTCCCTTCATGTATGCGTAGACCACCAAACCCTCTTCGGTCGCCGAAAGTATTATGGTAGGTATAGTTATAGCGCAGGGGCATAAGGAACGTGCGCTCATCCAGGTCCAGTGTGTCGAATTGCTGATATACTTGACCCATGTGAGTAATGATATCGACGACTGTAGGATGCTGATAATATTGCCATAACCCTATGCGAATATCTTCGGAGGAAAGTCCGTATTGAGATAAGAAGTGAGCGAGAGAATAAATGACGTCCATCTCATTCTCTCGCTCTGCTTTACCGTCTCCATCGCCATCTCGGCCCATTCCTGAAAAGAATTGAATCGATGCTGGATGGATATCTTGTGGATCCGGGTTTAAAATCCCTGCCCAACGAGTAGAGGGAATATTGATGGCCAGTAGCCCGTTCTTTTCTTCTATGTCACGACGTATCCGTTGGACATTGCGCTCATACTGATCGATAGCACCCAGGATATACCAAGGGATACCAGTGACCAATTCGGCACTTTCAAACATCGTTTTGCGAGCAAGTGACTCTGGATTCTCCATCGATTGTTGACTACTTTCCTTCCATTTTTTTGTAGATTCGACCGAACTTGCAACCCTGTTGCTGTCACTAATGACTTTTCTATATGAGGAAAAGCGTGAGTCATCAGCGGAAGAGACTTCTGCCCAAACGAATGAGGGGAAAGAAAGAAAGAGCATGACCACTAGGCATACACATACTAGAGAACCTGCTTTGTTATTCATTAATGAATCACCGCTTTTAACTATTTGAGGTATTATTTATGAAGTCTATTTCTTCGAATGAAAGGGAAGTAGGCGGTACAGTTGAATTTAGGCTTAATCTAACCCAAATCGTTTGAGATTATCAGGCGTGATCGTCCCTTATTTGTGGTAAGATAAAACTTGTACGATAAATAATGAAGGATCCCTTCAAGGAGGAATATACTTGAGGAATCAACGGCATCAACGACCAGAAAGAAAACCCGAGTGGTTAAAAGTAAAATTAAATACAGGGGAAAATTATCGCAAACTGAAGCAAATGATGCGGAGTAAGACGCTGCATACCGTTTGTGAAGAAGCACGATGTCCCAACCTTTATGAGTGTTGGTCGCACGGAACGGCGACCTTTATGATATTGGGTGATATCTGTACCCGTGCTTGCCGTTTCTGTGCGGTAAAGACGGGTCTACCTACAGAATTGGATTGGGCAGAGCCTGAACGTGTAGCGGAAGCGGTTGAGCAGATGGGCGTCAAACACGCTGTTGTTACTTCTGTGGCGAGAGATGACTTGTCCGATGGAGGAGCGGCCATATTTGCGGCTACCATTCGCGCTATTCGCGAGCGAAATCCGGAAACCTCAGTGGAAGTATTGATTCCAGATTTTCAAGGCAACTGGGATGCGTTAAAAGTGGTGATGGATGAAAAACCAGATATCCTCAATCACAATATTGAGACGGTTGCTCGCTTATCTGATCGCGTTCGATCCAAAGCAAAGTATCCTCGCTCTCTTGAACTCTTAAAGCGGGCTAAGGAGATGCAACCTTCTATTCCAACGAAGTCCAGTATCATGGTAGGTGTAGGGGAAGAGATCGAAGATATCTTGCAGACGATGGATGATCTTCGTGCACACCAGGTGGATATTATGACGATTGGACAATACTTACAACCAACCTTTAAGCATTTGCGCATTTCGCGTTACTATATGCCGGAAGAATTCGCGATGTTAAAGGAAGAAGGACTGAAGCGTGGCTTTAATCATGTAGAGTCGGGTCCTTTGGTTCGCAGTTCGTATCATGCGCACGAACAGGTAAAGTCGGCACAAACCCATAAGGACGAAGTTGCAACCTAATGGATCGTGTACGGAGCAGAAAAAAGCCAACCATCTTCAAACTGAAGACGGTTGGCTTTTTTACATCGCCTCATTGGTACTACCAGAAGGCTCATGTTGCACTGGAGGAGTCTTATCCCCCATCTGACGAAGGAGTTCATTAAGGTTGCCGTTCTTCCCTTTAACGTTTTTCTTGCCACTCATTTCTATCCCTACTTGATCCATTTTGTCACGTAGTTCTTTTTCACCGGTACAATGAATTTGAAAATAACGAGGGGTTACGCTTTTTGCTGTTCGTTCTGCTTCTTTTACCATATCGCTATTTACGTTATCCATGCCAATAAAGACATGGTCGTCCGTTACCAAGACTGTTGCATCGTCGACATCCGGTAAGCGCGTAACCAAATAGGCGATATGGCGTGCTAGGACATTGCGGTCGATATAAGCGTCGGGCTCGTCATCGTTTTTATACTGTGTTGCTTTGTAGCGAATATATCCGAGATCATTCTGACCGCCACCAATTCTAAACGAAGGATTTCGAGGCTCATCTTGGCCGTCATTACCTAAGTACTGGACGCCGTTTTCTTCTTCTCGTCCTTCTTTGTAGAGAGCATTCTCGTTTCCTTCGTTGGTTTGTGCTTGATTGGAACAAGCGATGGTGGTCGTGAAAACGAGTGCAAAGATGAAGATTGCAAGGAGAGATAATCCCACTCGTTGCTTCATGATCGACACCTCCTGTAAGGTAGTCTGTCCGAAGCAAAAGGGGACTTACGCATCCAATTTTGACTAACGACTGCCTGTATCAAAAATAGGTAAAGTTGTGGTACCATAGGAAGAAGATCGATAGAAAGCAGGCATTTCAAATGAGCATTGTACAAACAACCCATGAAGCTTATGAGATATTGACAAATTACAAGGAAGCATGGAATCCAGAGATCTTTCAAAAGCGGTACAGCGAGATTTTAGCCAAGTATGATTATATCGTGGGTGATTGGGGATATGGGCAATTGCGTCTGAAAGGATTTTATGAAGCAAATCATTCCCGGGTAACCCGCGACTCAAATATTAACCACTTACAAGAGTACCTCACGGAGTATTGTAATTTTGGTTGTTCGTATTTTATTCTGCAAAAAGTAAAGTGAAGACAAAGTGAAGAGGCTTTACCATGTGATAGATGAATGTGGTAAAGCCTCTTTTGTTTTTAATATGCAAATTGCTTATGCCTTCACGCAGACTAAATCCCCCTCAATTCTATACATCCTCTTACAGAAACACACAGATGAAGATAACATGAAAAGTCCACTTTTACGTATCCTCGTCATCGTGAGTCGGGTGGCTTCCGGGGTCTTGACGTGGGATGTCTTCATGAAACTGACGGTCTTCGTAGACGAAGCGAGGGGAGGCGTGTTGCCCTTCGTGCCAAGGGGAGCTCTTGCCCAAAATTTTCTCATTATGTGCAGCTCCATAGGGACCCTCTCCAAATTCTTCGGGGACCAATTCGCTTCGTTGAGAGACGACGGTATCAACATCCTGGTAATCTTTTTTGCTTTTGCGTTCCACTCTCATCACCTCGCCCTTAGTCTGCACGAGAGAAGAAGGGTTATGCAGCGGTTACATCGTTATAACAGAGTGAGCAAGAAGGAACGCAGTTCTTCCGCTTCCTCGACTTTCATTTGAAAAGAAAACTGGAGGTTTCCTTCTTCCTCGAGATCATCTGCACCGATGAGAGCGAAACGATTGGACTGTAGGTCAAGTACCATCATTTTTCCATAAAAGCGGCTGGTTTGTATGAGCGCAAGATCAAAACGGTTACTTTTCCCTACAAAACTAACGAAACGGGTGGAGGTATCTTCTTGGTCATCATACAGAAAAAAAAGGCGGTCGTCCTTATTCATAAGTAGCTCCTTTGTTCACATTGATTCCGATTATTGATTATTTTAGCATAATCTAAAATAGAAGAAAACGTCCTCCTTTTTTTTGCTTACGAGGACCCAGTTCGGGCGGGGTGGAAGAGGCAGCCGCCAGTCGATGGGAAAAGGTAGCATGTCGCAACTCGATTTTAAGTTGATCTTGTTTTTTACGAATTTCCTCAAACATCGCTGATACTTCGCTCGATTTTGCGTATTCGGATTGGGAATGGTGAATGCGGTGCTCTACTTCTTCCAGCGCATCAAACAAGTCGAAGACATGATCCTCAATTCGCTCCAATCGTTTTGTTAGAGATTCGATCCATTTTTCCATGTTGGCCATGCTCTCCACCATATGTTCCATTGCTGATTCCACTTTTGGAAGAACAATGGGATGAGTGGAAGACTCATTTTCCACGAAAAAGCTGGGTGTTTGTTTTTCTAGTTTTCCCTCTGACTCCAATTCTGTCTTCACTTGACGCATCGACTTATTTTTTTCTTGTAGGCGCATTTGAATGTCTTGCAGTCGCTCCAAGCCAGCTGTTGTAAGTAGATAGTGACCGCGCTCATTGGTTTCGGGCTGAATATATTCCGCGAAAGCATCGATCCACTTACGGATCGTGCGTGCATGGACTTGAAGTCGTTTGGCGGCCTCAGAAGTGGTTAGATAGGCTTCATTTACCATCGGCATCATCCCCTTGAGACAAGAAACTTTCTCTGACAATAGTTTCGTGGGAACAGAGAAGAATCCTTCAATGATGACAAAGGATGTCAGGCTATGACAAACAGAGAATACAAGTGACAAAAAAATCTAAAAAATGAGAAGACAATAGGAATCTGAAGAAAAAAGGAGAAGGGACGAAAGCGATAACGCTTCGTCCACTCCTCGAAAGTGAAGATGGTTTATTTCGCTGATGTGGTATCAAATTTCGGTCTTCCAAAAAGCCAATCCAATTGAGGTTGTACAAGGGGGCGTGTGAAACGCAAGGTCCAATTGGTGGAGAGAACATAGGTAACCAATATAGAGAAGAGAAGAGCAAATAAAATGGACCAGAGGATGTTAACCTGATCGTATATATTGAGCATAAACATGCTTCGGACAAAAAATCCATGAAGAAGGTACACATACAAAGTTCGCGCTCCAAAAGGGGTGAAGAACGTTTCTTTACGCGGAATGAGCGATAGAAAGCTAAGTGACATTATTATACAAAATCCATATAATAGGAGTCGCAACAGAAAGGCAAAACCTCCGGAAAACCCTAATTCAGCATAAGGAATAGAAAAATAGAGCCATTTGCGCAGTTCAAAATGAAATGGCCAAATATTGGATTCCAATCCGTAAAGGAAAAGAAAACTTAGGGCCAAAATGACGCCAGCACCTAGACGAACGGAGGGGCGCTTTATTTTCTCTAGATGTTCTGCCCGTGTGTAATAGCCTAAAATAAAGAAAGGAAAGAAAGCAATCATTTTATGCAAGGACAGAAAACTACCGGCTTCTGAATATCCAATGAGAAGACCCAATATGAAAGCAATGGTAAGTGGGTATTTTAGATTCGTAAAAAAGGGTAAGAATACTTTCCACAAGAATAAGCTCAGCATAAACCAAAGCATCCAATAAGGAGATAATATATCCAATTGATTCCCTGCATGGGGATCATAAATAAAGGTCTGGAATACTTCGTAAAGTAGTTCGAAAAGGAGATAGGGAATAAGAATATTCGTGAGTAATTTTTTATATTGTCCTTTATGATGAATGGACTTTGTGAAATATCCAGAGATATAGATCATCAGTGGCATATGAAAAGAGTAGATCCAGAGGTAGAGTGACATAATGCCGTCGGATTGATCGGCAAGGGGACGGATGGCATGTCCCAGTACAACGAGAAATATTAAAAGGTACTTCGCGTTATCTAAGAAAGCATCGCGGGATTTTTGTATATCTGCCATTTCGTATTCCTCCTATTCTCTATACTAAATAGGAATATATCCTTAATTTGTTTCACTACAGATAAAATTTCATAAAGCATATTATAGCAAAAATGCGAAGAAGATGCTTCTCTGATAATGGAAATGCTAATATATAATTTATTCAAAATAAATAGATTGAAGAAATGGGTAATTTTCAATTTAGTATTGGGATAGGTAATGATGAGGGAGGATCTCTGTCTTTCCTTCATTGCATCGAGTAGAGAAAAGAGATAAAGTGAATAAAGCTGGGGCTAGCATCTGTGCTAGAAAGCGATGCGAACAGGAGGAAAGAAGATGATTTACCAAGTGAATACTGCGCGTATCGAGGCGCAATTTCATGTGCTCAGAGATTGCTTACTTGTAATGAAAAAAGCGAAGATACAAGAAAGAGACGAGGTATCTACATTTGCGATGGCGCGCGCGATGCATTTGGCTGTGGAATGTGTCATTGATGTAGGGAACTCGTTGATTGATGGTTTTATTATGCGGGACCCGGGTGGGTACCTAGACATTATCGATATTTTAGAAGATGAACGGGTTATCCCGTCCTCCAGTGTTAAAGACTTTAAGGAACTGGTTCGCTTTCGTGAGCGACTGGTGCGTTACTATCATGAAGTAACAGATGAGGAAATTTGGTCAGGTTTGGATTGGGTCACGCTATTGGAGTCTTTTATTACATGGGCAAGCGACTATCTGAAACAAGAATTACATGAATACAGGATAGAGGACAAGGAACAAGAAGGGGATTCACAGGCATAAGGGTAAGCAACTGTCAAAATATGATAAGATAATAGTGGAGAAGGGAGGGGTAATCATGTCGCCATGGTATGAAAAAAGTTTTGGTGAGGACTACCTACTTGTCTATCGTCACCGCGATGAAGTGAATGCACAGAAGGAAATTGATGCGGTATATAAATGGTTAAATCTAACAGGTGGCGAAAGCGTGTTTGATTTGTGCTGTGGGACCGGTCGCCATTCGGTCGAATTGGAAGACAAAGGGCTCCAAGTTACAGGGATGGATTTGTCTTCCACTCTCCTGAGACATGCCAAAGCATGTAATCAAGGAGAAGCGATTCGCTATGTACAAGGGGATATGAGAGAGGTGCCGTTTGCAGACCAATCTTTTGATGCGGTAGTCAATCTATTTACCTCGTTTGGCTATTTTATTGATGATGATGAAAATCAAAAGGTAATGGAAGAAATCGGCCGAGTGCTAAAACCACAAGGCTCCTATTTGATTGACTTCTTAAATCGTCGTGCGGTGGAAGCAGGATTGGTACCAAAAAGTGAGCGTGAAGAGAATGGAGCTCGCATTCTTGAAGAACGGCATATTGACGGTCCTTATGTTAAGAAGAGAATCACGGTGTCGGATGCTCAGGGGGAGCGTACATACCACGAACGGGTAAAGATGTATAGCCATTTAGAAATGAAACAGATGATTGAGGCAGCGGGCTTAACGGTCGCCTCTGTATACGGGAACTTTGATGGAGATGCTTATATGGAACAAAGCGAGCGTATGATCTTTGTAGGAAAGAGACGATAAATTTAGCTAGCCTTTGCTGGACAAGCTGGGAGGAGAGACTGCTTATGAATCGGTTTGCCGAGATAACTGAAGTTCGATTGCCACTCCCTTTTCCTCTTAAGACTATTAACGCCTTTTTGATCCAAGGGCAAAATGGCTACACCATTGTGGATGCCGGTCTCCATACGGAGGAGAGTATCGCGATTTGGCAACAAGTCCAAGAAGAGATGGGGTGGACTTGGCGAGATGTGGAGAAAATCGTGCTAACACATTACCACCCGGACCACTACGGACTTGCGGGTTGGATGCAAGAGCAAACGGGCTCTCCTGTTTATCTATCACGAACGGACTATGGGCAGGCAAGAAATTTTGTAGATGCAGGGGGTAGTTTTGCGGAAGGGTTAGTGAAATCCTATACGGAGAATGGATTATCTCAAGAATGGGTAGAAAAAATCCCCAAACACATTGAGGGCTTTCGACCATGGGTTCAACCTCATCCGGAGCCTACATTTATAGAAGCGGGAGAAGCAATCCAACTCGGAGATCGGATGTATGAAATCATTCATACCCCGGGTCATGCCGATGGTCACCTCTGTTTCTTTGATCGCAATCGTCGGTGGTTATTGGCTGGGGATTTCATATTGCCACGAATCACGCCAAATATCAGTATGTGGCCAGGTGGTCATTCCAATCCGCTTAAGCTCTACCTAGAATCTCTGACGAAAATGGAAGACCTTCCTGTGGAGAAAGTGTTCCCTGCACATGGTTATGTCTTCGATCACTATCGTGAGCGGATTCAAGAATTGAAAGAGCATCATCGTGAGCGTCTGGCGAAAATGGTTTCTTCTTTGACTCCATCAGGTTTATCAGGGGTAGAATGTTGCTTCCACTATTTCGGCTCTCGACTATCTATTCATAACCTGCGCTTTGCACTTTCTGAAACATTGGCTCACTTAGAGTATTTACGGCAAGAAGGTACGATTACGCGAGAAATGAGAGAGGGAATTTATATTTATCTTCCTTCCTAATAGTACATACCGCTCTCCACTTACGGGCATTCATTCTCTTTGGAAACGTGGAAAGCGGAGAGCGGTTTCATTTTTACAGAAAGGAGTGAGGGAGATTGACTCTAGATGAACAGCAGAGAGAGAAAGAAAAATCGTTGCGACGGACAGTGCTGGTGACCGGCAGTAGTCGGGGGATTGGAAAGCGCGTCGCCTTTACGTTGGCACATGCTGGTTGGAATGTGGCTGTTCATTATCGTACGAGCAAAGAGGAAGCAGAGCAGTTAGTTTTTGCCTTGCGTGATCGTTTTGGATGCGAAGCAGCTGCTTTTCGCGCAGATATGAATCGAGAAGAAGAAGCGGAGCAATTGGTAGAAGAGGTGGCTGATCATTTTCATCGTTTGGATGCCCTCGTACATGCAGTAGGTCCTTTTGTCCGACAGCGGCGTCATTTTACCGACTATTCTAAAGAAGAGATTGTCCGGCTCATTGACGGAAACCTTACGAGTGCGATGCTCGTCTCACATACCGCTCTTCCTTACATGAGGAAGAACCGTCATGGGCGTATTGTGTTGTTTGGTTTTGCTCGTGCGCAAGAAGCACCCGCATGGCCAGATCGAGCGGCTTATGCTGCGTCCAAATCGGGCTTAGTCTCCTTTGTGAAAAGCTTAGCAGTGGAGGAGGCTCCTCATGGGATTACGGTAAATTTGGTTTGTCCGGGAGATATCGTCGGAGAAAACAAGGAAAAAGAAATCGCTGAGGTTTTATCGATTCGTGACGACGAAGTTCCGCGCGGACGACCAGGTTCAGGGGAAGATGTTGCGCGCGTGGTTCAGTTTTTATGTGAAGAACGTTCCGATTTTGTTACGGGTAATCAAATTAATGTAACAGGGGGACTGGATGTCATTCACCCTGCATCGAAGTTGAATGATTAGGGGAATTGTTTCGTATAAAGAAACGGCAGAAAGTCATGAAAAACCCACGCGTCA
Source organism: Mechercharimyces mesophilus (assembly GCF_059818345.1). NCBI lineage: Bacteria > Bacillati > Bacillota > Bacilli > Caryophanales > Thermoactinomycetaceae > Mechercharimyces > Mechercharimyces mesophilus. The sequence continues at coordinate 116,651 of NZ_JCBAPH010000006.1, read as the reverse complement.
TACCCCTCTTTTCTAAGGCATAGATTAGAAAGAAAGTGAAGAGGGAGGAGCCACCAATGGAATCGACGGCAAGGTCAGAGAAAATAGAAGGTAAGGAAGAGCCGCGGTTGGCAGAATTAATGGATCATCATTACGACTTGAGTTTGGAGTCGGTAGAAACGATGGGTGGTGTCATCCGATTAGAAACCGATCGTGGGCAGTATGCACTCAAACGAGTCCGGCCACGAGCAGAAGAAAGATGGCTGTTGGTGGAAGCGTTGAGCACCTATTTAGCTGAAGAAAGGTTGTTGTATGTACCGAAGCCCATCCGAACGCGTCGCGGACTTTTGACGATCAATGGTTTTCACTCACGCTACATCCTACTCCCTTGGTTGGAAGCGGAGCCATTCTATATTCGCAGTCGGCGAGATTGGGAGCTAACGGCTCGTTTGCTGGCAGAGATCCATCAAGCATCTCGCTCTTTTCGAGAACTTGCAGAGGTTAGAGATAAGCCGAAGGTAAAGCCCTGGACGCGTGAATGGAGCAGGATGAAAAAGCAAATGCAACTTTACCATACGGCTGCTTCATGGGCACGTCAAAGTCATGCGATGGATCAGTTATGGCTACGACACTCCCCTTATATTGAAGGGATGATCGATGCTGCCATTTCATACCTTGAACGCATCGGAGGAGACAAAGTTTGCTTAGAAACCCTTCACTATGGCGAGGTATGTCATGGAAGTGTTTATATGCGCAATCTAGTGGTGGATACAGAAGGTTATCTTCAGCTCATCGATTGGGATCGTATCGAATTAAATGTACGGAGCCGCGAATTGGCTTCCCTCTTACAATATGCCTACGGAAAAACGAGAAATGCCGAAACCATTCCCGTCATCTTGGCAGCATATCAGGAAGTGTCTCCATTGACGGAGGTGGAGTATGCCCTGATCTATGCTCGCTCCATTCTTCCTGATCGTTCGATCCGTGTTTTAAACCAAATCTACGGTGGACAAACGGTCCCGCTGGAAGAGGCGCAAGCACGTTTTAAAAAGGAAATGGATAAAGAGGAGATTAAGGAGGCGTGGCTACGAACTTATCCCTCTCAGATCCGACATGCCTTCCAGGTGCAGATACCTACATTGGATTGGTTGAGATAAGTGATCTGTATGAAGTAAGTCCACCGATCCAAAATGCCTATCTCTGTGTGGAATCTATTCCTCAAGGTAGGCTTTTTGTTTTGTCCTGTAGAATGACAATAGACGAAGAAATGACAGGGGGGATCATGTGAAGCAAGTTCATTTTTGTTATACGAACCTGGCTAACGGAGCAGAGAGGGTCTATTACAGGTTGCGAAAGCAAACAGGGATTGAAACCCTGGTCTTTCCGTGCTTGGGTAACTGTCACCACTGTGCACGCAACCTGCATGTGATGATCGAAGAGGAACGGATCGAAGCGGGTTCTGGTAAAGAGTTACATAAGAAGATTCGTCTCTTTCTCCTAGATGATGCAGATGGTTAGAAGAGTAAGAGGAAGGATAGGGTCGTGTCGATGATGCCAGCTAGAAAAAGAACAAGGATTAGGAAGTTGAGTTGATCTTTCCTACGTTGTCTTTTATCTTCATCTTTTGGGGCCTCTCTTTCTTCAAATCCGTCTAAAGAGCGAGTGTTTCCAAGGTTAAAGAGTACTCTTCCAATGGAACGATTAAAGTTGGTAAAAAACCCTCCGCGAATAACAAAGGATATTCCCGATATCATAAGTAATGAAAGCCCTACTAAGAAATAGGTGTTAACCATATGAACTTGTTCCTGAGAAATGAAGCGAATCATAAAGGCTTGTATCGTGATTAAGCTAATACTTATCCATAATCGTTTCATAGTCATAAGTGCTCCTTCACAGTAGGGGATTACAAAGGATTATCATGTTTTTATCTGATAACCTTTTCTTATGTGCTGTTTTCTATTATAATATGATCAAGGGTCAGATAAAAAGAGGCAGTTGTAGGGGTCTGGTTTTGTTCTCATTTTCACTGTTACACTTATTTTCTTCAATTTTCGGAAAGAAATAGAGAGAATGCGCGACAAGATATTACCTCTGGACTTATGTTCATGAAACGTTTATGATTGGTTCATACTAATTGCCGATTTGTAACCTTCTTGTTACAATGAATCGTAGACCTTCTAGACCAAATTGCAAGAAAGTTGACTTCATTCTGCGTGTTGCAGAAGATTCTTTTCCAGAGCAGAATTATCTACTTTGGAAAGAGAAATGTTATTTAGTAGGTAGGTGAGTTATCGGCCATTTGGCCATGACTATATACTATACATTACTTAGGGGGTAAGCAGATTGAAAAAACGATTCCGTTTTTCGCTAGTGCTATTGTTAGCAATCAGCATGGTACTAACCGCTTGTACTGATAGTGAAGAAGGCAAAGGTGGAGACGAACAAGTCTTACGTGTTATTGAGGGTCAAGAACCTCCATCTTTGGATAGTGCCATTTCTACGGACTCCGTATCTTTCCATATCTTAAATAACGTGATGGAAGGATTGTACCGGGTCGATGAAAATAATGTACCACAACCAGCAATTGCTGAAAGCCATGAGCTTTCCGAAGATGGGCTAACCTACACCTTTAAGCTTCGTGATGCGAAGTGGAGCGATGGAGAAGCCGTTACTGCTAAAGACTTTGAATATGGTTGGAAGCGTGCGATGGCTCCAGAAACTGCATCGCAGTATGCTTACATCTTCGAACCCATTGCTAAAGCTGCTGACTACACAGCTAGCGAAGCCAAAGCAGATGAAGTTGGTGTGAAAGCCATTGACGATAAAACGTTGGAAGTGAAGTTGAGCAAGCCAACGCCATATTTCTTGAGCATGACCAGCTTCGCACTTTTCTACCCACAGCGTCAAGACATTGTAGAAAAAAATGGTGACAAGTATGCACTTGAACCAACGAATATGGTCTACAATGGTCCGTTCGCATTGACCAAATGGAAACATAACAGCACTTTGACCCTTGAGAAAAATGATAAATATTGGGAAAAAGATGTTGTGAAATTAGATAAAATTGAATTCCAAATTGTAAAAGAGGCGTCAACCAACGTGAGCCTGTATGACACAGATAAAGTAGACATGGCTCCGATCTCCTCTGACTTCGTTGATAAGTACAAGGACAGTGACGAATTCTATCAGTTTGATGAGTTAGCTACCTTCTACTTGCAGTTCAACACGGATAACGAGTTCCTTTCTAATGTAAAAGTGCGTCAAGCGCTAAACATGGCTATTGATCGCACCTCTCTAACCGATGCGATGTTGAAGGATGGATCTCGTCCAGCAACGGCTTATGTACCACCTACCTTGGGTTCAGGAATTGAAGGAAAAGCATTCCGTGACGTATCCGGCGAAGACCTTCTTAGCTTTGATGCAGATAAAGCGAAAAAGCTTCTAGAAGAAGGATTAGATGAGTTGGGTATGGATAAAGCGCCGAAGCTTGAATTGCTTGGCTATGACAGTGAAACAGCTAAAAAAGTTCAAGAGTTTATGCAAGGACAATTGCAAGAAAACCTTGGATTAGAAACAGACATCAAATTTGTACCATTTAAAGAGAAGTTGGACCTAGAAAAGAATGGTGAATTTGAAATCTCCTATGCAGGTTGGGGACCAGACTACGATGATTCTATGACCTTCATGGATTTATTTATCACCGACGGTGGTTACAATAAAACCGGATGGTCTAATAAAGAGTTTGACAAGCTAATCAAGGAAGCAAAAGCAAACACGGATAACGAAAAACGTGCTGAGCAATTGGTGAAAGCAGAAAAACTCTTGCTTGAAGAAGCACCAATTTCCCCGCTGTTCTGGTCGACAGAAGCTTTCCTTATTAATCCATCTGTTAAGGATGCTGTCTTCCATGGTGTAGGTGCTCCGTGGGATTATAAGCACGCTTACATCGACGCTAAATAATATTCCTCTTGTCTAAGTTCACATGTAGTCTTAGTATTGGTATGGAAGGTATATATCCTGCAGGATATATACCTTCTGCATGTATAAAACCTTTTTGAAAAATTTTCTTTGATTGAAAGGAGTGTGAAAGGGCATATGCTTCGTTTTACTCTAAAAAGATTTTTATATATGATTGTTACCCTGTGGGTGATTGCAACATTTACCTTTTTTATGGTACAAGGCCTACCTGGATCTCCTCTAACAAAAGAAGATAAATTGCCACCAAAATTGAAAGAGCAAATATTGGAAGAATACGGATTGAATGATCCTCTCCCGGTCCAATATGCGAACTTCTTGGGTCGATTGTTACAAGGGGATTTGGGGAAATCTTATACGTACGATAACCGAGACATTACTGCTATGATAGCTGATGCTTTTCCAGCTTCCTTGCAAATCGGACTACAGGGCATTTTGCTTGGACTCATTATTGGAATTCCTTTAGGGGTGGTTGCTGCCATACGGAGAGGTTCGCCCGTGGATTCTTTCGCAACCATTATTGCGATATTGGGTGTTTCTGTTCCAAGCTTCGTCTTTGCAGCTCTGCTATCTTACTACGTAGGGGTTAAGTGGGGAATACTGCCGGTTGCTCGTTGGGAAGGGTTTGAGTATTCGATTCTGCCTTCCATCGCGCTTTCCGTTCTCGTAATTGCCCAGATGGCACGTTATATTCGTACGGAGATGTTAGAGGTATTAAGTCAAGATTATATGAAGACAGCGAAAGCAAAAGGACTTAGTCGTGCAAAGGTAGTTTTGGTTCATGGACTACGTAATGCATTGATCCCTGCTATTACGATTATGGGGCCACTTATTGTAGCCATTATTACGGGTTCCCTTACCGTGGAAAAAGTGTTTGCGATTCCTGGAATGGGTTGGATGTTTGTTGATTCCATCGTACAAAATGACTACACGATGATTATGGGTGTGACCATCTTTTTCAGTGCTTTATTGGTTATAAGTATATTTGTTGTAGACTTGTTATATGGCGTTGTTGATCCGCGGATCCGAATTTCAGGAGCAAAGGAGTGAGAATGAATGGATAGGCAAACAATTCCAGCTGAGATGTTTCAGCCCGTCGAACGAAGTAACACCATAGAAAAAGAGGGAATGACAAAAAAGAGCATCACATTTTGGGCGGATGTACGGAGGCGCTTCTTTGCACACAAAGGGGCGGTTATCGGAGCTATCCTCCTCATTATTATTGGCCTGATGTCTATTCTTGCTCCAGTAATGAGTGAATACAGTATTTCGCAACAGGATATTACCATCACAAACCAAGAAATAAGTGGCGAGCATTGGTTTGGGACAGACTACCTTGGTCGGGATTTATGGGTGCGTACCTGGAATGGAGCTAGTATATCTCTATTGATTGCCCTCATTGCTGCTACAATTGATCTACTCGTAGGCGTTAGTTATGGTGGGGTGTCCGCTTACTTTGGCGGTAAGGTAGATGACATTATGCAACGTATCCTTGAAGTTCTTATTGGGATTCCTAACTTAGTCATTATTATCCTGTTGTTGATTGTGTTGGAGCCGGGGATTATGGCGATATCGATCGCAATTGCTTTAACAGGCTGGATTGCGATGGCGCGTATTGTACGCGGACAAATCCTCCAAATTAAATCTCAGGAATTTGTTATGGCAGCGCGAACATTAGGAGCAAGCCACAATCGAATTATTAATAAACACATGATACCCAATGTTATGGGCCCGATTATTATTACGTTGATGTTCTCGGTTCCAAGTGCAATCTTCTTTGAGGCATTCCTTGGCTTTATTGGACTAGGTTTAAAACCGCCACTAGCTAGTTTAGGAGTATTAATTAATGACGGGTATTCTAACTTGCAAATATTCCCGATGCAACTCTTTATCCCATCAGTTATCTTGGCATTGATCATGTTGTGCTTCAACCTTGTGGGTGATGGCTTGCGTGACGCCTTAGATCCGAAATTACGGCAATAGGAGGGGAAGTAAAAGTGGATAATCTATTAGAAGTAAAAGACCTACACGTTTCCTTCGATACCTATGCCGGTGAGGTACAGGCGGTACGTGGGGTTAACTTTCGTGTGAAAAAAGGAGAAACACTTGCCATTGTAGGAGAATCTGGATCAGGGAAATCTGTGACTTCGCAAAGTATTATGCGTCTTATTCCACAACCTCCAGGCAGATTTAAAGAGGGAGAAGTTCTCTTTGAAGGCAAAGACTTAACCAAGGTGAGCGATAAAGAAATGGAAGGCATTCGTGGCTCGGAAATCGCGATGATCTTCCAAGATCCGATGACCTCTCTTAACCCGACCATGCGGGTAGGAACGCAAATTGTAGAGGGTCTCCGTAAACACCAAAAAATGAACAAAGCGGAAGCGAAGCAACGTGCGCTTGAGATGCTACGGATGGTAGGAATCCCAAGTCCGGAATCGCGTATTGAGCAATATCCGCACCAATATAGTGGGGGAATGAGACAACGGGCGATGATCGCGATTGCCTTGGCGTGTGCTCCGAAGCTATTGATTGCGGACGAACCGACGACTGCGCTTGATGTAACGATTCAAGCGCAAATATTGGATTTGATGAAAGACCTGCAAGAGCGTCTAGAAACGTCGATCATTTTGATCACGCATGATTTAGGAGTTGTTGCAGAGGTTGCTGATCGCGTAGCGGTGATGTACGCAGGCAAAGTGATTGAAACCGGAACGGTAGAGGAAATCTTTAAAAACCCCAAACATCCTTATACATGGGGCTTGATGGCGTCTATGCCACGTCTAGATCAAGACAAGAACGAAGACCTTGTTCCAATTGAAGGGGCACCTCCAAACTTACTTCATCCACCAACAGGGTGTCCATTTGCGGCACGTTGTCAACACGCTATGAAAATTTGTGAGGAAGAAATGCCCGACTATACGGAGCCAGGTGGATCGCAAAAAGTGGCTTGCTGGTTGGAACACCCTATGGCACCGAAAGTGACACCACCTGAAGTTGTCGCTGGGAAGGAGGGCCAATAATGTCGGATAAAAAAATATTAGAAGTAAGCGGTCTGCAGAAACACTTTCATATGGGTCGTGGAAAAGTGGTTAAAGCTGTAGATGGTGTATCTTTTGAAATCGAAAAAGGGGAGACCTTTGGTTTAGTGGGCGAGTCCGGTTGTGGTAAGTCTACCGTAGGCCGCACCCTCATTCGGTTATATAATCGCTCTGGTGGAGAAGTGAAGTTTAAAGGGAAAGATGTGCACAAGCTGAAAGGGAAGGAACTACGGAAGTTTAATCGCGGTATGCAAATGATCTTCCAAGATCCATATGCTTCCTTAAACCCAAGAATGACCGTTTTGGATATTATTGCAGAGGGCATTGATATCCATGGCTTGGCTAAAGGCGCGGAACGGAAGAAGAGAGTAGTTGAACTTCTGGAGACCGTTGGTCTCAATGGTGAACACGCGAATCGCTTTCCCCACGAATTTAGTGGAGGTCAACGCCAACGTATCGGTATTGCGAGAGCCTTGGCTGTAGAGCCAGAATTTATTATTGCGGACGAGCCTATTTCGGCTCTCGACGTGTCGATTCAAGCTCAAGTAGTTAACTTAATGAAGAAGTTGCAAAAAGAACAGGGACTCACGTTCCTCTTTATCGCCCATGACCTTTCCATGGTGAAATATATTAGCGATCGTATCGGGGTTATGTACTTGGGAAACCTGGTGGAGCTAGCAGATAGTGATGAGCTTTATGAGCATACGCTTCATCCTTACTCACAAGCACTGCTGTCCGCTGTTCCTACGGCTGATCCAAGCATAGAGCAGAAGAGAGAACGCATCATTCTTGAGGGAGATGTACCCAGCCCGATTGATCCACCGAGTGGCTGTCGTTTTCGCACACGTTGCCCGCATGCGATGGATATCTGTGCCAAGGAAGTGCCGGAGTGGCTCGAAGCACGTCCGAAGCATTGGGTAGCTTGTCACCTTTACCAAGAGGAATCCATGAAAAAAGAAGGAAAAGAAGTTTGGAAGGTTCCTCAGTAAAACTATATTTGTGATGTTTCCCACTGGATAAGAGAAGGATGATGAGATAAGACCCGCTTTGTACTTGATAGTAGGGTTTTATCTCATTTCCTTTTTATTCATATGATTGAATTGATGCTTTTATATTTAGGGGAGATTCGGTATAATAAAAGTGTTGAGAATATGTGAATGGAGGCTACCATTACATAATTTTAAATATTGTAAAAAAAGTAAAAAGAAAGCGCTTCAATTTCACAAAGGGGGAGATGAAGGATGCGTATATTTAGTAGACAAGCATTGCTACTCATCTTAATCATGGCCATGATCACTGCTTGTAGCAGTATGGGTGCGGGTCAGGAAAAAGGAGAAAAGACCCTGCAAGGAGAGCAAAAGCTCACCATGACAACTACGCAGGATATTACGACGTTAGATGTATCCTTAGCTACCGATGCTTCTTCATTTAATGCGTTGGATAACACCATGGAAGGACTTATGCGCATTAAGGATGGCAAAAGAGTAAACGCTTTAGCAGAGAATGTAGAAATAAGCGATGACAAGAAATCCTATACGTTTCATTTGCGAGAGGCAAATTGGAACGATGGAGAACCCATTACAGCAGAAGATTTTGAATATTCTTGGGAACGCACACTTGATCCAGAAACAGGAGGACAGTACTCTTATATCTTTGATTCCATTGTTGGAGCAAAAAAATATCGTTTAGGGGAAGGCAACAAAGAAGAGCTTGGAATAACGGCAGTAGACGAGAAAACATTGGAAGTGAAATTGACAGATCCTATCCCGTATTTTCTTGACTTGTTGGCATTTCCATCATTTTATCCGCAACGGCAAGATATTGTAGAAAAGTATGGAGAAGAGTATGGCAGTGCAGCAGACAAATTTGTTTTTAACGGTCCCTTTGTCCTATCAGAGTGGAAAAAGAATCAAAAATACGTAATGGCAAGAAGTGAAACGTACTGGGATCGTAACCAAGTGGCGTTGGAACAAGCAACGGTTAATATTGTGAAGAAAACAGTGGAGGGTGTGAAGGCATACACTTCGGACAAAACAGATATTACCACGCTGGATCAATCTTTCACAAAAGCCTTCAATCAGACCGATGAGTATACTCCTGTAACCAAAGCATCGACATCGTACCTTACTTTTAATACGAAAAATAAGTACTTAGCCAACGAGAATATTCGGCAAGCACTTAGTATGGCAATCGATCGTGAGACGATGACAGAAGATATATTGAAAAATGGTTCACAGCCAGCAGGTAGTCTGGTGCCACCTTCGGTAAAAGCGCTTGGTGAAACATTCCGTGACTATCCATTACAAACATTTGATCCGGAAGAGGCAAATAAGAGGTTGCAAGTAGGATTGAAGGAGCTAGGGATAGCAGAAATCCCTGCGAAGGATTTGGAGTTAATCGTTTCAGATGATGATACTTCTCGTAAAGAAGCACAGTTTTTACAAAGTCAATGGTCAAAGTATCTAGGAATAGAAGTAAAGACAGTGGCAACGCCGTCACAAGAACGCTATGACAGAGAAAAGGCTGGGACATTTGATATATCGAAAGCGGGTTGGATTGGGGATTATAATGATCCAATGACTTTCCTCGAACTCTTTCAAAGTGGAAATGACTTAAATCAAGGTTCTTGGCAAAATGAAAAATACGATCAGCTAGTAGAGAACGCAAAGGTTATGACCGATTATGACCAGCGAACCAAAGATCTACGTCAAGCTGAGGAAATTTTATTAGCTGAAGCGGGAATCGCTACGCTTGTCTATGATAACGATGTTTATGTCGAGAAGAGCTATGTAAAAGATGTTTATAGAAGTGCGTTTGGCTCTGATTTCTCACTGAAGTGGGCCTATATTGACCGTAGTGGTGAGAAAGAATAGAGGATGTACGTCCCGTTTTAGAATTACGACAGAGGAGAGCGGAGAGTGTTCTCCTGTATATCGCTATTAAAAAAGCCGTCTTGGATGATTCCAAGACGGCTTTTGGCTTCGTTACAATACCTGTTCCACTTCTTTTACGCCGGGTACCTCTTCCACGAGTGCTCGTTCAATCCCTGCTTTTAACGTGATGGTGGAGCTAGGGCAACTGCCACAAGCACCAAGAAGACGGACACGCACAATACCATCTTCTACTTCTACTAATTCGACGTCGCCTCCATCTTGTTGAATAAAGGGACGTAATTTATCCAAAACAACTTCCACTTGTTCTTCCATCTCGCGACACTCCTTTCTTCCTCATTATAATAGCTTGAGTTGAAAAAATCCATGAGCAGATGTGTCGCTAACTGTGTGCGAGATGGATTTCCAAGAGGTGATTGAAAGTGGTAAGATAGCAGTAGTAGGGTATTATACCGACAAAACCGATATGTTTTAATACATTAAGGTGAACAAAGGACTCCAATGGTGGTATAGTGGAGCAAAGAAGCTTTTTTTGCATGAGCATGGATTGAATTTAGGGGAAGCAGGGAAAGGAGGAAGTTGGTCCGATTGGTTGACCAACTACAATGAGCGCATGAAGCATGTATATCAGAACATCAAGGATCTTATCGGAAAGACACCCATTGTGCGTATAAACCATTTCGATCTGCCAGAAGGAGTGCAATTGTTTGCCAAGCTAGAGTACTTCAACCCTGGTGGAAGCGTAAAGGATCGTTTGGGTCTAGCGTTGATTGAAGCAGGAGAGCGTTCTGGTGAATTGAAACCAGGTGGGACAATCATCGAGCCGACGGCTGGTAATACCGGCATTGGCCTAGCGTTGGCTGCTGTTAACACGGGATACCGTGTCGTGTTTGTGGTCCCAGAGAAGTTTTCTCAAGAGAAACAAACCCTTATGCGAGCCTTGGGGGCCGAAGTGATCAACACACCGACCAAAGAGGGAATGAAAGGAGCCATTGCCAAGGCGAAAGAATTGGCAGAGGCGCAAGCAGACGCCTATCTACCTTTGCAGTTTGCTAATCCGGCTAATCCCGAAGCTCACTACCGGACAACCGGCCCGGAAATTTGGGAACAAATGGATGGTCAGGTGAATGTATTTGTGGCTGGAGCAGGGTCAGGTGGAACATTTATGGGAGTCGCTCGCTATCTGAAAGAGAAAAACCCGCAGGTGAAGACGGTGATTGTGGAACCAGAAGGTGGTTATTTGAGTGAAAACCCGGGGGCTGCTCACGATACAGAGGGAATTGGGATGGAGTTTTTACCTGGGTATATGGATGAAGGCTACTTTGATACCGTGCATATTGTTTCGGATGAAGCTGCTTTTCGCCACATGAAATCCTTATCTCAGCGAGAAGGGCTGCTGGTTGCGAGTTCGTCGGGGGCTGTTTTTGAAGCTGCATTAAAGGAAGCTGAGCAGGCGCCTCCTGGAACGAATATCGTTGTCATATTTCCGGATAGTAGTGAACGTTATTTAAGTCAAGGGGTATATGAGGAAAGGAGAGGAAAGTAAATGCGTCTAGATACAAAAATGATTCATGGTGGCGTGTTTGGTGATGAGCATACAGGGGCAGTTAGTGTCCCGATCTATCAAGTATCTACTTACAAGCAACATGGTGTAGGAGAGCTGGTTTCTGGTTATGAATACTCTCGTTCAGGCAATCCGACAAGAGCGGCCTTGGAAGCGCTTATTGCTGATTTAGAAAATGGCGAGCGCGGATTTGCCTTTGCTTCCGGCATGGCTGCCATTTCAACCATTCTTTCTTTATTGAGCAAGGGAGACCATGTTATTGTCGGGGATGATGTCTATGGCGGAACTTACCGCGTACTCCATCATGTTTTTACCCGTTTTGGCATTGAGATGAGCCTCGTCGATACCAGTAAGATAGCGGATGTGTCTCAGGCTGTTCAAAGCAATACGCGTGCGGTTTTCCTCGAAACCCCCACCAACCCGCTGTTAAAAGTGTCCGATATCGAAGCGATTGCAGGCATTTGCCAAGAGAAAGAGTTACTCTTGATTGTGGACAATACATTTATGACTCCTTATTGGCAAAATCCCCTCGACTTGGGTGCGGATATTGTGGTTCATAGTGCAACCAAATATTTAGGCGGACATAGTGATGTGGTTGCCGGATTGGTGGCTGTGAAAAACGAAGAGCTGGGAGAAAAGCTGTTCTTTGTACAAAACTCCATTGGCGGTGTGCTAGGACCACAAGACTCATGGCTGTTGATGCGTGGAATCAAAACGCTTGGTTTACGAATGAAGCAACATGAGGCAAATGCACGTAAATTGGCTGAGTGGTTGGAGTCCCGTTCTGATATTGGGAACGTCTATTATCCAGGCTTAAAGAGTCATCCAGGACATGAATTGGCGGCTAAGCAGGCGCGTGGCTTTGGCGGGATGATTTCCTTTGATGTCGGAAACGGTGAGCGTGCAGAGCAGTTATTAAAAGATGTTCGCTACTTTACTTTGGCAGAGAGCCTAGGTGCAGTGGAGAGTTTGATTTCCATCCCCAGCCGAATGACCCATGCCTCTATACCAGCTGATCGTCGGTTGGAGTTAGGAATTACAGATGGGCTTGTACGTATTTCGGTGGGAGTAGAAGATTTGGAAGATCTGCAAGAAGATCTACGCCAAGCATTGGAGAAATAAATCGAGAGAATGGTGAAGAGAAAGGGGGTAATCTCATTGAAATTAACCCAGGATGTGGAGCTATGGGTTTATGGAATGGATGAGCCATGTGCTAGCTGTATTCACTCTCCCTCTTCACGTGAAACGGCCTCTTGGCTAACCGCGGTGCTTCATCGAAAGTATGGAGAAAAAGTGCAGGTTCGTTATGTGGATCTTCATGATCCGCAAGGGGAAGAACAGAGGACTTTTGCTAAGCGGGTGGTGGAGGAAGATCTTTGGTATCCGGTAGTAGTGATTGCAGGAGAGATTGTAGGTGAAGGCAATACGAGGTTGCCCCCCATCTATAAGAAGCTGGAATCGCTCGGATTGGTGCCCGTAAGTAAATAAGAGTTGAAATCGGCTCACGCTTTTTGGTTATAATAGAGCAATCTTGGGTATGTAGATGGAGTGAAGGAACGTGCGTCCTCTTGTCGAATTTTGTGTGAACAACTTAACCCCAGCCATGTTGAAACTAAAAGACGAATTGGAGCAAGATCCAGAAATCGATGTAGTGGAATATGGTTGTTTGGGCCATTGTGGAGTGTGTGCGGAGCAGTGCTTTGCTTTTGTCGAAGGCAAGCCTGTGGAGGCGGATTCGCCTGCGGAACTCCGAGAGAAAATAATGAAGGAAATAGAAGAGGATGACGATCCCTACGATATTGATATTGACCTGGATCGTTTGCTATAGAGAGGAAGGCAAGAGGCAGGAGAGAGGAATGAGAGAAGCGATCTTATTCTGATATACCCTCTTGCCTTTTCCTCTCACTATGTTATTTTTATCTCACCCATGCGCCATTTTTTTGCACGAGCTCGCCGTCTAGATAAATCTCTCCCCCGGGGCGAAGGTCTTTTACCATGTCCCAGTGTATAGCAGATTGATTGGTTCCACCACATTCTTTATATGCGGCTCCAATGGCCAAGTGGATGGTCCCGCCAATTTTCTCGTCAAAGAGGATACTTTTACTCTGTTTGGTGATGCCGTGGTTGCAACCGATTCCCAATTCACCTAGATAGCGTGCACCTTCATCGGTGTTTAAAACTTCGCTTAGGTAATCGGCTCCTTTATCAGCATGTGCTTCAATTACTTTTCCTTCTTTGAAGGTGAGGCGTACACCAGTTACTTCACGCCCATTTAATACAACGGGCCAATCATAGGTGATGGTACCTTCAGTGCGGTTTTCGAGTGGGGCATAAAAAAACTCACCACTAGGGATGTTATTCTTGCCTGTGTCTAGCACGGCCTGACGACCTTCAATGCTAAGAGTGAGATCCGTGCCACTAGCCACAATTCGTACCTCACGAGCTTGATCAAAGCGATGGGCTGCTGTTTGCATAGTAGAAATCATCTCATTCCAATCGATATCGATCGCAGAATAGAAAAACTCTTCATACTCTGCAATGCTCATATCGGCATCTTGGGCGAGAGCGGGTGTGGGGAATGCCGTCTTTACCCATTTCGCCTGTCCATCCATATAACGTTCTGTAAGAGATTTTGCTGTTTGACGTTGTCGTTGTATTCTTTTTGGATCGATGGAGATGAGTTCGCGGCTGTTGGCGGGGGCCACCACGCCAATCATGCCATCAGCTGTCTCCCAAGCGTAGCGAAGAATGTCTGGAATTTGCTCAAGCTGCTGATCACTTGCCTCTTCAAAAAATATGCGACGCAAACTTTCTGATTCATAGAGAACAATAGGAAAGCCTCCGCGCCGTACGATCTGGCGACAGGTAGCTTGTATGAGTGGTTCCGCTAATGGAGGAGCGGGAATAAGGATTTGTTCACCTGCTTGTACATCAAGAGAGTGTTCAACGAGAACTTTAGCGATGTTTTCAATACGTGGGTCTGCGATTCGAATTCATTCCTTCCTTGAGATATAGGATTTGTGAAACTTTCTGTCTCTACTATACAGAAAGAGAGAAAAATAAAAAATGTTTCCCCGTGGATCTGTTTACTTATAATTGAATTTTATATAAAATACTGTGTATAATACATCTCATAGGGGATTTTTCATCTCTAAAAAGGGGTAAAGGATTAGAAGTTCATCTTTTCGATAGATCGTATAGAGAACCTGTTGTATTTGCGATGCGATAAGGGGGAGTTTGGGTGATTGAAAGAGAGGCATTGGAACGATTGATTGAAGAAGTTCGAAATCAAATGGAAGAAGCGAGTGAAAAATGGGGCTTTCATCACCCGGTTGTCTACCAACTAAGTTGTCGTTTGGATGAGTTGCACAATCAACTTTTACGTTTGGAACACGAACAGGGCTACCTGATTAGACGATATAATTCGAAAATTCGCGAGGGATACATGGCGATATATGGTTGAGAAGAGGTTATTCATCCGGTTGTCTCTTGCTCGGCTTCCTTGTATACTTTAATTAGACGTAGTGTCCATTGTTACTGTGTTGATATTTAGTTTGGAGGGAATCTTTATGATTACCTTGAGTAAGCAAGCTGTTTATAAGGTTAAAGAAATGTTGGAGCAAGAAAAGGAAGAGGAAGCAGTTGAGCAAACGTACTTGCGTGTCGGTGTGACAGCGGGTGGTTGCAGTGGCTTTTCCTATGGAATGGGTTTCGATGCAGAGAAGACAGAGAAAGATGAATTCCTCGAAGTAGAAGGCATTCCTATCTTAGTGGATAAGACCAGTTTGGATTTGATACGCGGTCTGGAGATCGACTACAAGGAGTCGATGATGGGGGGCGGATTTACCATTCATAATCCGAATGCGACTGTTACCTGTGGCTGTGGCTCTTCCTTCCGTACGGCTACGGCTGCTGGGAAACCTGGCGACTGCTAACGCTATTGCTTATTGCCAATGAGCGGCGGAGGAGAGCATGAGAGCATGATCCGTTAAGTATTGCTGCAACACAACTAATAAATATCTTCTTATAAATAGATCGTTAAGATCAAAAAAAAGAGCCTACACAGGCTCTTTTTTTTGATTTTGACCCTTGGAGACTGAAAAAAATGAATGAGGATTCACTCTGAGGACGAATAGGTCTCTTCGCTTAAAAGTTCATCACGAAGTTGTGTTGAATGGCTAGAGAGTGGGATCAAACTGCAAATCAGACATTCCTATAGATTAAAGGGTCGTTGTCGGATTAGTTCTGTGGGGAGGACGCGGTCAAACACTTTTGGTGTTCCTGAGAAAGTAGCTAGAACGAAACGAGCTGCCATTCTGTCCGATACACCAGGTATTTGAAAACGAAGATCTGCCGAAAAAACGGGAGGTGTCGTCTGCATGGGGAATAACTCAGCGGGAACTTGCATTTCACAAATCTCGAATTTTCCTGGTTCGATGGTCATATCTGCACGAAAAAGTCGTGTCTGTTCTCCTCCTATAAGGCTGAGCAGTCGGACTCGGGCAATGGCGGGATTCATCGTGGTGGGGCTAGTATTGAAAATTTTAAAAAAAGCAACCGGACCATCGGGAGGGACGTTAGTTAAATCAACGGCTGCCATTGGACCAGTAGAATATACAAGAGCCATTTATTCTTTCACCTCCTTATTCCTCTCTTATTATTCTATGAATCTTTCAGATTTTGGTATCGGCGAATTGGAGAAGTAAGTTCTTTTATTCTTACTGTGATGATAAACATCGTCTTTTTGCATGAATGTGGAGGAACTGGCTTGCATGGAATGAATTGATTGTTTTGTTCGTTCTTCGATAGGGAAAAATGTAAGCAAGTAAAGAAGGTGTATGAAGCTAATCTCATTTTAGGGGTGAAAATATGCGTACGCGTAAAGACAGTGAAAACCTTCAACAAAAGAAAGAACGTCCAGAAGAGCGGATGGTTGACGAAGGACTAGCTGGTGGTGAGGTTGCCTCCTTCACAGGATTAGGTACGGATGAAGCCTTCAATGAACGACAGAGACAACAACAACAAAATCAGTCCCAGTGTAGCGATCATGAATATGAGGGGCGAGATAAATATGCGTTTGATGTGGATCGCATGATGAATGAGGGTATGGGTGGAGGTATCGTCAGTTCCTACACAGGTATCGATGAATCCCATGAGTTAGAGTATGAAGAAAAGCCAGATGCAAAGCAGAAATGACTGCAAGGAATCATCGTGAACGAAAAGCTGTACATGGACAGGAGAGGCGCAGGGAATCCTTGGACCTATAGTGAAGGTTCCCTCGCCCATCCTTACACATAAAAAAAAGGTGTAGCACGGACGCGAAAGCTTTCAACTGGGGATAGTGGAACAGATGGTGGAAGGTTCCATAAATAAATACCCCCTTTTTATGAGGAATTTATAAAAAGAGGGTTTCAGTTTGTTTTATATGGGGTATATAATGGTTGGAAGTTTTAAAGGAGGAGAACAAGTGAATTATTACGATCGACTGAATGACTACTTTCCGGAACAGGAAATGAAAGACCGAGGACAAATGAGTGACCTGGTGAAGGACAAAGACACCTACTTTAAGGAAGAGACAGAGGATTATGTTCTGATGTACGGAGAATATCCCTCGTTTGTTTTTGTCGATTATATCCTGGTGGACCCAAGTGCACGCGGTAAAGGAGTCGGGTCGAAAGTCATTGAAAAACTGAAAAATAAAGGAAAAACAATCATCCTTGAAGTGGAACCGATTGACAAGCAGGATGATGATACAAAGAAACGCATCCAGTTTTATGAGCGAAATGGCTTTGTAAAAGCGGATCGTATTAAATATCAACGCGAAGATGATAACGGGAAACCGTTTGATATGATTATTTACTATTGGACTCCAGTCGAGCTGACCCAGGAAGAAGTAATGGAGAAAATGGCAAAGGCATGCGACGAGATCCATAATTTCCGTACAAAAAAATACTATGGTCGTGTGTTAGCAGACCCAGAAGAAGTGCTAGAAATGAAAGAGCCAGCAGTTCAGCCATAAAAGGAATTTTCTGATGAACACATCCTAGGGGAATCCTGGGATGTGTTTTTATTTATGAAGAATCTGTGATTGCATTCCCCTTTGTGATCTTATAGAATGAGTCGAAAGTCATTTTCTTTGTATGAAGGATGGGTTGTTCTAATGGATTTCTTACTAATCCCACTGTTTATCTTTGTAATTAATATTGCTTATGTGACCGTTTCTACCGTTCGTCTCATCTTAATGATGAAAGGCAATCGAAGAATTGCGTCTGCAGTAAGTTTTGCTGAGGTGCTTATTTATATATCTGGGTTGTCCGTGGTGTTGGAGCAGATGGACAGTTTTATTAATGTGGCTATCTACGGACTGGGTTTCGCCATTGGTGTGTATACCGGCTCCTTAGTGGAGGAAAAAATGGCGATGGGCTATGTGACTGTTCAAGTGATTACCAGGCAAGAAACATCTGATATGTCCAGTCAACTTCGTGATGCGGGTTTTGGTGTGACCTCTTGGTTAGGAGAAGGGCTGACGGGACAACGATTGGTGTTATCCGTTTTGACTAAACGAAACCGGCAACAGGAATTGGTTAACCAGATCCACTCCATCGATCCACACGCATTTATTGTATCGTATGAGCCGAAAACGTTTGTCGGCGGATTCTGGGTAAGGAGAACGCAATAGCTACAACTTAGTCAAGGCGAGAAAAGAAGGATGAAGCAGGTAAAAAAAGAGCGTTCCTGAAAAGGAATGCTCTTTTTTAGCGAAGAGAAGAATTTCTGCCCCTCAGCACTCATGGACCATCCATACATCTGAATAATGGCATTGGCGACAGAAGGTTGTATGGGGGCAAAGGTGGTTTTGTTGATCTGCTAGCCCGTCTGACAACTTGGAAGCCTCGATCGGTTCGTACGGGCTATAGTCGCCAAAAAGATCTATATAGCGACCGAGATCTTCTAGTGGCATGGCACATTGTGGACAAAAGGCATCCAGTGTCTCATAGCCATTACAGATCGGGCACTGCCATTCCATTTTATTCGTCTCGCCTTCCTAAGATATTGGGGATGATGAGATAAGCGATCAGGATGACAAATGCCAAAATCCCTGCCACCCAGCCGGAACCTACTTCCCCGCCGCGGGTATAAACACTACCGATGATGGCGAACGGGATAAAGAGGGAGATTGCCACCAGTCCAATGTAATAGATGCTTGCGAGCACACGTCGTCTGTACACTTTTTTAACCCGTGCTACACGTCAATCTCGTCTGCGTAGCCGTGGCTTCACCTCGCTTTTATGAGCGGAAGATATAGCCTTAGGTTTGCACAGACAAGCTCAGGTATACATTAAAATTTCATGTGGGAACTATGTCCCGGTTGTAAGCGAGCAGATGGATTGATGTATTGCATGGCATTGTTGACAGCGGTGGGTGCTTCACCGAAACCGACAGCAATCAGTTTTACTTTCCCTGGATAGGTAGTGATATCGCCGGCGGCATAGATACCGGGAATATTGGTTTCCATACGTGAATTGACGATAATGTTACCTTTTTCGATGTCCATTCCCCATTCCTTAATGGGTCCGAGAGTGGAAACAAAGCCAAAGCTGACAATGACGGCGTCCACCGATAAGGTTTCCAATTCTCCTGATTTCTTGTCGGAGATCGTGACCCGTTCGATGCGTTCGTTTCCGTCAATGGCTTCAATTTCACGTGGGGTGACGACACGTACTTTGGAAGTATGCATTTGTTCCACACTGTGTTCATGAGCACGGAATTTTGAACGACGATGGATGACAGTTACGCTTTTGGCGATGGGCTCAAGCATTAAAGCCCAATCGACCGCTGAGTCCCCGCCACCTGCGATGAGAACATCTTGACCTGCAAATTTGTTTAAGTCATTGACGAAGTAGTGAAGGTTGGTTTCTTCATACTTCTCTGCTCCCTCTAGCTGAAGCTTGCGCGGTTCGAATGCTCCGACTCCGGCGGTGATGATGACGGCTTTCCCATGATGCGTTGCCAGATTGGTGGTAACAGCAAAGGTTCCATCGGGCTTTTTCTCAACTTGGTGCACTTTTTCATCCACACAGATGGCTGGCTCAAACGTGCTAGCCTGTTCCATGAGATTATCTACCAATTCTTGCGCACGAACCTTGGGAAAACCGGCAACATCATAAATGTATTTCTCTGGGTATAAGGCGGAAAGTTGACCACCTAGTTGAGGCATACTTTCAATTACTTTGACGGATGCCTTACGCATTCCTGCATAAAAAGTAGCAAAAAGTCCAGTAGGCCCTCCGCCAATGACGATAATATCGTGTATTTCATGTTGTTCCATTGGTGCACCTCCAAATAGGTTTGATAGTCCTTATCATACGATGATGATCTGCTTCTATATAAGCGAATGTTCCCCTTTCCATTATACTGGTCTGGTCAAAGGATGAGAAGGGGCGCACACCAACGTGCCCCGTGAGGAGAATAGGAGGAGGGGAGGTGGGGACAATATGGATACCCTGACCCCTTGTCAAACGTTCGTGAAAAACTTATCATAGTGTGAGTGGGGTTTGTACGGGATATAGGATGGGTACGTCCTTATCAATGAATAGTTTATATTAACGATAGTATTATCGATGGAATGGGTGAGAAGTATGAATAAGCCAAAAATATTAATTCTAGGTGCTGGTTATGGGGGATTGATGACAGCCAAGGGGCTACAGAAGTCACTTTCCTATAATGAAGCAGAGGTGACACTGGTTAACCAAAACCCGTATCACTATGTAACGACCAAGTTGCATGAGCCCGCTGCGGGCACGTTGCATCATGATCATACGCGTGTGTCAATCACCAGTGTCTTGGATGAACGCAAAGTAAACTTTGTTCAGGATCGTGTGGAGTCAATCGATCGTGAAAAGAAAGAGGTACATCTAAAAGAGGCAAGCAAGCCTTTATCGTATGATTATCTCGTGATTGGCTTAGGCAGTGCGCCAGAGACGTTTGGAATCGAAGGATTGCTGGAAAATGCTTTCTTTATCCGCAACATTAATAGCGTACGTATGATCCGCGAACATATTGAGTATCAGTTTTCACAGTATCACATGCAAGATGAACGCGAGGATCTTATCACGATCGTTGTGGGTGGAGCAGGTTTTACGGGAATCGAGTTCGTTGGCGAATTGGTTGACCGTCTGCCAGAGCTTTGCTGTGACTATGACGTTCCGAAGGAAAAAGTGCGCCTAGTCAACGTTGAAGCTGCACCAACAGCACTACCTGGCTTTGATAAGGAACTGGTGGAGTATGCTACCAATTACTTAGAAGGCCGTGGGGTGGAATTTAAGATCGGGATTCCGATTGAATCTTGTTCAGCCGAGGGCGTTGTCCTCAAAGGTGGGGAAGAAATCAAATCTGCTACCGTGGTGTGGACCGGTGGTGTACGTGGGAACAAGGTTATTGAAGAGGCGGGAATCGAAACCATGCGTGGCCGCGTAAAAGTAGATGAATTCTTGCGCGCTCCCGAGCATGAAGATGTCTTTATCGTGGGTGATAGCTCGCTCATCATCAATGAAGAAATTGATCGTCCTTATCCGCCAACGGCTCAGATGGCAACGCAGCAAGGTGAATGGTTAGGGAAGAACTTGCCCCTTCTTCTACGTGGACAGGAACTTAGCACCCCTTATAAGTTTGATCTAAAGGGAACCCTGGCTTCGTTAGGAAGGAATGAAGCCATCGGGATGGTAGGAGACAAGAAGATGTGTGGCTCTACCCCGGCATTATTTAAACGGATGAATGACCTGCGATGGTTCTATAAACTGGGAGGCATCTCCTTGGTATTGAAAAAAGGGAAGCTGTAAAGGGCGACTGATGGGCACTCCTTTTTTCGGTTAGTCATTATTTATATATTTTTCGAGTCCGAGATCGTTCTGTGTATGGATCACATGCAGAACGATCTTTTTTTCATGCGCGTAAGTGGTTTATCACTACAATACGTTTTCGACACAAAATGTTAATAAAAAAATGATGGATTGAATAATCCTAAAAGATCAACAATGAAAGCGCTTTCTGAAAATAGAGGTGTTTTCTTTTCCACCAATCCCCTCTTTTCAAATGATTAAAACTAATGTAGTATAAACAGAAAATTAAAATCAATTCGAGGGAGCTGACTATGGTGGGTATTACGACAACGGAGAGAAGAATAGAGATTTGTTCCTTATGTGAAGGAGATGGGTATGTACAGTTACTGCTGGGCGGCTCAGAAACCTGTCATGCTTGTGGAGGAACAGGCATCCGTCAGCAACCTACCGACGAAAATGAATAAAGAAAGGAGCCCTCTGCTTCAGGGAGAGGGCTCCTTTGCCATTTTACAAGGTATTTAAAGCATCCATTACCTCTTTGTGATTGACGCAGGTAAACATGGGTGTATCGACAAGAGTGTAACGACTTGCTTCGGTTTCGCGTAATTCTTGTACGAGATGAAGGAAGTCCGTGATTTCATCTGTTTCAAAGGCGACGACAAACTCTTGGTCATCAATGCCAAAGGAGTAGGTCGTGTTTAATTTTACAGAAGGGTATTTGCCTCCTACTTGAATATGCTCGTCCATCATTCCTTGGCGAGCAGGGAAGGATAGTTGATACCAATCCCGTGTTTTGATGAATGGATAGACAAAGAGGTATTTTCCTTGTCCAGGAACAATGTAGGTACGTGGATTCTGATGAGAAGGATCGAGCTTATCTACGTACATACTTCGCTTACTAATGGATAGGTAGGAGTAGCTAAGCTCCAGGTATTTGCCCAGACCGGTGTGTAGCAAACGATGGGTCATCTCTTGAAAAGATTCCACGTTTTTAGCGATCCGCCAGAGGACAAGATCCACATCTGCTCGAATACCAATAGTGGAGTAGCTTAATACCATCATGTCATTGCGGGCATGAAATTCTTTCACTACCTCTGCAAATTCTTCTTTTCCTTTTTGTTGTTCCTCTTCGCTCAAGCGACGGAAAGCCGGATCCAACTTAAAGAATGAGAAGTTGATGTATTGAGTAGGTAATTTAGGTTTTTCTGCTGTAGATGTCTCTGGTTGTACACCAGGACGAGTTGATCGTGGTCGCATGAATGATTCCTCCTTTATTGCTTACACTTACGATTGTACCGAATTTAGAGGATTAGACGCAAATGGGGACGAGCAATTTTCGGGAAGCTGACACAGATGGTGGATGAGGCACGTTGACCCGGATACTGTTTTTTTGTAGACTAAACAGGAACTAAGGAAAGCATGCCCGTTGTAAAAAAGGAGGCATTGGTAAAATGATGAGTTGGCCTCAACTAATCATCTCGGTTCTGCTTTTTATGGCACTTGCCTTTGGAATCGGGTTTATCTTTAATATGATCTTAAAAACCACCTGGCTACCGATTATTATTTATGTTGCGTTAGTAGGATGGTTATTGTACGATCTCATGGCAAATGGCCGTGAAGCCCTCGGCGGAGATATTATTGTGCTGGTGAGTGGATTGATAGGGGCAATACTAAGTGGCTGGGTGATTAAAACGTTAAGAGATAAAGGGTTTCAGATGTTCTAGGTGTCCTCTTCCCGTAAGGGAGAGGACATTTTTTCTAGGAAAGCAGTGATGGTATTTTGAAATTAAGTTTTACCACGTGGAGACTTTCATAGTGACATTCGCTCGTATGGGTGATGGATAGGAGTCGATTCTACCTAGTTGGATTTAGGTCCAGTTGGTGTAATGGGAGAGCTTAATGGGTTGTCAGGGTCAGGCGCAAGGATGTTCTCTGGGTAGAGGAGATGAGCTAAGTATTGAATGCCTGTTAATAAACGGGGAGAAGGACGACAATACCAGCCCTCTTCTAATATATGGATACATTCAGGGTTTGCGAGAGGAGTGGATTGCCATGCCGGACGAGCTTGGATCCTCTCCTTTTTTATGCGCTTTATGGGAACCCCTGTCCACACGATTAAGACCTGATCGGGGTTCCGACGGGCTACTTCTTCCCAGTCGGTTTGGAAACTTTCTCCGGGAGAGTCTGCAAAAACATTGACCCCACCCACTAACTCACTTACTTCATTAAGCCAGTTCTTCGCCCCTGGTGTGAAAACGGGCTTTGGCCACCATTCCCAATACAAGCGAGGGATAGAAGTGAGAACGGGGATTTGTTGCTTGATTTTTGTCAATTGCTGTTCAAACTGTGAGGCAATTTGTCGTGCCCGCTGTTCATGATGAAGTAGCTTGCCTACATGAAGAATATCGGAGGGAATATCGTTGATTTTCTTCGGGTTAAGTATAACGTAATTGATTTTTTCTTTTTCTAACTTTTCGATATTTCTTTCCATCCCCGGCACGCTGAGTGAAGCAAGAACGAGATCGGGGTTTAGACTTTTCACTTTCTCTATATCAATATTTAGATCGGGTCCACAGTGTGGAAGGTGAGCGATAGAGTCAGGCCAGTCAGAATAATCATCAATACCGACAAGATAATGGGTTAGTCCGAGAGCGACGACAACTTCTGTATTACTGGGACAGATGGATAGGAGACGCATCCGTATTGCTCCTTTCTCAATCGAACTTACCAAAATGTATAAGTAATCAACGCAATAGCAAAGCCAAACCAAGCACCGGTAAAAACTTCAATTGGCTGATGACCCAATATTTCTTTTAAATTAATGCGGGTTTCATCAGGACTTTTGTCCTTCATATGGCGTAATTCTTCCATAAGGCTAGTGAAATCCTTGCGTAGCTGGTTTAACACTTGAGCATGCATACCTGCTTGGCGCCTAACACCGGTGGCATCATACATGACAATGACTGCAAACACGGAGGAAAGGGCAAAGAGAGGTGAGCCTAATCCTTCTTGCAGTCCGATTGCTGTAACCAGAGAAGTGACAGCAGAGGTATGCGCACTCGGCATTCCACCCGGGTTTACGAGCCAATTCCAATCCCATTCTCGATATATAACATAATGCCATGGGAGTTTAATGATTTGTGCTAACGCAATGGCAATGGCGGCTGTCCATAATGGATAGTTACTAAATAGCTCCCCAAACATGAGTTCATCCTTTCAAGCGGTTTGTAATCTATAATGGGCACTTACTCCCTTGATTTTAACACAATGATGTTACGAACTCGCTCTATTTTTCTCCACAGCGTAGGGTCTTCCTTTAGACTAGGATCGCGCAAAACTTCGATGGATAGTTGATTACAGTAGCTCTTGGCTTGTGCGACTTCGTTTTGTAATAGGCTGGTCATCATTAGTCCTGCTAATGCAGCGGAACGGGTACCTGTCGCTTGCACATTAATTTGCTGATAAAGCTGGAAAGCAGTAAAGAGACGTTGTGTCGCTTTATAGGCATGTAACTGACGATAGGGATCGTAGAGAATAATATCCGTCAGAAATTGTGGAGGACCATTCAATATCTGCCATCCTTCGGCGGATTCAAAGTCGGAGTTAATCAGGTTTAGCCCTTTTCCGTGAACCTGGTCCAGTCCAATGGATAACCAAGAAGAACGAGTAGGTAGGCGCTGAGTAGAATGCAAAGAGAAGGTGAGAACACCTTCTTTTTTCTTTTGTTTAGAATCGAGATCGATCTTCACTTTTTGCCATTTATCCTCGATCTGAGAAACGTCTTTTTTCCACACACATTGTTGATCGATCCATACACAGAAGATGGCTCTATTTCTTGGATAGGGATGAGCTTGTGATTGTGCTCGAAGGTAGAAGGAAAGTCCATACTCGTCGGATTCCTCTACGTGAAAGATCTGTTGTAGTCCTCCACTAGAATGGATAGGTGGCATTCGCATACTAGGGGTAAGTTGGATGCTTCCGTATCCTCTTCCTTGATACGCTCGATTGCTACTTCTCTCGAAAGAAAGGTTTTTCTTAAGGGCATAAGTTGCTATACCATTTAGTTTCCCTGCTTTTACATACTTCAATCCTATACGAAGTGCATGGTCAACGTAAGTTGGACTGGGAGCGGCCGGCGTAAGTGATAATTGACTGGTATAGACCATCATGATACAAGGGAGCGTGTATTTCGAAGTGATTTGGTGAACTTCTTCTAGCTGTTGTTCTAGTTGATGCAAGCGTTGCGTATTGCGATAAGGATCGTCACGAAACGCGAAGATGATTCCATCTAGGTAGGGATGGTATCTCTCTAAGAGTGAAGATGTGATGATACTGAAGTAAACTTGTGGCATAAAGAGTAAACGCGGGTTTTCACTTGTTAGTGCTTCTTTTAATTTCTTTATGTATCGCGGATGAAAGATGGCGAGATTGTGTTCGAAATCATCAATGATCAATCCGCGAAGTTGAGAGTAAGAAGTGGACAATTGACTGATGGCACGTGCCCACGCAAGATAATCGGTGCCATAGGGCTCGCTCTTACGCTTCTTGGCTTCTGTAGGAGGGACCAAATAAACCCAAACGGAAATTCCCGCCTCCTGTGCAGCAGGCAAAAATTCATTCTTAAGGTCTTCCCAATCCGTCGACTGATGCCAAATCAAGTAGTAGTAAGTATTAACGTGAAGCCGTTGCAGATGGGAGATGGTTGCCTCAGTATCAATATGATGAATGCCGTCGGCACGGGGCTCTTCCTCACGCAGGGCTTCAGCATAGTCAGCAATTACAGGCTTCATTATGGTTTGTTGTTCTCCGATGGCCCATGCCTTCTCTGGGGTGATATGGTGAAAGAAGATGAATACAACCAAGCAGAAGAGCACCACTCGTTTCATCGCTGATCCTCCTAGTTATAGAAAAAGTGGGTACGCATACTCTGTCCTTAGTGTGAAATAATGAAAGCGATTTATGTGTAGAAAGTGTAGAATGATTTTTTTGATATTCATTGACGGTAAGCCCAGTCGTTCGCTATAATAAGAGGTGAAGGGGAGTAGCTGGACATCAAAGTCGTCATTACGGGAATTTTTCCCCGGCTTTGATGGCAACGAAAGTTTGTTGTTAGCGAGACCTTTACCGAGATAGGTAGAGGTCTTTTGATGGATATACATGAGACCTTTACCGTTATCAGGTAAAGGTCTTTTTCCGTTTTATCGTATTTCTCATTAAAGGAGTCGATTTCGGTTGATTGAGTTGAGTAGCGATTTTTTTCAAGCCTTATTGACGATTATTATTATTGACTTAATGTTAGCAGGAGACAATGCGATCGTTATCGGATTGGCGGCACGTCGGTTACCGAAAAATCAACAAAAAAAAGCGATTGTATGGGGAACCGTAGGAGCGATTTTGATTCGTGTATTGGCCACGCTAGCGGTCGTATGGTTGCTGAATATCCCTGGACTATTGTTAGTAGGGGGACTCTTATTAATTTGGATTTCCTATAAATTGCTTATCGATGATGGTGGGCATGAGATTGAAGCTGGCGATAATTTATTCTCTGCTATTCGAACCATCGTGATTGCAGATGCCGTGATGGGTTTAGATAATGTACTCGCCATTGCTGGAGCAGCCCATGGAGACTATTTGCTTGTTGTTATCGGGCTCTTGATTAGTGTACCCATCATGATTTGGGGCAGTACAATGATCTTACGTTTAATTGAACGCTACCCCTCCATTATTTACTTCGGTGCGGCTGTATTAGCGTACACGGCTGCTGGCATGATTGTGGATGAGTCCTTTCTTGAGCACTACTTTGTTGAAAATACTTTGTTGAAATGGTTAGTGATTGTGGTTATTGTGGGAGGCGTGTTACTCGCCGGACGATGGAACAATAAGAAAAAAGCAAAGCAGAAGGAAGAAGAAGGAGGAGAAGAGGAGAAGGTGGCTTCACAGTGACGTGATGAAAATCGGAGACGAGAAACTTAAAATGAGACTGGAAAGTATCTGCTTCCCAGTCTCATTTTGAAATAAACAATGGACTGAACGATAGATTACAAATAAGTTGGGGGAAGAGAGATGGATATGCACGTCTCGACCATGCTATTTCAAATGTTGCTATTTGCACCTTTTCTGGGGGGAGGGATATTTATCATTATGGTTGCTTGGCGTTGGATAAAAGCACAGGAATCGATGGCACAATCATTAGAGCGAATTGCCCGTCACTTAGAGTCGCAGGGACAGAAGGGATTAGAGGGAGACAATAAAAGAGAGTAAAATGAACTCCTGATTAATTCGAAAAATGAGGGAGAAAACCTTAGGGAATAGTAGTTTCTACACAGAAATGGTTGGTTTCATCGGTACTCATTCACGGATTCATCAACCCGTCTGTTTCTAGATCTGTGATGATCTCAGAGACGGGGACAATTTGGATGCCTTCTTTTTGCAGTTCAGGGAGTGCTTCTCGGATAGCACGTGCCGTTGTTTTCCCTTGCTTTCCCACATGTCCGATCCCAATCGCCCACCCTTGTTCATTTGCTTTTTCTTTTAGTGTTTGGAGTTGTTTTTCAATATGGGCTAGGTTATTTTCGTTGTCCAGAAAGACGGTGCGCCGGATGTAGGGGACTGACAATTCTTTGGATATTTCCGGAATTTTGGTTTTCATCGTGGTACGACTATCGACCACGAACAGCCCTTCTTCTTTTGCGACTTCGAGAACACTTTTAACCACTCGGGGATCAGATGTGGCACGTGAGCCCATGTGATTATTTAACCCAACCACATAGGGAATATCTGTGAGGTTTTTATGTACTTGGGTTTTGATCTTTTCGTCATTCATTTGCGTAGTGATGGCACCGGGTCCCAGCAGATGTGGGTCGTGGGTCGCCTCCATAGGAAGGTGTAATATCACCTCAAATCCGTGGTGATGGGCACGAAGTGCTTCTTTCTTGCTATTAGGTAAAAAAGGGAGAATGGCAACAGTTAAGGGTGCCTCAATGGCAAAGATGTCGTCGGTGCCACGCATCCCGTTGCCCAGATCATCGATAATGAGGGCGACTTTGGGAGGGTTTCCTGTGGCTGATAGAGCAGTAAAAGAGGAAAGTGTGGGGGGATGGAAGAAAAAAAAGATGAGAGAGGGGAGGATAAAGAGGATGGAAAGGGAGCGCATACGCATAGCCATGGGCGAACCTCCTGTATGAAGAATCAACACTAATATGCGTGATGAAAAGAAATATTATACATTCTAGAGGGGAGAAGGGAGAGAGAACGGATTTGATGGCGACCTTTCGTTTTTTAGGGATGATGGCTCAATTTGTCATCCCATCCACTACGATCGATCATGGTATCCTCCGTACTGCGATGATCTATGCCTCTATAATGATTCCCCTGTCCGCTTTTTTGCAAAGCTAACACTGATTTATTAACCGTGAACGAAAAGAAAGCAATCGTGCACACGCTCTAATAAACCGTGTGCACGATTGCTTTTTTTACTATGCGTGCTTAATCCAATCGTTCAATAATGGAAGCGGTGGACATCCCGTGTCCGATGCAGATCGTGAGAAGACCGTAGCGCCCTTGTATGCGTTCCAATTCGTGGAGAAGGGTGGTCATCAGTTTTGCGCCGGTTGCGCCAAGTGGGTGGCCCAAGGCAATAGCTCCACCATTGACATTTACTTTGGATAAATCGGCATCAAGTGCTTTTTGCCAAGCGAGCACCACCGGTGCAAAAGCCTCGTTAATCTCAATTCGATCCATGTCAGCTAGGGTAAGGCCTGCCTTTTGCAAAACCTTCTTTGTCGAAGGAATCACCCCATCCAACATCATGGTTGGATCGGAGCCGACGACTGCCTGACTGATCACACGAGCGCGGGGACGGACCCCCAGTTCTACCGCTTTATCGCGACTCATAAACAGGACGGCTGCGGAGCCATCGCTGATTTGACTGGCGTTACCAGCAGTAATGATCCCGTCCTCTTTGAAAACAGTGCGTAGTGTCGCCAGTTTCTCTATGGAGGTGTCTGGGCGGGGTCCTTCATCTGCTGTTAGCCTCTGTTCTTCACCGTCACGATCATGCCCCATGAGGGGAGCGAGCTCCTTATCAAACCGTCCGGCTTGCTGTGCTGCTAGCGCGCGTTGGTGACTTTCGTAGGCATAAGCATCCACTTCTTGCCGGGTAATTCCCCATTTCTGTGCGATCATTTCGGCGGAGACGCCTTGGTGAACAAATTTGTACTGTTCGTGGAGAGAGGTCGGAATGGTACGCTCATTGCCATCTGAGCCGATAGGAACACGGGTCATGCTTTCTACACCTGCACCGATGGTTACGTCCATGTCTCCAGCCGCGATAGCCTGTACGGCAAAATGCGTCGCTTGTTGACCCGAGCCACACATTCGATTAATCGTGACAGCAGGTACATGGGTGGGGAAGCCCGCTGCTAGTGTGGCTAGGCGTCCAATATTTAATCCTTGTTCATCTAAGGGAGAGACACAACCCATAACAATGTCTTCAATATGAGTGGGATCCAAAGATAGGCGCTCAGTAAGGGTACGTAAGGAGTGAGCAGCTAGTTCGACAGGGTGAATGTTACGCAGTGCACCCTCCTTTTTCCCTACCGGTGTTCGTACTGCGCCGGCAATAATGACTTCGTTGTTCATGGCATTTCGCCTCGCTTTCTTGTAGTTTCAATATGAGGGGAGGGTCCTTCCTTGGACTAGACCCTTTTTATAGTGTGTTGAGTTCAACTCTTTTTTCTATGAAGAGCGTTTTAACGAAAGAGAGGAACCATGAAGAAGGGTTCCTCTCTATTTTACCTTATTTAGACGTCATAGAAGAGGGAGACAGTTTGCGACGTGTATCTTCTTCTGAAGGCACTTTCTTCTCATACGAATAATATAGATGAGCTTAACTTCCCAGATGCCTTCTCTTAATCGCGCGAGCCTGCTTTTTTACTTTTTATCGTATGTGTAAAACCCTTTGCCTGTTTTCTTCCCATAATGTCCGGCTTCCACTAACTTTTTAAGGGTTTGGCTGGGACGAAAGCGGTCGCCATATGCCTCTACTAGACCCTCAGTGGCATATAATAGAGTATCCAGTCCGATCAGATCCGCTAGTTCGAATGGGCCCATTGGGTGATTGAGTCCAAGGCGAATGGCCTTATCGATGTCTTCACAAGAAGCTATTCCCTCTTCATAGATACGAAAACTTTCTGCTAAGAGAGCGGAAAGAGCGCGTGAGGTGACAAAACCTTGCCCATCTTTGACGATAACCGTTTCCTTGCCAATTTGCTGTGAAAAGGCTTCAATCGTTTTTAAGGTGGCTTCATCCGTATCGACTGCGCGTACAATCTCAATTAAACGCATGACGGGAGCGGGATTAAACCAATGCATTCCTACGACTTGCTGTGGGCGCGAGGTTGCAGAAGCAATCGCAGTCACACTTAATTCCGATGTATTGGTGGCGAGGATACTGCGACGTGGGGTTAAGCGATCCAGTTCTGCGAATAGCTCCTTCTTTAATTGCAAGTTTTCCGGGATGGCTTCAATGGCTAATTCAACATCACGGCAGGCATTGGCGAGGTCCATGGTGAAGGAGAGGCGCTTTAATGCCTTACCAGCGTCTTCTTGGGTGAGGTGGCCCGCTTTTGCAAAACGGTAGAGGCTCTTTTCAATACCTACTTGAGCTCGCTCGATCGCTTCTTCCGAAATGTCATAGAGGATAACTTGTCCTCCACCTTGTACAATCGCTTGCGCGATCCCAGCTCCCATCAGTCCTCCACCGAGGACGGCAATCTGTTCGATTTTCACCCTATAAGCCTCCTTTTAGAGTCCGAGGTTTTTTGCGACGATCGTCTTCATGATTTCATTCGTGCCTGCATAGATGGCGGCGACAGGGATGTCACGGTAACGACGGGCGATGGGGTACTCTTCCATATAGCCGTAGCCACCATGAAGTTGTACACATTGTGTGGCTACGCGCTTTGCCATATCGGTTACCCATGATTTGGCCATGGAAACCTGCGTGACCACATCGTGACCCGCCATGTGTTTGACAATCAAGTCATCAAGATAGGTGCGGCCAAGGGAAACTTCAGTTGCAAGGTCAGCGATAGTAAATTGGATATGCTGCAGTTTACTAAGTGGCTTGCCAAACGCCTCCCGCGACTTCACATACTCGATGGTCATACGTAGCATTTCTTCTGCTGAGACTTGGGCAAGTAAGGCGGCGAGAAGTCGTTCTGGTTGAAGTTTATGCATAAGATAACGAAAACCTGCGCCTTCCTCCCCTAATAAGTTGGCTTTAGGTACGCGGCATTCTTCAAAAATGAGTTCTGCCGTGTCTTGGCTATGAAGCCCCACTTTATCCAGCTTACGCCCACGGGAGAAGCCTGGAGTATCTGCTTCGACGACCAACAAGCTAATTCCTTTATGTGCAGGAGTAGCATGAGGATCGGTTTTGCAGACGACGACGATCAGGTCACCGTGGATACCATTGGAGATAAATGTTTTTTGCCCATTAACGATGTAATGGTCTCCATCGTCCATAGCGGTTGTGCGAATGTTGGCTAGATCCGACCCTGTGCCTGGTTCCGTCATTGCGATAGCAGTAATAAGTTCGCCGGAGAGACAGCCGGGGAGCCAGCGTTGTTTTTGTTCTTCTGATCCATAAGAAGCGATGTAAGGAACGACTACATCGCTATGTAGGCTAAATCCCATCAGTCCGGTACCGATTTTCTCTAGTTCTTCTGCGATGATAACGGAATAGGCGAAGTCGGCTTCTAGACCGCCGTAGACTTCATCTAGCCATGGAGAGAGGTAGCCTTGCTCCCCCATCTTCCGCCAAAAAGACCGAGGAACGAGGCGGTCTTTCTCCCACTGTTCGAAGTAAGGACGAGCCTCTTTGTCTAAAAATTTGCGTAAGGATTCGCGTAATATCTGGTGCTCTTCTTTTATATAGGGAGGTTGCATGATCCCTTCTCCTTTCGATGATCCAGTTTGTACCTTTGAGGCAACACATCATCTATTTTATCAATTTTATGATTAGAGCGATAGGAGCCCTTCCAGTAGATCTACTGAAAGGGCTCCTACTCTAGCAGTGGTGGATTTAGAAAGGGTGTATGCTTTCTGATGCATTGTCCGTATTCATAAGAATATTTTGAGCGAAGGAAATCGGAGAGTTCCTTACTATTTTAGTAGAAGAGAAGCCCACTTTATAAAGGACGAAGTGGGATATGAGGGCTAAAGCTAAAGAATATGGACGCCGTTCGGGTCTGTACTTGATAAAGAATTTGTTTGTGAGATGGAGTCTCCTGAAAGATGGACTTCTTGAATGGTGACGGGATGGCCTGAGACTGAAAGGATAGAGTCTGCTGGTTGTCCAAGCAATGAGGAAAGTGCTTCTTCGACACCTTCTTTTTCGGACTGCAATATGAGCCTCTCAATCTTGATGCTCTGATCCGACGGATCATCGATGAGGCCCGGGTCGGTTTGAAGTTCTACGCGGAATCCATAGGGAGGGGTAATGAAAGTGCGCCGTTCTCCACGTTGGATAGGCCATCCTTTGATTTGTGCACGATTACAAATTTGTGCTTCTTCCTCGGCCGTAAGAAGGAAGCCGATGTGATCAAAGCGGACATGCTTCCCCTGACCAAACGTAATGTTTACCTTTCCTTTTCGCATCTCAATGATACGAAAGAGAATCTTTTGCTGGCGGAAATCTGACCAGGTGAGAGGAGGATCAAAGTTTTGAAATTCCCCCTCGTATTTCCCGATTCTCTGATGAACATGGAAACCAAGCTCCACATAATATCTCTCCGTCTCTTCAACATACGGTGTCCAAAAATGATAATGAAAGAGCATAGTGGAATCCTCCTAGAAAAATGATGATAGTAGTCATATATTCTCATAGTAGGTTTCTGTCTGAAAGGAGCTATAGAAGGAGGAGTGTCTCGGACCATGGTCTGACATGAATCTGAGGTTGCCTTTATCAGTCCAATTCTCCAGGATAGGACTGGTAATATTGGCTTTGACCTGTACAGATTACGGGGAAGTCATTTTAGAAAGAGGATTGGATTTTATATCTATTTAGTGAAACCAGAGAAGATGGAGCTGGATTCAATCCATGTTCTCTGGTTTTTTTTATTTTATGGAAGAGAGTAAGGATTAATATATTTATAAATAATATTCAGAAAAAATACTTTACTTATTTCTTTAAATCATATTAAGATAGATAGTGAGAGGAGGATTTGAAAGAATGAGAAGAAAACTAAGAGAAATGGAAGAGATTCGAACCACTTTTATCGGTACTTTCGTCCGTACAGGAATAAAGCGAGGGCTTAGGGGGGATCTTAAGACGATTCTTCTCAAAGATATTACTTGTAAAGAGGGAGGAAAGGTCGTAACCGATCACCTATGGTTCAACTATACTAAGGGGTTTCAAGCGCTAGGGGAACTGTTCGAAGGCGATGTAGTTCAATTTGATGCTCGTTGCAAGAAGTATGTAAAGGGATACAAAGGGAGTCGTTTCGACGTATACAAACCACTCACCATCGATTACAAACTATCTCATCCTTCGAAAATCTGTCGAGTCGAAGAAGTTGAGAAGGAGCGTTGATATCTACATGAAGCAAGTAATAAGAACGATCTGTATCTACAAAAAAGCAGTCAGAGTGTTAAAATAAAGAAATTTCAATCAAAAATAACCACCTCTAATCTCAATCTCTCTTTCACTATATTGCTCTTTCATTGTGAAACAAATGCTTTTTAAGCTCTCCCGGGGTATACTTTGGAGGGAGGTGCATGAGAGTGAAAGAAGGCGTTTCTGACGAAAGGTGGAAGGCGATTATCAATAACGATGTCACCTTCGATGGCTTGTTTTATTATGCAGTCCGAACCACGGGCATTTTTTGTCGGCCTTCTTGTAAATCAAGGCCGCCGAAGAAAGAAAATGTTCGCATCTTTCAAGATCCAAAACAAGCGATCTCCGCCCATTTTCGCCCGTGTAAACGATGCAATCCTGTGAGCGATCACCTTCCCGAACAGGAGTGGGTGGATCAGATCACTCATTATATTGATTGTCATTACGACGAGAGAATTACCCTTGACACATTAGCGCAGGCAACACACAGAAGTCCCTATCATTTGCAACGCACGTTCAAACGACTAAAAGGGATGACTCCTGTCGATTATATTCAGCAGAAAAGAATCTCCAAAGCGATCGAACTGTTGCTTCATACAGATAAAACAATGATTGAGATTGCACTTAGTGTGGGCTTTCCGAATGTCTCCT
Organism: Mechercharimyces mesophilus; assembly: GCF_059818345.1. Lineage (NCBI taxonomy): Bacteria > Bacillati > Bacillota > Bacilli > Caryophanales > Thermoactinomycetaceae > Mechercharimyces > Mechercharimyces mesophilus. The sequence continues at coordinate 82,095 of NZ_JCBAPH010000006.1, read as the reverse complement.
ATTTCGCCACCTTGTTTAGAAAGAAGACGGGATACACGCCCAAAAATTATCGTCAACTCTCCCCTTGATTCCCCGATATTTCAGCTGAGAACGGAAACGCGTATCGGTGTTATAGCTGTGGAATATAAATATGTTAAGGTTTCGAAATGACATTTGGGTGTTATATTTCTCCGAGGATTTACATAGAGAATACTTTTACACATGTAAAACGAATAGAGGGTAGCAGAAATGGATTCGTTCAATTCTGCTACCCTCTATTCATGCCTATATCGCTTCCTTTGACTCTCTACTCTATTGCCTCCGCCCTGGAACGAAAATGATCTAAATCAGAGGAACCCCTTCAGGTTGTTCTTTTCTGCCCACACCTTCATTGGGTGATGGAATAGAATGACGATGAGGAAATCCAATGGACCGGAATTCAAAGGAGGAAGTGTGAAATGAATAAACACGTCCCCAGTTCGCTTGTGTTTGTCTCTAGAGAGGCAAAAGCGAATGTGTATCGCTATATTGCAGAGGGAAGGGGTTGTCAATTTTACTTTTCCCACGATCGTGTGGAATTTAACTTTGTAGCAGGTACAGGGAATATCCATTTGACTCTGCGATTTGTTGACGCGAACCCAGACATAGAGATGCAGTTGGACCAAGATCATCAGATTACTTATAAAGAGGTCTGGAACGGGATTGACCTTATATTCTCAGGAAATGAGGAGCAATTAAAGTATGACATCGTTGTTTATCCTGGAGCGTGCATGGAGGATATTTGCTTGCGATATGAAGGTGGAGACACAGTAAGCATCGATGAAAATGGCGACTTATTTGTCCATACGTCACAAGGAATTCTTCGTGAAGGAAAACCGATTAGCTTTCAATGGACAGAGGAAGGAAAACAAACCGTCCCGACCCAGTTCCACATCCAAGAGGATCAATCCATCGGATTTGCAGTGGATAGGGCAACTTATGATTCAGCAAAAGTGCTGGTTATTGATCCCATCGTCTTCTACTCCACTTACTTAGGGGGAAGTAGTCGCGATATAGGAAACGGAATAGCGGTGGACTCTGCGCGGAATGTCTATGTAACGGGGCAGACACAATCTACTAATTTTCCCATTACAACGGGTGCGTTTCAGACGATGTATTTGGAGAATCGAGATGTATTTATCAGTAAGTTGAATGAGACGGGTAGCTCCCTTGTCTATTCCACGTATCTTGGTGGGAGTAGACTAGATGTTGGATTTGGAATTACTGTGGACTCCTCGCACAGTGCTTACGTAACAGGGCAGACACAATCTGCTAACTTCCCTGTCACATCTGGAGCGTTTCAATCGATGCGGCGTGGATCTCTAAATGCTTTCGTAACTAAACTGAATGCGACAGGGTCCTCGCTGATATATTCGACGTATCTTGGCGGACCGGGAGGCGACAGTTGTGGATTCAGTATTGCACTAGACGGAAGTTTGAACGCGTATGTAACTGGACAGACAAATTCAAGAAACTTTCCGATAACATCTGGTGCCTTCCAAACCATATCTAGGGGAGATAATGATGTCTTTGTAACAAAGTTTAACACCCTAGGTACCTCGTTGGTTTATTCGACCTTCTTGAGCGGGAATTCCGAAGATGAAGGAGAGGGCATCGTGGTGGATGGCTCGGGGAGTGCCTATGTGACAGGGAACACTCTTTCTACTAATTTTCCTGTTACTTCGGGAGCCTTTCAAACCGTACTTGCCGGCAGTGATACATTTATTACGAAAATGAATGTTTCCGGGTCATCGCTCGTGTATTCGACCTTGTTGGGGGGGAGTGGGAGTGATCAGGGAACAGGCATTGATCTCGATGGAGCGAATAACGCCTATGTCGTAGGGAGAACCAATTCTACGGATTTCCCAGTAACCAATAATGCCTTTCAGACAGTGTTTCAAGGATCTTTGGATGCTTTCGTTACCAAACTAAATGCAGGAGGAAGCGCTCTGATTTACTCCACTTTTTTAGGTGGTAGTGGAGTGAGTAGTGGAAATGGTGTTGCAGTCGATGCCTTCGGAGCGGCTTGGGTGACGGGGCGAACGTTTGCAACGAATTTTCCTATTACTTCTGATGCGTTTCAAGATAGCTTGGCTGGTAGTAATGATGCCTTCGTCACACAGGTGAGCTATTCCGGTCAGGGGTTGTCGTTTTCTTCTTATCTGGGAGGGAGGGATAGTGATGCTGGAAATGATATCGTTGTTGACTCCTTCGGATCGACTTACTTTACGGGCTTTACCTCATCCACCAACTTCCCTGTTACTTTCAATGCTTTCCAATCAATATTCGGAGGTTTTTCAGATGCCTTTGTCACGAAAGTAGGACAACTCACTGCTGTTGGCGCAACAGGTCCAACAGGTGCAACGGGTCCAGCTGGATCTACCGGAGCGCAAGGTCCACGAGGGCCAAGAGGAAGGCGTGGTCCGAGGGGACCGAGAGGACCTCGTGGCGCAGGTGGAGGAGAATTTGGCGTCGTGTAGTTTTGTAGGCAAGCTGTAGAAGAATGGGCATAGGCATCGCGAGGCAAATCCGTAAACTTTACCTGGAAGCATATGAACCCCTTAACTTTTCGTCTCCATTTGAAGAACAGCGTTTGGGTGACGTCTCTTACGCGCTGTCAGGAAATGAGCATATCCTTAACCGAAGCGCGTTACTACAACACTTGCCTACACCTCCTTTCAGTGGAAGGAATATCGTGATTATGAGGTAATCCAATGGACCGGAAATCTAAGGAGGAAGTACGAAATGAATAAAAATGTTTCCCGTTCGCTTGTGTTTGTGTCCAGAGACGAGTGTGACGAAGAGTATACTTTTTTTGCAGACGGGGAGGGATGTAGCTTTCACTTTTTTCGTGATCGAGTGGAGTTTGGATTTACAGTGGGTGAAGGGAAGGCGAATCTTGCTCTCCGGTTTATAAATGCTCATCCGGATGTAGAGATGCAGTTGGACCAAGATCATCAGATTACTTATAAAGAGGTCTGGAATGGGGTTGACCTTATTTTCTCAGGAAACGAGGAGCAATTAAAGTATGATGTTATGGTTTATCCTGGAGCGTGTATGGAGGACATTCGCTTGCGATATGAAGGAGGAGACACAGTAAACATCGATGAAAATGGCGACTTATTTGTCCATACGTTACAAGGTGTTCTCCGCGAAGGCAATCCGGTTAGCTATCAGGAAACATCGCAAGGAAAACAAACCGTCCCGACCCAGTTCCACATTCAAGAGGATCAATCCATCGGATTTGCAGTAGATAGGGAAAGCTATGATCCGACAAAAGTGCTGGTCATTGATCCCATTGTCTTCTACTCCACCTATTTAGGGGGATCGAATATTGACCTAGGGGCAGGAATTGCAGTGGATTCTGCGCGGAATGCCTATATATCTGGGCTTACATTTTCTACGGATTTTCCAATAACCACGGGTGCCTTCCAGACGATCTTGTTAGGTGTCGATGTGTTTGTCAGCAAGTTGAATCAAACGGGAGGTTCTCTCCTATATTCAACATTTATAGGAGGAAATGAAGGTGATTTTGGGAGTCGAATGGCGGTAGATACCGCGAATCAGGCTTATGTCACGGGAGATACCTCCTCCACAAATTATCCCGTGACATCGGGCGCCTTCCAGACGATGTTACAGGTAGGGGGCCAAGATGCCTTTGTAACAAAGTTAAATGCCACAGGGAGCTCGCTTGTTTATTCGACCTACTTGGGTGGCACTGGTGGTGGTACCCAAGGGTTTGGCATAGCCATAGATAGTAGTTTCAATGCGTATGTAACAGGATTTACAACTGCAACCAACTTTCCAACAACAGCAGATGCCTTTCAAACCACCTTTAGCGGAGGACTCCAAGACGCCTTCGTGACCAAGTTCAATGCGTTGGGGACGACACTGGTGTACTCCACTTTTTTAGGTGGAAGGAGGGTTGAACTAGGAACTGATATTGTGGTGGATAGCCTGGGGAGTGCGTATGTAACAGGACGTACAGAATCTAGTGATTTTCCTGTTACTTCTGGAGCCTTTCAAACCCTATTTGCTGGTGTAACAGATGCCTTTATTACAAAACTGAATGCCCCAGGGTCTGCGCTCCTCTACTCCACCTATTTGGGTGGGAGAAGTGGAGACATGGGTAGTGCCATTGACCTAGATGGGGCGAATAATGCCTATGTTGCAGGGGGGACGAGTTCGACTGATTTCCCCACAACGAATCATGCTTTTCAAACCCTGTTTGCTGGTGTAACAGATGCCTTTGTAACCAAACTCAATGCATCGGGGAGCGCACCGATTTATTCCACCTATTTAGGTGGGAGGGATGTGGATGGTGGGATTGGCATTGCCGTTGATGCTTTTGGTGTGGCATGGGTGACGGGGTTTACTATTTCGACGAATTTTCCCATTACCTCGGATGCTTTTCAAGACAGTCTAGCTTCTACCGATGGGGATGCTTTCATTACGGAGGTTAGTTTTTCCGGTCAAGGGCTGTCTTTCTCTTCCTATTTGGGTGGGAGCCGTTTTGATATTGGAGGTGGTGTGGCAGTCGATTCTTTAGGAAGTGCTTATTTTACAGGAATTACTAGATCGAGTGATTTTCCTGTAACTTTTGCAGCATTTCAGTCACTATTTGGAGGAAATCAGGATGCCTTCATTACCAAAGTAGGGCAACTCACTGCTGTTGGCGCAACCGGTCCAACGGGTGCAACAGGCCCAGCTGGAGCTACTGGAGCGCAAGGTCCACGAGGACCGAGAGGACGGCGTGGACCAAGGGGACCGAGAGGTCCACGTGGTACGGGCGGAGGAGAACTTGGCGGTTAGCATCGTATCTACCTTCGTCAGGAAAAAATAATTTCCGCAACCCACTTGTACTTTACTCCCACAAACGGCTATACGTTATAGAAGGAGTTTTTCAGTGCTACATGGAGTTGTACACGGGGTTTCTGATTCGTGAAGACAAGGAGTATATGACATGAGATGACGCAAGGAAGGCACTCGATGTCAGGATGTAGATCTCTAAACGAGGCAAAGGGGCCTCGTTTTTTGTTACACTAAAGAATGACGATCCGAAGACCAATGGTTTAACTATACATATAAATCTTTCAAAAGATAAAGGAGACGATATAGATGACTGCGAACCGCTTACAAAATGAAAAATCCCCTTACCTCCTACAACATGCGACCAACCCCGTCGATTGGTACCCATGGAGCGAAGAAGCTTTCGCTACAGCAAAGCGAGAAGAGAAACCGATCTTCCTCTCCATCGGCTACTCTACTTGTCACTGGTGTCACGTGATGGAACGTGAATCGTTTGAGGATGACGATGTAGCTGAGCAACTGAATCGGGATTATATTGCGATCAAAGTGGACCGCGAGGAGCGTCCTGACATTGACCAGATCTATATGACGGTCTGCCAGGCCCTTACGGGTCACGGAGGATGGCCCCTAACGGTGGTGATGACACCGGACAAAAAGCCGTTCTTCGCCGGTACGTACTTCCCAAAGAAGAGCCAGCAGGGGATGCCGGGCCTGATGGATCTTCTGACACGTATTAGCGATGTGTGGAACAACGAGCGGGAGAAGGCACTGGAATCGGGTGAGAAAGTTACAGCCGCCATTCGTGCGCATGCCAAAGAGGAGCAAACGGGGGAACTCTCACTTGACTTGGCGCACTCCGCCTACGAACAATTGGCGCAGCAGTACGACTCCGCTTACGGTGGATTTGGACAGGAACCGAAATTCCCTCGCCCCCATGATTTTCTCTTCCTCCTCCGTTATTGGAAGCAACATGGGGCGGCGGATGCGCTGGCCATGGTGGAAAAAACATTGACGGCCATGCATCAAGGTGGAATATATGACCACCTTGGCTATGGCTTTGCTCGCTATTCGGTGGATCGTGAGTGGCTGGTTCCGCATTTTGAAAAGATGCTTTATGACAATGCGCTTCTCGCTATTGCTTACTTGGAAGCTTACCAAGCGACAGGGAAGTCAAACTATGCTCAGGTGGCTGAGGAGATTTTCACCTATGTGCTAAGGGATATGACCTCGGAGGAAGGTGGTTTCTACTCGGCGGAGGATGCAGACTCTGAAGGGGTGGAAGGGAAATTTTACGTGTGGACGCCTGATGAGGTCCATTCTATCCTGGGAGAAAGAGATGGCGACCTTTTCTGCGAGATTTATGATGTTACGCCCGATGGGAATTTTGAAGATGGCACCAGTATCCTCAATCGTATTCAAGACCCACTACACGCGATTGCCGCTCGTGAAGGGATTAGCGAAGAGGAAGTAGAGGAACGCCTCAAGCAAGCACGGGAGAAGCTCTTTCAAGCAAGAGAAGAACGGATCCATCCGCACAAGGACGATAAAATTCTTACCTCTTGGAACGGGCTGATGATTGCCGCACTAGCGAAAGGGGCACAAGTGTTAGGAGAGGAACGCTACGCAAAAGCGGCCAAGCGTGCGGTTCATTTTATCGAGGGGCATCTCCGCCGAGAAGATGGACGACTGTTGGCGCGGTATCGAGATGGTGAAGCGGCTTTTCCAGCCTACCTCGATGATTATGCCTTCTATACTTGGGGTTTATTAGAGCTATATGGTGCAACCGGAGAAGTGAAGCACTTCGAACACGCGCTTACCGAAACAAGGCACATGTTGAACCTCTTTGGGGATGAAGAGCAAGGAGGATTGTTCTTCTACGGTCATGATGCGGAGGCACTATTGACGCGACCCAAAGAAATTTATGATGGTGCTGTTCCTTCCGGAAACTCGATTGCTGGTCTTAACCTGGTACGCTTGGCTCGTATGAGTGGCGATGCTACACTCATGCAGGAAGCAGAGAAGCAATTAACTGCTTTTGCCACGGGTGTCGACCAGAGTCCGATGGCGTATACAGCCTATCTACTTGGATTGCAATTGCATATGGGCAATACGCAAGAGATCGTCTTAGCGGGCCAATGGGGGGAGACCGGGATGGAGGAGATGAAACGCGTGATACAGTCTCGTTATCTTCCTCATGCGGTTACGCTGTTTCGGACCGACGAAACGGAAGAGTGTCTTGCCCAGATCGCCCCTTTCACCAAAGAACAGCAGGCAATAGAAGGGCAAGCGACGGCGTATATCTGTGAAAACTATACGTGTCAAGCGCCTGTGACAACGTTAGAGGAACTAAAGGAGAAACTAAGCTAGTCAAGGACCTCATGCCTAAGGAGAGAAAGGAAAATGGAAGACTATCAGGTCATTGCAACCAAATTCCGTGAAATCAAGAGCACGCTTACCTCGTACTTTGTGCGTGTGCTTCCCGACTATCAACTGACACCTGTGATGATGTATACATTGGAGTTGATCCAACGTGATCCTCATGTGCGTGCAGTCGATATTGCTCAGGAGTTTGGCATATCACGCGCGGCTGTTACGCAACTACTGGATAAATTAGAGGAGAAAAAGCTAGTAGTAAGAAAACCTCATCCTACCAGCAGGCGCAGCTTACAAATTGAAATGACAGAGACAGGCTTGGAATTGGTCGAAAAGATATTTGCAGCTTATCAACAGGAAGTGGAGAAATTGTTTGTTGATTATAGCAAAGAGGAACTGGAACAACTGCGAGTATTGTTGGATAAACTCCCTTTTCAACCGAGAGTAGAGGGAGATTGAAGGTTAAAATCCCCCAAAAAGAGAAGAATAATCGATAGCAGATGCTAATAAAAGGAGGGCGACGCTCTCCTTTTTTTGTGATGAAAAGAGGAGGAAGAACCTTGACACTTAGATTCATATATTGTACTGTTTAAATTATAAACAATAAAATATATGAACATGTTCTCGGTCAAGCTGAACCCTTAATCGATTGGCTAGTCAAAGAGGGAGGATTCTCCACTCAAACACGATCGTGGCTATCCACTAGAAGGAAGTTGACTGGGATGGCAGGATATTTACAAAAATCATGAACAGAGGAGAGAATCAACGATGTCTAAAGTAGCCATTATTACTGGAGCGAGTAGTGGAATTGGGCAAGCTACTGCCCTTGAATTAGCAAAATCAGGTACTTCCCTTATGCTAGCGGCTAGACGAGAGGAACGGTTGCAAGAATTGCAACAAGAGGTTGAGGCCCAAGGAGGCAAGGCTTCTTATCAAGTGACGGATGTCACCTCGTCGGAGGCCATGGAGTCCTTAGCCAAAAAAACAATGGATACGTTTGGTCGTATCGACATCTTGGTCAATAATGCAGGAATTATGCCCCTTTCCCTCTTAAGCACGCGGAAAGTGAGTGAATGGGAGCAAATGATTGATGTAAACATCAAAGGTGTTCTCTATGGCATCGCTGCCGTTCTTCCTTATATGGAAAAGCAAAAATCTGGGCACATTATTAATGTTTCCTCCATCGCGGGACATAAAGTAGGCCCAGGAAGTGCGGTGTATAGTGGAACCAAGTATGCCGTGCGTGCGATATCGGAGGGATTACGTCAAGAAATGAAATTTGGGCAAAACATTCGTACGACCATTATCTCCCCAGGAGCAGTTGCGACGGAATTGCTTAGTACAGTAACAGATGAAACCATATTGAACATGATGAAAGACCGATACAGCGATGTAAAAACATTGGAAGCACAAGACATTGGTAGAGCGATTGCCTATGCCGTCTCGCAACCGGAACATGTGGATGTAAATGAGATCCTTGTTCGTCCCACGGATCAGCAGACGTAATAATACGCGTATGTTTTGTAACGAAGAGCGGGTTGGCTGAAACCAGTTGAACCCGTACACCCCAGCTTTGAAGGAGAAGTTAATAAATGGATAATCAAGTCGCGCTGATCACGGGATCTGGTAGAGGGATTGGGCGTGAAGTTGCTTGCATGATGGCAGAAAGCGGGGCAAAAGTTGTCGTTTCTGATGTGGATGTCGATCCAGCGAATGAAGTGGTGAGTAGCATCAAAGAGAAAGGGGGGCAAGCGGTTGCCATTAGTGGAGATATTACGTCTCCTGACTTTGTAAAAGAACTGATCTCTAAAACGATCGAAGCGTTTGGGAAGTTAGATATATTAGTAAATAATGCTGGTTATCGGTGGGGGAATTCGATTGATGAGATGAGCGATGAACAATTTCAGGCTATGTTAGACGTTCATCTCGTTGCCCCTTTTCGTTTGATTCGCGAAGCAGCCCCTTATCTTCGAGACATTCAAGATGAGCAGAAGGGAGTCGGACTCTACCGCAAAATAGTGAATGTCAGTTCGATTACGGCCATGATGGGTAACCCGGGGCATGTTAATTATGCTTCGGCAAAAGCAGGTTTACATGGTTTAACGAAAACAGTAGGACGTGAATGGGCACCATATCGTGTCAACTGCAATGCGGTAGCAATGGGAATGATTGAAACTAGACTAACGCAATCCCTCGAAAAGGGTGAGGTGTCTCAGGGGGTTCCTGTTGGGATCCCCGAGGAAGAAATAAAAAGAGCTGCCGTTGTGATTCCCCAAAAAAGGGGAGGAACTACGCTGGAAGCAGCTCAGGCTGTTTATTATTTAGCTTCTCAACAGTCCAATTATATAAATGGACATGTGTTAAATGTAAGTGGAGGATTTTATGTGTAAAAAGGAAGAAAAACAGAAGCAGTGAACAGTAACAAAAGAGGTGTTTTTATGGGTCAAGTGATGTGCATTACGGGTGCGTCTTCGGGAATTGGCTTGGAGACAGCGTTGTTGTTTGCCAAGAGAGGTTGGAGTGTATACGCGGGGACAAGAAATTTGGAACGCGATCAAGCGCAATACAGTGAACAGGAAAATCTTCATTTTGTCTACATGGATGTGACGGAAACCGCATCCCTGCAAGCGGTGGTGGACTCCATTCAGAAGGAACATGGAAGGCTGGATGTCCTCTTCTGTAATGCAGGTTTTGGTGGCATTCGTACATTGGGTCAAATTCCAATGGACGAAGTTCAGCGCATGTTTGACACCAATGTTTATGGAGTGATGCGCAGTATCCAAACGGCGCTCCCGTTATTGAAAGAAGCAGAGGCTGGCCATGTCATTGCCACTTCCAGTGTAGGTGGATTAGTGGGGCAACCGCTAAACGAGATTTACTGCTCGACTAAGTTTGCGGTTGAAGGGCTATTGGAAAGCTTAGCTACTTATTACAAGCCTCACTTCAATATTGATGTTACGCTATTGGAGCCGGGTGCCGTAGCCTCTAGTTTTGGGGATACCGTTCTCGGTGATGTGGAGAAAACGGGTGGCATCCTTGAAGACGAATACAAACCGGTAGTGGATCGGTTTTTGCAGTTTTTCAGAGAGCGAAATGCAGAACCTCAAACATCGGAAGAGGTAGCAGAAGTGATGTGGGAGTTGGTGCAACAAGAGAAGAAGCCTGTCCGCATTCGTACTTCTGAAGCAGCAGATCAGTTTGTGCAACATAAAGTGGCAGCAGATCCTGATGGCACCCAAGGAGTATCGGCAACGAGAAAGTTTCAATTGGGATGGTAAGAGAGGAAGTTGAGTGAACCCACCTCAAGAATGATTGGAAGATGGGTGAGCGGTTTCTCCTTGAGAGAAAACTCTCCGAATCCACCGGCTATTAGAGAAGTTTACTTTTAAGGAAGTGGGATGTAATCCCGTTCAATAGATAAACAGGGTCCTACGCTTACCTACTCGGGGAAGCGTGAGGACCCTGTTTTTTTATTCGTCGCCCGACTTTTCTTTTTGCAGGGCAAATTCTCTCTTATACTTATGAGCATTGAAGCGAACCAAATAACCAGATGAGTGGAAGATACGATACGCTTTTTCTAAATAGCCTTGTTCATCCAGCCACTTTAGCCCTTTCGCGATGGCTTCGTCATCGGTTGTTGCTTCAAGTGGTTCGTCGTGTAGCGTGCTTGCATCTTGATCGTATACCGTTATGTGATACATCGTGATTTCCCTCCTCCTTTTCTATTATAGCAAATGATGAGGGAAATCTTCCCGAAATCTTCTCCTCGTGGGCCAAAGGAATTATGTCTGACTTACCACCTTTGTTTCTGCCGCTTCGACCTCGTTGTACTTAACGGTCTGGTAGGAGAGAGGAAAATCCATTTGGATATCGTTTAGCGCTTCTTTGCAACGCTTCCGCAGCTCACGTTCGACGGACCATTGGCACATGTTTTTTGTTCGACAGATGATGCGGATGATGGACTCGTTGGCATTTAGTCCTTGTAATCCCAAGACATCGGGTCCTTCTAGAATTTCAGGGATTTCCTGTTTCGCTTCGTTACACGTTTCTTGTAGGGTAAACATCGCTTTATCAATGTTGGCGTAGCGAGGGATGGAGAGATCGATCAACGCCCGCATGTTGCCACGGGAATGGTTGGTTAGTGATTCAATCTGACGATAGGGGACATAATGAATATCACCACTGAAACCACGAATCTTTAATACTCTTCGTTTCTTCGCTTCGACTATACCGGAATGGGAACCAATGGTTACGTACTCACCTGTTTGAACCTGATCCTCATAAGAAACAAAAAATCCTGTTATGACATCGGCTATTAAGCTACGTGACCCTAAACCGATAGCAAGGGCAAAGGTGATTCCTATTATGGTAACAACGGTAAGGAGAGCAGAGGTTTCTACGCCGAATGCAGAGAGGAGGGCAACAACGATGACAAATAAAAATGCATAGCGTACGAGGCGTCTAGTGAATGTGAGGAGAGAGGCCAATTGTGTAGATGCAGCTTTTTGCTGGTCGAAATTACGTTTGATCAGACGTTTGGCGATGGATTGGGTGAGAGAATACAGGAGCACCACTCCGAGGACATAAAGAGCTGGAATAATAAATGGTACTACATCTGCCCACCAAGAAGGTTGTAGAGATTCTAGAAAATCCATACATTGTCATCTCCTTTCGTAGAGGAGGGTAAAGGAACCTTGTTACCCATTATACGCACGTGTCTTGAAATGTTCCTTATTAAAAAGGAGTCACATAAAAATATTGATGGATTGATTTTTGGTCAAAAAGCGTTTAATATATGGAATGGGTTTATTATTGTTCGTTATTGAATGATTTAGGAGGGGTATAATGGCCGGTTTATTTGGTTTGAAGGATAAAAAGACGAACATTAGCACCGAATTGCTTGCAGGAATGACTACCTTTTTAACGATGGTTTATATCGTGGTGGTCAATCCAGCCATATTACAAGAGGCTGGAATGGATTTTGGAGCCGTCTTTGTAGCAACGGTTCTGGCATCCGTCATTGCTACATTGATTATGGGCCTGTTTGCAAATTATCCGATCGCGATCGCTCCAGGGATGGGGCTGAATGCTTACTTTGCCTACAGTGTTGTGGGACAGAGTGGGATTAGCTGGGAGGTAGCACTGGGAGCGGTATTGGTAGCGGGCTTGTTGTTTGTGCTCCTTAGTTTGACGTCCTTTCGTGAGCAGTTAATTAAAGCGATACCAGACAGCTTGAAATATGGAATTACAGCGGGCATTGGCCTATTTATCGCATTTATCGGGTTGAAATCTGCCGGGATCATTGTAGGGGATGAAGTGAATTTGGTTGGTTTAGGCGATTTTCATGATCCGATGACGGTATTAAGTTTGCTGGGTTTATTCTGTACGCTTGTTCTCTTTACGTTTCGGGTACCGGGTGCTCTGTTTATTGGGATGGTGATCACGGCGATAGTGGGTGGCTTTATGGGCTTATTTGTTGCTCCGGAGCAATGGGTCTCTGCACCACCTAGTTTGGCACCAACATGGGGAGCGGCTATCACCTCACTTCCGGAGGTGTTTTCACAAGGATTGTATGCCGTTGTGTTTGCCTTTCTTTTGGTTACTTTATTCGATACGACCGGCACGATGATCGGAGTGGCAGAACAGGCAGGCTTAATACGAAAGGATGGATCATTCCCTCGAATGCGTTCAGCACTCTTAGCTGATTCGGTTGGGATGACCGCAGGAGCTGTGTTGGGGACAAGTCCAACCAGCGCGTATATTGAATCGTCGACAGGAGTTGCAACGGGAGGCAGGACGGGACTAACAAGTGTAGTAGTAAGTGGGTTGCTTTTAGCGACACTCTTCTTTGCCCCAGTTGTAGGAGCCGTCGCCAGTGTTCCAGCGATTACGGCGCCTGCCTTGATTATCGTGGGTTGTTTTATGATGAACGGATTAGCCAAAGTGAATTGGGGTCAGTTTGATGAAGCTTTTCCTTCTTTTATTGTCATGTTGAGTATGCCATTAACATTTAGTATTGCAACGGGCATTGCCTTTGGATTTATCACGTACCCACTTTTAAAAGTGGTGCAGGGACGCTATCGAGAAGTGCATCCGCTACTGTATCTCTTCATGGTCCTGTTTCTCTTGCAATTGATTTTTTTGCCGGAGTAGAAGAGATGGCGGGTTAAAAATATATTTAGTGGTTCCATTAATGAAAAGGGAAAAGAAAATAAAATACTTACCCATGAAAGCGACCGAAGAGGGTGTTGGGTAAGTATTGAGGTAACTTTGTGAATGTTTACTGAAGGGATGATGAAAAAGATCTTCCCTTCTTTTTTGTATACGTATGGTGAGAATGAAGTGCTCGAGCTAGATACTTTCTTTCTCTATGAATGGAAGCAGTATCAGGAAGGTTTTTTATGATGGATCATAATGACCAGTTATTTTACTGTGATACAAAGGCATCGGAGAGTGGTATAATCGATGACGGAAAATGATTTGAGAGTAGGATAGAAGAGAGAAGGTTGATGGTAGATGGTGAATCAATGGTCCCAGCGCCGCTTTATTATTTTGATCCTGATAGTGGCAGCGTCAGGATATACGGAAGGACTTTTGCTCCCATTGCAGGCAACAATATTAGAAAAGCAAGGGGTGAGCTCCAGTCTTAATGGGCTGAACACCATGTCTTTATACTTGGGGATTCTAGCGGTGATTCCCTTTTGTAGTTGGGGTGTACGGCGGTTTGGTTATCGTAGATTAATTGTTGCTGGGGCAGGGATAATGACCATCAGCACCCTCTTGTTTCCTCTATGGACGAATATTGGGGCATGGGTGTTTCTTCGTTTTCTTGTGGGTGTAGGGGATAGTTTGTTGCACTTTGCCACTCAGTTATGGGTTTCCTTGTCTAGTCCAGCGGAGAAAAGAGGAAAAGTCATTGCGCAATACGGTCTAGCGTTTGGCGTTGGATTTGGTCTGGGTCCGATTGGAATGAATCTCATTGTTTGGGGTGAATGGGTTCCGTTTGTTGTAACTGCTGTTCTTCTCTTAGGGGTTCTCATGCTTTCCATGACGCTGGATGAACCTGTTTCAGCCAAGCGTGAGGAGACGAAGACGGAAGAAGATCAACAGAAGCAGGGCAACAAAAACTTTGTATGGATTTATCGTCTAGGATTCATTGGTTTGACTTCTACATTGATCTACGGCTTTTTAGAAGCGTCCATCGCGGGAATATATCCGATATATGGATTGAGAATGGGGCTTTCGCAAGCGGGTATATCCATCATGATCGCAGCCTTTATTTTTGGTAGTTTCCTTTTTCAATTACCGCTAGGTCTTTTGTCTGATCGATATGGTCGTAGACACATCCTATTGATTGTATCGGTGGTCGGCATGTTGGGGATGTCTTTGATCCCTGTCGCCCATGACTTTCCGTTGGTGTTGTTCTTTCTCTTTCTAGGAATTGGCGGCTTCGTGGGTTCGCTGTACTCCCTAGGACTATCGTACCTAGCAGATACGATACCACCAGCTCAGTTACCAGAAGCCAATGCAATTGCTTCAGCGCAATTTGGTATTGGAAGCATGATTGGTCCTCTTATAGGAGGACTTTTGATTCAATACATGGGTGGGGGAAGCTTGTTTTATTTTCTTTCCATCGTATTTGGCTTGTTCTTCCTTCTCATACTTGCTTTTCGACCGCAGTCTTCTGCTTCCTGGGAAGAAGATTTATCCGTTCCGGCTACCCAAAGGGCTGATTGAGGAAGGTGAATATGGCGCTAGATGATCAACAAGGCTCTCTTTCATCGGTTATTCTTTGAACCAATGAAGGAGAGCCTTGTTCGTGTATCATGGAAAGGGGAGATTGGATGTTTTTATAAGCTGGAAAAGCGGGCACACTTTTTTCCCACATGATGTTTTTCATCGATCGATGGATACTATACTCTTGAGAAAAAACCTATGGACAGCTTGAAGCAGATAAAGAACTCTCCTACTTAAAGTGGTTCTCTGCTTGCTCTAGAATATCTTTCCCTAAGCGCTCACTGCGACCGTTGGAGTTTTCTATCTCTTTGATGACGTCGACGGGGAAGATTTTTTCGAGATCTTTTCCATAATTGGCGCCATCTTGTGGAAGGTAGTGTTGGGCGACTTGATAGGTTCCATCGCTTAATTTCTCAATAACAAGAGCGAGCGGGACACTGGCACCAGATCCTTCCATGAGTTTGCCTTCCACCTCTGTATATTCCATGGTTTGTACCCATAGGTAGACAGATAGTTGCTTTTCTTTTATTTCTGATCCAAGCACATCGTACGCGGTAAAGACGGTACCCCCTTCACTCTGGATACCAATATGATGAACGATATAGTCGTTAAGGTCGACGTGCTTCAGGATCTCTTCAGGTTTTTCTGTGGTGATAGGTTCCTTAGAAGGAGCATTGCCTGCTGGGGAGGATGGTTCTGTTGCTTCTTGACTAGCACCACAGCCGGTGAGAATGATCAGTATAAGTGCAGTTATGACGAAGTATGAGATGGATCGATTCATCAAATGAGTAAACCTCCTTCTATGCTATCTTTATTTTACCGAATGCTGCGACGAAGTAACAGGGGAAAAGCAAAATAGTTGCATAAACCTGCAAAAAACACCGAAATTCCTGGTTGTTCATAAGATAATTAATGAGTATAGCAATGGAAACTCTTTTTTGAAGTATTTGTTGGATTGAAAGTCGGATGGTCATTCAGTAAACTGAGAAGTAAATCGTGGGAAAGAGATAATAAGAGGGGAATTAATAGCGAATGAGTGAGCATAAATGGGTCATGAGGAATTATAATCCTCATGTAGATGAAGAAACAATCGCTGATTTTCATATCGCGTTATTAATGGAACATCATCAGCTGTGGGCACAGATTATGGGAGAACCCTATGCGCAGAACGATTGGAAAAAGAAGATGGAAGAGAATCGAGAAAGGGAAAAATGGGCTCAAGAGCTACGGATGAAAGGGTGGGATTCGCATTGTCGTATGTGGGTCTTCACTCACCCTGAAACAGAAGAGATCATCGGTTTTCTCTTTGTTGAGATACGAAAAGACCATCTTACTTTTGAGCAGAGTGGCGTAATCAACGAGATTCATGTCCACCCCGACTATCGGGGGCAGGGGCTTTCGCGTGAGATATTACAATGTGGAGAAAATTGGTTTCGTGAGAATGGAGTTACCCATAGCCAAGTGTTTGTAACGAGCAATAATTTGGCGGCAGTAAAGTTGTATCGCTCATTTGGTTATGAGGTGGCTGATTACCGCATGATGAAGAAGGAGAAGGGACCGACAAAGTAGCCGTATTTAGTCGGATGAGGGTTATACCTTATTAAGATGGTTTCGCTCATCTCCTTCAATTGATTTCCCTGGAAGATGGATCAAATCTGCTTGATCTCCCGAGGGATAAGCCAATGTAAAGATGAAAAATCCCAGTCAGTTTCATGACTGGGATTTTTGTTAGATCGATTCGCTCACTATCAAGTGAAGATCACGATCTTGTGTATCTTTCTTCCATTAACCTCTCTTGCCACCTTGCTTTGCGACACGTTTCCGTTCGTTTTTCGCCAAGATCCGTTTGCGAATACGGAAAGACTCAGGAGTTACTTCCAAGAGTTCATCTTCGGCGAGATACTCCAACGCGTCGTCCAAAGATAAGTCTTTGGGAGGCTCAAGACGGAGCGAGTCATCCGAACCAGAAGCACGGAAGTTGGTCAGCTGTTTCTTCTTACAAACATTGACTTCCAGATCCGATTCTCGAATATGTTGGCCGACGACCATGCCTTCATACACTTCGGTACCAGAAGGAATAAAGAGCGTCCCTCTTTCTTGGGCGGCATGGAGACCATAGGAGTTGGCTTCACCGGGTTCCCAAGCGACAAGTGACCCGTGGCTACGGGTTTGAATGTCACCGGTGTAAGGGATGTAACCGGCGAATAAGGTGTTAACCAATCCTTCCCCGCGGGTAGCTGTCAGGAATTGTTGCCGGAAGCCAATCAGACCACGGGTGGGTACGTGGAAGGTGTAATGGATGAGTCCATTATCCCGTAGCTGCATATCTTGCATTTGCCCTTTTCGTTGTCCTAAGAGCTCGACAACAGCACCTTGATAAGCTTCACTTACTTCTACTTCAACCGATTCGTACGGCTCATGCCATTTGTCTTCGATTTTTTTCAAAATGACTTCGGGCTTGCTCACCTCGAATTCAAAGCCTTCTCGGCGCATGTTTTCGATGAGAATTCCCAGATGAAGCTCTCCTCGACCAGAGACATGGAAGCTATCTGGGGAGTCAGTGTCTTCTACTTTTAAGGCAACATCGCGCTCTGATTCGATATAAAGGCGCTCCCGTAACTTACGTGAAGTAACAAACTTGCCTTCGCGTCCAGCGAAGGGGCTGGTGTTAACGCCAAAGGTAACCCGCAAGGTTGGCTCTTCAACTTTGATGCGTGGCAAGGGACGTGGATCTTCCGCATCGGCGATGGTGTCACCGATTCCCACATTACCTAAACCGGTGAGGGCGATGATGTCTCCACTAGTCGCTACGTCCACTTCTACCCGTTGCAACCCTTCATGGGTGAAGACTTGAGCGGCTTTGACGGGCAAATGGCTTCCATCCTCTGTGATATGAATGAGGGATTGATTTTTGGTAATTTGTCCACTGTTTAAGCGACCAATCACGATTTTTCCTTTGTAATCATCGAATCCCATTAGAGTGGCCTGTAATTGTGTCGGCTCGTCGGGGGCTACTTCAGGGTGGGGCAAATAGCTAACGATTTCCTTGAAGAGCGGTTCCAGACTTTCCGTGAGTTCATCGGGCTCTAGGCCAGCTGTTCCGGCAATCGCACTGGTATAGATGACCGGGAATTCAGCTTGTTCTTCGGTTGCACCAAGATCAACAAATAAGTCGAAGGTGGTATTGATGACATAGTCGGGACGTGCATTGGCACGGTCAATTTTATTAACGACGACGATCACTTTATGTCCGCGGGATAACGCTTGACGGAGCACAAATTTGGTTTGTGGCATGGGTCCTTCGACGGAGTCGACGAGTAGCAAGACGCCATCTACCATGTTCATGACACGCTCTACTTCTCCACCGAAATCTGCGTGACCCGGTGTGTCAATAATGTTGATTTTCTTCCCTTGATAAGTAATGGCGGTATTCTTCGATAAAATCGTGATCCCGCGTTCCCGCTCCAGGTCATTGGAATCCATGACACGTTCGTCTACTTGCTGGTTATCGCGGAAAATACGACTTTGTTTCAGCATAGCGTCGACGAGGGTCGTTTTTCCATGGTCGACGTGTGCGATGATAGCAATGTTGCGAATATCTGTTGGTTTGATCATATACATGTAGGCACGCCGGTTTACGCGCGCCCACCTCCCTTGTATTAAAATCGCTCAGCACAAGGCTGAGAGGTTGATTGCCGTCCGAAAATCTTGATACATATCCAAGAGAAAATTATATCATAGCAATGGGTTCCTGGCTAGGCTGGGCCTGGGCGAGCCATGGAAGAAAAAAAGAATGAACCTTCTGTTCGAGAGGATTTCCATCCCTTACAATAGAATAGAAGAGAAATCTCTTTTTGAAATATGTTTTTCTTCATTTTTTGAAAGAAATAAGGATGTGAGTCTGTGCTGAAAAAACGAAAATGGTGGGTCATTAGTGGATTGGTGTTTTTCGTGCTGGGTATCAGTATCTTTTCCTATGCGTGGGTTCTTGTATCCACTTATGAGGATCAAGCCATGCCGAAGGAAAAAAAAGAAGTGGCCATCGTGCTCGGTGCGGCCCTGTGGGAGGGAAAGCCTAGCCCTGCTTTACAAGAGCGGTTACTGATGGCGGCTGAGCTTTACCAAGGGGGGCAAGCCGATCGGTTACTTCTCTCAGGTGGACTAGGAGATGATGGGATTTCTGAGGCGGAAGGGATGAAAAACTACCTTGTGGATATAGGGGTGGACGAAGCGGATCTGATCCTAGAGGAAGAAGCCACAAGTACCGAAGAAAATTTAAAGAATGCGAAAAGGCTGATGGAGAAGGAGCAACTACAGTCTGCCTACTTGGTTACACATGATTATCATATGTACCGCGCGCTAAAATACGCGGACAACGCTCAGATTGATGCAAAAGCGGCTTCGGTTCATTCTCAGGTTTTGTGGATGGCTTATCACAAAACGAGGGAATCACTTGCCCTCATCAAAGGGGCGATCTTTGACTGGTAGAGAGGTTCCTTTGGTTAGACAAGGAGACAACATTGCATTAGGATGTCGAAGCTTTAATCACCCATAAGAAAAAGTGAATGAGACGAGTGAGAGGTACATAAAATGGGAAGGATTCGATATCTCATGGTAAGGGGGCACCCGTCAAGATGAGTCCGGTCCTGTCAGAACAAGAAGAGCGCACTTGGGGCATGCTATGCCATCTAAGTGCGCTCATCGGTTATTTGATCCTCCCGCTGGGTAATATCCTCGGTCCGCTGATTGTATGGTTGGTGAAGAAAGATCAATCCCCGTTTGTTGACAATCAAGGGAAAGAGTCGCTTAATTTTCAACTATCGATTACTATTTATCTCATTGTGGCCTCGGTGCTGATGCTGATCTTAATTGGGTTTATTCTCGTGCCGGTTGTCTATTTATTTGGCTTGATCTACCTAATTATCGCTTCGATTCAAACGATCGATGGGAAAAACTATCGCTATCCCTTAACGATTCGCTTCTTTTAGTTAACTTAAGGAGAATGACGGTCTAAGAACCAAGAGTGAGGTGGGGGAGGTTGCCCCTCCTCTTTTTTATATAGACTTTTATAAAAGTGACGACCTGTGGAATCGCAGTGGACTACTCTTTCTTTATCGTGAGCGGTCCAACCTCCATGGAAGTAAAAACAAGCGCTTCTTCAAAAGGGGATTTCTGATCGACGAAGCGATACTGAGGAGTGATTTCACCACTTTTCATATCGATGGGGGCTACAATCAAGGAATCACCATAATGATCAATCACCACATGTGGAGTAGGTTCTAGAGTGACGAGGTACTCCTGTTGACTTTGTGCGATAATCAGCCCACTGGAATAAGAAATAGCAACGACAATGAAGGAAAACAAAGCGAGTGCTGCTTTCACGCGATACGTATAAACAAGATGAAATAAGAGCCACGCTGTAAAGACATAAAAGAGATAAAGGCCGAGAAAAAAAGGAAGGCTCGACCACGATAGCGTAAAGTTCATCTTGGTCGCCAAGAGGAGTGCGATAGATGTAATCAAGAAGACCGGGAAGAGGTGTCTTCCGTATTTTTGCATGAAGGGGCTGTTGACAGCAAAAAAGAGAATAAGGAGACAGACCACCAAGATGGAAATCGATAAAATGATGGTGTTGATCCCAATATCAATATAAAGAGAGGGAATGCCGAAATAACCTTTGTAAGCGAGGTCGCTCAGGTAGGCGGAAAAATAGCCAAGTCCAGTAAGACCCGCTAATACAAGCCCATCCGAAAGCAGTTTGGTCAGGTTGTGAAGAAAAGGGGGAGCAGGTGGAGAGGGATGGGTTGTCGAGTGTGAGTGGCTTTTAGATCCGAGTAGCTTTGTTGTAAACATCGGTGATCCTCCAATTTCTTGCCTGATTGGTTCAGGAAAGATATTCATTCATTTCCATTCTACTAAAAAGAAGAGCACATCCCCAAGGGAGAGATTGTGCTTCTGGTTGTATTGACAATACAGAGGAATGAGTATATTCTAAAAACAAGCAAGCGCTTGTTTTTTTCGGAGGAAGCGGAGACACAAGATGACTATGAAAAGAAAGAGCCGACGCGATCAGATTATTGAGGTGGCAGGCCGTCTGTTTCACAGGCAAGGGTATGCTGGAACCACGATACGGGATATCGCAGAGGAAGCAGGAGTGTTGTCGGGAAGTTTGTATGCACATATTCGTTCGAAAGAAGACCTATTATTTGAAATTACGGATCGAGGGGCAGACGCATTTTTGATGGCACTAACACCTATCGTTTACGGAAGTGGCTCGGCTGAAGAAAAGTTGCGTCAGTCATTGGTGGCTCATGCTCACGTGATTGCGGATCACTTGGAGGCAGCCACTGTTTATTTTCATGAATGGAAAGCGCTTTCATTAAAACGGCGCGAACAAATTCAACGGAAACGAGATGAATATGAATCGCTCTGGTCTCGTATGATCGTGGAAGGGATGGAGAGCGGGGAGTTTCGTCAGTTAGATGAGAAGTATGTCCGTCTCTTGTTGTTGTCTATTGCAAACTGGCTCTATGCATGGTATCGACCCGATGGTGATTCTCCTCCAGAGGAGATTGCGGATCGATACGTGGAGATTTTGCTACAAGGACTTTCCCCAACCAAAGGGAGGTGAGTGGGAGAATGACGATCAGGGAGGAAGAAATAAGTGAACAGGAGCTAGCCGAGCGCACGGCTCGATTTCGCAAGCGGATTGATGAGGGAGATCTTATTGAAGCAGGGGATTGGATGCCGGATGAGTATCGGAAGCTACTGCTCAAATTGATTCATATGCATGGCGTTAGTGAGATTATGGGGGTGTATCCAGAGAAGGAGTGGGTACCGAAAGCACCCACATTACGGCGGAAGTTGGCACTGATGGCGAAGGTGCAAGATGAGATGGGTCATGGTCAGTTGTTATTACGAGTGGCAGAAGATTTGGCGGCCCCACTCGGGAAAACGAGAGAGCAGATGGTAGCAGATATCTACCTCGGGAAAGTAAAATTTCATAATGTCTTTCACATGAAGACGTACACCTGGGCGGATGCAGGGGTGATTGGCTGGCTAGTGGATGGAGCTGCTATTATCAATCAAGTCTCTCTGTTGGAAACCTCTTATGCTCCCTATGCGCGTATCCTTAAACGGATCTGTGCAGAAGAGAGTTTTCACATGCAACATGGAGAAAGTGTTATTCTGGCGCTTGCTGGGGGAAGCCAAGCACAGCGTAGCATGTTACAGGAAGCAGTCGATAGATGGTGGGAACCGCTCTTGTTCTTCTTTGGTCCACGGGAAGTAACGAAAGCAGCGCAACGCATGCTGGATTATCGCATTCGGCTACAAACAAATGAGGAATTACGGCAACAGTTTTTGGATAAGTATATTCCGAGAATGCGTTCTCTCGGATTAACCGTACCTGATCCCACCTTACGCTATGATGAGGAGAGCAAGCAGTGGATTTATCAGGACCCTGATTGGCAATATCATCAAGAGATGGTGGTGAAGAATCAAGGTCCGATGTCACAAGAGCGTATTGCCTTACGAAAAGAAGCACACGCCGGTCAGCAGTGGGTACGCGAGGCACTGCTTCGTTCAGAAAGTAAACGGACGTTGGTGTGAGGGGAGAGAGACGAATGGATGCTACATCACAGGATTCCTACCCAATTTATGAGGTTTTTATTCAGAAAACACACAAAGATGCGCATTTTCATGTTGGGAGTGTGAAAGCCCCTTCAACGGATTTGGCAGTGCAAGTAGCGAGGGAGAATTTTCTTAGGCGAGAGGAAGCCATCGATTTGTGGGTTGTGCCGCGAACAGCCATCGCGTATCGGCCTCCTGAGAAGGATTTTCTGACACGGACATTTGATCGTAGCTACCGTGAAGTACGCGGGTATGCAGAGAATGGACGGTTGTGGCGGAAATACCGTGAGCATCCCCTGCCTGTTATCGAAAAGGAGGAACGAGAGGAGCAACGGAAAGGGAGAGAGGGGGGAGCGATGTGAGAATGGAAAGAGCAATAGAAGCACGGAAAAACCCTTCTTATTGCCAAGCAGTAACCACGCTGTTGTTTCAATTGGCCGACGATAAGTTATGCCTCGGACATCGCGACTCCGAATGGCTAGGGCTGGCGCCGGATATTGAAGGGGATGTGGCGTTTGCTTCCATCTCACAAGATGAGGTGGGGCATGCTACCTGTTACTATGAGTTGTTGCATGAATTGGGGGAGCCTTTGCCCGATGAATTGGTCTTTAAGCGGAAACCCTCTAACTGGCGCAATGCCGTCTTGTTGGAAAGAGTGAATGGAGACTGGGCACATACGGTGGTTCGTCACCTCTTTTTCAGCATATTTGATGATATTTGTTTGGACGTATTGCAAGCCAGTAGTTATCGTCCGTTGGCACAAGCGACGCAAAAAATGAAGCGTGAAGAATATTATCATCTCCTTCATTTCACTCTATTGTTTACGCGGCTCGCCCAGGCGGGAGGAGAAGCGAAGAAACGGCTGACGGAAGCCATTACGGTTTTGTGGCCGGAAGTGACGGGAATGCTTTCACTCGGAACAAAGGATCAGGAGATGATCCAATGGGGGATTATCCCGATTGATTCA
The DNA here is from genome assembly GCF_059818345.1 of Mechercharimyces mesophilus. Taxonomy (NCBI): domain Bacteria; kingdom Bacillati; phylum Bacillota; class Bacilli; order Caryophanales; family Thermoactinomycetaceae; genus Mechercharimyces; species Mechercharimyces mesophilus. Next base: position 58,559 of record NZ_JCBAPH010000006.1, on the reverse strand, counting down.
GAAGAGATAGAGCTTAAGTGGATAGAGCGACTTCAACCCTTGTTTGAAGAAGCCGAACTAGCATGGCCCGGTCCTCTCCCTAAGGGTGGTTGTAAAGGCCGAGAAGGCGAACATACAGAAGAATTAACCTCCCTCATCGCTACGATGACCGAGGTGTATCAGCAAGATCCCGTCGCCGAGTGGTAAGGAGGTGAGGAGAGAAGAAAAGGAGGGATCGCCATCTCAGAAGCAGAAGCTTTTATGTGGAAGGCACTGGAGGATGTGAAAGATCCAGAAATTCCGACGGTGAGTGTGGTGGAGTTGGGCATAGTGGAGCGTGTAGAAGTAGATGGTCCACTTGTTCATGTTTATCTGATTCCAACTTTTGTGGGATGTCCAGCGTTGGAGATGATCCGTGCACAGGTGAAAGAGCGGCTATTGATGGAGCAGCAGGTAGAGGAAGTGAATGTGACGTTTTTGCGGGAACCTGTGTGGACGACGGAGCGTCTGACAGCTACAGGAAAAGAAAAATTGAAAGATTTCGGTATTTCTTCGCCCCAAACGAAACTGGAAACAGGCGTCGTTCCACCCCCACCTCCCTGTCCTTATTGTGGAGAGGAGAAGGGAGAGGTGGAAAACTTGTTTGGTCCTACAGCGTGTCGCTCCCTTTATTATTGTACGCACTGTAAGCAACCATTCGAGGCGATGAAGCCAGTCTAGGATGAGAGGCAGGATAAAGAAGTAGGGATAAAGGGGATTTTCATCTTTTCACTTTATAATACAAAGGAGAATGAATTATGCATAAATTGGTAGCGATCTACAAACAACCGGAGGATGTCTCGTCGTTTGATCAACACTATTTTGAAAAGCATGCTCCTCTGGCGAAGGAGATGCCAGGCTTAAAGAAGATTGAAGTAACACGCTTTACGGGTACCCCGATGGGAGAGGAAGCACCGTACTATTTACAAGCGGATATGTACTTTTCCGATCAAGGGAGCTTACAAGAGGCAATGAAGTCAGAGCAAGGGCGAGCAGCAGCCAAAGATGTGATGGGATTTGCCGGTCGATTGGTCACGATGATGGTAGGTGAAGTGGTGACGGATGAGGGTTCGGCGTGACGGGACCAGCCCAAATAGCAGTGATTGGGGCGGGAACGATGGGAAGCGGGATTGCGGAATGTTTTGCCCGTGCCGGTTGTTTCGTCCAACTTTATGATGTAAGCGAGGAGCAGAGACAGCAAGCACTCGCACGATTGGCAGATCGCCTGGAGAAAAGGGTGGAAAAAGGGCGGATCACTTCAGCTCAGAAAGAAGAATGGCTGGGCCGTATTCATCCTCTAGCAGCATTATCGCAACTGGGTCAAGTAGAGCTGGTCGTTGAAGCGGTTGTGGAGGACATCAAGGTCAAACAGCAGGTTTTTACACAGCTAGATGATATCGTGCCGGTAGAGGCCATTTTGGCGACCAATACGTCCTCCTTTTCTGTGACTGTGATTGCGGAGGGGACTCGTTTCCCCGAGAGAGTACTCGGTCTTCATTTCTTTAATCCGGCCCCTGTGATGCCCCTGGTGGAAGTGGTAAAAGGGATGAAGACAGGAGAAGCATCAGTAGAGCAAGCCATTCAATGGATGCGAGAGATAGGGAAAGAACCGGTCGAAGTGGATGATTCACCCGGTTTTCTGGTCAATCGGTTAGCCCGGTCCTTTCATACTGAAGCGTACCGCTTGGTAGGGGATTCGGTAGCAAGCAAGGAGCAGGTGGATGAACTGCTTCAAGCAGGGGGCTTTCCCATGGGGCCTTTTGTTTTACAAGACTTGATTGGTATCGATACCAATTATGCAGCATCACTCTCCATATTTGAACAGTTTTACTTTGATGCGCGTTACCGTCCCCATCCTTTACAACGCCTCCTAGTGGAAAGTGGACAACTGGGAAGGAAGAGCAAAAGGGGGCATTATCAGTATGAAAGATAGAGTGTGGCTGGTTGGTCAGGGTCCCCTCACAGAAGAACTGTATTCCTTTCTAAGGAGGCATGAATACCAGTTCGTGACGGAGGAGATAGGGAAAATACAAGATATTCAAGTTGCCGCGGTGATTGATGTGCGCAGCGGTACGGTGGAAGAGAAGAAAGCGGTACTGGCACAGATCGAACATTCTGTCTCTCCATCGGTGCCCATTTTCTCATCGGTCTTACATGTTTCTGCTACGCGGATCGCTTCTTGGATGAAGTATCCCGAACGGGTATATGGTTTTTCTCCTTTTTTGTTAAACGAGAAGCAGATGATGGAGGTTAGCCAACCGATGCAGGCAGGGGGTCAATGGGAGGAGGGTCTTTCTTTTTGGAAGGATCTTGGGATGGAAGTGGAGATTGTTGGCGATGAACCCGGATTGGTCTTTCCGCGTACCTTGGCGATGCTAGTTAATGAAGCAGCGATTGTTCTAAATGAAGGAATCTCAACCAGAGAAGATATCGATCGTGCGATGCGTCTGGGAATGAATTTGCCTTATGGTCCATTGGCATGGGCGGATCGGATCGGAGTGGATCAGGTGGTCTGGGTACTAACAGGGCTGATGGAAGAGTTGGGTGATGATCGCTACCGCCCATGCTCCTTACTAAAAAGAATGGTGTATGCGGGTCGAACGGGAGTAGAGGCTGGCCGAGGGTTTTATCCTTATAAAGATAAAAAAGAGGGGGAGCAACATGCGTGAAGCGGTGATTGTGGATGCTGTACGTACCCCCATTGGTCGGTATCGGGGCAACTTACGTTTGACTCGTTCCGATGATTTGGCCGCGCATGTCCTGCATGCCTTGATCAAGCGGAATCCTTCTCTTCCTCTTCATCAAGTGGAGGATGTGATTCTAGGATGTACCAACCAGGCAGGAGAAGACAATCGCAATGTGGCACGCATGGCGGCCCTGTTGGCTGGGTTTCCGAAGGAAGTGGCGGGGGTAACGGTCAATCGCTTGTGTGGCTCAGGATTGGAAGCGGTTCATCATGCCATGTCTTCTCTGGCGATGGGCTGTGGAGATATCTTTATCGCCGGTGGAACGGAGAGCATGACGCGTGCCCCGTGGGTCATGTTAAAACCAGAAGTGGCCCATCCCCGTGGAGAGCAGACCATGGTGGACACCACCTTGGGTTGGCGTTTTGTCAATCGAAAACTGGCGGCGATGTATCCCCCCTATTCGATGGGAGAGACTGCGGAGAAGGTAGCAGAAGCGTACGGAATCACTCGCTCGGATCAGGATGCTTTTGCACTACAAAGTCAGAAGCGAGCTGCGCGGGCATGGGAAGAGGGTCGATTTCAAGAAGAAGTCGTCCCATTGACTGTGCCCCAAGCGAAGAAGGAATGGATCGATTTTACGCAAGATGAACATATCCGCCCCTCCACTACGATAGAAGCCCTGGCGAAGCTAAAGCCTGCTTTCCGCGAAGGGGGAACAGTAACCGCTGGTAACTCTTCGGGTCTGAATGATGGGGCATCTGCTCTCCTTATCATGGATCGAACGGTGGCAGAAACACTTGGGTTCAAACCCATGGCACGTCTTGTGTCCTATGCGGTGGCAGGTACCGATCCAAGTTTGATGGGGACAGGACCCATCCATGCTACGCGTAAGCTAATGGAACGCACGGGCATAAAAAGTTCAGACCTCGATGTAATCGAATGCAACGAAGCTTTTGCAGCACAGACGTTGGCGGTGATGCGGGAGTTGGATTGGGATGAGGAGAAAGTAAATGTGAATGGGGGCGCCATTGCGCTCGGGCATCCGCTTGGTGCAAGTGGCGCGCGTATTTTAACCACGCTGGTGCATGAACTGAAGCGGAGGCAAGGACGTTTTGGCCTAGCGACAATGTGTATTGGTGTCGGACAAGGAATTGCGACATTAATTGAAAGAGTAGATTGAGATGAGGGATTTATGAGGCGATTCCTCGATAATCGAGCTATTCGATGATCTTGAAAAAGGAGAGATTGAAATGTTAAAAAGTTCCGTAGTGAAAGAAAAGTATGCGCTGTTTATTAATGGAGAGCAAGTGGAAGGTTCAACTGGAGAAACGTTCCTTACTTATAACCCGGCCACAGGAAAACCCCTTGCGGAGGTGGCGAAAGCCACACGAGAAGATGTGGATCAAGCGGTAAAATCGGCACGTGGTGCACTAGAGGCAGGAAAATGGGCGAAATGGCCTGCTTCGCGGCGTGGACAAATTCTTCATCGGATTGCAGCCATTATGCAGGAGCGGTTTTCAGAGTTATGTGAGTTGGAAGTGCTTAATAGCGGGAAGGCATTATCAGCGGCTCAAGGGCAAGTGAAGCAAGCCATTGATGACTTTGAGTTGTATGCAGGTGCCGTTCATACCATATCTGGTCAAACGAAGCCCGTTCCCAATGGATTTTTCCATTACTCGAAGAAAGAGCCTGTCGGTGTGTGCGCACAGATAATCCCTTGGAACTACCCTCTCATGATGGCAGCGTGGAAGGTGGCACCGGCGTTAGCGGCAGGCTGTACGATTGTGTTAAAGCCGGCCAGTCTGACCCCGCTTACGGCCTATATGTTAGCTGATATCTGTAAGGAAGCGGGTGTTCCCGATGGTGTTGTGAACGTTATAACCGGTAGTGGAGCGGATATAGGGGCCTACTTAACGGAGCATCCAGGGGTAGATAAAGTAGCGTTCACCGGCGAAACCAATACAGGAAAAAATATTATGAAAAATGCATCTGAATCGTTAAAGCGTGTCACACTGGAGCTGGGTGGGAAATCTCCCAATCTTGTATTTGCTGATGCGGACTTGGAAGCAGCTGTCGATGGTGCGCTCTTTGGTATTTTTTATAATACAGGTCAGTCGTGTGAAGCGCGCTCTCGTTTGTTTATACATGAGTCGATTTATGAGTCCTTTGTCGAGCGGTTTGTAGAGAAGACGAAGAAGCTTACCCTGGGCGATCCACTGGAAAAGACGACTCATGTAGGCGCGATTATCTCCGCTGCACAGTGCGATACGATCGATTCGTATGTTCAGTCAGCCAAAGAAGAGGGAGCGCGCATTTTGTGTGGGGGGAAACGACCGGAAGGAGAGGCCTTTGCAGAAGGGCATTGGTATGAGCCCACGGTGATCGTCGATGGACATAACCAGATGAAAGCGGCACAAGAAGAGATTTTCGGTCCTGTGGTGATGATCATGAAGTTTCGTGATGAGCAGGAAGCGATCCAATTGGCGAACGAAACAAAGTATGGCTTGGCAGCGGCTGTATGGACGCAAGATTTTGCCCGTGCTCATCGGGTCACTGAGCAATTAAAAGCGGGTGTTATCATGGTTAACACACCTTTCTCCGCGATGCCAGGATTGCCTTTTGGTGGCTACAAGCAATCCGGCTTTGGACGAGAATTGGCGATTGAGTCGCTGGACTTGTATAGTGAAACGAAGAGCGTTCTCTCCTATGTGGGACCCAAGCCAATCAACCCATTTGGAGTGTAAGTCAAGTTGTATCGCTATGACTTCTAGGACCATGAGCGAGGAGGAAGTCCGATTGAAACCAGGATTGGAACCAGGGATACGAAAACAAATGAGCATAATCGTAACAGAGGATATGGTGGCTTCCTTCGGTGGAAAGCAGGTTCATCCGGCCCTATCTACTGTTACCATGGTGTATTACATGGAGTGGGTGGGGCGCGAAGTGATTCTTCCTTATCTTGAAGATCATGAAGAAGGAATAGGTGCCAAGATTGATGTCGTGCATCATGCACCCGCTCCGGTGGGAAAGCGAGTCACTTTTGTAGCGGAAGCCATCGAGGTATCGCCTCGTCGTGTGGTATGTACGGTAGAGGCAAAGCACGATCGTGCATTGGTCGGGACTGCTCGTTTTACTCAGGGGATCTTACCTAAAACGGAGATCGAGGCAAAAATGAAAGAAATGGAGTCCTAAGCCATCAGTTTATTAATAAATAACCACCGAGGTGGATACATGGCATTGTCCTTACGCCATTATTCGCTTCGGTGGCTTTTTCGCTTGTTCGAAAACGACAGTGGATAAGAAATGCTTTATTGCTTGGGAAGTCTTATCTCATTCAGTTTTTCCTTTGTCGTAGGGGTTCCTAGCTCATATATTCTTTGATATAGCCCCTGTAATGCATAGTCGTAGTCCTCATCTTCTTTTGACGAGGGACCAGGGATGAGATAAGGAGCGTGGGATTTAATAAAGCCATCAAAATCTTCTTTGGCCGTTCGTTCAAATAAGGATTCCAAATCATTTAATTCATCCTGAGTGGCTTCGATTTCAAAATCATAAAATGCATCGTTGTTGTCTGGGTTCTCCCGAATCTCTACCGGAGCTTCCCCTGAATGAAAAGAGACATAATAGGTTTTTTTATCCATTATTTCATCTTCCACCTTTTATCTTCTTATTTGATCAATCTTTCTGCCCTTATTTACTCATGAAGATATCCCTTATTTCCTTCTAAAGGTAGTATCTAGAATCCTATAGAGAAGGATGCAATCCCCCGTTTAGCTTAGCCTAAACCGTTTTTTCCATACATTATGATCTTGACATCAACGCCTACGGGTAATAGGGTGGAGATAGCAAAAGAGGAGAGGGTAAGCGCGTTTTGTAAGTACTCTTCTCCGAAAATTAGCAAAGACTAATGGAAGAAGGGAAAAGACTTGACAGCGACCTTGTATGATGTCGCTGTGCGTGCCGGTGTTTCTGTCTCCATTGTTGCAAGGGTGATCTATCAGAGCAAAAACGTGGAATCAGACATTCAGCATCGAGTACAGCAAGCGATGGAAGAGTTGAAATTTAAGCCCGAGTTGTTTTATCAACGTAGACATAATCAGCAAGCTGTAACCTTAGCGCTTATTATCCCTGACCTTGAGAATCCTTTTTTTTCAAAATTAGCACGAGTGGTGGAAGAGGCAGCTCGCCAACGAGGATATACGGTTTTCATCTGCGTCTCCGATGACCGTGCTGATCGGGAAAAAATCTATATTGATACGTTGCAGAAAAATGTGATCGATGGAATCATTTTAGCTTCGAATACGTTGGGACCGGAAGATTTGTATGAGATGAAGTTGAATGATATTCCGCTGGTTATTCTGGATCGGAAGGATCACATTCGAGATCATGATATCTGCACGGTCCTATCCAATAATCGCAAGGGAGCAAAGAAGGCAGTCCAACACCTATTGGATATTGGAAGTCAAGCGATCGGTCATATAGCAGGACCCGAGACGATTCTCCCTGCAAAAGAGAGGCAACAGGCTTATTGTGAGATGATTTCTGATCACCGCATTGTAACGGGAGATCTCACACTAGCTGGAGGAATGAGAGCCGTACATACGATGTTAGAGAAATACCCTATGATTGATGGCTTGTTTGTCGCAAACGATTGGATGGCGATCGGTGTGCTGAAGATGTTGAAGAAGTTAGGAAAGCGAGTACCGGAAGATATAGCGGTTTGCGGGTTTGATGGAATAGACTTGGGGATTATGGTGGAACCTTCTCTAACAACCGTAGCACAACCTATTGAAGAAATGGGGCAAGTGGCGGTTACGATTTTGATCCAAAAGATTGAGGGGAGAGACTTTGCTTCCTCTTATACCTACGAATTGGAAGGGAACTTGGTTGTGCGCGAATCGACCTGATGTGGAAAGGATGGAGTAGAATCAGCAGCTTAAAATCCTACTAGGAAGTTTCATATGGGTATTGGGACTTCGGAGTGGCAGCGAAGGCAAGTGGGGTAGAGAGGATTCTACAAGTGGTTTATTCTCGTTCGATCTGGACTTGAGCCAGCTCGAACGTTTCAATTTGTAAAGATAAATTATTTCGTCTTTTATATTTAGCTTGACGAGAAGAGAGAGATCGTAGTATATTAGTAATTGTCAGCGCGAGAACAACACCATGCGCAGGTAGCACCGAGCTTAGGTTATAAGCTATCGACAAGCTGAATATAGCAAGCCGAAGTGGCGGAATTGGCAGACGCGCACGACTCAAAATCGTGTTCCCTCGGGAGTGTGGGTTCGAGTCCCACCTTCGGTACCATAGGATAAAGAGAGTGGAGTTCACATAGGTGAGCTTTGCTCTCTTTTTTTACTGTGGAATATGAATGTATAGAAAAACCGCACGGTTTGTGCCACACGCCCCCGGAAGTAAGCAGACCGCGTGGGAGTATAAAAAAAGAACCGAGACTCTCTATGAAAGTCTCGGTTCTTTCGTGAAAGGAATTTAGGGATAGATGTCTACCATAAAAAGAATAGAGGTGTGAGGGCGAGGATGGTGAAGAAAGGAACGAAGAATGCGGCGGCGAGCCACCAAACTTGTTGCGTTTGTGGTTGTTCTAAATCCGTGCTTGTACCGAGAGCGGTTTTCGCCTCTGTTTTGTAACTGGAGCGACTGGATGCCCATCCAGGACAGCCACATTGCACAGGGGTTACATGAATGCCACATTCGGTGACCTGATCAATGACTCCGTATACTTCCCGACCATCATTTAATTGTAAGCATACGGGCTTTCCAACGTACTGATTGCACATCCCGACAATTCCAGGCGAACAACTCATATGCTTTAAACCTCCCATAGTTGGAGATAACGATTGACTCTGTCTATCTTATGGATTTGGTGTATAGTTTGTTAGGGATAACCGTGTAAGGGTATGAAAATTCAACAATGGCGGAGGAAGGAGAGGATGAAAAGTGACTTGTCGAAGATGCAAATATCTATGATTAAAGCTTTGACTCCTCTTCGTGAGTGAAATGATCAACGGTGATGCCAGGGAATTTTACACGAAGGGTGACTGTTTCTTTGCCATAAGGGGGATTGTGTGGACCCATAAAAGTCGTTACTTGTACCTTTACAATATACACATTCTCAAACGTTTCATCGGATGCAATACTTACTACTTTTTCTGAATCAAATAGTCTTGATTCACCGTAATACCCAGCTATCGCATTATAGATAGCAGGACTTAAAGCTTCGATCAAAGCCCTTTCTTGTAAATCCTGTTGATATGTACGCGAATCGTGACTAGATTCAGCGAATCCAGAGGAAGGGGTTATCAACCAGAAAATTAGACTGAGCAATAGTACCGTTTTTTTCATAAAACCAGCCCTTTCTATAATTGGCTTCACTTCCATAATTTTTTACATATAAGCGGATGACCATTCTCAGATAGCATGTACCTTCAGAAAGCAAAATGGAGACGAAGAAAGTTGCCTCTCTTCGTCTGACTAAGCCCTGCCCTTGCTATTGTATATGCGGTTGGTGGTGAAGAGGATTGTACGAATGTCACGTAGGTGAAATGCCCGTGTCGGTTCGTGTAAGATGCAAGGTAGATGTGAAAGAGTGAATACGTCACTCCTAGCAATGAATCCAGTCGAAAGAATCTGCCTTGGGAAAGGCAACGAGCAAGTGGTAGAAAACTTTTTTCGTATAAAATAAAAAAAACCGTTGACTTTGTATAGCAGTCTGTCATATAATAAATCTTGTCGGCGAGAGAGACAAACACGAAACACCGACAGACACAAGCTTTTCATAACGGGACGTGGCTCAGCTTGGTAGAGCACCTGGTTTGGGACCAGGGGGTCGCAGGTTCGAATCCTGTCGTCCCGACCACACAGGACAAGCCTTTGAGGGCTTGTTTTTTTATTTTCCGTCAAAATTACAAACGAATTGCAAACATAAATGTATGGAGATGCTCTCACCTATCAATAAAAATGCAAAAAATCAGTTTTTATCTCTTTTACTTGGGGATTACAGAGACAAGTCTGCTAGTGTCATACGGATAGCAAGGTGACCTACCCTTCGTGAATCAGTCGGTAGCGAATGAAGAAATTTTGTAATTCTGCTTGCACTCCGGTTGGATGTTGCATCATAGGATACTACATCATCGTTCAATCCAATGGAGGGATATGGGATGAGGAGTGTACGGAAGGCGGGGTTGCAGTTCGAGGTGTGTGAAGGGTATGGAAGGGCAAGCGATGCTTTTGTTGCAGAAGGCCAAGGGATAGAGTATACGTTTCTGCCAGAGGGAGTACGGCTTACACTGAATGGATGGGATGAGTTGATCTTGCGCTTTGTGGATGCGTGTGAAGGATGTGTTCCTAAGGGGTTAGAACAAAACGGTCAAGGATATAAACGTGTCATCTACGAAGGTGTATGGCAGGGAATTGATGTGGTGTTTTTTGGCGAAGAAGAGCAATTGAAGTATGATGTGATGATTCAGCCTGGTGCGATGAACGAACGGATCAAACTCCATTATGAAGGAGCCAAGCACATTCGAATTGATGGGGGAGGAGATCTGCTCATCCAAACAGGGAAAGGGGTCTTGCGTGAGAAAAAACCGGTTAGCTATCAAGTGATTGATACAGAGGAAAAAACCATTCCGACCTCCTTTTACCTGTACCCAAATAAAAACATTGGCTTTCAATTAGAGGAAGAAGTAGATCCTACACTTCCTTTGCGAATTGATCCCGTGGTCTTTTATTCGACCTACCTAGGCGGCTCCGACTCAGATGAAGGAAGTTCCATTGCTGTGGATGTGAAGGGGAACGCATACGTTACAGGTATAGCGTTTTCAACGAACTTTCCAACAACCTCAGGCGCCTTTCAAACGACCTTTAGGAGCCTGGAGGAGGATGCATTTGTTACGAAGATCAATGATGATGGCAGCGCCTTGATCTATTCTTCCTATCTTGGAGGATTTGGGGATGATGAGGGGGAAGGAATTGCCGTAGACTCCATTGGTCATGCTTACGTCACTGGAGATACGGACTCTACTAACTTCCCGATAACATCAGGTGCTTTTCAAACGATCCAACGGGGTTCAAACAGTATTTTTGTGACGAAGTTTAGTCAGAATGGGAGCTCGCTCGTGTACTCGACTTATGTTGGCGGAAGTAGGATTCATACTGCTGGTGGGATTGCCTTAGATTTAGTTAATCATGCTTACATTACTGGGAGGACGACATCGACAAACTTTCCAGTAACTTCAGATGCCTTTCAGACAATGTCTGCAAGCATTAGCAATGGATTTGTAACAAAATTGAACGTATTGGGAACCGGGTTAGTATATTCTACCTTTTTAGGTGGGAGTGGCTCAGTAAATTCTGCTGTGGGTATTACTGTTGATAAACAAGGAAATGCGTATGTAACCGGAACTACAAATTCTACGGATTTCCCTGTTACTTCAGGTGCTTTCCAAACGACCTCAGCTGGCAATTCCAAGGGATTTTTGACGAAGTTTAATGCGTTCGGATCATCTCTTCTTTTTTCGAGCTATTTTGGAGGTGCTGTTGGGACAGCTGGGATTGATATTGCTATTGATGGTAAAAATCATGCCTACGTCACGGGGGTCACCTCTTCGACAAACTTTCCAGTAACCAATAATGCTTTTCAAACGGTTAACCCCGGAGGATCGAGTAGTGCATTTGTCACCAAGTTCAACAAGGGGGGGAATAAGTTAATCTATTCAACCTATCTTGGTGGAAGTAGGACAGACTTAGGGATAGGAATTGCCGTTGATGCGTTTGGCTTGGCTTGGGTGGCAGGGCTGACCAGTTCCAACGATTTTCCTGTTACTTCCGATGCGTTTCAAGATAGTGGTGCTGGTGCCTTTGTCGCACAGGTGAGTTTTTCCGGACAAGGGTTGCCCTTCTCTTCTTATTTGGGTGGAAGAACTTCCGAGAGTGTAGGTACGGTAGTAGTTGATGCTCTAGGAAGGGCTTATATTACAGGGGGCACTACCTCTACGGATTTTCCGACCACCTTTGCAGCATTTCAGTCACAAGGCGGAGGAGGTACGGATGCCTTTATCACGAAGGTAGGGCAACTATCCTCTGTTGGGGCAACGGGTCCGGCGGGCGCTACGGGTCCGGCTGGTGTCACAGGGCCTAGAGGCCCGAGAGGACGGCGTGGGCCTAGAGGACCGAGAGGATTGAGAGGAGCGAGTGGAGGCGAGTTTGGCGGGTAGAGCATGCATAGGAGGGAGAGAGGTGAGAAGCAGTTGAACCTTGAAGATACCAAGCGAATCCATATAGCGGGTTCTTGCATCTAAGGAAACAGGAGACACTCTCGAGTCGAGGGTGTTTTGTTTATGCATGGGGAGGAGGGAGATCTTATAGTCCCATTTGAAAAGAGGAGAAGTAGCAGGAGAGCAAGGCATATCAGCGAGGTGTTTCGATCGGTGGCAAGCAAGAAAGTGGTGTGAACCAGCTAGAGCCCATAACCAAGATAGACAGTAAGTCATAGGATAGAGCATCTGAGTCATCTTATGGAGGGATATGGAGTGAAGAAAGTGAAGGAAGTGAAAGAAGCTGGATCACATAGGTTAAGGTTTCGATTAAGGGAAGCTGGTGGAACGGAGAAGAAGGCTTGCGTCACAGAAGGTGAGGGAATCCAGTATACATTTTTGCCTAAGGGGATCCAGTTTACGCTCGATGGATCGACAGAGTTGTTCTTGCGGTTTGTCGATGCGTATGAGGGAGTATTACCTCAGAGAGTCGATTCGGAGAAAGACGGTGAACAGATTATCTACGCGGCAGTCTGGCAAGGAATCGATGTGCTCTTCTACGGACAGGGAAAACAGTTGAAATACGATGTCGTGGTTCATCCGGGGGCGAAGGTTGAGGATATCCGTTTGCGGTATGAAGGGGGAAGGGGTCTTTCAATTAATGAACGAGGCGACTTGTTTGTCTATACGACGTCAGGCGTTCTCTGCGAAAAAAAGCCTGTTAGCTATCAATGGACAAAGAAAGGGAAGAGAGTGGTTCCGACTCATTTTAAGAGAAACGAAGATGGCTCCATTGGGTTTACCATCGAGAATGAAAAGTACGATTCCTCTCACCCAGTAGTTATTGATCCGGTTGTACTCTATTCTACCTACCTCGGAGGGTCTCAACAAGAACAGGGGCGAGGCATTGCTGTTGATTCTGAGAGGAATGCCTATGTAACGGGACGGACGGGTTCGACTGATTTTCCCGTGACAACAGGAGCCTTCCAATCGGTGTTCACAGGTGCGAGTGATGTGTTTGTATCGAAGCTGAACGAAACCGGTCGATCGTTACTTTACTCTACCTTCATCGGAGGGGATGCTATTGATCAAGGAAACTCCATTGCTGTAGATGCTATAGGAAACGCTTATGTGACAGGTCAGACATTTTCTACGAATTATCCCACAACAGCAGGGTCTTTCCAACCCAGTTTGGGAGGAGGATCAGATGCATTCGTGACGAAGTTGGATACGACGGGTGGCTTGCTTTTGTATTCGACTTACTTGGGTGGGAATGCAACTGATGCTGGGAACAGTATCATGCTGGATGGAACGAACAATGCGTATGTGACAGGGAGGACACTTTCTACTAACTTTCCAACCACTCCAGGTGCCTTTCAGACGACATTGAGCGGGATAGTTAGTGCTTTTATAACAAAGGTGAATCCAGCAGGATTCTCCTTGGTTTACTCCACCTATTTAGGAGGGAGTAGTGCAGATGTAGGAAATGGAATTGTACTCAATGCAAGTAATCAAGCATTTGTGGTTGGTACTACCAGCTCAACCGATTTTCCTACGACGTCAAGTGCTTTCCAGACCCTTAATGAAGGAATTCAAGATGCATTCATCACAAGGCTGAATGCTGTAGGGTCCTCCCTAATCTACTCGACTTACTTGGGTGGAAATGATTCAGAATTTGGTAATTCCATTGATATAGATGGTGACAATTACGCCTATGTAACAGGAGCTACCTCTTCGACGAACTTCCCTATTACCAATAATGCCTTTCAAACCTTCTTAAATGTAGGCCAAGATGGATTTGTTACCAAGTTTAATCCGATGGGTAGCAATCTGGTGTACTCGACGTATTTGGGAGGAAGTTCTACTGAAGAAGCGAATGGAATTGCGGTTACTTCTTTCGGAGAGGCATGGGTAACGGGACTAACAACCTCTACTAACTTCCCTGTTACATCGGATGCGTTCCAAGACAGTTTTGCGGGTGTAAGAGATGTCTTTGTAACGCAGATAAGTTTTTCGGGTCAAGGAATCTCTTTTTCCTCCTATTTAGGAGGAACTCTTGCCGATACTGGATTGGGTACTGCGGTTGATAATCGAGGAAATGCCTACTTCATAGGGGCAACAGGATCGACGGATTTCCCTTTGACGTCTGGAGCCTTCCAAAGTCAATATGGTGGTGGAAATCTGGACGCTTTTGTGACAAAGATAGGAGAGCAGGTAGGTGTGACCGGCCCGACGGGTCCCACAGGGGCGACTGGTTCGGTCGGGGCTACAGGGTCACAAGGTTTACGAGGCCCAAGAGGACGGCGTGGGCCCAGAGGCCCGAGAGGTCCTCGAGGAACAAGTGGAGGCGAGTTTGGCGGGTAGAGCATGCATAGGAGGGAGAGAGGTGAGAGGCTGAAGGAGTGACCATGTCCAATTTATTTGGATAGGAGGTCGCTCTTTCTCATTTCTGTTGTTTGCAAAAGGTGCTCGCGTATAAACGTAGCGACTCCGTGATTGTCGTTGCTACAGACGATATGATCGGCGGATTGCTGTACCTCGGGGTGAGCGTTAGCGACCGCTGCGGATTTTCCGGCTTGCTCGATCATGGGTAGATCATTAAAGTGATCGCCGATGACCGCCGTCTGTTCTTGCTTGAGATGTAGTTGTTTTGCAATTATTTTAAGCCCTTCTCCTTTGGAGACACCAAGGGGGAGAATCTCAAAATAATGAGTAGACGACTGCACAAATTGTACAGGAAGCGATAGGGACAAAGACCAACGGTGAAGAAGTTGCATCTGTGTGGTATCCGCAATCACCACAATTTTAACCCAAGACAATTGGGGTAAGTGATCGAAAGAAGGGAGCATTTCCAAGAGGTAATCTTCTTTCTCCATTATCTTTTGCGTCAAGGTGCCAATGCGGGTCGCGTAAGCGGTATCGGTGGTGTAGACAAGGCAATCAATATCTGTAATTTGCTCCAATTCCTTCAGAGCCGATGTTACCGTCATATGAGAAAGGGTAGCGAGTGGCTCTAATTTTTGTGTAATGGGATCGTAGATGACGGCACCGTTACATAAGATAGATGGCAGATTTAAGGAAAGTTCTTCAATATAGCGCTTGGCTTCTGGAAAACTGCGTCCTGTAGCCAACGTGAAGTGGCCATTTGCTTGACGATAACGTTGAATTTCTTTTCTATTTTCAGCGGACACGTGCTTCTGACTGGAGAGTAACGTGCCATCGATATCGGAGATAAACAAGGAGTATGGTAACATAAGGGTTCATCCTTTCAGGTGGGTATCGATCCTTTCTAACGAAGAGAAGATAGGGAAGTTAAATGTTAACTAGAAATAATATCATAGTGTTAAGAAAGAGACAAAAGAAAGATATGGAGATAAGCACGCGAGTTTTGCTTAGAGGTAGAGAAAAATAGAGGTGAGAACGCATGGATTTGTCAGCGATAGAAGAGGCTTATCAGGGATGCAGGCGGTGTGGGCTTCATGAACAGCGGACCCAGATGGTGTGGGGTGAGGGGAACCCCCATTCACCGCTCCTATTTGTTGGAGAAGGGCCAGGTGAGAGGGAGGATCAATCGGGTCGCCCCTTTGTGGGACGGGCGGGACAGCTATTGGATAAAATGCTGCTAGCGGCCTCCATTCACCGCTCCGATATTTACATCACCAATATCGTGAAGTGCCGTCCTCCACAGAATCGAACACCAGAAACGACAGAGGTGGAGGCTTGTCTTCCCATCTTGCGGGCCCAATTTGTGGCTCTTCGCCCACGGATTATCGTCACATTAGGGTCGACGCCAACGCGTGCTTTAATCGACCCCAGTGCGCGCATCACACGTTTGCGCGGTCACTGGATCGAGCGGAAAGGAGTATGGTTTTTGCCAACCTACCATCCAGCTTACTTATTACGTAATCCGGAGCGAAAGCGAGATGCGTGGGAAGATCTACAAAAAATCCGTGATGCGTATCAGTCGTTGGTAGCGGGCTTGTCAAATCAGGAAGAAAGTTGATGCTACCTGATTCTCTAAATGAGCCGAGCATGGGTTTGAACGAGGTTGATTTTGGAAAGGTTGAATGGCTAGCTGCATATCGTCATGTAATCTGTTTCGTGGATACGACTTCCCCGCCATTTACTTGTATGAACAGAGAGGCTATTTCTTCTAAGGTCGTTGCAAGAGGGATAGAGGTACTTCCGTCACAATGAAAAAGGACCTGGAGGCAAGAGGTGGTCTCCTTGGTAACCTGACTTCCTTTGCCGTCGACATAAGGACTGCCAAATGGTTTTTGAGCATCCTTGAGGATGATCTTATCTTTAAGAGAAATCTCTCGACCGTTTAATCCTAGATAATGATCTTCTTCCGAGCCGATGGTGCAGGTGATGGGAGCTGTGAGGTGAGATAGATCGTAAATCCCAGAGGGCAACAGATAGCGAAGCGAGAAAAAATTATTGGCATCGACCGCGCTATTAATAAAAGAAAGAGAATCTCCTTTTAAAACCCGTCGCAATAATGCTTCTGCAGACGGTCGATAGCGAGAAGGTGAACTGCCTGCCTGTTTGAACGCGGAACGCATCTGTTGGATGGGAGGAACCTCCCCAAGGGTGCTTGTATCGTATTCCAAGCGCAGATGTTCCTCAAACAGATGCATGCGGTCCTGAAACATGTGGGAAGAGTCCGCTATCTTGCATCCTTGATAATGAATGAACCCCAGTTGGAAACGGGGTATTTGCTCTTTCAGTTTTGGATCAAGGGTGATCAATTTGCGACACACCTTTCATTCGAGCTAACATAAGAGAAGAATGAATGGTTTCTCTTTTACCGAAACCTTCCTTTAGTATAGCATGCTAAACCTTGGAATACATAGGAGGAGAAAAATCAGATGTTGGAACAAACCCTTATGCGCATTGATGGGAAAGGATACAAAGCTTATAAGGACATTCAAGGGAAATACTCTTTTCCATCCTATACGCTGTTTATTGATTATGTACAAGGTGATCCTTTCGCTGCTCCTTCCCGGATTCGGGTGCGTATGGCACAAGAGAAGGCGCAGTATGAACAGGATACCTTTTCTTCACCACACCGCCGTGTGGCTTTAGAGGATTTGATTTTGCGTCACTGTAGCAAGGTTGTTAAAAAATATGCCTTTCGTGCCCATGGAACGGGGAAAAGTGGCATGATTTCTGTGGATACTCCCGGTCAGGAAATGTTGCCACGTACTGCCGTCGTGGTAACGGATTCGTATGTGGAGCTAAGAATGACCATCGGTTTGCCGGCGCAAGGGCGGAAAGTGCTAGGGAAGAAAGCGCGACAGATGTTGTGTGAAGATCTGCCGCGCTTGGTAGAAGAGGCTCTGCCTGCGGCGCGTATCGGTGAGCGTGCACTGAAGGAGCGCATGCAGTTAGTGGATAACCAAGTGGCTGTACGCCGCTATGTAGCGGAACAGAATGGAGTGGCCTTCATTCAAGATGGCGCCATTCTACCACGGGCAAGCGGGATTAGCGATCGTCCACTAACCAACGGCGAAGTGATTCCCTTTGTCTCCCCTACTTCGATGCGGGTAAGTGTGGATGTGCCCCACGGCGCTCCTCTAACCGGAATGTTGATCCAGCGTGGAATTACCCTGATTGTAGGTGGAGGATACCATGGGAAGAGTACACTCTTACAAGCGTTAGAGAGGGGAGTGTATAATCATATTGAAGGCGATGGTCGCCAATATGTCATCACCGATGAACAGGCGCTCAAAGTACGAGCAGAAGACGGACGGCAAGTAGAAAAAGTGAACATCTCTCCGTTCATTAATAACCTTCCTCTCGGAAGAGAGACGAAGCGCTTTTCCTCAGAAGATGCGAGCGGTAGTACCTCGCAGGCAACCAATATAATAGAAGGGTTGGAAGTGGGAGCGACCACACTTTTAATCGATGAAGATACAAGTGCTACCAACTTTATGATTCGTGACGGGCGCATGCAGGAGCTGGTTGCGAAAGGGAAAGAGCCGATCACTCCCTTTATCGATAAGGTGCGTCAACTGTTTGATGAAAAAGGAGTTTCCAGCTTGTTGGTTCTGGGAGGTTCAGGGGACTACTTCGAAGTGGCAGATCGTATTATAATGATGGATGAATACCGTCCTCATGATGTGACGGAAAAAGCCAAAGCGATTGCCCAAACACACACCCATGACCGCAAGCGGGAAGGAGGAGACACTTTTGGTGAAGTGAGCGCGCGAGCAGCCTTACCGCAAAGCTTTGATGCGCAGCGAGGCAAGAAGGAAAAGGTGGATGCCAAAGGGGTTCACCACATCCTTTATGGAAGCTCCGACCTTGATTTATCTGCATTGGAGCAACTTGTAGATAGCAGTCAGACACGAGCGATCGCCGATGGCCTGCGATTAATCAAAAAATATGCAGATGGAAAGGCAACCCTAAACGACTTACTGGATCGGTTGTATCATGTGATTGAGGAACAGGGTTTGGATGCGATTTCGCCGTATAATGGCAAACACCCAGGAGATCTTGCGCTTCCACGCAAGCTAGAACTGGCGGGAGCAATTAATCGCTTGCGTTCGTTACAGGTACGTTAAAAGGAGGCGGCAGACCAACGTGAAAGAAGTTATTGTTTACACAGATGGAGCATGCTCAGGGAACCCCGGACCGGGAGGTTGGGCAGCTGTAATGCTCTATGAGGAGATGCGAAAAGAGATCTCAGGTGGAGAATATGAAACGACCAATAATCGGATGGAGCTGATGGCGGCGATTGAGGCACTTGCTTGTCTCAAGGTCCCTTGTAGTGTGCAGTTACATACCGATAGTGCTTATTTGGTGAATGCTTTTCAACAAAAATGGATTGAGAATTGGCAACGTAACGGTTGGGTGACGAAAGGGAAGAAAAAGCCAGTAGAGAATAAAGACTTATGGCAACACTTGCTTTCCTTGATGGAGACGCACCAGGTTGAATTTATTAAGGTGAAAGGGCATAGTGATAATGAATTAAACAACCGTTGTGATGAGTTGGCGCGGGCAGCGGTTCCTCGATAAGCAAAAAAAGATCGAGGAATATAAAGTGGAAAGAACTTTTTATTGGAAATGGAGAAGAAAAGGTTTACTCCAAGGAAAGCCATGTTATAATCAGAAGTTACAAGAAAGCATTTTGGTCACTTAGAAGAGTCGTTTAAGAAGAAATAGGAAAAAGAGAGGAGGGATAGACATGGATGCTTTCGCCCTAAAAACAGCCTTGCAAACCTACGCGAAAGAGATTGGAATCGACCAAATTGGGTTTGCTGCAGCCGATCCATTCGTTGAGTTAAGAGAACGCTTGGAACAGCATCGGGAACTTGGGTATGAGTCTGGTTTTGAAGAGCCGGACCTAGAGAAACGGACGGATCCGAGCAAAATTGTACCGGAAGCAAAGTCGATTGTGGCGATTGCTTTGGCCTATCCCTCCAAAATCCCCCATCCGCCTAAGTCGACACCAGAGTATTATCGCGGAATGTTTGCGCGGGCTTCCTGGGGAGTCGATTATCACCATGTCTTGCGCGACAAATTAGAAAGGCTGAAGAGCAAATTGCTGGAGTGGGTACCGACGGCGACAGTAGAAGTGATGGTGGATACGGGAGCGCTCTCCGATCGCGCTGTGGCAGAGCGAGCGGGTATCGGTTGGAGTGGAAAGAACACCTCTATTCTCTCTCCGGAATTGGGTTCATGGATCTATCTCGGCGAGATGGTGACCGATGTTTACGTGCCACCCGATCAACCGATCACGGAAAGCTGTGGCGATTGTACGGCTTGTATGGATGCTTGTCCGACGGGAGCACTGGTTCAGCCAGGGCAACTGAATGCACAAACCTGTATTGCCTTTTTGACGCAGACGAAAGGCTTTTTAGCAGAGGAATATCGAGACAAACTAGGCAACCGCTTGTATGGTTGTGATACCTGTCAGGTAGTTTGTCCCGTCAATCGAAAAGTGAATTTCACCCATCAAACAGACTTTAGACCGGAGCCTGAAGAGGTCAAACCTTTATTAAAGGGATTATTGAAAATGAGCAATCGGGAGTTTCGCGAACGCTTTGGTCCGATGGCGGGTTCCTGGCGTGGCAAAAAGCCGATTCAACGAAATGCGATTATTGCTTTGGCTCATTTTCGTGATGATTCTGCTGTGCCCTTGTTAGCGCAACTTTTACAAGAAGATCCTCGTCCAGTAATCCGGGGAACGAGTGCATGGGCTTTGGGTAAAATCGGGGGAGAAGAGGCGCGGCAAGCATTGCTTCAAGGAAAAGATGAGGAAACAGATGAAGAAGTACGTCGAGAGCTGGAGCAAGCGATTAACCGTTTGGCAGAAGGAGCGACAGGGAAGCGATCGCGAACCCTTTGCTGACGCCGGTTACTGTTTATTTATAAATGAATCTAAGCCCCACTACGATAAGTGGGCTTTGCCAATCAGGTGAGTGAAATCTCCATCGGATATCCCGAGGTTTCAGCATGAACGGAAGCGAGTTTCCTTTAGAGAATAGGAATTGGAATTTCTGTGTATCGAACGCTTTAGAAGAGTGAGGAGGGAGCGGATGAATCCGCAAGCACATATCTGGGTGTGGGAGCAGATAGAAAGCCCAGTCGGGGCTCTAACCATAGCACGAACCACACAGGGGATTTGTCGGATCGTGTTCGGTCGTGGTGAGCACGTCCGGTCAGGAATAGAAGTGTGGGCCAAACGTTGGTTTCGTAGCGTGACGATGGAGGAGAACGAACAGGAAATGAAGTTTATTACCGACCAATTGCATGAATATTTCGCTTGTTCAAGGCGAGAATTTGACTTGCCTCTCGATTTGTATGGCACGCCTTTTCAACAACGGGTGTGGAATGCTTTATCTCACATTCCTTATGGGGAGTTGCGATCGTATAAAGATGTTGCGCAAGCGATTGGTGCACCTAAGGCGGTGCGCGCAATTGGGAATGCCAACAATAAGAACCCTGTTCCGATTGTCATCCCGTGCCATCGTGTGATTGGTAGTAGTGGCTCTTTAGTCGGCTATGGTGGTGGGCTTGATAAGAAGAAGTTGTTATTGGAAATGGAAGGTTCTCTTCCTCTTGAATCCGTCTCTTCTTCGTGAGAAAGATAACTACGACAAACCAGAGAAGAGAGCAAGTGAAGCGGCGTTTATACGCCGTTTTTTGTTTTGTTCGCTTATCGTCGCACATCCTTTTTACTGGCTCATACGATAATGAAGAAATCCTAGAAACCAGAGTGTGGAGGAGGAAAAAGGTGTGCAAGGATGGACGAGTGCACGTTATAATCGTCAGGCAGCGGTTCAGTATGCAGAAACATGGTGGAATCAATATAACCCGCGCTTTCAGAAATTTGAGGTGGATTGTACCAACTATGTCTCGCAGTGTCTCTTTGCAGGGGGGATTCCTATGGCGGGATCTGCCAGTCGCAGTCGGGGATGGTGGTACCGTGGATCAGGGGCTCCTTCCGATAACTGGAGTTTTAGTTGGTCTGTGGCACATAGCCTACGGCTATATTTAAAAAGTGGAGGGATCATGAAAGCGGTTCAGGTGGAAGCACCGACGCAATTGCAACTGGGAGATGTGATCTGCTATGATTGGGACGGCGACGGAACGTGGAATCACAATACGATTGTGACAGCTTACGACAGACGAGGAATGCCTTTGGTTAATGCACATACGCTTAATAGCCAGCATCGCTACTGGGCCTACCGCGATTCTCATGCGTGGACACCCTCTACGAAGATTGAGTTTTTTCATATTGCAGGTCCTACTTAAGACCGAATCGGTCTGAATAAGAAGGCATTCCCATGGTATAATGAAGGGGATAAGAAGAGGGAGGAGAGGCAAGATGTCATTTCATATTGTACTGGTCGAACCAGAAATCCCACAAAATACGGGCAGTATTGCTCGTACCTGTGTCGTGACAGGAACCGTTCTTCACCTTGTCCATCCTCTGGGCTTTACGATTGAAGACAAGTATATTAAGCGAGCGGGGATGGATTATTGGCCCCAAGTGGATATTCGTCACTATGACTCTTTTAAGGAGCTAGAAGAGACGTATCCGGATGCGCGCTTCTTCTGTGCGACGACGAAAGCGGACAAGCCGTACACGTCTTTTTCCTACCAGGAAGGGGATTTTTTTGTATTCGGGAAGGAGTCTGCCGGATTGTCGCGTGAGATTTTGGATACACACCGGGAGCGACTGATTCGTGTCCCCATGAATCCAGATTTTCGTTCACTCAATTTGGCGACTTCGACGGGAATTGTTATCTATGAAGCGTTGCGCCAAGTTGATTTCCCTCATTTAACCTAGGTTTTTATAGAAGAAAGGAGCGAGTAAGATGGGGCGTGTCGTTTGTTTTGATCTTGATGGAACATTGTTACCGATGGATACCCATACGTTTGTGCAGGCTTATCTGAATTCCATTACTCCTCACCTCACCGAGATTGCGCTACCAGAGCAGTTGCAACGAAGCTTGATGGAAGCACTAATAAATATGGTGCGGAGTACAGATCCCACGCAGACCAATGAGGACGTATTTTGGGAACACTTTTTAGCCGGAATAGGAAAAGAGAGAGAGGAAATTGTGCCGATCTTCGTGGACTACTATGAAGAGCATTTTCCAAAGTTGATTGGTGATGTGAATCCATCGCCACTGTCTCGTGCCATCGTGGAAAAGGTGTTGGAGCACGGATACGAGGTCGTCGTGGCGACCAATCCAGTCTTTCCACGGCCCGCTATTGAGGAGAGGCTGCGCTGGGCAGGAGTGCATGACCTTCCGTTTAAGATGGTCACGTACAGTGAAGAGACCCATTTCTGCAAGCCGAATCCTCGTTACTATCAGGAAATTACTGAACGGATCGGAGTGGATCCGCAAGAGTGCATCATGATCGGGAACGATGTACAAGAAGACCTAGTGGCTAAAACCCTGGGAATGAAGACTTACCTGGTGACAGATCATCTCATTGATCGTGGATCTCCACAGTTCCAACCCGATCGTCAGGGAAGTCTGGAAGACTTGTGGCAAATGGTGCAGGCAGATAAAAATTGGTTTGCAGAATAAGTAGACTGACCAGTCGGGTCAAGTGAAAGGGAAGCACATGGGATATATTTCGATGTGCTTCTCTTTTTTTTGCCCACACCTCTATTTGGATGATGGAATATGGTGATCAGGTCCAATATCCATCGGAAATTTAAGGAGGAAGTGTGCAGTGAACAAAAATGTTTCCAGATCACTTGTGTTTGTATCCAGAGATGAATGGGACGGAGAATGTTGCTACTGTGCAGATGGAGAGAGATGTCGATTTTACTTTTTTCATGATCGCGTGAGTTTCCGATTTACAACGGGAGCAGGGGATGAGCATCTTGTTCTACGGTTTGTTGACGCTAATCCGGACGTGGATATTCGGTTGGAAGAAGGGAACCAGGTTACTTATAAAGGGATTTGGAATGGGGTTGACCTCATTTTCTCAGGGAATGAGGAGCACTTAAAGTATGATGCCATTGTCTATCCGGGAGCTTGCATCGAAGATATTCGCTTGTGCTATGAAGGTGGAGATTCGGTAAGACTTGATGCAGGTGGCGACTTATTCGTCTATACGGACCGAGGCATTCTCCGTGAAGGAAAACCGGTAAGTTTTCAATGGACAGCGCAGGGGAGAAAAGAGATACCGACGAAGTTTCAACAGTTTTCAGATGAATCCATCGGATTTGTTGTCGCGGAAGAAGCTTATGATCCATCCACTGTGATGGTGATTGATCCGATTGTTTTCTATTCTACCTTTCTAGGTGGAAGTAGCGTCGATATTGGAAGGAATGTTGCCATAGACACCGACCAAAATGCTTACGTTGTAGGTGCTACCCTCTCTATGGACTTTCCTGTTACGTCGGGTGCATTCCAGACAATCAATGCGGGATCATCCGATGCCTTTGTTTCAAAAATCAATGCGGCAGGCAGCACCCTTCTCTATTCAACCCTCCTAGGTGGGAGTGGCGCAGACGATGGGGCTGGAATTGCATTAGATTCTTTTAACAATGCGTATGTGATTGGAGCAGCAGCATCAGCCGATTTCCCCATTACATCGAACGCATTTCAAACGAGTCTCGCAGGTGCTTCCGATGTGTTTGCTACCAAGTTAAACGCTACAGCAACATCCCTTGTCTATTCCACGTTTCTTGGTGGAAATAGTGTAGATAGCGGTAATGCCATTGCTGTTGACGGAAATCAACTGGCATATTGTGTAGGGACTACGAGGTCCACTAATTTTCCGATCACAACAGGTGTTTTTCAGACAACCCTCAGAGGGTCCAGCGATTTTTTTATAACCAAGTTGAATGTTATGGGAAGTGCACTCGTGTACTCCACGTACTTAGGGGGAGATGGGCTAGAGCTTAATCTAGATATTGCGCTCGATCCCGAAAATCAGGTTTATATCACGGGTAGAACACAATCAACCAACTTTCCAGTCACCTCAGGAGCGTTTCAAACGATTGCGGGTGGCGGAATAAATGATGCCATTGTCACCAAATTGAACGCAGATGGCTCCTATTTGATGTATTCCACCTATTTAGGTGGAAGGGGTAGTGATGGTGGCAATGCTATTGACCTTGATGAAGCGAATAATGCCTATGTGACAGGTTCTACAAATTCTACCGACTTCCCCACAACAGCGAATGCTTTTCAAACGACGCTGTTGGTTACGGATGCATTTGTCACCAAGTTGAATGCTACGGGAAGTGCGCTGGTGTATTCAACTTATTTAGGAGGTAGTGGGGTTGAACAGGGTCAAGGCATTGCTGTAACTTCCTTTGGTTCGGCTTGGATAACCGGTGGCACAAGCTCTGATGACTTCCCAGTTACATCAGATGCTTTTCAAGATAGTCGTGCAAGTTCAGGATCAATTTTTGATGCATTTGTAACAGAAATGAGCTTTTCCGGTCAGGGACTCTCGTTTTCTTCTTATCTCGGTGGCATCGGATTTGATAACGGTTTTGGTGCAGCGCTGGATACTGTTGACAATGCTTACTTCGTAGGGCAAACTTTTTCAGCAGATTTTCCAGTTACTTTTCAAGCGCTTCAATCTCAATACGCAGGGAATGGTGATGCTTTCATCACAAAAGTAGGAAATCTGACGTCGGTTGGTGCCACGGGTCCAACCGGAGCGACGGGTCCCATCGGGGCCACCGGTGCACAAGGTCCAAGGGGACCGAGAGGAAGGCGCGGACCAAGAGGTCCGAGAGGGCCACGTGGTGCAGGTGGAGGAGAGTTTGGAGGTTAGCGCATTTCTTACTCATTTACTCAGTGAGATAGAAATGAAATCATTTCTGTAATCTACTCGTATTCGACTCCTTCAGACGGTTGTCCGTTATAGAAGGAGTTTTTCTATTTTCTTTGGTGGACTTTGTAATCAACGTAGTAAGATTCACAAGCGTATCGTTTGGTTTTCGCTATGTATCCGAGATGAATTTGCTTCTTTCCGAAAGGGGAATGACAAAGTAGATTCGTGAAGATCAAGGTGAGTGATACTTATGATTCAAGTTGAACAACATCAAAAGCAGAGGAAGAAGGAGCAGGGATGAAAATTGACGAGGATGATTCAGTGATAGGCGAAAGAAGAATGGGTAGTACACTCAATATGAGTGTTCATCATAAGATAATGCATCTCAGTGACATTCATTGGAGGGTTATGAAATGAAAAGAGTAAGGGAAGATGGATTGCATACGTTAAGGCTTTCCCCATTTGAAGCAAGCGGGGATTTGACACGTTCCTATATCGGACAGGGGCAGGAAATCCGGTACACATTTCTGTCAGAGGGAGTTCAGTTTGAATTAGGTGGATCGATGGAGGTGAGTTTGAAGTTTGTTGGCGCTCGTGAGGGAGTTGTCCCTCAAGGAGTTACTCCGCAAGGACAGGGGTTTGAACAAGTTGTCTATGAGGATGTTTGGCAAGGGATTGATGTAATCTTCTATGGACAGGGAGAGCAGTTGAAATATGATGTGGTGGTTCATCCGGGTGCTCATATTGAAGCCATTCGATTGCAGTATGAGGGTGGAGGGGGTCCATCATTAAATGAGCAAGGTGACTTGTTTGTTCATACGAGCCAAGGCATACTTCGTGAAGAAAGACCGGTAAGTTTTCAATGGACAGAGCAAGGAGAGAAAGTGGTGCCGACCCATTTTCAGATACGTGTAGATGGGTCGATCGGATTTGCCGTCGAGCAAACAGAGTATGATCCAGCCAAAGTACTTACTATTGATCCCGTTGTTTTTTATTCTACCTATTTAGGGGGAAGAGGGGGTGACAGTGGGAATGCCATTGCGGTTGATTCTGCACGCAGTGCTTATGTAACTGGTCAGACAGATTCTACGAATTTCCCGATAACCTCTGGCGCCTTTCAGACGGTATTTGGAGGTGGTGGAGACGATGTATTTATTACGAAATTTAATGTAGCTGGTAGCTCTTTGATCTACTCTACCTTTATAGGGGGAAGTGTCACCGATGTAGGCCTAGGGATTGATGTGGATGCTTCAGGAAGCGCCTATGTTACAGGGCGAACCAATTCTACCAATTATCCAACGACTTCTGGAGCATTTCAAACGATATCTCCCGGTGCTTTTCTTACGAACAGTGTGTTTGTAACGAAAATCAATCCAACAGGGGATTCTCTTGCGTACTCGACATTCCTAGGAGGAAGTGGCAATGAGAGGGGGAATAGTATAGCGGTGGATGAAACAAACAATGCTTATGTAACGGGGGAAACGAGCTCCACTGATTTTCCAATAACCACGGGTGCTTTTCAGTCGGTGTATGGAGGTGGTGGAGAAGATGTGTTTGTAACGAAATTAAATACAGCGGGGACGGCATTAATATACTCCACGTACTTAGGTGGAAATGGTGGCGATACTGGACGTGGAATTGTTATCAATGGAAGTAGCCAGGCCTTCGTAACGGGCGATACAGATTCGATAGATTATCCAACAACACAGGGTGCTTTTCAGACGGTAGGAGGTGGAGGTTTTAATGATGCCTTTATCACTCGATTGAATGCTTTAGGTTCATCGTTGGTTTATTCCACTTATTTAGGCGGAAGGTTATCCGACACTGGACATTCTATTGATATTGATGGTGAAAATAATGCTTACGTGACAGGGGTAACACTCTCAACAAACTTTCCGACGACACCCAATGCTTTTCAGACAACCGTAGCCGGTTCAGACGCCTTTGTATCCAAGTTGAATCCCGCAGGGAGTAACCTGATTTACTCGACGTATCTGGGTGGGAATGATAGTGAAACAGGATTTGGAATTGCGGTAGACTCCTTTGGTGGCGCTTGGGTAACAGGACAAACCGGTTCAACCAATTTTCCCGTTACATCGGATGCGTTTCAGGACAGTAATGCATCGGCCCCGACATTTAGTGCCTTTGTGACTCAGATAAGCTATTCTGGTCAAGGGCTATCCTTCTCATCATTTTTAGGAGGAAGTACTTCAGATATTGGTATGGGTGTCGCGCTTGATAATCAAGAGAGTGCCTACTTTACTGGACCGACGTTATCCGTTAATTTCCCTGTTACTTTTGGTGCTTTTCAAAGTCAATCCGCAGGGAGCTTGGATGCCTTTGTTACGAAAGTAGGGGAGCTTACTTCAATAGGCGCAACAGGACCAACGGGTCCAACAGGAGCTATCGGAGTGACCGGTGCTCAAGGAGAACGTGGACTTCGAGGAAGGCGTGGACCAAGGGGGCCAAGAGGTCCGCGTGGTACGGGCGGAGGAGAGATTGGCGTCTAGATAAGATGGAAAATACTTTCTGAAAATCATTTGCTTTTGACTCACTCAGCAGGCCATTTGTATAATAGGAGATTTTCCGTGGTAGCCAATCGAGAAACTCGTCCGTTGCGACGGGTTTTTTGTATCCTTTTTAGGCGTAGAAACGAAAGAAGTAGCGAAAGAGGCAGAGGGTAGCGAAGATATTATCCTGATTTTTGGTATAAGAAAGTTAATCAGCACGAAGTGTTGGTTCGATAATGAAAAATCGCATATTTAAAGCATCCACTTCACCATCAACTGTGAGTCCAGCAGGTACCGCAATCTGGATTCCGGCTACAAATACTTGGGATGCATTATAATTAAAATCTACTCCGAACTGGAAACCCAGTTACGTAATTTGGGGCGAATAAAAAATTATCTTTTTCATTGACATATAACTGACACAATTGCATGATATAGTTACAATATGATGACAGATATTCAGTATTATTTCTAATTCGGAATAAACTCATGCTCAAGATACATATTTCCTTGTTGAATTAATTGCTGTCATCATTATTTTCTGTAATAAAAAAATATTTGAGGAGAGATGTAAAATGAAAAGAAAATCAATGGTTGCAAAGGTTCTATTGTCCATGCTGTCCATCCTTTTTGTGGCATCCATTCAATTGCCTAATGCGGAGGCTTTTTTCGACCCGAAGATCAGTTTCCAGTGTAACGAAGGGCGCTATTTAACGTGGAGTGACTTAAGTGGTTCTAGTTACGAGGGGATCAAATTAGATTTTAATCAAGATGCAGAAGATTTAGGTGGTACATCCATTTGTATCACAAATAGTGATGGCGAAAAATCCTGCATCACGATGGATGGTAGTGAGTCCATTGCCGAATTTGACTTTGAATCAGATCAAACGTATACACTTCGGATAGCTGATCACGATGTAAATATTAGTGGTATAGCTACATTATATCGTAGATAGTCATTATCCCAAGGTGACTATAGAGAATAGTCACCTTGGTTTTTCTACATCACTTGGAATAGTAAAGTCCAACTATGGTTGTGTATAAATTTATCCCTATGAGGGGGATATACCAGCAGGCGAGCACCTGTGCGGTGCTTTTTGTGGTGGTAATCATCTAATCGCTTGAAATGAAAGGGTCCTGGGAAGATTGTGGATTAATGGAATTTCCTTACGGATCATCAATATTGTAAACTCCCTAGATGGATAGGATTCGAAGCGTTATTTCCGTGATTGGATAGTAGAAATAACCGATGGATTTTGACCAATTTTGGTTCCTTCAAAGAAGCCAAATCCAGGAGTTTTGGGCAGTGTGATTGTTTCAATGACTCGAAATCCTGCACTTCTTGCGAATGCCTGTCTGGCAGCTACAGTAAATGAAACGTCCAAAGCATTAACAGGAATAAAAACCCTTCTTGTTTGATTAGGTGGAATCACGATGACAATGTTTATATCTTCATTGCTGAATGAAAAGTCGGTAACAAACCGAAAAGCTAGTGTTGATGTTCGATTTCTAAATATTGAACACTCGAAAATAAACACCTCCTTTCAAGATTTTTTAAGTAAGGATTAAAAGGAGATCCAAGAATCTATTAGTAAAATATGTTTACTACCTGCTATTTGACCATGCTATTATCACTTAGATGAGACCCATTTTGAGTAAAAAATTGAAGTATGGAGGGTTAACTGAAATGAAGAGGTGGAAGAGCGATTTCTATAGATCATCCATCGCATGCTAAGACTAGAAGACATGATGGTGAGGCGAATGATGTTATCTACGGTGAACACTCTTATGACGAGGGTGTTTTTTTGAGATGAAAAGGAGTCATCTGTCTGCTATGTGTAATAACAAGCTCCATCCGGATGCTTTTGTCACTAAAGTCGGAACCCTTACTACGTTAGGTGCGACAGGTCCAACAGGTGCAACTGGACCCGCAGGAGCTACAGGACCTCAAGGTCCAAGAGGACTGAGAGGACGACGCGGACCAAGGGGACCAAGAGGAGCACGTGGTGCAAGTGGGGGAGAGACGGGTTTATAGTTAGGATAAGTAGAAGGATCATTGCGTAATAGTTGGAAGATTAATTGGTGCACAAAAGAGTGAGTAACTATTGGATTTTCTATTAAATAGCTATAGTTTCTACAGAGAATAACAAGTTAGTAGATAAGGGAAGGGAAATCAATAAAGTTACCGCCTATCAGAGGAGGCGTTACTTTACTGGCAATCGAGATCGTTATTTTCAAGGGTGGAAGCTCTTCCTCTCTATGTGTGAAAGAGGGCGTAGGATGTCCTTCTGAGTGACTTTGCAACGTACTTATGCGCTCGCGAGAAGAAGGATTTCCTGGCTCTCCACTACACTGTGAGAAAACCGTCCCATGCAGTCAGCTTTTATCTCGGGGTGTGTGGAGATAAGCCATGGGGGTCTCTATCAGAAAATGTTGCACTTATAAAGGGGGATTACCATAGGATAAAGCACCATGTTAACATCCAATGGAGGGATATAGGGTGAAAAAAGTGCAACACGAAAGACAGATTCTTCAGTTTAAGCGGTTTAATGGGGATGAGAAGGATGATTATGTAGCGCAAGGAGAGGAAATCCAGTTTATATTTCGGTCAGAGGGAATCCAGTTATTAATGAATGATTCTTCTGAACTGATGTTACGTTTTGAGAATGGATCAGAAGATGTTATTCCCGAGGTAATAGAGAGGGATGGTCAGGGAATCGAACGTGTAGTTTACAAAAATGTTTGGCAGGGGATCGATGTGATCTTCTATGGACAGGGAGAGCAGTTGAAGTATGATGTGGTTGTTTATCCAGGAGCGCGTGTAGATGATGTTCGGCTGAAATATGAGGGTGGAAATGGAGTGACTCTTGGCGAGTACGGTGATTTATATATTTATACAAATGCAGGCGTTTACTGCGAAAAAAAACCAACTAGCTTTCAGTGGACAAAGCAGGGGAAAAAGCAAATTCGCACACAATTTGAGCTCAACAAAGATGGCTCTATTCAATTTGGAATAGATAGAGAGAAGTACGATCCTACTCAAATGATTGTCATTGATCCGGTTGTTTTCTATTCCACTTATCTTGGGGGTTCAGGAGTAGATACCGGGAATGACATTGCGGTGGATGAAGCACAAAGTGCATATGTAGTTGGACAGACGGCTTCCACAGATTTTCCTGTGACAACAGGGGCTTTTCAAACCATGTTTATGGATGTTGCTGATGTATTTGTTAGCAAATTTAATAAGGATGGTACTTCCCTTATTTACTCTACTTACATTGGAGGAAATCTTGATGATTTAGGAGTAAGTATCGCTGTGGACAGTGCTAATCGTGCTTATGTGACGGGAAGAACCGATTCGAGTAACTTTCCTGTAACTTCTGGAGCCTTTCAGACGATGCCAAGATCCATATTTGTAACGAAATTGAATGCCCCAGGTACTTCCCTTGTCTATTCTACTTATTTGGGAGGTACAAGTTTGCTAGATGCAAGTTATGCTATAGCAATTGATGGGGAGGGCAATGCTTATGTGACTGGAGAAGCACAATCCACTGACTTCCCAACGACAACAAATGCTTTTCAAACGATTTTAGGAGGGAGTTCAGATGCATTTGTAACTAAATTAAATACAACAGGAAGCAATCTAGTCTATTCTACATTTTTAGGAGGGAGTTCGATTGATAGTGGACGTAGTATCATTGTGGATGATAGCGATCAAGCTTATGTTACTGGTTCCACTCAGTCAACGGATTTCCCTATAACTACAGGTGCTTTTCAGGTTACGTTTGCAGGAGTATTTGATGCATTTATTACGAAGTTGAATGCTTCTGGATCATCGCTCATCTATTCCACTTTTCTAGGTGGTTCCAATCAAGATGGTGGCAGAGGCATTGACTTAGATGGAGCCAACCATGCGTATGTGACAGGATTTACGTTTTCTGTGGACTTTCCAACAACGAATAATGCGTTTCAAGTTACTCGACCTGGACCTGAATCTGCTTTTGTAACAAAGTTGAATCCAGGGGGGAGTGCGGTCGTCTATTCCACCTATTTAGGTGGAAGTCAGCGTGAAAATCCCTTGGGCAGAGGAGGTATTGCTGTAGATTCGTTTGGAGGGGCATGGGTAACAGGGAATACCAATTCAACTGATTTTCCGCTTACCTCGGATGCTTTTCAAGATAGCTTAGCGGGAAGTGATGACGCCTTTGTTACACAAATGAGTTACTCTGGACAGGGAATTTCTTTCTCTTCTTATCTTGGGGGTAGTCAGAATGAAAGTGGAAATGGTGTGGTGCTAGATTCAGCGGGATCTGCTTACTTCATTGGCTTTACAGCTTCAACGAATTTTCCAGTCACTTTTCAAGCGTTTCAGGAGACCAATTTCTCACCAGGGATTAACAGCGCTTTCGTCACGAAAGTAGGGTCGCTTACCTCCGTCGGTGCTACCGGTCCTACAGGAGCGACGGGTCCAGCAGGAATCACTGGAGCGCAAGGTCCAAGAGGGCCAAGAGGACGGCGAGGTCCGAGGGGAGCAAGGGGTGCTCGTGGTGCGGGTGGCGGGAGTGAAGAGTTTGGCGGATAATTCTCCAAGGAGTAAGCAACTGATAGCGTGTGTACCTATTCATGGCGAAAAGGAGTCTTTAACGGAGTATCGTAGCAGAACAGACAGAGTAACTCTCCGAAATTGAAACGGGTAGGAGGAGTTGTATTCAAGATCGGTAGAAATATATCGAGTTTGAAGAGTTCGTTATTTTCTAAAACAAATTTGGATGTCTCTAGAAATTACCTGTGTGCTGATTACCCTGAAAAATGACAAAATGCTTCGCATAGTGAACAGTACCATGAGGAAGATGAAATAACATGAGGCCCTTACTAAATTTTAAAGTAAGTTATAGTGACCGACCAATGCCCAGTGAAGGCTTCTTAACTGGGTTTTTTCTACGCAAAAGAAATACGCCGGCATAACTCTATTCTGGAGTAAATTTGTCCTTCATTTTGTTCAATGCCAATATATTGCATGGGTTAGCGCTGACTCGAAGGCGTCAGGTAGGAGTAGAATCCAGCGTAATAAAGAAGATGCTCATTGGAATGTGAAGAACGTGAATGGCGTAAGGGTGTTGGTGCCAAAAGGGTATTCGTTGACGGAGTACTTTTGTCTATAGAATTTATGGGCTTATAACGCCTACACCTCTTTTCGGATGACGACGTACATGTAGGATGAGGGATTATGTACGGAGTTTTCTGAAAGGGGACAGGCAAAGTGAGTCAAAAAGTGTCTAGATCACTTGTTTTTGAACAGAGTGAAGGGAAGGGAGTGGCGTATTGTTATCGAGCGGATGGAGTGGGATGCCGATTCTATTTTTATCGTGATCGCGTGGCATTAAATTTTCGTGGCGCTGAACAGGACTCTTCACTCGTTTTGCGATTTGTCCACGCGAATTCGGATGCGGAGATCGATTTAGATTCCAAAGCAAACCGAGTCATGTATAAGGAGGTATGGGAGGGAATCGATCTCGTTTTCTCCGGTAATGATGAACAGCTAAAATACGACATTATCGTCCATCCAGGAGCCCGTATCGAAGACATTCGTTTAAGATACGAAGGCGGGGAAGAAGTACGTGTAAATGAGTACGGAGACTTGTTTGTGTCTACATCACAAGGTATCCTCCGTGAAGGAAAGCCGATCAGCTTTCAATGGATACACGGAGAGAAGCGGTTGATTGCAACAGCGTTCCGCCTCTTTGATGATGCTTCTATTGGGTTTGATCTTGCCTCTTATGATGAGAAAAAGACACTTCTCATCGATCCGGTTGTTTTCTACTCAACCTTTCTAGGCGGGAGTACAAATGACATTGGAAGTGGCATTGCTGTTAATAGCAATGGGGAAGCGTATGTTACCGGACAAACTATATCTACTAATTTTCCCATCACATCGGGAGCTTTTCAAACGACTTTGGGCACCCAGAATGATGCCTTTGTGACTCGGTTCCATGCTGACGGAAGTTCCTTGATTTATTCCACCTATCTGGGTGGAAATGACGCAGACAATGGAAGCGGTATTGCGGTAGATGAATCGAACAATGCATACGTAACAGGATCAACTGCTTCAACGAACTTTCCAACAACGACAGGGGCTTTTCAGCCAATAACACCAAGTCCAGGGAACACCTCCGCTTTTGTAACGAAACTGAATGCGGCAGGAAGCACTTTGATCTACTCCACCTATCTGGGTGGAATGGCTGCGGATAATGGAAGTGGCATTGCGGTAGATGGAGCGAACAGTGCATACGTAACAGGAGCAACTTTTTCGACTAACTTCCCAACCACAACGAATGCTTTCCAGACGGTACTCGGAGGGGGGGCGGATGTCTTTGTTACCAAATTCAATGCAGCAGGAAGTTCTCTAATATATTCAACCTATATAGGAGGAAACGCAAATGATGCTGGAAATGGCATTGCGTTAGATGGGGCAAACAATGCTTATGTGGTAGGATCAACTCTATCTACTGACTTTCCAACAACGACGGGGGCTTTTCAAACCGTATTTGGGGGAGGGGTAGGGACGCTTGATGCTTTTGTGACCCAGCTTAATGGAACGGGAAGTTCATTAGTCTATTCTACGTTTCTGGG
This sequence comes from Mechercharimyces mesophilus, assembly GCF_059818345.1. NCBI lineage: Bacteria > Bacillati > Bacillota > Bacilli > Caryophanales > Thermoactinomycetaceae > Mechercharimyces > Mechercharimyces mesophilus. Next base: position 24,176 of record NZ_JCBAPH010000006.1, on the reverse strand, counting down.
TGGAAGTGCTAGTGATCAAGGTTTGAGCATTGATGTAGATGGTGCGGGCAATGCTTACGTAACAGGCCTGACTCTCTCGGCCAATTTTCCAACGACACCCAATGCCTTTCAATCGGCATTTGGAGGAGGGGCCTTTGATGCTTTTGTGACCAAGTTTAACGCAGCAGGAAGTGCACTGGTGTACTCCACATTTTTAGGTGGAAATGGCAATGAGAGTGGAAACGGTATTGCCATTGATTCCTTTGGAGGGGCGTGGGTGGCAGGAGATACGACTTCGATGAATTTCCCTATTACTTCGGATGCTTTTCAAGATAGCTTGGCTGGCAGTCAAGATGCATTTGTCACGCAGATGAGCTTTTCGGGGCAAGGGATCTCTTTCTCATCGTATTTAGGAGGAGAAAGAGGCGATGCCGGAAATGCGGTTGCGGTCGATAGGCAGGAGAGCGCGTATTTTACAGGCAGGACCCAATCCACGGATTTCCCTGTTACCTTTGCTGCCTTCCAGAGTCAATTTGGAGGAGTTCAGGATGCCTTTGTCACCAAAGTCGGGCAACTTACTTCTGTTGGCGCCACAGGTCCAACGGGAGCAACAGGACCAGCTGGAGCCACCGGTGCCGAGGGTCCAAGAGGACCGAGAGGAAGGCGCGGACCGAGGGGGCCGAGAGGACCACGTGGTGCGGGTGGGGGCGGAGAAACGGGTTTTTAAAAGAGCAGTACGCGATCAGGCATCCGTTAGACGATTTTCTAGCGGATGCTTTTTCTCTTAATAAAATTGTCGTCGAATGTGGGGATTAGAAAGATGTAGCCTGGTGGCCGGCAATGTCCTTCTAATCCGATGAATTATCGCTCATCAATGTAATTGCTACGGCAAAATAGCAAGATCCGAAGCTTTTATCCGGAAGCATACGAAGCCGACCATAACTTCTCTGCTCCTTTCGGAGAACAACGTCTAGGTAACGTCTCTTACACACAAACAGGGAATCGGCATATCTTTAACCAAAGCGAACCCCAATAAAACAACAGTCGCCCACACCTCCTTTTGGAGGAAGGAATAGGGTGGCTATGTGGAAATCCATTATGGACCGGAAATCTAAAGGGGATGTGTGAAGTGAATAAACCTGTTTCCAGTTCGCTTATGTTTGTTTCCAGTGATGAATGTAACGAAAATTACACTTATCTGGCAGACGGAGAGGGTTGTCGATTTTATTTTTTCCGTGATCGCGTGGAGTTTCGGTTTACAGTGGAAGAAGGGAAGGCGAATCTCACTCTTCGGTTTATAGATGCTCATCCGAATGGAAACATCCAACTGGATGAAGACAACAAGGTTACTTATAAAGGGATTTGGGATGGCATTGACCTTATTTTCTCAGGAAACGAGGAACAATTAAAGTATGATGTTAGGGTCGGTCCTGGAGCGTGCATGGAGGATATTCGCTTGCGATACGAAGGTGGGGATACAGTAAGCATGAATGCAAACGGAGACTTGTTTGTTCACACGCATCAAGGCGTTCTCCGTGAAGGCAAGCCGGTTAGCTTTCAATGGACAGTGGAAGGAAGGAAAACCGTTCCGACACAATTCCATATCCAAGAGGACCAGTCCATCGGATTTGTAGTGGATAGGACCGTATATGATTCGGAAAAAGTGCTTGTTATTGATCCGGTTGTTTTCTACTCTACTTATTTGGGCGGTAACAGTGTGGACATCGGTCGCGGGACTGCAGTAGATTCTGTGCGGAATGCTTATATAACGGGACAAACCAATTCCGCTAATTTCCCCATTACATCGGGTTCGTTTCAGACAATGAATGCGGGAGGTACGGACGTATTTGTCAGTAAGTTGAATGAGTCGGGGAGATCCCTTGTCTATTCTACGTATATCGGTGGAAGCAATGACGATTTCGGAATTGGAATTGCTGTGGATTCCTCGAACAGTACCTATATAACGGGGTTGACGAGATCTACAAATTATCCTGTGACATCCGGAGTGTTTCAAACGACGTTGCTTTCGACAGCGGGGGCTGCATTTGTTACCAAACTAAATGCTACAGGGACCGCGCTGGTGTATTCGACTTACCTAGGGGCTACGGATGGAATCACCTTTGGGACTAGTATTGCATTAGATGAAAGTCTGAACGCGTATGTAACAGGAGGGACAAATGCAACGAACTTTCCAACAACCTCGGGTGTCTTTCAAACCGTATTTGGAGGAGGACCAAGTGATGCCTTTGTGACAAAGTTCAATTCGCTAGGAACGTCGTTGATGTATTCGACCTACTTAGGCGGGGTTGATGGTGATACAGGAAGTGGTATTGTAGTGGATGACTCAGGGAGTGCTTATGTGACAGGGTCAACCCTCTCCTCTGATTTCCCCATTACTTCAGATGCCTTTCAAACTATATTTGCAGGCGCTTGCGATGCGTTTGTTACGAAATTGAATGTCTCTGGTTCAACACTGGAGTATTCGACCTTCCTGGGTGGGAGGAGTTTTGATTCGGGACGTGGGATTGCTCTCGATGGAGCGAATCATGCTTATGTTGTAGGAGGAACTCTTTCTACTGATTTCCCAGTAACCAATAATGCCTTTCAGACGGTGTTTCAAGGAGGATCTCTGGATGTCTTCGTTACCAAACTAAATGCGGGGGGAAGCGCTCTGATTTACTCCACCTTTCTGGGTGGAAGTGGTCGAGATACGGGGGGCGGTATTGCAGTGGATGCGTTCGGAGCGACTTGGGTGACGGGGGGAACAGCTTCAACGAACTTTCCCGTTACCTCGGATGCTTTCCAGGATCGTCTAGCGGACGCCTTTGATGCCTTCGTCACACAGGTGAGCTTTTCTGGTCAGGGGCTGTTGTTTTCTTCGTATCTGGGAGGAAGGGGGTTCGATTTTGGAAGGGATGTCGCTGTTGACTCCTCAGGGTCGGCACATTTTACAGGCTCTACTACATCCACCGACTTTCCTGTTACTTTCAATGCTTTCCAATCGATATTCGGCGGAAACACTGATGCCTTCGTCGCCAAAGTCGGAACCCTCGCTGCATTAGGCGCAACAGGTCCGATGGGCGCAACAGGTCCGGCTGGAGCCACCGGTGCGCAGGGTCCAAGAGGACCGAGAGGAAGGCGTGGACCGAGAGGAACAAGAGGTCCGCGTGGTACAGGCGGAGGAGAGTTTAGCGGTTAGCATCATGGAGGACTCATGAGAACTCCCACACCTCCTATCAGATAGCAACATACAGTGGCTATAAGGGAGAACGACAACAAATTGATAGGAGGAGTGCGAGTGAAGAAGGAAATATTGCGTTCACTTGTGTTTGTAGCGGATGGAGAAGTCGAAGGGAAGAGGGAGTACCCATATTATGCAGAAGGACTGGGATGCCGTTTTACCTTTTATCGAGATTGCGTGTTGTTTTGGTTTGCCGGTACCGACGAGAAAGTCCCTCTTGCCTTAAGGTTTGTAGGTGCTCATTCGAATACAGCTATGGAGTTAGAACGGAGTAAAGGTAAGTTAATTTACAAAGGGGTATGGAAGGGAATCGATCTCGTTTTCACCGGTAATGTGGAGCAGTTGAAGTACGATATCATTGTTCATCCAGGGGCATGTATCGAGGATATTCGCTTGCGGTATGAAGGTGGGGATGAAGTAAGCTTGAGTGAACAGGGTGACTTGTTCGTTTCTACACAACAGGGTGTCCTCCGCGAAGGAAAGCCGATTAGCTTCCAATGGAATCAAGGCGAGAAACAGGCAATTTCTACGGCATTCCTCCTCTTCGACGATACTTCTATCGGGTTTGACCTCACTTCCTATGATAAAACCAAACTTCTCCTCATCGATCCGGTGGTCTTTTACTCTACCTATCTTGGTGGGAGTGCGATTGACGAAGGGCAAGGGATTGCGGTCGACGAGGGCGGAGAAGCGTATGTTGCAGGAAAAACGCTCTCCCCTGATTTTCCGACGACATCGGGGGCATTTCAAACGATGGTAAAAGGGGTGGATGCCTTTGTAACCCGGTTTAATGCGACAGGAACATCTTTGATCTACTCTACCTACTTGGGAGGGTCAGGGAATGTATCTAGTTTCAACTTCCCTGTGTCTCGTATTACAGTAGATGCAAATAGAAATGCTTTTATTACGAGTTCCACGACATCGACCAACTTTCCGATTACACCCGGAGCGTTTCAAACCACCCTAAAAGGTGACTTCGATGTGATCGTAACCCGGCTCAACTCAACGGGTACTTCCCTTCTTTATTCCACTTACCTCGGAGGATTTGGTTTGGACGCGGGCTCTGATATTGCGATCGATGAAGCGGGGAATGCTTATATTTCAGGGGGAACGAGTTCGACAGATTTTCCGACGACGCCTGGAGCATTTCAAACGATATTGACGGGTGCATCTGATGCGTTTGTTACTAAGCTCAATGCGACAGGAAGCGCCTTGGTTTATTCCACTTATTTAGGCGGAAGTGGTTTCGACGCAGCTTTTGGCATTGCATTAGATGAGGACACCGATGCTTACGTAGTAGGAACAACAGGATCGACAGATTTTCCGACGACGGCAGGGGCTTTCCAAACGATATTGGCGGGTGCATCGGATGTTTTTGTTACCAAGCTCAATGCGTCAGGAAGTGCCTTGGTCTATTCCACCTATTTCGGTGGGAATAGCACAGATCAAGGCTTCGGTATTGTACTAGATGGCGCTAAGAATGCTTATATAACGGGGCAAGCAAGTTCGACAAACTTTCCCGTCACACTTAATGCGTTTCAAACCATATTGTCAGGAGCTAGTGATGCCTTTGTCACCAAGCTCAACATGTTAGGAAGTGCCCCAGAGTATTCCACTTACTTGGGGGGCAATGGAACTGAGACTGGCAGTTCGATCGCAGTTGATAATTTTGGAGATGTTTGGATAGTCGGGCTGACTATTTCAACAAATTTCCCATTAACATCCGATGCTTTCCAAGATAGTCTGAATGGCTTCTTAGATGCTTTTGTGACAAAAATGAGCTTTTCAGGTCAAGGAATTTCTTTCTCCTCTTATCTAGGTGGAAGTGGTATTGATGTAGGATTTAGTGTGGCTCTTGACACATCAGGTAGCGCTTACCTTACAGGATTTACGGGTTCTACTGATTTCCCTGTTACCTATAATGCTTTTCAGGCCCTTTCCGGCGGGGGGACTGATGCCTTTGTTGCCAAAATTGGATCACTTACTTCAGTAGGCGTACCGGGACCAACGGGAGCCGTCGGAGCGCGAGGTCCAAGAGGTCCAAGAGGACCGCGAGGCGCAAGTGGTGGGGAATTTGGCGGTTAGCATCTCACTCATCTTCGTAAAAAATAGTTTCCGTTAACCACTTGTATTTTACTCCTTCAGACGGCTATATGTTGTTGAAGGAGTTTTTCTATGTTCGCAACAGATTAGAAAGGAGGAGGAATGCAATGGATCCGTATCATCGAAGCGTCCGGGTAACATCTCATACGAACAGTGAAGGAAAGATCGATTTAACCAAAGCGAACTCCTATAATAAAGCAACATTTGCCCACACCTCCTTTTGGGTAATGGAATAGAGTGGTTACCAGCAAATCTGATATGGGCCGGAATCGAAGGAGGGAGTGCGAAGTGGATAAATACGTTCCCAGTTCGCTTGTGTTTGTGTCTAGAGAAGAGAAGAACAAGGAGTGTTATCGCGCAGATGGAGAGGGATGTCAGTTTTACTTTTATCGTGATCGAGTAGAGTTTCGGTTTATAGGGGTTGAAGAGGACACGAAGCTTGCTCTCCAGTTTATAGATGCTGATCCGAATGTAGACATGCAGTTGGATGAAGATAACCAGATTACTTATAAAGGGGTCTGGAAGGGGATTGATCTTATTTTCTCAGGGACTGATGAACATTTAAAATATGATGCCATTGTTTATCCGGGAGCTTTTATCGAAGATATTCGTTTGTGCTATCAGGGTGGGCGTGGGGTGACATTAACCGAAAAAGGCGATTTGTTCGTTCACACGCATCAAGGCGCACTCCGTGAAGGTAACCCCGTTAGCTTTCAATGGACAGCGGAAGGAAAGGAAACTGTCGAGACGCAGTTCCACCTGTACCCTGATGAGTCGATCGGATTTGTAGTGGAAAAAGAAGTGTATGATCCAGCGAAGGTACTCATCATTGATCCCATTGTCTTTTATTCCACCTACTTAGGGGGATCGTTTATAGATGAAGGAATAGGGATTGCGGTGGATTCTGCGCGTAATACGTATATATCCGGTTTCACAGTATCTTCCGATTTCCCGATTACTACAGGAGCCTTCCAGACTATCTTGTTAGGAGATGCTGATGTGTTTGTGAGTAAGTTGAATCAGACGGGGGGTTCCCTCCTTTACTCTACTTTTATAGGTGGAAGGGGGGCTGATACTGGGCAACGGATTGCGGTCGATACTGTGAATCAGGCTTATGTCACGGGATTTACTTCCTCCGCGAATTATCCTGTGACATCGGGAGCCTTTCAAACGATTCGTGCGGGGGCAACAGATGCCTTTGTAACAAAGCTAAATGCTATGGGAAGCTCGCTTGTTTATTCCACCTACTTGGGTGGTACGGGTAATGGTACTTTAGGGGTTGGAATAGCAGTAGATGGTAGTTTCAATGCGTATGTAACAGGAGTGACAGACGCAACCAACTTCCCGACAACAGCGGGAGCCTTTCAAACCATATTTAATGGAGGATCCGCTGACGCCTTTGTAACCAAGTTCAATGTGCTAGGGACGGCACTGGTGTATTCCACATTTTTAGGTGGAAGTAGGTTTGATGAGGGATTTGACATTGTGGTGGATGGTCTGGGGAGTGCGTATGTAACAGGATGTACAATATCTACTGATTTCCCCGTTACCTCGGATACCTTTCAAACCCTATTTACTAGTGGATCAGATGCCTTTATTACGAAGCTAAATGCTTCAGGGTCTTCCCTGATCTACTCCACCTATTTGGGAGGGAGCGGTGGAGACCGGGGTTTTGCCATTGACTTAGATGGGGCGAATAATGCCTATGTCGTAGGGCAAACGAGTTCTACTGATTTTCCCACAACGAATAATACTTTTCAAACCCTCCTCGCGGGGAGCTCAGATGCCTTTGTAACCAAACTTAATGCAGAGGGAAGTGCACTGATTTATTCCACCTATTTAGGTGGGAGGGGTTTTGATAGAGGAATTGGTATTGGCGTTGATGCCTTCGGAATGGCATGGGTGACGGGATTGACTTTATCCACGAATTTTCCCGTTACCTCGGACGCTTTTCAGGACAGTCTGGCTTCTACCGACGGGGATGCCTTCGTTACGCAGGTGAGTTTTTCCGGTCAAGGGCTGTCTTTCTCCTCCTATTTGGGTGGTGACAGTTTCGATGCGGGAGCTACTGTTGCAGTTGATGCTTTAGGAGGGGCTTATCTTACAGGTGCCACCGGATCTAGTGATTTTCCCGTCACCTTTGCAGCGTTCCAGTCCCAATATGGCGGAGGAAGCAATGATGCTTTTGTTACGAAAGTAGGGCAACTCACTTCTGTTGGAGCAACGGGATCAACGGGCGCGACCGGACCAGCCGGAGCGACCGGGCCACAGGGTTCAAAAGGACCGAGAGGACGGCGTGGTCCGAGGGGATCAAGAGGTTCGCGTGGTAAAGGTGGAGGAGGAGAAACGGGTTTTTAAAAGAGCTTTTGTACGCGATCAGGCATCCGTTAGACGATTCTCTAGCGGATGCTTTTTATACTGTCAAAATCGTCGTCGGAGGTGTGGATTAGACAACTCGTTGGTACAGACGGGACAGTAGTCAAATCTAGTCTAGTAGGAATTCATATACTGGTGCATCAAGAAATCTAGTAATCTTAGTGATTGACTTATAGATAGATCAGATGAAATCACAAGTCATGGTGCTAAACATCCATTATATCTATTTTGATTAGAATATGGTGATATGTGTGACAAGATAATACTTGAGGTTGTTTAGCGTGGAAAGTCTTCTATAAAACAACGTTCGTCCACACCTTCTTTTGAGTAACGGAATAGGGTGTTTACAAGGAAATCTAATAGGGACTGAAGGAGGATGTGCGAAGTGAATAGTCATGTTTCCAGCTCCCTTGCAGTAAAGAAGGGAGCAAGGAGTGTTATCGCGTAGACGGAGAGGATTGTGGATTTACCTTTCTCCCTAATCGCGTCGAGCTTCCATTTGCAGTGGGTAAAGAGGACGCGAAACTTGCTCTCCGGTTTATCGATGCTCATCTGAATGTAGACATGCAGTTGGACGAAGAGAACCAGGTTACTTATAAAGGGGTCTGGGAGGGAATTGACCTTATTTTCTCAGTAAACGAGGAACAATTAAAGTATGACGTCATTGTTTATCCTGGAGCGTGTATGGAGGATATCCGTTTGTGCTATGAAGGTGGAGACTCCATTCATGTTGATGCAAAAGGAGATTTGTTCGTTCACACGCATCAAGGAGTACTTCGTGAAGGCAAGCCGTTTAGCTTCCAATGGACAGCGGAAGGAAAGCAAACCGTTCCGACGCAGTTCCTTGTACACCCGGATGAATCCATCGGATTTATGGTGGAAAAAGGGGCATACGATTCGACAAAAGTGCTCGTTATCGATCCCATCGTCTTCTACTCTACCTACTTAGGGGGAAGTGATGACGATGAAGGAATTGGGATTACGGTGGATTCTACAAGGAATGCCTATGTAACGGGGCAGACGTTGTCCAATAATTTTCCTGTCACATCGGGAGCGTTTCAAACGATGAATACTGGAATTGCTGATGTATTTGTCAGTAAGTTCAATAAGGCGGGGAGCTCCCTTGTTTATTCAACGTATATTGGTGGGAGTGGAGTAGAATTCGGATTGGGAGTTGCTGTGGATTCCTCGAGCAGTGCCTATGTAACGGGGCAGACACTATCTACCAATTATCCCGTGACAAGCGGAGCGTTTCAAACAATGCTTGTGGGAACAGCAGATGTTTTCGTTACCAAATTGAATCCCGCTGGTTCCGCACTGGTGTATTCGACTTACCTAGGTGGATCTACTGGAGTTTCTCAGGCAAATAGTATTGCACTAGACGGAAGTCTGAATGCGTATGTAACTGGACAAACAACTGCAATTAACTTTCCGACAACCTCTGGTGTATTCCAAACCTTATTTGGAGGAGGTTCTGATGCCTTTGTAACAAAGTTCAATGCCTTAGGTACCTCGCTAGTATATTCGACATTCTTGGGCGGGACTGCGAGTGATACAGGAAACTCCATCGTGGTGGATGGCTCAGGAAATGCCTATGTGGCTGGGGCAACCGGTTCCACTGATTTCCCGGTTACTTCGGGCGCCTTTCAAACCTTGTTTGCCGGCGTTGGTGATGCTATTATTACGAAATTAAATGTCTCCGGATCATCGCTGGTGTATTCGACCTTCTTGGGTGGGAGCAGTGGAGACTTCGGTACTGGCATTGATCTCGATGGAGCGGCTAACGCCTATGTCACAGGTTTCACAAACTCTATTGATTTCCCGATAACCGATAATGCGTTTCAGACGGTGTTTCAAGGAGGAGTTTTTGATGCTTTCGTTACCCAGTTAGATGAAGTAGGAAGCGCTCTGGTCTATTCGACTTATTTGGGTGGAAGTGGTCCAGATGAGGGGAATAGTATCGCAGTGGATGCCTTCGGAGCGGCTTGGGTGACGGGGGGGACAGTATCAGTGAATTTCCCGATTACTTCGGATGCATTTCAAGATAGACGATCGGGTCTTGTCGATGCCTTTGTCACGCAGATAAGCTTTTCCGGTCAAGGATTAAACTTTTCTTCTTATCTTGGAGGGAGGGATATCGACGTTGGAGCAGATGTGGTTGTTGACTCTGTCGGATCGGCCTATTTTACGGGCTCTACTTCATCTACCAACTTCCCTGTTACGTTTAATGCCTTCCAGAATAAAATTGCCGGCGGGGCTGATGCCTTTGTTACCAAAGTCAATGCACGCGCTTCATTAGGCGCGACAGGACCAACCGGACCAGCTGGACCCACGGGACCGAGAGGACCAAGAGGACCAAGAGGTCCGCGTGGTGCAGGTGGAGGAGAGTTTGGCTCTTAAAGGAACTTTCGTACGTGATCAGGCATTCGTTATTCTATTTTCTAACGGATGCCTTTTTCTCGTGGCGTTGAAATAACGATGGGCGTTACGCTTTTCTTTTCGGGGGTGATAGATAAAAAAGGGATACGGTTGATTACGTGGGGTATCACGGTGCGTGAAGTAACTGAAGTTAATACACCCACTGTACGCCGTTCATGGAGGCCACCCTCGAAATTTTTCGCCTCCTACCGTAGATTGCGTATGGATAGGGTTAGGATTTCGGTACAAGAAGGCTTGACCAGGTCAGCTATTCGTTGGCTCGGTGCCTGTGTCATAAGAGAAGATAATAGGCTTGCAATTCCCACACCTCCTTTTAGATGATGGAATAGGGTGGCTATGAGGTAATCCAGTATGGACGGGAAATCCAAGGAGGGTGTGTGAAGTGAATAACAACGTTTCCAGTTCGCTTGTGTTTGTGTCCAGGGAGGGGTGTAACGAAAAGTATACTTATCGTACAGACGGAGAGGATTGTCGATTTACCTTTCTCCATGATCGCGTAGAGTTTCACTTTACAAAGGGTGAAGGGAAGGCGAATCTTACTCTACGGTTTATAGATACCAATCCGGATGTAGACATGCAGTTAGGCGAAAATAACCAGGTTACTTATAAAGGGGTCTGGGAGGGAATTGACCTTATTTTCTCAGGAAACGGTGAACAATTAAAGTATGATGTTATTGTTTATCCTGGGGCTTGTATTGAGGATATCCATTTGTGCTATGAAGGTGGAGACTCCATTCATGTTGATGCAAAAGGAGATTTGTTCGTTCACACGCATCAAGGCGTACTCCGTGAAGGCAAGCCGTTTAGCTTCCAATGGACAACGGAAGGAAAGCAAACCGTTCCGACGCAGTTCCACATCCAAGAGGATCAATCTATCGGGTTTGCAGCGGATAGGGAAACCTATGATCCGACAAAAGTGCTGGTCATTGATCCCATCGTCTTCTATTCCACCTACTTAGGGGGATCGGCTAATGATTTTGGAAACGGAATAGCGGTGGATTCTGCGCGGAATGCCTATGTAACGGGGCAGGCGCAATCTACTAACTTCCCTGTCACATCGGGAGCGTTTCAGACGATGAATAGAGTGTCGGGTCAAGATATATTTGTCAGTAAGTTCGATGAGTCGGGGAGCTCCCTTGTCTATTCGACGTATATTGGTGGGGATAGCATTGATCAAGGATTCGGTATTGCTGTGGACCCCTCGAACAGTGCCTACGTAACAGGATTTACTAATTCTACAAATTATCCTGTGACATCGGGAGCGTTTCAAACGATGCTACTTGGAACATTAGATGCTTTCGTTACCAAATTGAATCCCGAAGGGTCCGCACTGGTGTATTCGACTTACCTAGGTGGTTCGGCTGGAAATACTAGTGGGGGAAGTATTGCACTAGACGGAAGTCTGAACGCGTATGTATCGGGACAGACAAATGCAACGAACTTTCCTACAACACTGGGTGCCTTCCAAACCGTATTTGGAGGAGGAGCATTTGATGCCTATGTAACAAAGTTCAATACCCTAGGCACCTCGCTGGTGTATTCAACTTTTCTAGGTGGGAACGCTCAAGATAGGGGATCTGATATCGTGCTGGATAGCTCAGGGAATGCTTTTGTGGCAGGGGATACCGAATCCGCTGATTTCCCTGTTACTTCGGGCGCCTTTCAAACAGTGTTTGCTGGTGGCACAGATGCTTTTATTACAAAATTGAATGTCTCCGGTTCATCACTGGTCTATTCGACCTTTTTAGGTGGGAGTACGAATGATAGGGGGGTGGGCATTGATCTCGATGGGGCAAATAATGCCTATGTCACAGGTGCTACAAACTCTATTGATTTTCCCGTAACCAATAATGCGTTCCAGGCGGTGTTTCAAGGATTATTTGATGCTTTCATTACCAAACTTAATGCGTCGGGAAGCGCTCTGATTTACTCCACTTATTTAGGTGGGAGCAACGGAGATTTTGGATCAGGTATTGCAGTTGATGCGTTCGGAGCGACTTGGGTGACGGGGCAAACGGCATCAACGAATTTTCCCGTAACCTCGGATGCATTTCAAGATCGCCTATCAGGTCCAGCTGATGCCTATGTCACGCAGGTGAGCTTCTCCGGTCAGGGAGTATCTTTCTCTTCTTATCTCGGAGGAAGGGATAACGATCTTGGAAGTGGTGTCTCTGTTGACTCTACTGGGTCTGCCTATTTTACGGGCTCTACCTTATCCACCGACTTCCCTGTTACCTTGGCAGCTTTTCAGAGTCAATTCGGCGGGGCTTTTGATGCCTTCGTTACTAAAGTAGGGCAACTAACGTCCATTGGCGCCACAGGACCAACGGGTGCAACAGGTCCGGCGGGAGACACTGGACCGCAAGGTCCAAGGGGACCGAGAGGAAGACGCGGGCCGAGGGGGCCAAGAGGTCCACGTGGTGCAGGTGGCGGAGGATTTGGCGGTTAACTTTTATTCATTCCTCGTGAGAAAAAATAATTCCCGTAAACCAATTGTATTTTGCTCCCACAGAAGGCTATACGTTATAGAGAGAGTTTTTCTCCTGCTCCGACTCCTAAGCGAAGAAAACAATAGCTCAAAATCCGTCCATTGTGGCGGTTTTTTTTATGTCTTCATTACGATACGAAATCAACACGAAAAAGAGACGGGTGAATTCCGTCTCTTTTTCGTGTTCATATCGCCAATCAATCACTACCCTAATGTCTCTCTAAGAAGCCTTACGTTTGCGCCAGATGAAGGCGACTCCGATGATTACTAACCCGATAACAACCGCAATCGCACCGTAAAGCATTATCATCGGTTCTTCAGAAGCGGTTTTCGGTAGATTGTTGCCTTTGTTATTTTCGATGGTATCCGTCTATTCTTTAGTTTGCTTATCGTCATTGTTTGTGTGGTCAGGGGTATCGTTGTTATCGTCTTTTGGCTCTTCTTTGGTTTCTTCATTTGGATCTTTATTTTCGTCTTCGGGCTTCTCTTTCTTTGGATTTTCTATTTCACAAGGCTTATCCGACCACAAACCGATCTTAGATTCCTTGGCGATTTCTTCGATTCCGCGGAATTCGTTTTCATACTTGACATTGGGAGGGAACGCGGATACTTCGGCAAGCCCAAATGCCAACAATAATTCTTGAATCGTTGTATCATCGTCGAGTCCAAACGCCCAAAACGCTTCTTGAATACCTTTATCTATCTCAACGATATAGACGTAGGCGAGAAGACGATTATATTTGTCACGATGATCTTGATCTAATTCGAGTTCAACTTTCTCACCTTCAAGGATTGTCTTTGTTAAGTCAGACGCGTCCGGTCCACATGCTTCAACTGGCTTATTCGGATGGACGGTTTCCGGAGTATCAATGAGAAGGAATCGTACTGTGTCTTCCGTTCCATCTTCGAACTTCACTTTCACTGTGTCGCTGTCAATGACTTTGGTCACAGTCGCTTTGATACGCTCTCCGGAAGGTAACTCAGTTTGCGGATCTGGCTTCGGTTCTGGCTTGGGTTCGGGTTGATTACCGTTAAACGATCCTGGTACATGCGAATCATCGAATCCAGGAAGGGACTCACATGCTAGCCCATCGTTATCTTGATCCAGTCCATGCGGATCAGCTTCTGGACCACCATTTTCTTCATAGAACCGTTGAGCATCTTCCCAAGTTATAAAATCGGGGCAATCACGCGTTGCATAGGCTGTTGGAGTTAGTGATGTAAAGACAAGTGCAAGTGCAAATAACAGAGGCAGATATTTTCGCATTTAAACATCTCCTTACTAAGATTTCTCTCACACCCTATTATTCGTAATAGGTTCAAATTTTGTGTCTATTTATTGCGGAATAATATAAAAAGTGGAACTACAAACCTGATATTTACGTCGTAATTCATATTTATGGTAGTCTTTATCCGGAAGTGTACGAAGCCGATCATAACTTTTCAGTTCCTTTTGGAGAACAACGTCTAGGTAACGTCTCATACGCGCAGTCGGGGAATCGGCATACCTCAACTTCTAGGTATTATTGTGCAGGTTGTACTAAAGGGAGAACGAACGGGTATTGAAGTCAAGGCAGAGGCGGTGAATACTCGGACAGAGTATAACAATGGAAATTTGAACTACACGAACATTACTTATCGATGACAGAATAGCTGTTATTAGGGATGCATTTCATACGAAATCATTCGAAAGGAGAAAAGTAAAGTGAATAGAGAAACAAATGAAAAATTTCTTGTTCCGTTTGTTTTTGTATCGCGTAGAGTTTCAGTTTGACGGTGCGGAAGAGGATGAGAATCTTACCTTGCGTCTGATAAACACTCATCCACAGACGGAGATGGCGTTAGATCAGACGGTTAACAAAGTAGTTTACCGAAACGTATGGGAAGGGATCGATCTCGTTTTTTCTGGAGATGAGAAGCAGTTAAAGTACGACGTCATGGTCCAACCGGAAGCCAGTATTGAGGATATTCGTTTGCGCTATGAAGGTGGGGGTACGGTAAATATCGATGAAAGGGCGACTTATTTGTCCATACGTCACAAGGAATTCTCCGTGAAGGAAAGCCGGTAAGCTTCGAATGGATGGATAAGGGGAAGAGAGAGGTAGGGTCGCATTTTCAGCGAAACACAGATGGTTCTATCGGATTTGCCGTGGAGGAAGCGGAGTATGATCCCTCCAATGTCCTCATCATTGATCCCGTGGTTTTTTATTCGACGTATCTGGGAGGGTCAGGTTCAGATATTGGTTTTGGTATTGCTGTCGACTCATTTGGAATGGCATGGGTGACTGGTCGGACAACATCAACTGATTTCCCTGTAACCTCGGACGCTTTCCAAGATAGTCTAGCAGGAGAGCAGGATGCGTTTATAACAGTGCTTAGCTATTCTGATCAAGGGCTATCTTTTTCTTCTTACCTGGGGGGGAATGATGATGATGATATGGGAAATGGTGTAGCAGTAGATGAAGATGGGAATGCATACTTTGTGGGTACGACGAATTCGAATGATTTTCCCGTCACGGATGGAGCTTTTCAGACTGAATCTGGTGGAGGACAGGATGCTTTTGTTATAAGAGTAGGAGAGCAGGTAGGCGCAACCGGTCCGATCGGAGCCACAGGAGCTACCGGGGATACCGGAGCGCAAGGGGCAAGAGGACCGAGAGGGCCTCGTGGTGCAGGTGAAGGAGAGTTTGGCGGTTCGCATATCTGGAGGATTTGACGCTTTCGTGACAAAGTTCAATGTCCTAGGAACCGGGCGGTTTGTCTCTCGAAGAAATAGCGAAAGAATGCGGAGTAACGAGAAAGACGTTATGGGAATGGCGGAATGACGATACGTTTGATCGTGAATTTAAGAAACAGATGCGAAGGTTAGTCCGAGATCGGGCGCCTGAATTACTGGAAGCCGGTATATTGCAAGCATTATCGGGTAGCGGAAAGCATCTCGAATTAATGCTGAAATCGATAGGCGGTATCCTTACGGATGAAGTCGAAGTAAACCAAAACGTGAATAGCTACGTATCTCATAACGTAGATGACATTAAAGCGAGATTGGAACGGTATAAGAAGAGGAAGGAAGACGGAGAAGAGAATCAAGTAGAAACGGAAGTAGTCGAGGAGAAGGCGGAAGATAGCGAAGAAGATAGATATATTCAGGATAAAGAAATTGATATCGATGATTTCGAGGACGAGGAATGGGCGTAATGAAAGAGGTATACATATAATTCCTTCTGTTGATAAAATTAATATGCATGTATTCTCAAGGCGGATTTAAAGCAAACAAAATGAGGAGGATGTCTTTAATGTTAAAATACCTTTCTGAGCGGATGCCTAGGCGAGCTAAGTGGTGGAAGATGGCTTATGGTACTGGTGTATTCATCATTTTCAGTACTGTAACTATAATCGGATTTCCGATAGCTGTTATATTACTCCCATTTTGCATTTTCGCCATTATAAAACAGATCAGTTATCCGGTCACAAAAGTAACTTGTCCATTTTGTAACGCCAGATTAAATGTAGAGGTTGATGTAGAAAGGTACCATTGCAATTGTCATTCTCTCCTTGAGAAACAAGACGGTATATGGGTAAGGGTGTATTCATAGAGTCATTGAGAATTTCGGATAACTCGAAGATAAACAGTGGATAGTGTTTAATAACGGGGGAGGGCGTTGAGATTACGATAGGCGTTACGCTTTTCCTTTCGGGGGTGATAGATATATTAAGTAGGGATACGGTTGATTGCGTAGGGTATCACGGTACGTGAAGGTAACGCGTGTTACGTTGGATTGTTGATACACCCGCTGCACTCCTTTCATGGAAGCCACCTTCGAAACTTTCCGTATCCTTACATACTCATACCATATGTTTACATTTAATATATGCCATTTCATTCATTATGGAGGCGCTATATAGGATCGGGACGGTATATTGCGTAGGACATACGGTATAAGGATAAGGCATAGTGCCATACGCACCAACGGTTAGAAACGCTATACATTACGTATATATACGCATGGCTACGAAGTGCATACTGATGATGACGTCAATATACTTCTTATCGGTATACACGAGTGTAGTCGTAGCAAGCAATTTACGGTTTTGTTCAATGTAACAAAACTCTTTTCTGTTACATTCGATATGAGTCGTTATGAATAACGATACGTTGATGCAGAGACAAAAGGGTGACATTTCACATACGCTATGAACCCCCCAGGCGGGGGTAGCGAAGGGGTGGCGTCTGGCGTAAGTAGAATCCGCGTAATAAAAATAATGTCCGGAGGGAATCGTTGGTATCCGCTAGGGAGACGGATAGATTGCGTTTGGATTGGATTTGGGTTTCGGTACTAGAAGGCTATTCGTTGGTGCAGTGTCTATGTCATAAGAAAAGATAATGGGCTTGTAACGCTTACACCTTCTTTCGGATGAGGGCGTTTACCTAGGATAAGGAATCACGTACGGAGTTCATTCAACCATCCGAAAGGAGAAAAGCGAAATGAAGAAGGAAGCACTGCGTTCATTTGTGTTTGTACCTCGCAAAAGGAAGGATACGGAATATCATTACCGAGCAGATGGAGTAGGATGCCGGTTTACCTTTTATCGTGACCGCGTGGAATTCCGGTTCGACTCTGCTGAGGAGGATGTGAATCTTACCTTGAAGATGGTAAACACTCATCCACAGACGGAGATGGAGATAGACCAAACGGCAAACAAAGTGATTTACCGAAAAGTGTGGGAAGGGATAGACCTCATGTTTTCCGGAGATGAGGAGCAGTTAAAGTACGACGTCATTGTCCAACCGAATGCCTGTATCGAGGATATCCGGTTGCGGTATGAAGGTGGGCGTGAGGTGACATTAACGGAAGAAGGTGACTTGATTGTTCACACGCATCAAGGTGTACTCCGAGAAGGCAAACCGATTAGCTTTCAATGGACAGTGGAAGGAAAACAAACAGTTCCAACGCAGTTCCACATCCAAAAGGATCAATCTATCGGGTTTGCAGTGGATAGGGAAACCTATGATCCGACAAAAGTGCTGGTCATTGATCCCATCGTCTTCTATTCCACCTACTTAGGGGGATCTGCTAATGATTTTGGAAACGGAATAGCGGTGGATTCTGCGCGGAATGCCTATGTAACGGGGCAGACGATTTCCACTAACTTCCCCATTACAACGGGTGCGTTCCAGACAATGAATGCTGGGAATTTCGATGTATTTGTCAGCAAGTTGAATGAGGCGGGGAACTCTCTTGTTTATTCGACTTATATCGGTGGGAATGAATCCGATGGCGGATTGGGAATTGCTGTGGATTCCTCGAACAGTGCCTACGTAACGGGACAGACGCAATCTACAAATTATCCGGTGACATCTGGAGCGTTTCAAACGATGTTACTCGGAACACCAGATGCTTTCGTTACCAAGTTGAATCCCGCAGGGTCTATCCTGATGTATTCGACTTACCTAGGGGGATCGGCTGGATTGGCGATGGGAACTAGTATTGTACTAGACGGAAGTCTGAACGCGTATGTAACAGGAGGCACAACTACAAGTAACTTTCCGACAACATCGGGTGCCTTTCAAACCATCCTATCTGGAGGATTTGACGCTTTTGTGACAAAGTTCAATGTCCTAGGAACCTCACTGGTGTATTCGACCTTCTTAGGAGGGAGCAATTTTGATCAGGGGAACGGCATTGTGGTAGATAGTCTAGGGAGTGCTTATGTGACAGGGACCACCGGCTCCTTAGATTTCCCCGTTACTTCTAGAGCCTTTCAAACCATATTTGCTGGTGGCACAGATGCTTTTATTGCAAAGTTGGATGTATCTGGGTCATCGCTGGTGTATTCGACCTTCTTGGGTGGGGGCGATGAAGACCAGGGAAATGCGATTGACTTGGATGGAGCGACTAACGCTTATGTCACAGGCTTCACATTATCTACGGATTTCCCCGTAACCAATAATGCCTTTCAGACAGTGTCTCAAGGATCTTTGGGTGCTTTCGTTACCAAACTAAATGCAGGAGGAAGCGCTCTGATTTACTCCACGTATTTAGGTGGGAGGAGCTCAGACTTTGGATTGGGCATTGCAGTCGATGCCTTCGGAGCGGCTTGGGTAACGGGCCGAACGGATTCAACGAACTTTCCTATTACTTCGGATTCTTTTCAAGATAGTTTGGCTGGTGGAATTGATGCCTTTGTCACACAGATGAGCTTTTCCGGTCAGGGATTGTCCTTTTCTTCGTATCTTGGAGGTAGGAGTGGTGATATTGGGAACGGTGTCGCTGTTGACTCCGCTGGCTCGGCTTATTTTACGGGTCAAACCGGATCCACTGATTTCCCCGTCACCTTCGCTGCCTTCCAGAGCCAATTAAGAGGGCAATCCGATACCTTCGTCACGAAAGTAGGGCAGCTAACCTCTGTTGGTCCAACGGGTCCAACGGGTCCAACGGGACCGGCAGGTCCTGCTGGAGCCACCGGAGCGGAAGGTCCAAGAGGACCGATAGGACGGCGTGGTCCGAGGGGACTGAGAGGTCCACGTGGTGCAGGTGGTGGTGGAGAAACGGGCTTTTAAAGAAGTTTTATTCTCTATTAGGCATTCGTTAGCCTCTTCTCTAACGGATGCCTCTTCTCTTGTCATATTCAATGTCGAAAGGAGGCGTCAAATGAATAACGCGATATTAATTTTGGAACGACAGGGAAACAATTGCTTTAATTCGAAAAGGGGGTCGATACGAATGCTAATGTTATCAGAAACAGCCAGCCACCGGTGTTCGAGCGGTGACTGGCTGTTTTCTTAACGGAGTGATTCAATCTCTTTGCTCCTATATGGCCTTTTCTTCTTCTTGCTCTGAGAAAAAATGACGCAAAGCGTTATATACTTGCCCTTTTTCACGAATAACATAGTGCAGGAATTTTGGGTTTTCCATGTGTTTATATGCATTCATTAGAGTGGAATGCCGGTTATACTGATTTACTTCTCCATAACCAAAAATATTGGACACTTTCATTATTTTTTCTACTAACTCCACGCATTTTTCATTATCTGAGGTAAGATTGTCTCCGTCCGAGAAATGAACAGGGTACAAGTTATAACGCGAGGGTGAATACCGTTGTTGAATTAAATCCCAAGCGAGGCGGTAAGCCGAAGAGCAAATCGTTCCTCCGCTTTCTCCCTTTGTGAAGAAATCATCCTCACTCACTTCTTTTGCTTCTGTATGATGGGCGATGAAGGCAATTTCTACCTTCTCATATTTGGTTCGCAAAAAGCGTGTCATCCAGAAGAAGAAGCTACGCGCGATATACTTTTCATAAACCCCCATTGATCTATGGGTTCCATAACTAACTATAGAACTTATAAGGGTTTTGCGATCTAATAAAAAGCCTCAGAAAATAAAAAATAATTTCCGTAAACCACTTGTATTTCACTCCTTCAGACGGCTATACGTTATAGAAGGAGTTTTTTCTGTTCGCAAAAACATTCGAAGGAGGAACGCCAATGATCGACATCGTCGAAGGTGACTTACTTCAACCCGATTGCCCGATTATCGCTCACCAATATAATTGCTACGGAAAAATGGGCGCAGGCATTGCAAAGCATATTCGTACTCTTTATCCGGAAGCATACGAAGCCGACCGTAAATTTTCGGTTCCTTTCAATGAAAAAAACATACACAATGAAAAACCCGCAATTATTAGCGGGCTATGTACCATCAGAGGGTGATTGTCTACTTATTTTTATTTGTCTGTATTCAGCGTATACCGTCCCAATCAACAGACTGAACAACAACGGGAAAAAATTATAAATTTCTTTCTGAACTTCGTAGCTCAACATATCTGTTTGATCACTTATTTCATCTTTTATTGCTTGACTATCGCTATCAGTACCGTGTTTATCCACTAATTCATCGATTTCTTTTTCACTCGCTATAGGAGAAACGTTTTTTAGATAATACTCGTAGGCTGGTGGCATAAATGGAAGCAAGATTAAAAGTAATTGTACGCCAGTAAATAGGATAGCAAGTACTACTTTTAATCGGGGTAGCGCAACTCGATGTACATTTCTAACCAATAATAAGATGAAAAATAGTGATAGTAAACTTGTGCATAGTATAGGAATGGGTTTTGTAAATACCTCCGTTAGTATATCTTGATTGATATCTTCCCTGTACCTACTAGAAAGAATTTCAGTGAAAATGTATGCTATTGTAAAACTAAATGAATAAATAGCTGTATAAGTCGATTTATATAACAGCACTAGATAAAGGAGGTACACTATAACTGGATAATTCTTGTATTTCAGATATTTAGTAAATTGGTGTATTGATACTAATAACAGTAAATATCCTAAACTAGAAATATGAGGAGATGATTTGGTAAGGTAAACAGTACTATTAACGAAGGAGAAGCAAAGAAATAATACTAAACTAGATGATTTGTATAATTGTGCATTACTAATCCTAAGTTGCTTGTAATTCTCAAAGAAAGAGCATAAAAGAAAGAAGGCCAACAAAGCTGACGCTACAAGTAATGCAATAGTGAAATTCCTTGGTTGGTTCAAACCATAAAATATTAAAATAAAGAAGAGTATTAGAGCGAAAAGAGATCGAATAACCCAATTAGACTGGAGTACGATTACGGAAACATCTTCTACTTTTAAAGAAACTGTTGAAATGAAGCGATTGATTCGGTTTTTTTGAAAAACTATTCCCAATATGATTACTGAAGCGACAATTGTGAAGATAGAGATTATAGTAGTGAAAACAAATGCACCTGTGAAGAAAAGCTCCCAGACTATTGATGATGCAGTCTTTACTTGCTGATAGCTTAAGCAGGAGAATAATATGCTTAGTGCAATAACTAGTGTCCCAGCAAGAGCCGGTCTGTTTTTTAAGCCAAGTATAATTAGGTGTAACACCTTAAATAATATTAGTATTATTTGTGAAAATTTTCTTAATAAGTTGAATGCCCATCCCTCTAGAATGCCTATGTATATTAATAATGTTGCTATGAATAGCGCTCCCATGAAAAAAACATTAAATGCCGGCACTTATATTCCTCCTTTAATGGATTCATTATAAGATAAGTCAATTCTTCATACAAGGATAGAACCGGTTACAGTAGACTATTTGGACAAAAATGTTATTACAAACAAGGAGGAACGCCGATGGACATTCGTAAACGAGGCGACGAGACAGCCGTCACCTTAACGCAGACAAAGGCGAAATCACTTTCGCAAACAACCCGTATTCCCCGATTAACCTACTGTCGATTAACGTATCGGCCAAAATGAAACTGTCCATACCGCTCAAGCGTCATATCCGAACACTAGTCGAAATCTTTGGCTATGAGGCGGTATCCGATGCAATCAATCATTATCCCGAATCACTACGCAAATAAAAGGAGGCTACGCTGTGGCGTATCAAGGCTATACCGATGAACATAAGTATTTAGTGACGTCTACTCGTATGTAGATGAAAACGGAGAACGTCGCATCTCAGCACCAGCACATTCGCATAAAGTTGTAAGTATCCGTCAATCCGAAGCCTATCGCGAGAAAGCGGAAATGGAAGAACGCAGAGAAGGAGATAGAGTTAGAGGGATACGATGCATTTGTTATAATGGGCTAAAACGAATTGGATGTGTGAATTAGCGGTGAAAAAAAGTAGTACTTACCCTTGCCCTTGTTGTGACTTTCTAACCTTGTCAGCAAAGCCGCCTGGAACATTTGAAATTTGTCCTGTTTGCTATTGGGAAGATGACACGACTCAATATCATGATATGACATATGCTGGTGGAGCTAATAAAGTAAGTTTAATTCAAGGATATAAAAACTATATGGAGTTTAAAGCTATTGAAGAGAGATTTGTTCGAAAAGTACGGAGACCGAACGATGACGAAATTCCTCTTCCGGAATATGCTAACAGAATCATTGTATTAGTTAAATACAAGGGAGATTGGAATTGGTATGTCTCTCTGAAGGAAATGTGGTTTCTCGACTATACAGTCTTTCCTGGAGAGAACACTGGTTACTCTCAGAGGTTTCATATAGCAGTCGTGAATGATAAAACTTTGGGAGATTTCTTGGATAGAATGTCTGATTATAAGGCTAGTACAAATCGATTGAGAGAGTTTATAAGCCTTTCAGAGACTAATACCGATAGGTTGGAATTATTCGACTTGTTCCCGTCGTTATTTGTTGATTTCGACAACAAGCATTTATATTCATGGTATCCTGAGCCAGCTTCTTTTGAGCATTATGTCCCGAAAGGTTGGAAAGGAGACTACGTAAATTTCTACGATCAAGTCCCAGAGGATGAACGTTATTGGATAATCGATAGCAAGGACTTTTTAAAGGTATAAAAGTGATTGGTTTAGCAGGGCGCCGCCACAGGCGCTTTTTTTATGCCCAAATTTCCACAAACAAAACAAGGAGGCGATGACTAATCGAAGAGCTACGAGAGCGGATGCGTCGTATTCGTTTGGATAAACCTGATGGACCGTTATACCCGATAGGGGGCAAAAACTTTGCTGACCAATCTGGCCGTCCATTCCAAGCCAAATCACATCAGCAAATCGAAGCCGCAAAGAAGTTCTTTAACATCGGCAAGGACCGTCGTCATTTTTCGTTTACTGACATGGAGAATATACGCGAAGTGATTGCTACGTTATCCACGGCTCATTGTGGTCACTTATTACACTTACAATGCTACATGGAGCTGTATAGGGATTTCTCATCCGTGAAGACAAGGAGTACATGACGTGGGACTACGCAAGTAAGGTACTCGACATCAGCAAGCGCTCCATGACGGATTTCAAGAAGGCGATGCTAGATAACGATATCATTGAAAGAACCGCGAATGAAGACGGAGAAGTCGTGTTGAAAGTCTTCACGATATCATTTCCGCAACGAATTACCGGAGAACAAACGTGTCATCAAGACGTTTACGAATCGACTCAAGGAGATGGCCGAAGAGTTGAAACCGCATGAAGTCGGCATGGTCTATAAACTACTGCCGTATATCCATCAGAATACGAATACGATCTGCGCTAATCCGTTTGAACGTGATCCTGCGAAGATTGAGCAGCTAACGGGAGAGCAAATCGCGGAGCTATGTGACCTCTCTAACGCAAAGATGTCGCGGTATCTTCGTCTGACTGTCGGAGGACAATACGTCTTCGCGAAAGTAAGCGTAGGGCGTAAGCGCTATTACAAGTTGAACCCGTGGATCTTCTATCGCAAAAACGGTAAGCCTGACGATACGTTGACGGAGATGTTCGCGATTAAGAAGAAGAGCAAGCGATAAATTTAAGTAGATGAATGGGCATGTTCTTGACAGAGAAGTGCAGGTGAGGTTGATGCCGAGTGAGAGTTTAAGGTTATTTAAGAAAGAGGTGACGATGTTTAGTGTGGTAAAATTGTTACAAGGTGAAAGGAGCACGAAGTAATGGAAATATTTAAAGGTAGGGTGGTTTGCCCTCTATGTTTTGGAAATGGGCTAGTAGATGAAGTGCGAATAGTCAAGCTCCATAAAATCCTCTATATCTGCGATGAATGCGAAG
>NZ_JCBAPH010000005.1:0-246107 GCF_059818345.1 Mechercharimyces mesophilus | reverse complement strand
TAAGACCCCTTATAGATGATGAGGTAGATCGGTCTGAGGTGTAAGTGTAGCAATACGCTCAGCTGACAGATACGAATCGGTCGAGGGCTTACCCTAATCGTAAGCCTCGCTCCCTTGACTTGAAGATGAAGTATTTACTTTTGAAGGTGTGTGCCTTCAATTCCATATGTCTGGTGGCAATGGCGGAGGGGACCCACTCGTTCCCATACCGAACACGATCGTTAAGCCCTCCAGCGCCGATGGTACTTGGGACGCAGGTCCCTGGGAGAGTAGGTCGTCGCCAGGCACCATAAGAAATAGCCCTTTCATTTCAATCGAAGTGAAAGGGCTGTTTTTATTGTTGATGTACGATGTACAGGGATATTATGAAGTCTAATCAATCAATAGGATAGTGAGGATGGGTGGAAGGATAATGAGAGAAGATGGTTGAAGGCGTCTTTAACCGGTTATGTTACACAAGTGAACTAAACCAGAGGATGGCAAGGTAGAACAGGGAGACTCCAACCAACCCGCCTAACCAACGAACAAATGATTTTTCTTTCACGATGCTGTAAATGATCAGTCCAGTAAGAACGATGATGGCAATCAAGGTAAGTAAGTATAAGATACTCCAAAACACATTGTTCACTCCTATAGTTCAAAATCCAAGAGCGCTAGTTTGCGATTTAAGAGCGCTAGTTGGTCAATTGATGTGAGCGTGAGTGAATGAAGCTGACTCATGGTTTGATGCTGCCCTCCACTTTGCTGGCTGACCTCAGAGGCAATGGAGAGCAACCCACTGTTTTCACTTTGAACGGAGCTCATTTGCTTATTTACCTGTTCCATATTCTGATTGACTGCATCTACGCTACCCACAATCTGGTCACCACTTTTAATAACTTCGTCCACATTTTGATTCGAGTCGCTGATTAGGGTTTGGATGGTGACGAGCTGTTGGTTGATCTCTTTAATCGTATCGGTGGTGGCATGAAGAGGTTCTAACTTCTGGTTCGTCTCAACAGATAGGGTAATGGCTTTTTGAATATTGGAGTGAACCTCTGCCATGACGAGATTATTCTCTTTTTGTGTGAGGACTTGTTGCCATGTTCCCCATAAGATGAAGGCAATAAGGGCAAAATTAATGAGGATAAGAGCGACACGTCTCCACACGATTGATTTGCTTGATTGATTCAACCTTTCTGTTCTTTTTTTCACATCGGATGACTCCTTTCTTCCTCAGTGATGAAAACGATCGAAAAACTCGGTTATTTTGGCGATGTAGCGGAAATTATCGATTGACTCATCCAGCTCTTCTAATAGACCATTGGTGTCATCATTGAGTTGAGCAGTGGTCGCACCGATGTTCTCAATATTGGTAGCGACAGAACCAAAATGCTGTACTGTCTTCCCCATCTGCGTGGAGATCTCTTGAGCTGTGTTAGCAGATTTGCTTGTATGAACAACGGCTTCTTGTTGACTCTGAAGAATGGTTTCCATTGTTTCTACTGCTGAGATATTCTTCTCATAATGGATTTCCATTTGTTCTTGGATGGATTGATTTGTGTTTGATTGCTGAGAAAGAAGTGTAGATTGTTCTTCTAAGTTGCTCATGGTATTGCTGGCTTCTGCTATTTCCTCTTGTAGATTTTCCGTATCGGTGACCATTTTTTCCGTTCGATCCACCATCTCCGAGGTAATACCGAAAAGGTTGTGCTCAGAAAAGAAAGGAAAGATAACGCGTTCGCTTAGTTGAGCGAGGAGTGGAGAGCAGAGAAGGAAGAGGCTCACCATACCTACGATAATCCATGTTCTTTTTTGCGGTCGTCGGATGTTCCTCATTAATTTTCGCATGCTATTCACCTCCCCACTTCTGGAAGGAAACGTGTTTTGTGATTCATCTCATTTAGAGATAGGTTTACTTGTGTCTGTAAAGACTTCATCTCATTGAGGGTTGTTAGGATCTCATTATTA
The DNA here is from genome assembly GCF_059818345.1 of Mechercharimyces mesophilus. Taxonomy (NCBI): domain Bacteria; kingdom Bacillati; phylum Bacillota; class Bacilli; order Caryophanales; family Thermoactinomycetaceae; genus Mechercharimyces; species Mechercharimyces mesophilus. The sequence goes on along the minus strand of NZ_JCBAPH010000005.1, from coordinate 244,157 downwards.
CTGCTTTTCATAGAAGAGAGAGTGCGAATGCTTTCCTCTATAGTGGACTCTAGAAGCTTCAACTTATCGTAATTTCCACTTGTACTCTGATCGACAGCAGCAGCCTCACTCGAAATATTTCGGACAACGGTATTGAGAAGGGTGATCTCTTCGTTAAGAGCAGCTGTATTTTGTTGAATCTGATCGATTCTTTCTTTTAATTGCGAGACCTTTACCTGCAAGGATTTAATTTGTTTCAAGTTGTTATTCATTTTAGCTGAGTTTTCGGATGATTTAGCTAAAGCTTCTTCTAATGACTCTGATTTCTGCTTAATATCTTTTTGAATCCATAGTTGGTAGCCTGTGTTGGCGGCAGCAGCTGCGACTAGTAAGGTCATAAGTATGGGAATTGGCTTAATCCATTTCCCCCATTTCTTTAACCAGACTTTCATTAAAAACGCCCCCCTGGGGTTTTTTCATTGAGTGAATGCGTAGCCGATTGGATTTCTTGTAAATGCTCTCTGTCTTGCTGTGAGGTCTGATTGAGCTGTTGAACGAGTCCTTCTACGTTTTCCATATAGGGTTGAATTTCTTGCAACGATTGATGAATCGAGTCGATGTCTTCACTAGTTAAATTAGAATAGCGAAGGATATCTTTGTTTAACTTCAACGTTGCTTGCTGAAAAGTGACGACACTTTCCGCTAGTTTCAGTGTATCCGCGGAGGTTTGGACAGAGCCATCTAAGCCCTGATTGATGTCTTCTACCGTGTGGAGTAGACTTTGAATCTCATTATTTTTATCAATGGTGGCAGTCTGAACATGGTTTAATTGATTGATAGCATCAATGTTTTCTTCTAGACCAGCATGCAATTTTCGTAAATGTTGATTCATGGTGATGCCGTTTATTAAGAAGAGGGATAATAAGAGAATACCGAGAATCGCCAATGACTTGCGAATCATGATGTCACCTCCTCTAGGGTAAAGACTGTTCGACTTTTCTGCTTTTCTGTGCGGCAGATGCTAGCTTTTTCTCAAGGGATTGATTTTGCGCCAATGCATGTTGCATTTTTTTCTTTGTATCCATCGTTATGGATTGAAGCTTGTTCGCTTGAGAAAGTTGATTTTGCGTACGGGAACTAATATCCCCCATATATTTCTGTAGTTGCTGCGTCGTTTCATTTAACTTGCTACTTAGTTCAGCTTGTTTTTCCGTAGCCGCTTCAATATCGGCAAGGGTTGTATTTTGCTGATTGATACTAGACTGAACCCCCATCATCTTTTCGTTTATCTCTTTTGTAACGGATGAACGTTGATCAATGGCTTCTAGTTTTTTCAGGATCTCTCCGTTTTGCACTCCTAACTGAGAGTTATTTTCTTCAATTTTTTGTAGCATCCCATTGATATTGGCATTATCTGCCCAGGATGGGGGGCTCAAGAGTACCCAAACGAACAGAAGCATGACGATGGAGGTAAGAATCGTCCATTTGACTTTCATCACTTTATCCTCCTTTCCATCCGGTTAAGAAGTTGATAGCGCTTACATAAAAGTGCAGGGAGCTTTTTCGATAAAATATATAAGCTAATCTTATCAAAAGACAATGTCACAAACAACAGATTTTTCTTACTATTATGTCTGGATTGAAGTCCTCATGCTTCGCACAACGTATTATTCGTTTCTTTCCCTTCGTAAAAAGTACACCACAAGCATCAAACTGCGAACGGTGGCTAAAAAAGGGATGATGAACCACAAGAGAAGGTGGATAAGAAAATCAGTCGAACTCATTGTTAGAGGCCTCCTAAACGAATTCTGCCAATGTTTCTTGGACGACAGCTTTTGGAAAATAAGAAGTGCTTTCTTGACTCAATGGGGAAACACAATGGGGAATCCGGCATATAAATTATTAACTATCCGAGGGGTTCTTACCATGAGTGAATGAGTCTTTGTTAGAGAAAGAACAAACGATTGAGTCTATGATATACTGCATAGAGCATGATGATTGAGAGGGTGTTATACAAGATTCTCTTGCAATAATGGGAGCACTGTATACTCGTAAGGTATGCCTTCCCTTGCAAGCGGTAATAATGGGGATATAAATTGGATAAAAAGGCGGGTTTCGATTGCGTGATAGAGATGAGATCACTTGTTGTATCATCTGTGATGAGCCACGAGACCAAGGGCTGTTGGTGCTAGAAGGGTTTATATGTGAAAGATGCGAACGAGAGCTAGTGCAGACAGCGGTAACAGATCTGAAGTATCCTTATTATGTCCAACAGCTTAAAAAAATATGGTTAAAAGATGCTTAAGGGATCACTTGATCCCTTTTTCTATTGATAGAGGGGATGGAGGAGGAGAAGATGGATCAGAGGCGTGCGCCGTTGTTTGAAATGTTAGAGGCTCATGCACAAAGGAAGACGCTTAACTTTCATGTACCAGGTCATAAGCAAGGACAAGCGTTTGATGATCGTGCGAGAAAGTTCTATGGTCCGTTATTATCCCTCGATTTGACGGAACTGCCCCATTTGGATGATTTACATGACCCACAAGCAATGATTGCTGAGGCAGAGCAGCTGGCCACAGAAGTGTTTGCTGCCAAGCAAACCTTCTTTCTTGTCGGTGGAAGTACAGCGGGAAATATAGCTTCTATACTGAGTACCTGTCGGCGGGGAGAGAGTGTGATTATTCCGCGTAATGCCCATCAATCGGTTCTGCATGGATGCTTATTAGCCGGTGTGAAGCCGATTTATCTTGGTACGATAGTAGACGAAATCACGGGAGTGCAACAGCCTCTCCAAGGGGAACAGATCGAGCGTGCGTTGCATGCCTTTCCAGATGCAAAAGCCCTCATTGTTACTTCGCCACACTATAACGGAACGGTGGAGCCGATTGCAGAAATCGCGCAAGTATGTAAAAAGCAGAACGTGCTGTTCATCGTAGATGAAGCTCATGGCGCTCACTTTGCCTTTCACGAGCAACTTCCTGCTTCAGCTACCACACTGGGGGCCGATTTGGTTGTGCAATCAACGCACAAAATGTTACCAGCAATGACGATGGGTTCGATGCTTCACTTGTGCACGGATCAAGTGAAGCGAGCCGATTTGCGGCGGTGGTTGCGTGTCGTGCAGTCCAGTAGTCCATCCTATCCCATCATGGCTTCGCTTGATTTGGCTAGGAAATGGATGTATGAGTATGGAAAGGAGGAATTGGAACGCCTCTTACAACAGATGAAGGGTTTGCGAGAAGAAATGAGGAAGCTTAAGCACCTTTATGAGCCTATTGTTCAACATCAACATGATCCACTTAAGCTCATTGTGGAAGGTCCGACTGGAATTTCTGGTTATCGTATGGCGCATTGGTTGGAAGAACAAGCTTGTTATGTCGAAATGGCAGACACCCATCATCTTCTTTTTGTTATGACGGTGGGAACCAACCAGGAGGAAATGGAAAAACTGATATTCCTACTAAAAGAGCTGGATGGGGAGATAGAAACATGGTCAGAAGGGGCCCTGTCGCGTGGAATACCGATGCCACTCCTTGGCTCGGCCGTTGCTACGCTGGATACCATCTTTCATGCTCCGCGTGAGAAGGTGAATTTACGTGATGCAGTGAATAGAACGGCAGCGGAGATGATCGTACCGTATCCACCCGGTATTCCACTCATCTTACCGGGAGAGCGAATATCGGAAGAAGTGATTCAATACTTACGTTATCTTAGCGAGGAAGGAGGAAGAATTCGAGGGCTCTCTTCCTCTCCTCCTTGGACAGTAGACGTGTTAAAATAAAGACAATCAATCATTCGATGTTATATCCAGGAGGAAACCGATATTGCAAGGACTGTTTATTACATTAGAGGGAGCAGAAGGGGCTGGCAAGTCCACACAGATTGCTAGCCTGGCGGAGCGTCTTCAACAAAAGGGGATGGCTTGTACGATTACGCGTGAGCCGGGGGGAACCTCTGTAGGAGATCGTATTCGTACGATATTGCTAGACCCTGACCTGACGGAGATGGAAGCGCGTACGGAGATTTTCCTTTATGCCGCTTCAAGAGCTCAATTGGTGGAACAGGTGATACGACCGGCGCTAGCACGTGGAGAGGTGGTTCTCTGTGATCGCTATATAGACTCCAGCATGGCGTACCAAGGGTATGGTCTACAATGGAATCACAGAGAGGTACACACGATTAACCAGGTGGCAACAGGGGGATTGATTCCTGACCGCACCTACCTGTTGGATCTATCCGCTGAAGCGGGAAAAGAACGATTGCAACAAAGGGGAAGAGCGAGTGATCGGATTGAGAGTAAAGAGCAGGAGTTTCATGAGCGTGTACGCCTCGGTTTTTTAGAGATGGCAAGGAGCGAAGGGCATCGATTCAAAGTATTGGATGCGCTAAAACCAAGGGAAGAGATCACGGAAGCCATTTGGATGGATATCTTGGGTCGATTTCAATCTTCATCATAACTTTGGGAGGAGAAAAAGTGAAACTTATCATTGCGATTGTACAGGATAAAGATAGTAACCGCTTGTTAAAGTCTTTAGTAAAAGAAAACATCCGTGTGACGAAACTGGCTACTTCCGGAGGGTTTCTGCGTGAAGGAAATACGACCTTTATGATCGGTATCGAAGAGGAGGGGGTAGATTCTGTGCTGAGGATTATTGAGGAAAACTGTCAAGCTCGTCAGCAAATGATGTCTCCGGCCACTTCTTTCGGCACCAATGCTGAGGGGTATGTTCCTATTCCCATCGAAGTGGAATTGGGAGGTGCTACGGTATTTATCCTTCCCATTGAAAAGTTTGTCCAGTTTTAATTTCTATTTAATAGTATGGTATGGGAAGTGTGGGATCAGCATGCCTTTTCAAGACGTTGTGGGTCAAGATCAGGTGGTGAAACAGCTACAATATGGCATCACCATGGAGCGAATTTCACATGCTTACTGCTTTTTTGGGCCAGAGAGTGCCAATAAGGAAGAAGTTGCATGGATTTTTGCTAAGGCACTTAATTGTGAAGAGAAGAGTGGGGATGCGTGTGATTTGTGTCGTACTTGTAGACGAATCAATCATGGCAATCATCCGGACGTATTCGTCCTTGAACCGGAAGGAAACTCAATCAAAATAGGACAAGTTAGGCAGTTAAAACAGCAATTTTCCCGGCGAGCGAGTGAAAATTTTACGCGGATTTTATTGGTTAAACAGACAGAGACCATGACCTTACAAGCGGCCAACAGCTTATTAAAGTTTTTAGAGGAGCCACTCTCGCCCATGGTTTCTATCCTGCTGACGGATTCCGTTCATCAAATGCTCCCTACCATTTACTCGCGCTGTCAGCCTGTCCGTTTCGCACCTGTTCAGCCAAAAGTGAGAGCACAGCAATTACGTTCGGCTGGTATTGATGACGAGAGAAGCTGGGTTTTAGCTCACCTAGATCGTCCACTACAAGAGGCTATCGCCCGCGGCCAGATGGAATCGTTTGATCTTTTAATTGAGCTGGTGATACAATGGAGTGAGAAGGTTTTTGCCGGGAAAAGTGAAGCGATCGTCGAAGTGGCGACACAGCTTTTATCCGGCCGTTCAGATAATACAGAGATAGAATGGCTATTAGATTTCATGTTCCTATGGTTTAGGGATATTGTCAATCAACAGCTAGGACGTTTTGAGCAAGTGGTCTTTCGCCCATGGGAGGAAGATCGAAAGCGTCAAGCTAAGTACTGGACACCGACGAAAATGGCTCAAGCTATGGAACAGATCCTGCTCGCCCGGCAGCAGTTGATGGGACCCGTACCATCCCAATCCATTCTGGAGTATATGGTGCTGGCTATGCAGGAGGGATCATCAGATGTATGGAGTCGTAGGCGTCCGCTTTCGCGAAGCAGGTAAAATCTACTATTTTGATCCCGGAGAGTACCTTATCTCTATAGGAGATCATGTGATTGTAGAAACAGTGCGCGGGATTGAACTAGGACAAGTAGTGTTAGGTAAGCAAACCCTGCAAGAAGATGAGGTTGTATTGCCTTTACGTAAGATTATACGTGTCGCAAACGATGAAGATCAGCGGCAGATGGAGAGCAATCTCCAAGCGGCTGCTCAAGCATTGGCGATATGCAAACAGAAAATAGAAGAGCATCAGTTGGAAATGAAATTGGTCGATGCGGAGTATACTTTTGATCGCAATAAAGTCATCTTTTACTTTACTGCCGATGGACGAGTGGATTTTCGACAATTGGTGCGGGATTTGGCTAGTATATTTCGGACTAGGATTGAATTAAGACAGATTGGGGTGCGTGATGAGGCGAAGATGTTAGGGGGGATTGGTCCCTGTGGACGTGTTCTCTGTTGTTCGTCTTTTCTCGGTGATTTTGAGCCAGTCTCTATTAAGATGGCAAAAGATCAAAATCTCTCTCTTAATCCAACCAAGATTTCTGGATTGTGTGGCCGATTGATGTGTTGCCTAAAATTTGAGAATGATGCTTATGTAGAGGCAAAGAAAAAGTTGCCTGATGTAGGAGAGAAGGTAAAGACACCCGATGGTCAGGGGAAGGTGGTTGTTCTCAACTTATTGGAACGACGAGTGCAAGTGGAGCTAACCGAATCTGGACAGACGGTGGAGCACTCAGCTGATGAGGTGCAAGTATAAAAAAGAGTGTTCGTTTTTTCTGGGTCCAAGGGATCCGTTATTATATATGGTGGCGATCGAGGTGGGGGCGTGGATAAGAAAAAGCTATTTACGCAAGTAACCCAAATTGAGGATCAGCTTGGGGGACTATACAGTCAACTGGGCAGTTTAAAAGAACAAATTGTACAATTGCTCGAAGAGAACACGCGCTTGCTTATGGAGAACCAGCACCTCCGTGAACAGTTGCAAGAACATCAAGAGGGAGATCTCCTTGATGAACATGAAAGAGATGAAGAAAAGACAGGAGAAGGGTATGACAACTTAGCGAAGTTATACAATGAAGGTTTTCATATCTGCAATGTTCATTATGGAAACATGAGAGCGGAAGAGGATTGTCTTTTCTGTCTCGCATTCTTAAACAAATAGCCGGGTAACCGGCTATTTTTCTCATGAGGTGGAAAAGTGAAGTGTGATGAAGATTATGTCGTTTATATACTCCAATGTGGCGATGGGACGTATTACACGGGTATCACCAACGACCTTCCTAAGCGAGTGGAGGAGCATCGCACGGGGAAAGGGGCAAAATACACACGAGGAAGAAGGCCACTTACCATTTGTTATGTTGAAGAAGGATATTGCCGTTCCGAAGCATTGAAGCGAGAGCGAGCGATTAAGCGCCTTCAGCGAAAGCAGAAGATGAGAATGATTGAGAAGCAAGAAGGATTGGTGCCACCATTATGAAGAGACAAACCAATAACATAGATAAATATGGAATTTTATACATCGTGGGCACACCTATTGGGAATCTAGATGATCTAACTGAGCGTGCACGCAAGACACTGGAACAAGTGGATGCAATTGCAGCAGAAGATACGCGTCATACCCGGAAATTGCTTTCTCACTGTGGGATAACGACTCCTTTAATTAGTTATCATGAACATAATCGAGTTGAGCGTGAGTCAGAGCTCTTATCGCGTCTTTTGTCGGGGGAGTCCATTGCTTTAGTGAGTGATGCTGGCATGCCTGCCATATCGGACCCAGGCATGGAACTGGTACAGGCAGCTACCCGAGAGGAAATAGCGGTTATCCCCATTCCAGGAGCCAATGCTGCGCTAGCAGCCTTGGTGGGATCAGGTATTGCACCTCAACCTTTTCTGTTTCTCGGTTTTTTAGCACGCAAACCACAAGAGCGGCAAGCGCAATTGAAGAGATGGCAATCGCTAGGGGTGACATTGGTCGTATATGAATCTCCTCACCGTGTAAAATCTTTGTTATCAGATGTACTGGAAGTGTTGGGCGACCGACAGGTAGCTGTGGCGAGGGAACTGACGAAAAAGCATGAAGAATGGTTACGCGGTAGTGTATCTCAATGTGTGGATTGGTTGTCCGAGCATGGTACGCGAGGAGAATATACGGTGGTAATTGATGGGAAGCTGGCAGAGCAACAGACGGAAGAAGAGAAAGTCCCATCTGCATGGTGGAGGCAACTAACCCTTTCGGAACACGTGGATTGGTTTATGCGCCGCGGAAAGACGAGCAAAGAAGCAATTAAATTAGTAGCCAAAGAGAGAGATCTGGCCAAGCGTGAGGTATATCAAGCTTATCACTTGGGAAAAGAGGAAGAAGCGAATCCTCTAGACTGAGTAAACACGAAGCGCACCCTAACAAGAAGGGTGCGCTTACAAGAAAAGAAAGGTCCAGCCGAATGGTTGGAGTGATGTATTTATTCTTACTAGCTTGAGTATATAAAAAGTTAGCTGTTGCTAACGCCCTCTTCACTGTTAACAAGGTTGTACATTTCTTCAACTGCTTGTTTGCTGACAACTTTATTTTTGTAACGGATGGTTTCATCGACTTCTCCTGAGAAAATGCATGCTGGTTCATATTTTTTCAGTACAATTCTTTCACCATCAACGTAGATTTCCAATGCGTCTTTTTCCCCAATTCCGAGCGTACGACGCAATTCGATTGGAATCACCACGCGTCCGAGCTCGTCCACTTTACGTACAATACCGGTTGATTTTAACATGTTGCCATTCTCCTCTCGGTTTTTTCTGTCTTTTTATTTTGGTCTCGATACGCCATTTTCTCCGTCAAAATTCGACAGGAACAGCGTTAAATCAATCATACCAGCGTTTACCATAATCGTCAATATGTCTAGTGGCAACTTTTCTAGTAAATTTTATCCTAAGTTATCGATGTTAGGTCTGTAAACATATTTTACTTCGGGAGAATAATAGATAAAGGGGGAAAGAATATGCTGTCTGTTTCAGAGGATCTTAAAGAGAAGTTACGTGAAGTGAATCGAGAGTTGCGACAAATATATGATGATACGAAGAATGACGGGACGGAAGTCCGAGAAGAGTTAGCCAAAATCGGTTCCTTTTTTTCGGGAGTGAAGTGGAAAGAGGATCAGCTCAAAGATTGGTTGGGCTCGTCATCTCTTTTTGGTGTGGATGGATCTGTTAACTCTACCACAGGCCCGCACCCGCATACTCTCTCCTTATTTCAAGCATTGGCCAAAGGAACACGCGGGGAAGAGGAATGGAAGGCAGATGTGTATACGCCCTTGCTGTCAACAGAAGAAGAGGAGGAACAAGAGGGGTTGCTTGCACGTGAAGCCAAGCACCGTGGCAAGTTGTTGTCTGGATTAGAGATGCAGGTAGCGGAGAGTGTGATACGCTCCTATCAGCCCAAAGTGATCATGATGGATGGGTCGCTCCTTCACTATCAGATAGACGATCATCAACAGTGGGACTCCTTAAAAACAACAGCCTTAACATACGGAACCCTGTTGGTAGGAGTATCAGAGGAGATTGGAACACGTGGAGTAGCGCAAGCCTTGTATCCGGGGCAAACGGCTCGCTCCGATCGTGAGTTTTTGTTTGGAAAGTTGGAGGCGGGCGAGGGATTTGAAAGTACCTACTTTTCCACAGTGGGAGAGGAGATGTGGAAAGTGGCCTTTCGACCTTCGACAAGTCCACAGCCGATCGGTATTGACGGTCTACATGAACAAGCGGCAGAAAAAATGGCACTCATTCATCTGATCTATACCTTGACCCCCGATCAGGGAAGAGGAATTCCTTTGTGGCTAGACATTGTCGATCGAGAAGTGCGGGTGACCAATGAACTATTGCATGGAATGGTAGAGCAGTTTATCGATCCCGCACTGAGCCATCGTTTGTTTTTACCAAAGCGATCGGAGAGAGTGATATAGTGGAAATAGCGTTTAAATGGCTATCGAAATAGAGAAAGCAAGAGTGTTCGGGATGAATATTTGCGGACAAGAGGAGGAGCGGACATGCAGGTAGTAGGGGTTACGACACAGCAAGAGGTATATGTGGTATCTCGGGATCGCAAGTTTCGCATCAATGAGATTTTGGTCTTACAGGATGAAATGCTAGGCAATCCACAAGGCGAAGTAGTAGAGACCCTCGCCTATAACCGCTTTATCCCCATGGGATTGGATCGTTCGATGGTGGATGCGCAGGTCGTGCAGTCCTTAGAGCAGATTGGATATGACATCGGCTCGGATGAAATCAATATGGCCAAGTTGCGTTTGTTTGTAGAAGCATCCCATCCGGTTAAGACGGGTTCTAGTGTGCGTGCCCCTCATTTTGATGAAGTGCGCCATTTGTTGGTGAAAGTGCAACCAGAAGCAGGGGCAGTGATGGGTGAAATCCAGAGTACAGGACCGCTTGCGTCTTCACTCGATCCGTCATTAACTGATCAAGTTCATTTATTGGAGGATGGAGTGATTCAGAAGCAACGGGGGGTTCCATTCCTACTGGACATTCGCGCAATGCAGCAGTATCCCCATATTGGGATCTTCGGAGGGTCCGGATCGGGGAAATCTTTTGGACTTCGGGTGATGCTGGAAGAATTGATGAAGCTCACGATACCCACGTTGGTATTTGATCCTCATTTTGAGATGTCCTTTGCGCAATTAAGTCAATCGCTAGCAGAGATCGCACCAGAATTTGCGGATAAGTGGACAGCGGTTGAAGTGGGAAAGCAAGTGGGGATCGATTTCTCCGCATTATCGACACGAGATGTGACGGACTTGTTGGGTGCTGCAGGGGGACATCTGACGGAATCAATGGTAAATGTGGCGCAAACCTTGCATCGCCGACGAGATTCCTTTCACTCTTTTCACGACCGGGTGCAAAATGTGGCCCAGGCGTTAGAAGAAGGGAAGCAGGGGCTTGGTAAGAGGCTAAAAGCAGATGATGTGACCCCTTCAGAAGTGGAACGGGTCAAAGAGCTGACTGAGCTTTTTAATCGATATAACAGCTTGCCTGCTGCTTCGGTGAAAGGAGTTCTATGGCGTCTTAAGCGACTGGAGAAAGCAGGGCTCTTCCAGCAAGATATTCAACGAATCGAGCAAGCATTGGCACAAGGGAAATTGGTCGTTGTGCAAGGCTCCACTTGGATTATTCAAGTTTTTTCTACTTATGTGATGGGAACGCTTTATCGCAAGCGAAGGGAATATCAAGATGCCCGTATGAATGGAGAAGAAGGAACGTTCTTTCCACCGTTTCTGATAGTGACGGATGAAGCGCACAATTTTGCACCGAAAGGAATCGATTCACCAGCCAAGTCCATCATGAAAGAGATTGCTCAGGAAGGGAGAAAGTATGGTGTCTTCCTCGTACTAGCGACGCAACGCCCCACCCTGCTCGACGAGACCATTACCGCTCAGCTCAATACCAAATTTGTTTTCCGCACGGTACGTGGGACGGATATTGCCACCCTGCGCGAAGAGACAGACTTAACACCAGAAGAAGGAAAGCGGTTGCCTTACTTACGCTCTGGTGATGCGTTTGTTTCCTCTGCTATCTTCGGACGGACGCTGTTTATTCGGATTCGTGCCGCCTATTCTGAAAGCCCTCACCAGAGCAATCCCTTTGATGAACTCTTTGCCCTGAAACAAAAAGAGAATGAGCAGGTTTTCGTAGCGATAGAGAAGAAGCTCCCTATTTTTGATACGGATTTAATGGGAGCAGCGCAATATATTAATCGCGAATGTGGACTATCGTGGGATGTGGCGAGGCTGAAAGAAGAGCTAGAGAGACTAGCGGATCGTGGGAAGATCAGTAAAATCGCCTCTCCTCTAGCCACTCGTTATGATCAGAAATAAATCAAACTCGCCCTCATATGGACTTAAAACACCGAATCAGGTGGGGATGTGGCTCCACCTGATTGGGAAATCACACTTATCGTATGGATGGGGCAATACTGACTTTAAAAATGGAAGGGCTCACGCGAAGCCATCTTAGGATGTCTTCTCGCCCTTGTTAATCCTTCTGATCATTGGTTATAATAGAGAATGAAGGTTTATTTTCTGCAGCAGGTTTCCCGGGAAATAATCACGTTTGATCGAAGACGGGGATGAGTAGCACGAGATCTTCCTATTTTCAGAGAGCCGGGTAAGGTGAAAGCCGGTATAGGATGAACGTGTGAAGATGGCCCTTGAGATTCCTTCCTTAAAGCCGAACGATCTGGGTGAATAGGGATGGACGTAGCCCAACGTTACAGGGTCAGTGTGGACACTGGTGGAGGACGCTTTTCGCAAAGCGTCGAAATTGGGTGGTACCGCGAGTCTAACCTCTCGCCCCATAGGCAAGGGGTTTTTTTGATGTTTGAAAGGAGAGAAAAACATGAGTGGAAAACCAAGTTTTTATATTACAACACCCATTTATTATCCGAATGATAACCTGCATATTGGACACGCGTATACAACGGTAGCTGGAGATGTGATGGCACGGTACAAACGCCTCAGAGGGTTTGACGTGATGTACTTAACGGGTACGGATGAACATGGGCAAAAGATCGAGCGAAGTGCACGTGAACAAGGGAAAAAACCACAACAATTTGTTGATGAGATCGTGACAGGAGTAAAGGCACTGTGGGAAAAGCTTGAAATCTCCTATGACGACTTTATTCGTACCACGGAAGATCGCCACCAAGTGGTTGTACAAAAGATCTTTCAACGCTTGTTGGATCAAGGAGATATCTACTTAAGTGATTATGAGGGTATGTATTGTACGCCTTGCGAATCGTTTTGGACAGAAAGGCAATTAAAAGATGGAAACTGCCCTGATTGTGGTCGTCCAGTAGAGAAAGTACGTGAACAAAGCTACTTTTTCCGGATGAACAAGTATGTGGATCAACTACTTGCCCACTATGAACAACATCCAGATTTTATCCAACCAGAGTCAAGAAAGAACGAGATGATTCGCAACTTTCTCGAGCCAGGATTGGAAGATCTCTGTATCTCTCGTACCACATTTGAGTGGGGAATTCCCGTCCCTGGGGACCCGAAGCATGTCATGTATGTGTGGATTGATGCATTGACCAACTATATTTCAGCCATTGGATATCTTTCAGACGTTCCTGAGAACCAGCAGAAATACGAGAAGTATTGGCCTGCTAATGTACACTTGGTAGGGAAAGAGATTGTACGTTTCCACACCATTTATTGGCCAATCATGCTGATCGCACTAGATCTTCCACTACCGAAGAAAGTATTTGCTCATGGCTTTTTGCAACTGAAAGGCGGGAAAATGTCGAAATCGAAAGGGAATGTCGTTGATCCCGTGCCACTCATTGACCACTTTGGCTTGGATGCTCTGCGGTATTATCTACTACGAGAAATTCCCTTCGGTTATGATGGTGTCTTCACTCCGGAAGCATTTGTCGAGCGGGTCAATGCGGATCTAGCGAATGATCTTGGTAATTTATTGCATCGAAGCTTAACCATGGTGCAAAAATATAACGATGGGGTTGTACCTACCTTCCTTTCACAGGCGACGGAGCATGATGATGAGCTAGAACAACTGGCCCGTACAACCGTGGAAAAGGTGGAAACCGCGCTGGAGGAAATGAAATTCTCCATCGCCTTAACCTCGATCTGGGAATTGGTACGAGGAACCAATCGCTATATTGAAAAAACCATGCCTTGGGTATTGGCTAAAGATGAGAGCAAGAAGGATGTGCTTGGCTCTGTCTTGTATCAGCTGCTCGAGAATCTACGCATCGTGAGCGGACTGATCCAACCGTTCCTGACACGGACTCCACAAAAGATGTGGGAACAGCTAGGAATAACAGATTTACCCCACATCACCTCATGGGAGAGCTTGCACACCTATGGGACATTAGAGGCTGGAACGGTTACGAAAAAAGGTAAACCCATCTTTCCTCGCCTTGATGTGGAGGAAGAGAGCAAGTGGATTGCTGAAGGAATGGGACAAAAGAAAGCGACAGAAACGGCTGCTTCTGCTGAGAAAGAAAAAGGAACAGGAAAGAAAGAGAAAAGCCAGTTCGCTTCCTCTACAGATCATGCGAACGAAGGCCTGATCACCATTGATGAGTTTGCCAAAGTGGAATTGAAAGTGGCAGAAATCATCGAAGCCAGCCCTGTCAAAGGCGCTGATCGCCTGCTTCTCTTAAAACTCAACCTGGGTACTGAAGAGCGCCAAGTCGTTTCTGGTATCGCTGAGCACTACCAGCCAGAAGCATTGACAGGGGAAAAAGTGATCGTCGTCACTAACTTAAAACCCGTCAAACTGCGTGGAGTCCGCTCCGAAGGCATGGTCCTAGCGGCCAAAGAGGGAGGGACCCTCAGACTAGCCACCGTTCCTCAGGAAATTCCTAATGGAACCCGAGTGAAGTAGTGAGAGCCCCTTCAAGGGATATCCTACTGGTGAATGGTTCTATCGTTAGGTAGAACCACTCACCATCCCATAAAGGGTGAAAGCTCACCCGTAGAATGGTTGGAAGATGGGCGCAGGATGTTTCTTCGAATGACCTTGCCAAAGCTCATGCAATCGTCAAGAGAGGGAATTCCCTTGACCATCCACCGCGTTACGAGAGAACGCTAAAACTATGGTAGTGCTCAAACAAGGAAGGTGAGAAGCCACCCCCAATGATGGGTTCTGGCTTCCTATTGATAATTGAATGCTTCAATCGAAGAAACCTATAGCAGAATTTGCGAAGGAGGAGGAAGCGGCCGTGTTATTTGATAGCCACGCCCACCTAAACGACGCCAAATTTGACGAAGACCGCGAAGAAGTGATCAAGCGGGCACAGCAGGAAGGCGTCACCCGTATCATCAACGTTGGATTTAACCGTGAAACCATACAGGCTACCTTGGAACTCATCGAACGATATGATTTTATTTATGCGGCAGTTGGCTGGCATCCGGTAGATGCTGCTGATTGCACAGAGGAGGACCTGGATTGGATCGCTTCCTTAACCGAACACCCTAAAGTGGTAGCATTAGGCGAAATGGGGCTAGACTACTACTGGGATACCGCTCCACGAGAAGTACAAATGGAATTGTTCCGCAAGCAAATACGTTTGGCGAGGAAAGTCAACTTGCCGATCATCATTCATGATCGCGATGCTCATGAAGATGTCGTACGTATCTTGCGCGAGGAGAAAGCGGAAGAAGTAGGAGGCGTCATGCACTGCTTTGGTGGAGATCAGGCGATTGCCCAAGAGTGTCTAGACATGAATTTTTACATTGGCTTGGGTGGACCTGTTACCTTTAAAAATGCCAAGATGCCGAAAGAGATTGCCGCTATGGTGCCGCTCGACCGGCTCTTGATCGAAACCGACTGCCCTTATCTCGCACCCCATCCCAATCGTGGAAAGCGGAACGAAAGTAGTTATGTAAGGCTTGTAGCGGAATCTATCGCAGATATTCGTGGACAAAGTCTAGAAGAGCTAGCGCAAGTGACTTATGAGAATGCCTCTCGTCTCTTTCGCCTGTGAGAGATCTAAGACAGCAAAGTGAGGACAGCAAATGGAAGTGAATGAAAAGATTAAAGAAGTGATCGTGGTTGAGGGACTGCACGACCGAATTGCAATTGAACAAGCGGTGGATGCAGATACATTGGAGACAGGTGGCTCAGCGATCGGGGAAGAAGTAATCAACTTGGTGAAAAAAGCACAAGAACTGCGAGGGGTCATCCTATTTACTGATCCCGATGGAGCAGGAGAGCGAATTCGTCGGATTTTGTCACAACATGTTCCTGATGCCAAACATGCTTTTTTGGCAAGAGGAGAGGCAAAGGGAAAAGGAAAAATTGGCGTGGAGCATGCATCAAAAGCGGCCATCCAGAAAGCCTTAGAAGATGTTCGTACTCCATTAGATAAAGAGGCTCTCACCTGTGATGTTCAGTGGGATGAATATGTCGATTACGGCATGGTCGGAGGAAAGAGAGCACAGTATATTCGCGAAGAAGTGGGACGGTTATTAGGAATTGGTTATGGGAACGCCAAACAATTCTTTCGTCGTCTGCATGTGTTTGGCATTCAGAAAGCTGAGTTGGATCAGGCTTTACATCAAGTGAGGAAAGGTTGAATATGATGGAAGAAAAAGCGGTAGCAAGACGAACGCGCCAACTTCTGAAAGAACATGATCTTCGCTTGAAAAAAAGCTTAGGGCAAAACTTTATTACCGAAGGTTGGGTACTGGACAAGATCGTGCAGGCCGCCATGCTGGATCGTGAAACCGGAGTACTAGAAATTGGTCCTGGGATCGGTGCGTTAACCGAGCGGATTGCTGAGGAAGCCGGTTGGGTGACAGCGATCGAGACGGATGGACGCTTGATTCCAGTATTGCAAGAACTTTTTCAAGAACGACCCACCATCTCCATTGTGGAAGGAGATGCTTTAAAGATCGATCTCCAGGAGGCATTGAGTGCGAACATGCCACAAGCGTCACGCTACTGTGCAGTCGCCAACCTTCCCTACTACATCACTTCTCCGCTAATCATGCGGTTGTTGGAGGAGCGATTACCGCTCGAGAGTATTGTCATTATGATTCAGAAAGAAGTGGCTGAGCGCATAATGGCGACTCCAGGTGGGAAAGATTATGGTATGTTGTCCATCGCAGTACAATATTATGCAGATCCAAGCTGGGTGACGAAAGTACCCAATCATGTATTTGTACCGCGTCCGGATGTGGATTCCGCTGTGATCAAGTTAACAGTTCGACAAAATCCGCCAGTAGAAGTGGTAGACGAATCTTTCTTTTTTCAAGTCGTACGAGCTGCTTTTGCTAAAAGAAGGAAGACGTTACTTAATAGCTTATCCACTTCCTTGCCTCAACCTTTGCAGAAAGAAGAGGTGAAGGAGGCCCTCATACAAGCAGGAATTGACCCCACCAGGCGAGGGGAAACCTGTTCGATAGCAGAGTATGCACGCTTGACAGAGACACTTCTTCCGTCTATTCAATAAGAAGATTTTCGTTTTTTGTCGAAGGAATTTTGGTGCTTGATCGCGAATGGATGTGGGAGGTTGCTTTGGCCCCCACACTAAACGATAGACCGTTGAGGCCCCCTGATAATCAACAGTAAGCTAAGCGTCGTGACTGACCAATGGAGGGAAGCACATGGAGTTTACGCATCCCCGTAAGGGGAAAATGGGATTGGGCGAGTTGGTCGAAGATATTCGTGCGTATCTTGAGGGAGATCAAGCATCGGAATACAAGGTCGTTATTGGAACGGACTCACAAACCAACCAGCAAGAGACGACCTTTGTGACAGCGATTATCATTCATCGAGTGGGGAAGGGAGCTTCTTTCTATTACAGGCGCTTTCGCAATCAACCGGTGCGAGACCTACGCTATCGAATCTATCGTGAGACAGAGCTAAGCTTGGACTGCTTAGAGCAATTGAAAGAAAAAGGATTGCTTCAGCTGTCGATGGATTGGCCGGTAGAAATTCATTTGGATGTGGGGCAACGTGGGCCGACAAGAAAGTTGATCCAAGATGTTGTGGGCTGGGTGACAGCCGTAGGATATACAGCGAAAATTAAACCGGAAGCGTATGCGGCCAGCGCGGTTGCTGATCGTTTCACTAAATCGTAAAGAAAAACAAAAGGTGGTTTCCTCGACAAATTCTCCAAAACCGTTGACAAGATCTTTGTCCCCTTGTTATAATCTTTGTTTGTTTGACAAATGACTACCTACATGATACAATAGTTTCGAGATGAGTGAGGTGGTCGATCAATGGGCAAGAATGCGCTATCCGAGATCAAACATACCTTGGATCATTACATCGGCAAGAAGATCCACCTGAAAGCAAATAGTGGTCGTAGAAAGACCATTGAACGGACAGGGATTTTAGAAGAGACCTATCCATCTGTGTTTATCGTTAAACTAGATGAAGCTCAACACGCTTTTGAGCGTGTATCTTACAGCTATGCAGACATCTTAACGGAATCCGTTGAGTTAACCGTTCTGCAAGCAGAAGAAAGGCTTCCGGTCAAATATATAAAAACGACTCAATAAAAGAACACAGATTGTGTTCTTTTTTTTGATCTAACACATACTAGAAAAGCCCCGTAGAACAAAAGGAGGCGGATTCTTTGGCACGAAGAGGGATCATGTCCGAGGCCTTGAAGGAAGAAATAGCCAAAGAATTGGGATTTTATGATGTCGTCCAAAAAGAAGGCTGGGGAGGAATCAAATCACGCGACGCTGGTAATATGGTTAAGCGCGCTATCCAACTAGCTGAGGAACGATTGCAAAATCCACGATCATAAGGGATAAATGAACTACGGGGCTGTGGCTCAAGAGGGGCATACACGTTCTCTCTTGAGCCCTTCTTTACGTTTTTAATTATATAAGGAACGTGATACAATGGAAGAGTTAGCGACAGCCAAAAGATTGGAGAAAGAAGACGGATGGGGGGGTTGAAGACATGGAGATTTCGGTTAAAGCACCAGCTAAGATAAACCTTACGTTAGATGTGTTACATAAGCGGGATGATGGTTATCATGAATTAGAAATGATCATGACATCAATTGATTTAGCAGATCGTATTGATTTAGTAACCACATCTCAACCCTCTGTTCGATTACGTAGTACGTCTGGGTTTGTTCCCCAGGATGAACGTAACCTAGCCTACCGTGCAGCGGCTCTCTTAAAGGAAAATTATGAGATTAAGCAGGGCGTATTTATTACGATTCATAAAAATATCCCAGTCGCCGCAGGACTTGCTGGCGGAAGTAGTGATGCAGCGGCCACTTTAATTGGCTTAAATCAGCTGTGGGACTTGGGTCTTACCTTAGATGAATTGACTACCTTAGGAGCAGAGATAGGCTCAGATGTCCCATACTGTGTACATTCTTCTACAGCGTTGGTACATGGGCGTGGAGAACAACTGACACCCATTCAGCCACCACCTTCCTGCTGGGTTGTTTTGGCCAAACCCGAGCACGGAGTGTCTACCGCAGAAGTTTTCCAAAAGTTTGAGCAGGTCCAGCCTACTGAGCGCCCACGAACGGAAGACATGCTTCGTGCGCTGGAAAGCCAAGATTTTGAAGGAATCTGTGCGAGTTTGGGAAACGTCTTGGAAGACGTGACTCTGAATGCGTACCCAAAAGTTCGTTTTATTAAAGAAAAGATGAAAGCATTTGGAGCAGAGGGTGTCTTGATGTCGGGTAGTGGTCCGACTGTATTTGGACTCGTTCGTCAGGAAGCGAGAGCCCGTCGGATTGTGAACGGTCTTAGAGGATTCTGTCGTCATGTTTATATGGTGAGAATGCTGGGACAGCTTGATCAAAACCGAACAAAATGATATATTTTTCTCATCTTATTCGGTTTCGGAGGTCAAGCAATTATGAAGTGGAAGCGGAGTGCAAGGTTGGTCGATATGACCGTGCGTTTAACGCAGCGTCCGCATTCCCTTATTCCTTTAGGAGAATTTGCAAACAACTATGAGGCTGCAAAATCTTCTATTAGTGAGGATGTAGCGATTATTCAAGAGACGTTGCGTTCGGAGGGGATAGGGGAGTTGCAGACAGTAGCGGGAGCGACAGGGGGCGTACGCTTCATCCCAAGGATTAAGCGAGAACAAGCAACAGCATGGATTCAAGAGATGTGCGTAAGGTTAGCCGATCCAGCGCGTATATTGCCTGGAGGCTATTTATATTTGTCTGATTTATTGGGTGAACCAGCCACGCTCTCTCAGTTAGGCTGGATTTGGGCAACCGTATTTGCCGATCATCAGATAGACGCTGTGGTTACGGTAGAGACCAAAGGGATTCCACTTGCCCATGCAGCAGCTTCTCATTTGGGAATCCCCGTGGTTGTGGTTCGTAAGGGGCACCGGGTGACGGAAGGCTCGGTGGTGACGATCAACACCATTTCAGGATCACGTAAGGATATTCGTACACTTTCCCTTTCACGGCGCAGTTTAGCAGAAGGTGCACGCGTCCTCCTGATTGATGATTTTATGAAAGCAGGGGGCACTTTTCGGGGTCTCTTCGACTTAATGAAAGAGTTTCGCGCGGAAGTGGTTGGAGCGGGAGTGATGGTGGAATCGGTTGCAACGGAGCGACTGGTAGGTGATGTTGCCTCCTTAATGTCCGTGACCGAGATTGATGAAAGAATGAGTCATGTTGCGGTTTCTACCGGAAGCATTTTAACCTTAGAAGGGGGATGGATGACATAAAGGCTGTTCAAACGGAGAATGCACCGCAAGCGATTGGGCCTTATTCGCAAGGGATTACCTTATCTAATTTTGTTTTTACATCGGGTCAGATTCCCTTAACCGCAGATGGGGAGAAGGTAGGGGAAGATATCGCCGAACAGACCCATCAAGTATTAAAAAATCTACGTGCCGTATTGGAAGCCGCTCAGTCTAATCTGGAGCATGTGGTAAAGGTAACCATCTTTCTAACAGATATGGATGACTTCGCTACGGTAAATGAAATCTATGCCCAATATTTTGCGAAACACCAACCGGCTCGCTCTTGTGTACAAGTAGCAAAATTGCCGAAGGATGTTCATATTGAAATGGAAGCAATCGCTGTTATTAAGCACGCTTAACCAAAAAGGAAGAAAGCGTGGAATAAACTTGCAGGATTTTACCACACCCATGTGGAATAAGAATGGTGAACTACATTTGGGAATGGGTGGTGGACCAGGTTGGAAATAACGGAAGTTCGACTGCGGCGGGTCAATCAAGCAGGTAGAATGCGTGCAATTGCATCGATTACGATTGATCACGAATTTGTTATCCATGATATTCGTGTCATCTATGGAAACAGTGGTTTGTTTGTTGCTATGCCCAGCAAAAAAACACCGACGGGAGAATTTCGAGACATCGCACACCCGATCTCTCCGAATACGAGAGAGAAGATCGAAGAGGCTGTTTTAGGAGCGTACCTAAAAACGGATGAAAGCCATACAGGTAGACAGGTGTTTGAACGTCAGTTGCCATTGGATGCCTAAATACATATGAACTGGAAGCTTCCCACAGGGAAGCTTTTTTCCGTGTCTGTCTCAGTTGAATTATGGCCCTTTTTAAGATATAGTTTGATTGGAGTTTTAATGGAGAGTAGCGGGGGTGTTATCCGATGATGGATCAATTACAAGCTGTCGTATTGGCAGCGGGTCAAGGCACGCGAATGAAGTCAGAAAAACATAAGGTGTTACATCCAGTTTGCGGAAAGCCGATTGTCGATTATATTATCGATTCATTGGTGGAATTGGGAATTAAGAAGCCGATTCTGGTGACCGGATATCAGTCGGAAGCATTAGAGGAGCATTTGCAGGATCGTGCCCTGTTTGCGAAGCAAGAAGAACAGCTTGGTACCGCACATGCTGTATTGCAAGCAAAAGAACTATTAGAAGGAAAGCAGGGGATGACACTGGTGATGCATGGTGATCATCCCTTGTTTCGCGCGGAGACACTGGCTAATCTGATTCAGCACCATCGTCAGTCCGGTGCGGCAGCGACCATCTTGACAGCGCTTCTTCCCGACCCAACGGGTTATGGCCGAGTGATTCGGGGAGCGGATGGAACCGTGGAGCACGTTGTGGAGCAAAAAGATGCGAATGAAGAGGAACGGGCAGTGAAAGAAGTAAATACGGGAACATACTGCTTTGATACTGAAAAGCTACTCTCTTCCTTGAGTCAAGTGAGAAATGAAAACGTGCAAGGCGAATATTACCTACCTGATGTGATTACCATATTGAAAAGTGGTGGTCAGAAGGTGGAAGCAACACGTATGGAAGATGTAGATGAAGCTCATGGAGTCAATCATCGCATCCAGCTAGCAGAAGCCGAAAAAATTATGCGCCGCCGTATTCTAGAGCAACATATGACTGCTGGTGTGACCATTATTGATCCAGAGAATACTTATATTGAAGCTGGCGTCACGATTGGGATGGACACAGTTATTTACCCGGGGACTCATGTGCGCAGAGAGACAAAGATCGGAAAAGGCTGTACCATTGGTCCGCAAGCCGATCTCACTGGGGTGACCATTGAAGATGGAGCGTCGATCTCTTACTCGGTGCTCATGGAAAGTCGAGTGGGACAAGAAGCGAAAGTAGGCCCATTTGCTTATGTTCGTCCGGGGTCCAACCTTGAGCAAAAGACGAAAGTGGGAAGTTTTGTCGATATTAAGAATGCCAACATTGGGAGCGGGAGCAAAGTTCCTCACCATGCTTACATAGGGGATGCAGATGTCGGTAAGAAAGTAAATATTGGTTGTGGGACGATTACGGTGAATTACGATGGCAGGAAAAAGCAACGGACAGTGATTGAGGATGAAGCCTTTATCGGTTGTAATACTAACCTGATTGCACCGCTTCATGTGGGAGAAGGCGCTTATGTTGCCGCCGGCTCAACGATTAACCAAACTGTACCGGAAGATGGATTTGCCATTGCTCGTCAACGACAAACAACCAAGCCTCAATATGCCAAGCGAATGAAAGAAAAACTATAAAGTATGAGCCGATGGAGGGCATAAGGTCGATGAAAAAATTGCGCCAATCGAGATTGCAACTATTTACTGGGAATGCCAATCCTCAATTAGCACAGGAAATTGCCGATCATATTGGAATTCCACTAGGGAAAGCACATGTGGGGCGTTTTAGTGATGGGGAAATCACCGTTCGATTAGACGAGAGTGTACGTGGTTCAGATGTTTATGTCGTGCAACCTACCTGCTATCCGGTCAATGACAATCTGATGGAATTGTTGGTGATGGTGGATGCCTTGAAACGAGCGTCCGCGCGTACGATTAATGTCGTCATCCCGTACTATGGGTATGCACGTCAGGATCGGAAGACGCGTGCGCGGGATCCGATCACCTCCAAGTTGGTAGCGAACTTGATAGAAAAAGCGGGCGCTGATCGTATTATTACGATGGATTTGCACGCGACACAAATTCAAGGCTTCTTCGATATTCCAGTGGATCATTTGCTGGGGGTTCCGATTTTGGGTGACTACTTCTATGAGAAAAACTTAAAAGATGTGGTCGTTGTTTCACCTGATCATGGAGGGGTCATTCGAGCACGCAAATTAGCCGAGCGACTGGAGTCTCCCATCGCGATTATCGATAAACGTCGACCGGAGCCTAATGTAGCAGAAGTGATGAATATTGTAGGGAAAGTGAAAGGGAAGACCGCCATCATTATCGATGATATTATCGATACGGCTGGTACCATCGCATTGGCAGCGGCAGCCCTGAAGGAACAGGGAGCAGAAGCTGTCTATGCTTGTTGTACGCACCCTGTTTTCTCCGGTCCAGCCATGGAGCGCATTCAAAATGCGGCGATTGAAGAGATGGTCGTTACCAACACGATTCCTCTTCCAGAAGAGAAGAAACTAGACAAGCTTCGTATTTTATCGATGGCTTCCTTGATGGGTGAAGCGATTATCCGTGTTCATGAAGAGATGTCTGTCAGTAAGTTGTTTGACTAGAATGGAGTGAGAGAGAAGTCGTAGGTGAGGATGGATGAGGCCTGCCTGTACTTCTTTCTCACAAGTAAGTGCAAAAAATCTCTCCTCTCGCTTCGTTTTATCTCTCGACATAAAGGGTATATTGTTGGTAGGCTAATAACCCTAACGAAGGAGAGATTATTTATGACAACGAAGATAATGGCTGAAAAGCGTGAGCAGAAGCCTAAGTCTATCCTCACGCACTTACGCAATAGTGGGAGAGTCCCTGCTGTCTTATATGGAGAAGGTACGGCGAATCAGCTTTTGCATGTGGATGAAGGAGAGATGACGCGCCATCTGCATTCGGAAGGTCTGTCGTCTGTTGTCCATCTAAAGTTGGGGCAAAAACCTTACAATGTGATGATTCGTGAGTTGCAACGCGACCAAGTGAAGGGGAAACTCTTACATGTCGATTTTGAAGCGATCTCCATGAATGAACCATTGGAAGTGGACATTCCGGTGGAGGTTACCGGAGAGTCCATAGGGGAAAAAGATGAAGGTGGCATTTTGGAACAACCTCTGCGCACGATTGCCGTGCGGTGTCTTCCAGATGACATTCCAGATTCGCTATCCATTGATTCCTCTACGTTACACGTAGGAGATTCGCTATTGGTCAAAGATTTAGAAGCCCCCCGTGCTGTCGAAATCTTAACGGATGCAGAGGAAATGATTGCGATCATTACTACATCGCAACCCGTTGATTCTAATGATGATGGGACAGACGAGGCGAACGAAGAGCAAGCGGAAGAAGTAGAAGAGGCGTAAGCTTTTTATAGATGAATAAGGAAATAAACCGTTGGCGCAACCGGTACCGGTTGCGCCAATTAAATGTGAGGAGAACGAAGAATGAAACTAATAATCGGATTAGGCAATCCCGGACCACGTTACGATCTGACGCGTCACAATATTGGCTTTTGGGTGATAGAAGAGCTGAGCCGTCGCTGGTCGATCTCCGCTTCCCAGTCCAAATGGAAAGCCATGAAGGGAGAAGGGCGCATTGCCAATGAGAAGTCCGTGCTGATGATGCCGATGACCTATATGAACCTCTCTGGAGAATCGGTTCGTGCGGCCATTGACTGGCTTAAATTGGATGTGGAAGATATTCTGGTGATCTATGATGATCTCGATCTTCCTCCGGGTTCCCTGCGGTTGCGTTTAAAGGGAAGTGCAGGAGGTCATAATGGCATGAAATCCATTATCCAACATCTAGGGACCGATCAATTTAAGCGATTGAAAGTGGGGATTGGTCGCCCCGAAAAGCCGGTTCCGATTTCACAATATGTTTTGACCCCCTTCTCCAAAGAAGAGCAAGTGATTATGGATGAAACCACCTCGATTGCGGCGGATGCTGTCGAAACATGGATAAAGGATTCTTTTTTGATTGCGATGAATCAGTATAATAAACAAGTCGTCAATAAGGGCTCACAGGAATCATAAGGATCATCACACGCACGTATGTCATCCCCTTCACCTGCCGATACTAGGAGAGAATAATACCGTAGCTGGAGGCATAAAGATGACTATTAACTACGTGTGCCGCTATTGTAAGAGTCCGTTGGGGCAGATACATGACGAAGAGTGGGATGAAGCCCGCTTTGGGGTTCATCAGTTGACCCCAGATCAGCACAGAGATATAATTACCTATGATCTTTCGGGCCACACAGAGGTTCGTGTGGTGTGTGAATCATGCCAAGAAATATTGGAACTTCACCCGGAATTATCTCTCTTGCCGAACCCCCTTCAATAATGGAAGGTGGATATTTGCATGAGTTCTTATCGCCTTAGCGGTTAAAAGGGTTCTTAAAGCTCGCAGAATGGATAAGCCATGGCCGTGTTCAGCTAAGGCTTCTTTCTATTGAACGAACTTTTCATATTTTTTTTAATGGAAGGAGGAAATTTAGAATTGGAATCGTTTATTCAGATGTTTCGCCAAGATCCTGACTTTCAGTCTACCTTCGAAGGGATAAAGGCTAAGTTACCCGAACAGTTGGTGGCGGGTCTCAACGGTGCTGCCCGTAGTTTATACCTCGCTTCCCTCTATCGGGAAACAAAGCGATCATTGGTTGTGGTAACCCACAATTTAAACCAAGCGCAAAAAACAGCAGAAGATCTTTCTGAGTGGCTGCCGGCAGATGAAGTGTTATTGTATCCCGCTAATGAAGTGGTTACGACTGAAATTGCTTTGTCTAGTCAGGAGACTTTTGTTGAACGGATGGATGTGTTATCCAAGTTAGCACAGGGGTTTTCTGGCGTTTTGGTTGTTCCTTTTGCCGGGATGCGAAAGCTCTTACTTCCTAAGAAAGTGATGAAGCGGGGTCACATTCCCTTGCAGGTTGGTGATGTTTCTCCCATCGGACCGATGTCGGAACGTCTCGTTGAAATCGGTTACGAACGGGTGGAAATGGTGGAGAGACGAGGGGAGTTTAGTGTCCGTGGGGGAATCATGGACCTTTATCCTGTCACGTTTGATGCTCCGGTCCGCATTGAGTGGTTTGATGACGAAGTAGATTCGATTCGCTCGTTTTCCGTAACGGACCAACGCTCATTAGAAAAACAGCAGTCGATTGTGGTTCCACCTGCACAAGAGCTGTTTGCTGGAGCTGAAGTGTTTCAACGCGCTGGAGAACAAGTGAAGGAAATGTTGAAAGCGCGCTCAAAGCAGATAAAAAACACGGAACTAAAAGAGAAGTTAGCAGAAAAAATTGGGTGGGAGATAGAGCAGTTGCAAGCGGCCACTCCTTTTACAGGGCTGTATAAATATATTTCTGTTCTCTATCCGCAATATGAGAACTTGCTAGATTATATGCCTAAAGACACCCTCCTTATGATGGATGAACCAGCACGTATCATGGAAACGGCTAAACAAATGGATCGCGAAGAAGGGGAATGGCAAACCGCCTTATTGCAGCAAGGGGAGTTCTTACCTAATATTAAGATTTCTCTTACCTATGAGGAATGCTTTGAAGTGGAACATCCACGTGTTTATCTCTCTCTCTTTATGCGCCAGGTTCCCGGAACCCAACCGCAAAATATCGTGCAGTTTATCAGCCGCAGTATGCAACAATTCCATGGGCAGATGCATGTATTAAAAGGCGAGTGGGATCGATGGTACAAATCCAATTATCGTGTGGTTTTTACGGCAAGTAGCGAAGAGCGAGCGGAGCGATTGGAACGTATTTTAGCCGATTATGATATGGAAGTGGTTTTTGATAAGAAAGAGCGGATTCCCCAGGTAGGAAAACCAGTCATTTATGTAGGGGCATTGCAAAACGGCTTTGAGTTAACAGGAACTCGCTTGGTTGTGGTAACGGAAGGAGAAGTTTTTACACAGAAACAAAGGCGAAAGCGCCCTCCTAGCAAAGTGGATCATGCGGAGAAAATCAAAGATTATCAAGACTTGAAGCCGGGCGATTATGTGGTTCATGTCAACCACGGAATTGGTCGGTATATTGGAATTGAAACACTAGAAGTAGGCGGACTTCATAAAGATTATCTTCTTGTTCAGTATGCGGGCAACGATAAATTGTACGTGCCGATCGATCAAATTGATCAGGTGCAAAAATACATTGGGGGAGAAGAGAGAAAACCACGTGTTTATAGCCTAGGTGGAAGTGAATGGAGCAAGGTAAAGAACAAGGTTCGCTCCTCTGTAGAAGATATTGCTTCTGACTTAATTCAACTCTATGCCAAACGGAAGCAGGCCAAAGGCTTCTCTTTCAGTCCAGATACCCCTTATCAACGTGAATTCGAATCGTTATTTCCCTATGAGGAAACACCCGATCAGTTGCGCTCCATCCAGGAGATTAAGAAAAACATGGAGAGCGAACAGCCGATGGACTGCCTTTTATGTGGTGATGTGGGCTACGGAAAAACAGAAGTGGCCATTCGGGCAGCGTTTAAAGCAACGATGGATGGGAAACAGGTGGCTGTACTGGTCCCGACTACCATCTTGGCACAACAGCATTTCGAAACCTTTAGCGAACGTTTTTCCGACTATCCTGTACAAATTCGTGTGCTGAGCCGTTTTCGAAGCCGCAAGGAACAGAAGGAAACGATTCAAGGGGTGGGACAAGGAACGGTCGATATTGTGATCGGAACGCACCGCCTGCTCTCCAAAGATGTGGAGTACAAGGACTTAGGCCTATTAATTATTGATGAAGAGCAACGCTTTGGTGTGAAACATAAGGAAAAGATCAAAGAGTTAAAACATAATTTGGATGTCCTCACCTTGACGGCAACTCCGATCCCAAGGACGTTACACATGAGTATGGTGGGTGTGCGGGACTTGTCTGTGATTGAGACCCCACCTGAGAACCGCTTTCCGGTACAAACCTATGTGTTGGAATACTCGGGAGCGCTTGTACGGGAAGTAGTGGAGCGGGAGATTGGTCGAGGCGGGCAAGTTTACTTTTTGTATAATCAGGTACAAAGCATCGACCAGATGGCCGAGCAGATTCAAATGTTGGTACCAGAAGCACGTGTGGCAATCGCCCATGGACAAATGAAAGAGACGGAATTAGAGCGTGTGATGTTGGACTTTCTGGACGGGGAAACAGATGTTCTAGTAAGTACCACCATTATTGAGACCGGCGTCGATATTCCTAATGTGAATACCCTTATTATTTATGATGCGGATAAAATGGGCTTATCACAGCTCTATCAATTGCGTGGTCGCGTGGGTCGTTCCAATCGTATTGCTTACGCTTACTTTACTTATCAACGGGATAAAGTGCTTTCTGAAGTGGCTGAGAAGCGGCTACAAGCAATTCGTGAATTTACAGAACTCGGCTCAGGGTTTAAAATAGCCATGAGAGATTTATCGATTCGGGGGGCTGGTAACTTATTAGGAGCGGAACAACATGGACATATCGCTAGTGTAGGTTTTGAGCTGTATAGTCAGATGTTGAAAGAAGCCATTCAAGAAAAAGAGGGCCAAGAAGATAAGTTGCCAAGCCAAGAGCCAGAGGTCGAATTGAAGGCAGATGCTTATATTCCCTCTACTTATATTGAAGACGGGAAACAAAAAATTGAAATCTACAAAAAGATTCGGGCGGTACAAACCCTGGAAGAAGCTAGTGATTTAGAAGAAGAAATTGAAGACCGCTTTGGAGATTTGCCATTACCTGTGCAAACATTACTACGAATCTCTCGCTTGCGTGCCTATTGCATTGGATACCAAGTAGAAAGTATGATACAAAAAGAACATGAGATTGTGATGAAGCTACATCCGAGTCAGAACCAAGCAATCGATGGACAGAAGCTCTTTCAATTGGCACAAGAGTTTCCAGGACGGATTCGGTTGTCATCGGGCGAGCGAATCGGGATCATCTTCCGCGTTCGTGGTCTAAGCTTTGAAAAGGCATTGGAAATAGTTGAGCAATTTCTCCTAAAATATGAGTCCGTGCTAATGAAAGGAGCATTTCAGAATGCAGCCAATTAAGAAGTTCTTAACAATCGCGATGGTTATGGCGCTCGCACTCTCGATGTTACTGACAGGGTGTAACAATGAAAAGGTAGAAGAAGGAGCCAACGAGGGAGTAACGAGTGAGACAAATTGGCCTCTCATGACGACAGGAGATAAAGTGATCGCTGAATATGACGGTGGAAAGATTACGCAGGGTGAATTTAACCTCTTTTTAAACTTGAATAACTTCTTTCAACAAGGTCAAATGGAAGCGTACTTAAAAGCGCAACCACAAATTCAGGAAGATTTATTGAAACAATATGCTACACGAAAGACAGTAGCGAGTGAAGTTGAAGTGACCAAAGAAATTGAAGACGCAGTAAAAGAACAGATTAAACAATTGGAAGAACAAATGAAAATGATGGGGAAAGCGCAACAAAATGGGTCTGAAGGATCTAAAGATGAAGTTACTTTAGAGAGCAAATTAGAAGAATCAGGGGCTACAAAAGAACAATTAGAAAACTTCATCACCCAACAAGAAAGAGTGATTACCCAGTTAGAGAAAGAGGCTGAAGGTGAAAAGACAGAAGTTATTAAGCTTCAACACATCCTCATCTCTACCATGCAGCCCATTCCTAATAAAGAAGATGAGAATAAAGAACCACAACCACGTACAGAAGAAGAAGCGAAAAAGTTAGCAGAGGATATTAAGAAGCAGTTGGATGAGGGAGCAGACTTCGCAAAGCTAGCGAAAGAGAAGTCGGAAGATCCTGGTTCAGCTCAACAAGGTGGAGAAATTACAGGTACGGCCGATCAGTGGGACCCTGCATTTTCTGAAGCGGCGCAATCACAGGCCCTAAATGAAGTGGGTAAACCGATAAAAAGTCAATTTGGCTACCATGTCATCAAGGTATTGGAGCGGGGAGAGAAAAAGTTTGCTGATTTAGAAGAAGCACAGAAAAACGGAATTATCTCCGAAGTCTTTAAGAAGCGTTTTGAAGAGATGGAACTAAGCAAGGTGAAACTGCCTGATTTTGAAAAAGCACAGGAGGAAAATAAAGAAGCTCCTGCTAACGAAGAAAGCAGTGAAACCGAAAAGAAAGACGATGCCAGTAAAGATAGCCAAGCAGAGGACAAGCAAGCAGAAGATAAGTCAGCAGAAGAGAAAAAAGAAGAAGAGTAATATCGATCGGAGCGAGGCAGATGCCTCGCTTTTTTTATTTATGACGATTTTCTATAATATGACAGGAAGGAAAAGGTGCATAATATTGCTGTTAATGGATGAATACTATGGGCGTACTTACACAGATGGCAAGTTTGGCAAACAAACGATAATTGATACAGAAAGCGAGGCATCATGATTGATGAAAGCGACTGGTATCGTTCGGCGGATTGACGACTTAGGACGGGTCGTGATCCCGAAGGAAATCCGGCGGACACTTCGTATTCGAGAAGGAGATCCGCTGGAAATCTTTGTTGACCGCGATGGGGAAGTGATTCTCAAGAAGTACTCCCCTATTGGAGAGTTGGGCGATTTCGCGCAAGAGTATGCGGAATCCATCCATGATAGCTTGCAACACCTTGTCCTCATATGTGACCGTGATCATGTCATTGCTGTTGCTGGTACTTCTAAAAAAGAGTACTTAGATAAACCGGTAGGTGAACTCCTGGAAGAGAGTATGGAGCAAAGGCGTAAGGTAATAGAGAATTCTCCGGAGAATGGGAAGATTATTCGTGATTTGGACGAGTCGTATCAAGCTTACGTCCTTTCTCCCATCGTTGCTGGGGGTGACCCAATCGGTGTGGTGGTGATCCTTGCGAAAGAAGGGGAGGCGCAAATGGGAGAATTAGAAGAGAAAATCGCCATGACTGCAGCTGCTTTCTTGGGTAAGCAGATGGAGCAATAATCTAACATTTGATAACGTATGGTGGCAGGCTATCCCCGGCCTGCTTTTTTTATGTTTTACTTTCTGCCGGGACTGTGTATAATGGGATTCGTTGCAATGGAAAGGAGGATGAAGGTGGGAAAAAACGAATCCTCCTTTGTCAAAGGAGCACTCATCTTAGCGGTAGCTGCTTTTATCAGCAAGTTGCTGGGGGCTCTGTATCGTATTCCGTATCAAAATCTGACTGGGGATGCGGGGATGTTTGTTTATCAGCAAGTGTATCCGCTGTATAGTATCTTGTTCATCTTTGCGACAGCTGGATTTCCGGTAGCCATCTCCAAGATGGTTTCTGAAAAGTTCGCAAGAGGGGACGATGCTTCCGCTTATCTCCTCTTGCGACACTCCCTTAAGGTATTGGGGCTTTTTGGTGTCTTCACTTTCTTATTGCTATATGGAGGCGCCCCCGTGATCGCTGGTTGGATGGGAAGTGCTGAGCTCTTAACTTTGCCCATACGTGCGGCTTCTTGGGCACTTCTTATTATTCCGATCGTGGCGGTGTTGCGAGGGTATTCACAAGGACAGCAACAGATGTTACCAACTGCGGTTTCACAAGTGGTCGAACAATTGGTGCGTGTCACGGTGATTCTCTTCCTGTCTTGGTGGATTATGAATGCGGGTTATGGTGTGGTTTATGCAGGTGCTGCCGCTTTGTTTGCAGCGTTTGTTGGAGCAGTAGCTGCATTGGTGGTCTTATGGAAACAGGTCGGATTCCGTATAACTAAGAAAAGGAAAGAGGAGATGGAGAGCCTGCCCCACTCGTCTTCCCCTGCCACGTCTCGATTTACCAAGCAGTTAATTCAGCTCTCTGTTCCTATATGTATTGGTTCATTAATCTTTCCTCTATTTGGATTGATCGATTCCTTTACTGTATCCAACTTCTTGATGTTTAGTGGTTGGGAAGAGAGGCTAGCCATCGAAGCGAAAGGAGTATTCGATCGAGGACAACCGCTTATTCAATTTGGTTCGTTCTTTGCAGGAGCATTGGCGTTGTCCATTGTGCCTGCTATCTCAGAGGCACAAACAGCAGGCGATACGGAGCGGGCGGCTAGTGGAGGGGCGGCGGCGATGCGCTTCACTTTGCTGTTGGGGTTGCCCGCTACCATTGGATTGTTCATCGTAGCAAGGCCCGTCAATATCATGTTATATGAGGATCAAGCGGGCTCGTGGACACTGGCCTTATTAGCGTTTTCTATCTTGTTTGCTACCTTATTGATGGTTTCAACCGCTATCTTACAAGGGTATGGAGAAGTGAAACGGCCTGCTTTTCACTTACTATTGGGAGCTATATGTAAGTTACTAGGGAATCTGCTTCTCGTCCCGGTGTGGGGCATTGCTGGAGCCGCTGTGGCGACTGTCATCGGCTATGCCAGTGCGATGTTTCTTAATAGTTGGCTTTTGCATCGCTATCTAACAAAGGGCATCTTCCGATTGGGAGAGAAGTGGAAAGGAATCCTGTTTGCCTTGCTAGCACTGATAGGGGGAGCCGGAATCCCGATTTGGGTCAGTATGTACTTTGGGGAAAGTCTAGCTCACTCACGGTTGATGATGACAGGGGTGTCCTTGATCGCTGTGACAATCGGGGCGTTCCTTTATCCGGTGGTCCTTTTCCGATCTTCTGTCATCACGAGGAAGGATCTTGAAAAGCTATCTTCTGGGAAACAAAAACGACTCATTCCTTGGTTGGAGAAGTGGAAGCTTTTACGAACAGAATAACCATAAGAGAATCACCTGGAGGTGTGTGCGTTTGGCTAAGATAGGGATTATGGGACTAGGTGCCGGAGATGAAAATGATTTAAGTTTGGGAATGTATCGTCGTTTGCAAAGAGCAGACCAAGTGTTTGTGCGTACGATCGATCATCCAGTAGCCAAGTGGTTGGAGAGAGAAGGGATTCATCTTACTTCGCTCGATACGATCTATGAAAAACATGATGATTTTTTCTCAGTCTACGAGGAGATTGCAGAACATTTATTGAAACAGGCGCAGGTATCAGGAGGAGAAGGTACGCTGATCTATGCTGTTCCTGGCCATCCAATGGTGGCAGAGCAAACCGTCCAACTATTGCTCGCAAGAGGGCAAGAACAGGGAGTAGATGTGGAGATAGTGGGCGGACATAGCTTTCTGGATGCTGCCTTTGCTCGATTGCAGTTTGATCCGATCGAAGGATTTCAGATGTTGGATGCTTCGCAATTGGAAAGCGAACAGATCAACCCACACTTGCATCAAATTTTTTGCCAAGTGTATGATCCGTTGACTGCTTCGGAAGTGAAATTATCTTTAATGGAACACCTACCAGATGAAACTCTTATACAGGTGGCTTCTAGCTTAGGTGTGGAGGGTGAAGAACGGATTCTCTCGATCCCGTTATATGAATTGGATCGACTGGAGACTTGGGACAACCGCAGCATTGTGTATGTACCACCACAATTAGACGAAGCGGTTCTTTATCGCCGTTTTGACTTTGTAACTGGAGTTATTGCGAAGTTGCGTGGACCAGGTGGATGTCCTTGGGATCAGAAGCAGACCCATGAGAGCTTGCGCCCTTATCTATTAGAGGAAGCTTACGAATTCTTAGAGGCAGAAGCAGAAGGCGATCCAGATTCCATGGCGGATGAGTTAGGCGATGTTCTATTGCAAGTGCTGTTGCATGCACAAATTGGTCGGGATGAAGGAACATTTGATATTTCTGATGTTATCGAGCGCTTATCCGATAAAATGATTCGACGACATCCTCATGTGTTTGGGGATCAGACGGCAACGGGTGCAGACGAAGTGAAAGCCAACTGGGAGAAGTTAAAGCAGGAAGAGCGTGGGGAGCAGGAAGCATCACTTCTAGAAGGGATTCCGACGACATTCCCTGCTATCTTGCGTGCACAGAAGCTACATAAACGGTTATCCAGTGTAGGTTTTGACTGGGAAAATGTAGACGAGATTCGGCCTAAGGTGTTAGAAGAGCTGGAGGAGCTTTATCAAGCGAATACCTCAGAGGAACGAGCTGCGGAATTAGGGGATCTTCTCTTTGTCGTGATCGCATTCGCCCACCATTTTGGTTTGGATGCCGAACAGTCACTGTTGCAAACTTGTCGCAAGGCGATGAGCCGTTTTCAATACATCGAACAACGTGCGCAGGAGAAGAAGATATCATTGACGGAACTCACCCTTGCACAGATGGATGTGTGGTGGGAAGAGGCGAAGAAAGAGGAATCCACCGAAAGATGAAGGAAAAAAGGAGTTTCTCTTCGGATCCCGAATCTATACTCACTGGGGTTTTCAATCACCATAGAGAAATCACTATTCACCGAAGAATAAAGGAGAATTTGTTATGCGTCTAGATAAATATTTGAAAATCTCTCGTTTAATCAAACGAAGAACGTTAGCGAAAGAAGTGTGTGATCAGGGGCGTGTTGAAGTGAATAACAATCAAGCAAAGGCAGGGACGGTGGTAGGCGTAGGAGATGAAATTTCCATTCGCTTTGGCCACAAGCGCATCAAAGTCCGTGTGGAGTCCCTACAAGAAAAGGTACGCAAGGAAGAGTCACAGACGCTTTACACCCTACTGGAGGAAAAAAGCCTTCAAGAATAAGCTTTTTAAAAGATGACGTGTCGCCTGAAGCTGGTTCTAACTCGTCCTATCTGTCCATATGATAGAAGCAAAAGGAGGGACAGGGGATGGAAGAGGAAATCTACTTGCAAGGCAGTCGGCATGAAATTGCGATGGTGAATCGCAATACGCTAGAGGTTAGCGGGGTTACGAGCGTAGAAAGCTTTGATAGTGAGGAGTTTTTGTTAAACACCGATTATGGTTACTTGGGGATTCGTGGCGAGGGACTCCACATAAAAAATTTGGATCTTTCACAAGGAAGTGTGTCCATCGAAGGCAATTTCTACGAGATGAGCTATCTGGATGATGGGACAGGAAGGTCTGAAAAAGTGAAGGGCATGTTTGGCAGGTTGTTCCGGTGACCCTGTCAACCCAGTGGATAACGTTCTTTTTTATGATGGGCTCCGGCTGGTTAATGGGTGCGATCTGGGATGGGCACCGTGTGCTCCTTCATCGCTTTTCTCTCCGTGGTTGGACGGTTACCCTGGTGGATTTCATGTACTGGATGGTTTGCGTCTCTCTCGTGTTTGGCCTCTTGTTTTATAGTAATTGGGGACAATTGCGGATCTATGTGTTTGTAGCTGTGATTGGTGGGTATGCTGTCTACGCCCGATGGTTTAGCCAGTATGTATTCCGTTTGTTTCAATGGGTCCTTTCATTGATTGAGAGAATACTTTATCACTTCCTCCGTATTCTTTATCTCCTTATCGGGGGTCCGCTGGCTTGGTCTTGGAGTCTTTTGCAGTGGATTCTGCTAGCGCTTTGGCGTGTACTACGCTCCTGTGCACGCTTTCTGTGGTATGTATGCTCGCCTATGATCAAGTGGATAGTAACGCCATTGCTTCCGCTTGTGCAATGGATGAAGAAGGTGGGGAGGCCATGGAAACAACGGATAGGGTGGCTACGAAAGTGGTTAATGAATAACAAAACAAAGGATGATGACTCTTGAAACAATCGCAACGAGAAACATCCTCGGTTCTTTCGTTTGATGCTGCCCGTCCTGCAGGGGGTGAAGAGCCGAGCAAGCGCAAGAAGAAACCGCTCGCACCAGGAGTGAAGAGACGACGACGTTTATGGTTGATGGTGATGATTGCTTTTATCCTCTGGAGCGGATTTGAACTTATCTATCAATCACTACAGGTGAGTGCGAAAGAAGCGGCCTATCAAGAGAAAAAAGAAGAACTGGCCACTGAAAAGAGTGAAAAAAAAGAGCTGGAAGAAGATATGAAGCGTTTGCAAACGACAGAGTATATGGAGTACTTAGCTCGTCAGTTTGGCTATCAAATGCCTGGAGAAGAAGCATATGCAGATCCAGATCAATGAGAGAGCAACCGACTGTTTGAGAGTAGGACAAGCAGTCGGTTTGTTTTGTGTAACAGGGGGAACAACGAATGAAAAAAACCTTGCGGATTTCTCTTGACATTAATCATTTATCCTGTGTATAATAGTCCTTGTGACACAGACAGGTCATCATATTTGATTGTCGCGGGGTGGAGCAGTTGGTAGCTCGTTGGGCTCATAACCCAAAGGTCGCAGGTTCAAGTCCTGCCTCCGCAACCAATCCAAATCGGAGGAAGAATTTCTTCCGATGATTCTTATGGTGGCGTAGCTCGACTGGATAGAGCGTACAGTTATAGAATAGTCCTTGTGTCACGGACAGACAGCATATTTGATTGCCGCGGGGTGGAGCAGTTGGTAGCTCGTTGGGCTCATAACCCAAAGGTCGCAGGTTCAAGTCCTGCCCCCGCAACCAACCAAACCGAAGTAAGAGCTTCTTGCTTCTTACGATTCTTATGGCGGCGTAGCTCAACTGGATAGAGCGTACGGTTCATACCCGTGAGGTTGGGGGTTCGAGACCCTCCGCCGCTACCATAGGATACAAGGGGAAGGCGTGGGGCAACCTTCGTACCGCGAGGGTTCTTCCTAACGCCTTCTTTTTTCATACATGCGATGGGGGGTAGGAGGTATTGTGGATGTTACCATTAAGAAGATCAAATTTACTACGATTAATAAAACCTACACAGAAGAAGTACGTGATTGGCGCGGACGTCACTGCTTCGCAACCCAATATCCAAATCCAGATGGAAAGCGCATTTTCCTCACCTATTATTTTGTGAAAAAAGGATATACCATATCCAAAGTGTTTGATCGTAGTGGCAAATTCCTTTACTTCTATTGTGATGTGATGGATATGAGGCAAACAAGCCGTTTGCGGTATGTCATGGTGGATTTGCTCTTAGACCTCATCATTTACCCCGATGGGCAATATCATGTGATTGATATTGATGAGTTTGCTGTTTCTATAGAAAAAGGACAACTGAAGAAGCGACAACAAGTCCATGCCTTGAAGACTTTACATAAGATGATTCAACTCCATATGAAACGGTCGTTGATCCCAACCGACTTACATAAAATTGAAATGCACCCACTAGATTCATCCTACCATGAATAAAACTTTGATGAGGATGAAGCGGAATACCTGAATAGATAGCGGGACTCCGAGCCTCTTTTGTCGACTGGTGTTCTTTTCTCTAGCCTTATCTGAGATCAGATAGGAAGCTAAAACCTACTATTTATCCACCCTTTTACCCCCCTGTTCCGTACGGAATCGGGTGTTTTTTTATTTCTACCTGTGAAAAAGCTTTGTAGGAGATAAGGGGAAGTTAGCAGAACGTTTGTCGATTCCCCCTTCTTTTGGTGTCGCCTCGACAAGGACATACAAGGAGACCGGGAGGGAAGGAAGGAAAAGAAGGGATCGTGTGTTTGTTTTTAGCAATCCCTCAAGCGAAAAAGAAGAGAAGAAACGAGAGAAGTTCAGCTTAGCCGTCATTGTCGGAAAATTATTTATTTATGACAGCGATTTTGACAAACTTATTAAATAGCCCTCGCTATAATGGGTGGCACACGGAAAATTTTAGCGGAGGTGCTTATACGATGATGATCGGTTCTGCATTATTGGACAAGCTGGATAACTCGATAAGAGGACTGGACTGGATGGATAAAGGGAAGCAGAGTGGGAAGAGGATGTGGCGGCAACTCATGACGACATGGAACCTTCCGCTTCTTCTCATGGGCTTTTTACTAGGAAGGGCCATGATCATGGAAGTTGTCTCTCCCTTTACTGTTGCATTCATCGCTGTGATCTTTCATATTGGGACTCGCTTTTGGCCTTTGGCCATGGTGGCTTGTATTGGTGGGGCGTTGACTCACTCTGTGGAGCATGCGGGCTGGTTAACCATTCTCTTGCTTACACTTCTTGTTGTACAGAAAGGATGGATGTGGATCGGACGGGGACAAATCAATGATCTGCCGTTCGTCGTCTTTACTGCATCCAGTTTGGCCCATCTCGGTTTGCTGGCATGGGAGGGCTGGTCTACTTACGTGGCATTACTCGCTGGAGTGGACATATTGCTGAGCGTTATTCTCTCCCTTATCTTTTTGCAAGCACTTCCCTTATTTACCGCACGAAGGCGACAGATGAAGTTACGCAATGAAGAGATGATCAGCCTGGTCATTCTTATCAGTTCTGTTTTAACGGGGGCCATGGGATGGGAGTGGGAGGGGGTGTCGATCGCTCATATATTATCCCAGTACTTGATTCTTGTACTAGCACTCGTTGGAGGTTCCATGGTGGGGGCGGCGGTAGGGGTGGTAGCGGGCACCATTTTATGTTTGTCAAAACCAGAGGCGTTGGTGCAGATCAGTATGCTCGCATTTGCGGGTCTATTGGCAGGACTCTTTCGGGAAGGGAAACGATGGGGGGTGGCATTGGGGTTTGTGTTAGGAAGTACAATGTTAGCATTGTACGGGCAAGGGATCACGGCAGTCTGGATCTCTATAATGGAGACGGGGGTGGCGATCGGACTTTTCTTGCTCACCCCTGAATCGGTCTATCAATCATTGAAGAAGATGGTCCCAGGGACCGAAGAGTATGGGAAAACGCAACAGGAGTATGCAAGGCGTTTACGTGATGTGACAGCAGCCAAGCTGGATCAGTTAACGGAATTATTCCAAGAATTATCTGATCGATTCCGCGAAGATGGAGGGGAGATTCGTCAGCAAGATGAGGCGTACATGAATCGCTTTATCTCTGCTACGGTAGATCAGACTTGCCGCACTTGTCATAAATTTGAACAATGCTGGGAGAAACAATTTATGAGAAGTTATCAAGGCATGTCAGAGTTGATGACGATGGTGGAAGTTGGAGGGAGTCAACGGATCAAGGTGCCGTGGTTCTGGGCAGAGCATTGTGTAAAAGCGCAGAAAGTGGTGGACTCGATTCAAGCACGCTATGAAGTGTATGAACGAGATATGAAGTGGTGGGAAAGGTTGAAAGAGGCTAACCGATTAGTATCGGATCAACTGACCGGTGTAGCCGAAGTGATGAAGGATTTTTCAGATGAAATTCAACAGGAATCACAAGTCTTGACAGCGCAAGAGAGTCACATTCATCAGGCTCTAGAAGAGTTAGGACTGTCTATTCAACAGGTGGAGGTATTAAATTTAGAGGAAGGAAAAGTAGAGATCGAGGTGACACTTCCGCATGGTGATGCCTTGGATGAGTGCCGTAAATTGGTGGCTCCTCTCTTGACGGAAATTGTGGGCGAACCGATTGCTGTTCACCGCAAAGTGATTCAGGGACGGTCGGCGGGAGCGGTTATTACCTTGGGTTCAGCACAACGCTTTGAAGTGAAGACAGGAGTAGCGGGAGCGGCCAAAGGAGGCCAATTTTTATCGGGAGATAGTTATTGTTACCTTAACTTAGGGACGGGAAAATATGTTGTCGCCGTCAGTGATGGAATGGGGAATGGTCATCGAGCGCAACAAGAGAGTAACGCGGCCCTGCAGCTTCTGCGGCGATTATTGACAGCTGGCATGAACGAACAGAAAGCAGTGAAAACCGTCAATTCTATTCTCAATTTGCGCTCAATGGATGAGGTGTTCGCCACAGTGGATTTAGCCGTGGTGGATTTAAACTCAGCAGATGCGCGTTTCCTCAAAAGCGGAGGAACGCCTGGCTTCGTTAAGAGAGGGCAAGAAGTATGGAAAGTGGAAGGAGAGAATTTACCTGTGGGCATCTTACAAGAAATTGATGTCGAACCGGTACAAGCCTCCTTACAACCTGGGGACCTCGTCATTATGATGACTGATGGTATCTATGATGCCCCTGCACATGCAACGAACAAGGAAGCCTTTATGAAACGACTCATATCTGAAATTGAAACAAAAGATCCGCAAGGATTTGCTGATTGCCTCTTAGAGAAGGTGATCCGTTATCATGATGGACAAATCGAAGATGATATGACCGTCGTGGTCGCACGGGTGCAACGACACACGCCCGAGTGGACCACCATCCGTATCCCGGGAGTGAGCCCAGTGGAAAGGCCACAAGCTGGATAAGAGGGAGTGAATGAGAATCGAAAGGTGGGAAAAAGAGAGAGGAGGATAGAGGAAAGCATGAAGTGATCGAGACAGCGAACAAGAGGAAGATCAAGGTGGCAAGGAAGGGAGTGGAAGGCAGAGAACAATGATTCTGTGAGAGGAGTGAGGAAGCGAGCATAGTAGAAGGGGAATGGACAAGAGCGATTTTTTGCAGGGAGCAGGGGAGAAGAGGGAGTGGTCCTGTTTCCTGCAATTTCTATGAAGTCTCCATCTAATGAAACTTGATTTCACGAAATAGAAAAACGGCCGTTAAAGATAAGGGTGAGAGTTCACCCTAAGAATGGTTGGAAGGTGGGCGAGAAAATGGGAAACTCCCACGGCGTTATCTTCATGATATAGAGTAGAAGTGACCTCGCTACTATAGGAGTGGACATCGTATCGAAAGCGTGATCGGGAAATCAAAGAGATCTTATGGATTGAAGTCCCAATAGGCACCAGTTGATTTTCAGTGGGAAAGCGGATACAATGTGAAAAATTATAGTGGTGTAATCTTTAACTTTCTCAGTTTTGGACGGAGGTGTAGTGAGGAAGGAGTGGAGGGTTACCCCATTTGGCAAAACGGAGTACTAGCGGAGAGGGGGTTGGGGGAAGATGTTAACAGAAGTGCTCGCTGACCAGCTGGCGCAGCATCAATGGGTCTCGGCGGGTGATCGCGTACTCGTTGGTGTTTCTGGTGGAGCTGACTCCATGGCCCTACTTTATTCCCTCCAGCAACTTGCCCCCCAGTTGGGCATTGTAGTGATCGCCGTACACGTGAATCATCAGTTACGCGGGGAAGAGAGTGAAGCGGATGCTCGCTACGTTGAAACTTGTTGTCAGGAGTGGAAGATTCCCTTTTATGAAGAGGTGGCTTCGGTTCAGGCATCGTTACATAAGGGAAAAGGAAATGTACAAGATATGGCTCGGCGCCTGCGGTACCAGGCGTTTGTAAGGGTAGCGGAGCAAACGGGTGCCGGCAAGCTGGCATTGGGTCACCATGCCGATGATCAAGTAGAAACCTTCTTCCTCCGTCTCTTGCGAGGGACGGGAGTGAGCGGGTTAAGGGGAATACCGAAAAGCCGTTGGATGCCCCCCTTGACCATTTTCCGTCCCTTCTTGGCTATTTCTCGTACCGAGATCGATGTCTATTGCCGACAAGTGGGGATTTTTCCGCGTCAAGACTCAAGCAATCAGTCCCTTAAATATTTGCGGAATCGCGTGCGACATCAACTCCTTCCCCCTTTAGTAGAAGTGGAGCCACGCGTGAAAGACCATATACTGGACTTGGTGGATCAGGTGGCGGAAGAAGAAGAGGCTTGGAAACGTTTCGTCCATGAAGCATGGGACGAGGTGGTTATTGAAAAGACTGCTCAATCTCTCCGTCTTGCTCGTGACCGTCTGCGGAAATTTCCACTTGCTTTACAACGGAGACTGATTAAACTAATATTAAATTATCTGTCCTCTGCACAAACCAAAGAAGCAACAAGACAAACCATCGCCCAAATCCTCTACCTTGCCGAACATCCCCATCCATCTGTGAAGATGAATGTCGTTGGTGGATGGCAAGTTAAACGTCAGTACGAGGAGCTCATTATCCAATGTCCAGCGCTATCTAGTGAGTGTAAAGGCGAAGGAGCAGAAGTGAGGGAAGTGGAGGTCGATATACCGGGTAAGACGGTATTGCCTATCGCTTCGGGAGAATTGCGGGCCCGCTGGGCACTTCCTTCTGATAAACCAGCAAGTTCTTGCCATTCTTCTGCGGTATTTGATCGCAGGCAGATAAGCAAACCGCTGGTAGTGCGGACTCGTCGCCCGGGGGATCGGATTCAGCCACTGGGGCTTGCAGGGACGAAAAAAGTAAAAGACTTATTTATTGATGAGAAGATTCCCGTCAATCAGCGCGATAGGATCCCACTTGTCTGTCACGGGGATACAATTATTTGGATCCCTGGCATGAGGCGTGCAGAGTGGGGACTTGTTTGCCCAACCACGACGGAGGTGCTCATGCTTGAATGGGAAAGGGTAGAGGTTTGAGATACCTAAGTATACGGGAAAAGAGTACATATATTTCTAGGAGGTTCTTATGCACGACGATATGAAGAAGGTGTTATTTTCCGAAGAGGCCATCGCCCGCGCAGTGGATAAACTGGGTAAGGAGTTGACAACAGCTTACCAAGGGCTAAATCCACTCTGTATTTGCGTACTGAAAGGAGCAGCTCCCTTCATGGCAGACCTGGTACGTGCGATGGAGATCCCCTTAGAGATGGACTTTATGGATGTATCCAGCTATGGTGCTTCGACCAAGTCGTCGGGAGTTGTGAAGATTATTAAAGATCTGGATGCAAGTGTAGAGGGGCGTCATGTCTTAATTATTGAAGATATCATCGATACAGGACTAACATTGAGTCACTTAATCGATCTCTTGCACCATCGCAATGCAGAGTCCATCAAGGTGGTCACTTTGTTAGACAAGCCGGCCCATCGTGTGGCTGATTTAAAACCGGATTACTATGGTTTTGACTGTCCAGATGAGTTTGTTGTTGGCTACGGGCTGGATTATGCAGAAAAATACCGCAACCTGCCTTATATCGGCGTGCTAAAAGAGGAAGTTTATCAGGGATGACATTAGTTGTGAGTCAAATAGTGGCTATGATACAATGGACAAAGGGTAAGTTGAGAGGAGGTCAAGGATGAAAGGCATCTTTCGAAACGTTGTTTTCATTATTATCCTCATCCTTGTCGCTATCGCGGTCGTGCAAATGGTCGCGGGAAACGGGACGGATACGGACAACTTAACGTATACGAAATATCTGGAGAAGTTAGAGTCTGGTGAGATTGATACAGCAACTGTAAGACCAGAAAGTGGTATTTACTACGTTGAAGGTACATACAAAAATAGCGAGAAGACCTTTATTACGAAAGCTCCTCCCCTCGATGAGGTGATCACCAATATAAGTAAAAAGGGAATCGAGCTGAAGATGGAAGAGGAGCCCGGAGACTCTTTATGGCTCTCCTTTTTAACCACGATGGTGCCCATTCTTCTCATCGTTCTGTTCTTCATCTTTATGATGAATCAGGCACAGGGTGGCGGCAACCGTGTCATGAATTTCGGTAAGAGCAAAGCCAAACTGTATAATGACGAGAAGAAAAAGGTGAATTTCGGAGATGTGGCTGGAGCCGATGAGGAGAAGGCTGAACTCGTAGAAGTCGTTGATTTCCTCAAAGATCCACGCAAATTTGCGACTGTGGGTGCACGGATTCCGAAAGGTGTATTGCTCTCTGGACCTCCTGGAACGGGGAAAACCTTATTAGCGCGCGCAGTAGCTGGCGAAGCAGGAGTCCCTTTCTTCAGCATTTCCGGGTCTGACTTTGTGGAGATGTTTGTAGGTGTGGGTGCGTCGCGCGTACGCGATCTCTTTGAGACAGCGAAGAAGAATGCGCCTTGTATTATCTTTATCGATGAAATCGATGCGGTCGGTCGTCAGCGGGGCGCGGGTCTCGGTGGCGGTCACGATGAGCGCGAACAAACATTGAATCAGCTGTTGGTGGAAATGGACGGGTTTGGAGCAAACGAAGGGATCATCATGATGGCGGCGACCAACCGTCCGGATATCTTGGACCCTGCTCTCTTGCGTCCGGGTCGTTTTGACCGGCAGATTATTGTTAACCGCCCTGATGTAAAAGGTCGGGAAGCTGTTCTGCGCGTTCATTCTCGGAACAAGCCGATGGACGAAGATGTGAAGCTGGATGTAATTGCACAGCGGACAACCGGTTTTACGGGAGCCGACTTGGAAAATCTCTTGAATGAAGCGGCTTTGCTGGCGGCGAGACGAAATAAGAAATTAATCTCGATGTCGGAAGTGGATGAAGCGATTGATCGCGTGATCGCAGGTCCTCAGAAGAAGAGTCGC
This sequence comes from Mechercharimyces mesophilus, assembly GCF_059818345.1. NCBI lineage: Bacteria > Bacillati > Bacillota > Bacilli > Caryophanales > Thermoactinomycetaceae > Mechercharimyces > Mechercharimyces mesophilus. The sequence continues at coordinate 200,540 of NZ_JCBAPH010000005.1, read as the reverse complement.
GTAATCAGTCAAAAAGAGAAGAAGACCATTGCTTACCACGAAGGCGGGCATGCGGTGGTTGGTTACTTCCTCGAACATGCGGATGCCGTACACAAGGTGACCGTCGTCCCTCGTGGGAATGCGGGTGGATATGTGGTGATGTTGCCGAAAGAAGATCGCTTCTTGATGACCAAGAATGAACTCTTGGATCGGGTGACAGGGCTACTCGGAGGTCGTGTAGCAGAAGAGATCATCTTTGGTGAAATCAGTACCGGTGCCCACAATGATTTCGAGAAAGCAACCCAGATTATCCGTAGCATGATTACGGAATATGGTATGAGTGATCGTCTTGGACCGATGCAGTTTGGTCGTTCACAAGGAGGGCAAGTCTTCTTGGGACGCGATATTGGGAATGAGCCCAATTACAGCGATGCGATCGCGTATGAGATTGATCAGGAAATGCAAGATATGATGCGTCAATGCTACGATCGCGCCAAGAATTTGCTTGAAGAAAAACGGGATCTGTTGGAACTATTGGGGCAAACCTTGTTGGTGAAAGAAACATTGGATGCGGAAGAAATTGAACAGTTGATGGAGAAGGGGAAACTAGGTGACCCTGAACTGGATGAAAAGATTCGCGTCAACATTCAAGGAAACCAGCAAGATGCTAGCAATGAAGAGATTCCGGTTAAAGAATCAGAGGACAAGGACAAGAATGCCGACGAATAAAGGCTAAGTCCACGAAGAAGATAGAGATGAGGACACGGGGGTTGTATCCGAAGCCGAGACAAGAGGCGGGCGGAACAACCCCTTCCTTATGCATTCACTTAAAAGAGTAAACAAAAAGGAGGGATTGCGCTTGCTGTTGTTAATGGATGTAGGCAATACACACATTGTTGTCGGTATTTATGAAGGGAAGGATATTTCGCAACAATGGCGGATTCAAACAGACCGCGAAAAAACAGAAGATGAATATGCGATGTTATTGCAAAATTTATTGCAACACCATGGTCTTCATCTGGATGAGATGGAGGGGGTGGTGATCTCTTCAGTGGTTCCCCCACTCACCTACGTTCTCAAACTGATGGTGGGTAAATATGTGGGAAAAACCCCACTCGTGGTTGGACCCGGTGTGAAAACAGGGCTCAATATCCAATATGAGAATCCCCGAGAGGTGGGAGCCGATCGTATTGCCAATGCCGTGGCAGCCATTGATTTGTACGGAGCTCCCGTCATTGTGGTTGACTTTGGTACGGCAACGACCTTTTGTTTCATTGACGAAAAAGGCCATTATGTCGGGGGGGCCATTACACCGGGTGTTAACATCTCGACAGAAGCCTTGTACCAGTCGGCTGCCCAGCTGACGCGCGTACAAGTAGTGAAACCAGAGAGTGTGGTAGGACGCAATACGATTCATGCGGTCCAAGCAGGGATTTTTTATGGCTATGTCGGAGTGGTTGATGAGGTGGTTTCCCGTATGAAGCAGGAACTATCCAAAACGCCAACCGTTGTGGCCACAGGGGGATTGGCTGACCTTATTTGTAACGAGACGAAGACGATCGACGTTATTCATCATGGATTAACCTTAGAAGGATTGAAATTGATCTATGAGCGAAATGCTCGTTAGAGGAAAAGCTAAATCTATTTTGCTAGAGATTTTATTTAAATAAAGTTGGGTTGATGAAATAATTCAAGTATAATATGGTTATAGCCTATAATTTGAAGAGAAAGAGCGTCCAACAGACACTCCTACTCTTTACTGCGTTAGGATGATGTTAGTAAGAAAGTGAGTGAGTAGGTTGTCCAGTCAGTTAAGTGTATACGAACAACGCGGGGGAAAAGCGTTTATTCGTGATTTAGTAGCAGACTTTCATGAACGCTTACTTAATGACCCTGAAGTTAAGTTTATCTTTCGTGGCGCAGATATGTCGGCATTGGCTGAGCGACAAGGTCTCTTTATTGGTTCGGTATTAGGTGGACCAGCCCCAGAAGGTCGGGTAAAGGAAGACTATGCCTCTCTCAATGCGACGGATGAACAGTTTGAACGGATTTTGAAGCATCTTAATCGAACATTGCGTCAGCATGATATTGAGCTTGATGACCGTGTGCGTGTGGAAACGTATCTACGTTCGATTAAACCTTTTATCGTCCGGCAATAATCCTATTATGAAAGCGCCCCCACACAAGGGGGTTTTTCTTTGTGAATGAGGTATAGAAAGCAATAATATAAAATAAAAAGGAAATGAGGGTACGGAACATGAAAGATTACGGAATCCGAGCGACTGCTTCTAATGGACAAATTCGTGGGTTTGCTGTGCAAATACCGGGTATCCTAAACGAACTTCACCAACGCCATCGTACCTTACCTATTGCGAGTGCGGCTTTAGGAAGGACGTTATCGGTCGGAGCGATGATGGGGATGATGCTTAAGAGTGAACAACAAGTTACCATTCAGGTGCAAGGGGATGGTCCTCTCGGTCAACTGGTGGTAGACGCCAACGCGAAGGGCGAAGTGCGTGGGTATGTAGGGCAACCTGCAGTCGAACTTCCCTCCAATGCAGCAGGGAAGCTAAATGTGGGCGCAGGTGTGGGGAGTGGAATGATTCATGTTACCAAGGACTTAGGTCTGAAGGAGCCTTATCGCGGTAGTAGTCCCATTCAAACAGGAGAGATTGGCGATGACTTCTCCTACTATTTTACGATGTCGGAGCAGATTCCGTCAGCGGTCGGCGTCGGGGTACTGGTGGACCGGGATCTATCTATCCGTACAGCAGGTGGCTTTTTGCTACAGGTGATGCCTGGAGCAGACGATGAAGTGATTGCGCAAGTTGAACAGCAGATAAACACGATGCCCGCTGTTACACAAGCGATGGATGAAGGGGTTACTCCTGAGCAACTTTTGGCTACTCTGATGGGCGAGTCGATGCAGGTTCATGAAGAAAAGCCGCTTCGCTTTACTTGTCGGTGTTCGCGAGAGCGTATTTTGACGATGTTAAAACGCTTAGGGGAGGAAGAACTACAGGCTTTAATAACAGAGCAAGAAGGTGCGGAAGTGATTTGTCACTTCTGTAACGAACCGTATCAAGTGAGCAAAGAAGAGCTCCAATCCCTGCTGGATTAGAAAGGGAAATGAGCATTGACAGTACCTCAGTCAATTGATATGATGAGGCAAATTGAAATCCTAGTTGTCAGCTAGGTTTAGGGGGCTATTAAATCATGCGCGTGGGCCGAAATATTCTGGAACTCATTGGTGAGACACCGATTGTTCGTTTAAATCGCATCGTGGGCAAAGCGGATGCTGATATATATTTGAAATTGGAGGCCTTCAACCCTGGAGGCAGTGTGAAAGATCGGATTGCCCTGTCGATGATCGAGGTAGCGGAAAACGGAGGGGAGCTGAAGCCAGGGGATACCATTCTGGAGCCAACCAGTGGCAATACGGGTATTGGACTGGCGATGGTAGCGGCTGCTAAAGGCTATCGGGCACTGTTGGTTATGCCTGATACCATGAGCATCGAGCGCCGCAACCTGTTGCGTGCTTATGGTGCTGAACTGGTGCTTACACCGGGAGCAGAAGGCATGAAGGGAGCCATTGCCAAAGCAGAGGAAATTGCGTCGGAGCATCCGGAGTACTTTGTTCCGCAACAGTTTGAAAATCCTGCCAATGTGAAAATCCATCGGGAGACGACGGCACAGGAGTTACTGAAACAAATGGACGGCTCTTTGGACGCTTTTGTTGCTGGAATTGGTACCGGTGGAACCATTACCGGTGTGGGTGAAGTATTGAAAGAGAAGCTTCCAGAAACTCAATTAATCGCTGTTGAACCAAAAGACTCTCCCATTCTTTCGGGAGGCGATCCGGGTCCGCACAAGATACAAGGAATCGGAGCCGGTTTTGTACCGGGGATTTTACGCACAGAACTGTATGATGAAGTGATGACGGTCTCCAATGAAGAAGCGATCGAGTATGGACGCCGATTAGCACGTGAAGAGGGGATTTTGTGCGGTATTTCCACTGGTGCGGCAGTCGCAGTGGCTTTACGCATCGCACGACGATTAGGTGCAGGAAAGAAAGTGTTGGCGATAGCGCCCAGTACGGGAGAACGCTATCTCTCTACTCCTCTCTATCAGTTTGAAGATGAATAAGGGACACGGGTGATCGTGACGATCAGCCTTTTCCCCAGTTAGTACGAATAGCTACTACCCTCTCTCCTTAGCCAAGAAGAGAGGGTTTCGTCTATACATTTCTCACCCCGACGAAGGGGTGAATGGAAAAGCATATAAACTCTATAGTGAAAATGAGGGAGTGAGTGATATGGAAAAAGCAACGTTTGGTGCCGGTTGTTTTTGGGGAGTAGAAGAGACGTTTCGCCAATTGGATGGAGTAACAGAGACAGCAGTCGGTTATACGGGTGGGACGAGCGAAAACCCTACTTATGAAGAAGTTTGTCGTGATCAAACAGGGCATGCAGAAGTGGTTCAGGTCACTTACGATCCCTCCAAAATCAGTTATGAACAACTTCTGCAGGTCTTTTGGGAAAATCATAACCCCACAACATTAAATCGGCAGGGTCCAGATGTAGGTAGCCAGTATCGTTCCGCGATCTTCTACCACTCCGAGAAGCAACAGCAAGAAGCAGAGGCGTCTAAAAAGGAGTTGGATCAATCCGCTAAATTTTCCAAACCGATCGTGACTGAGATTACGCCTGCCAAACCGTTTTACCGTGCGGAAGAGTATCATCAACGGTATTTGCAAAAGCGGGGTATGGGATCTTGTCATCTATAGATAGAAGAAATTCATAGAAGTAACAGGAGAGCGTTCACCTTAGCAAAATAGGGTGAGCGTTTTTCTATCTCCATTGCTACAAAGATATAGTCCTGTTGTTTTTCACTCCCTGATGGGGAGTTACCAGGAACTCAACCTTTTCACCCTCTCTGATATGGTGTAAACTGATGAGATAAATAAGCAGAAAAAAGCAGGGTGAACACAAATGATCCTCATGATTGATAACTACGATTCCTTTACCTATAATTTGGTTCAATATCTTGGAGAAATGGGACAATCCTTAAAGGTAGTACGAAACGATGAGATTACCGTTGAGGAGATCATGGCCCATCCGCCGGAAGCGATCGTACTCTCTCCTGGTCCAGGGAATCCTGATGAAGCGGGCATTTGCCTTGAAGTGATTAAGAAACTAGCGGGTCAAGTTCCCATCTTGGGTGTGTGCCTCGGTCATCAGTCGATCGCACAAGCATGTGGCGGGAAGGTTGTACGCGCGGAGCGTCTGATGCATGGCAAGACCTCGCCTGTCCATCATGATGGAAAGACCCTCTTTCGAGGGTTGGCTCAACCGTTTACAGCGACACGCTATCACTCACTGATCGTCGAGAAAGAGAGTCTGCCCAGCTCGTTGGAAGTGAGTGCGTTCACGGATGAAGGCGAGATTATGGGACTGCGTCACCGTAAGTGGGCATTAGAAGGGGTGCAATTTCATCCTGAATCGATTTTGAGCGACTCGGGAAAACAGTTATTGTACAACTTCCTCACTACCTATGGCGTACCTGTACGGGAAGCAGCTTATGCTGCTTCTGGAGAAGTAAGCTAAGATGAGTTGGATCTTGCTCAACGGAGAGCTGGTCCCGCAAGAGGAAGCCAAAGTATCCGTGCTGGATCATGGTTTTCTCTACGGTGTAGGCGTGTTTGAAACCTTGCGTTTGTACGAGGGCTTTCCTTTTTTATGGACGGATCATTGGCACCGGCTGGAACGAGGGCTGAAGCAATTGCAAATTGCCTCCCCCTACCAGTCTGAGGAGTGGGAAGAAGCGATCTTACAGCTGGCGACGAAAAATGGTTTGACCGATGCGGTTATTCGCATCAGTGTGACGGGCGGAGAGGAAGGAATCGGTCTAACGACGGCTTCTTATCTGAAGCCGACAACGGTTGTGTTTGCTAGACCGCTTCCTGTTCGTTCTGCCGAGAGGGTGGAGCGGGGAAAAGAATTGCAACGGGTCTCCCTGCCACGTCAATCTGCGGGTGGAGCGGAGCAATTAAAATCGCATAACTTCTTAAATCATGTCGTGGCACGGCAGCAGGTAGCGTCCTTTCCCGATGTGGAAGGGCTGATGTTAACCGCGGAGGGGTGGCTGGCGGAAGGGATTGTGAGCAATCTTTTCTGCGTGCGTGATCGCATCCTTTATACGCCTTCCCTCGAGCTGGGCATTCTACCCGGAGTCACGCGGCATTTTGTCCTACAGCTGGCTAGGCAGCTGGGCTACGAGACAGAGGAAGGTGCTTATCCTCTATCTTTCTTAGCGGAAGCGGACGAAGTCTTCCTTACGAACGCCGTACAGGAAATCATGCCGGTCTTCCGTATGAATGATTTTCTATACCGAAGCCCCGGTCCCTTAACCAAGCATTTACAAGAAGAATATGCGCATTGGACAGGGAAATTACGCAGTGTAGCGGAATGGGAAAGTCTGTCCGAGTAGAAAGCGGGCGTGATGCAACACAATCAAACGACTTGCCCCTCGTACGAAACGAAAAGAGGTGAGAAAATATGACACAATCTCTTACCCTAACTTCTCGTCCCCACCTGCCTCTAGAAGTGGGTGCTTACTCTTTGCCTATTCACGAGCGCACAGTGGTCATGGGTATCTTGAATGTTACACCTGACTCTTTCTCCGATGGAGGGCGATTTAAGCGAATCGACCAAGCCCTGCAACATGCTCAGCAACTCGCTACTGAAGGAGCGGACTTAATCGATATCGGCGGGGAATCGACGCGCCCTGGGGCGGCACCTGTCTCCCTTGAAGAAGAGTTGGAACGGGTGATCCCGATCGTCGAACGACTGGTGCAGGAAGTGGATGTTCCGCTATCTGTCGATACCTATAAAGCAGAAGTGGCGCGGGCAGCATTGGAGGCGGGAGCCCACCTGATCAATGATGTATGGGGGCTAAAAAAAGAGCCTGAGATGGCTACGGTGATTGCAGCAAAAGAGGTTCCGGTTATTCTTATGCACAACCGTAGCACGCCCACGTATGAAAATCTGATGGTAGATGTCTGTGCGGACTTGCATGAGAGCGTGGCGATAGCCCGGCAAGCAGGAGTGAAAGCAGAAAATATTGTGCTGGACCCGGGTATTGGTTTTGCTAAGAGTGTGGAAGAAAATCTACGGGTGATGAATCAACTGCAACAAATTACGGCGCTCGGCTATCCAGTATTACTAGGAACTTCACGCAAGTCGATGATTGGAGAAACCTTAAATCTACCAGTATCCGAACGGGTGGAGGGTACTGCCGCCACGGTTGCCTGGGGCATTAGTAAAGGCTGTTCCCTGATTCGGGTGCATGATGTGCAAGAGATGGTTCGTGTGGCACGTATGATCGACGCGATGCAAAGAGCAAAATGAACCAGAGGAGTGAGTGCGAATGGATACGATCTTCTTTGAAAAAATGGCCTTTTACGGGTATCATGGAGTATTTGCAGAAGAGAATAAGCTGGGACAGCGCTTCCTGGTTGATTTAGAGTTAAAGACGGATTTGTCGGTCGCGGCACAGACAGACGATTTGAACGAGACCATTGACTATGCTCAGGTGTACGAGCTTGTGCGTGAACAGGTGGAAGGGGAAGCGGTGAAGCTAGTAGAAACCGTTGCTGAACGGATTTCTCAAGTGCTCCTTTCCCGTTTTGCTATCGAAGCAGTACGTGTTCGTTTGACCAAACCCGATCCTCCTATCCAAGGCCATTACCAAGCCGTAGGGGTGGAGATCATGCGGCGTAAGGAAGGTATTGGAGAAGAGTAGGGAAGGTAGCACGGGGTGGGAGATTCCCCATCCAAGGGTTAAAGAGATGAGGTGAGGGGCATGGACAGCGAGAAAACCAAAGCTTTTATCGGGCTTGGTTCCAATATGGGGAAGCGAGAAGGGTATCTGCAAGCGGCCATCGAACGATTGGTGAGTCATCCTCAAATCTGGTTGGAAGAGGGATCGTCGGTGTATGAAACGGCACCTGTCGGTTATATGGAGCAACCTCACTTTCTAAATATGGTGGTAGCCATTCAGACAACGTTAACACCACGATCCCTGCTGCATTGGTGCTTGGAGATTGAAAGCCAATTGGAGCGCGTGCGAGAAGTACGCTGGGGACCGCGAACGATCGATTTGGATATTCTCTTATTTGGCTCGCATAAGGTAAGGGAAGAAGCATTGGTGATTCCCCATCCACGCATGCAGGAGCGTCCCTTTGTGCTCTACCCATTGGCAGAGATTGCCCCCACACAGATGATCCCTGATACGGGGAAGACAGTGATTGAGCTTGTTAATGGCTGGACGAACGAGGGGGAGGATGAGGTGGTTAAGACCGAGATTTCCCTTTCGTACCCGATGACGACAGGTTTACAAAATTAAAAGGAAAGAGAGGAGGAGACAGGAATGAAAATAGGTCCGATTACCCTGAAAAACAATGTGGTGTTGGCTCCGATGGCGGGGGTATGTAATCCTGCCTTTCGTTTGATCGCCAAGGAATTTGGTACTGGCCTCGTCTGTGCGGAGATGGTGAGTGATAAGGCCATCCTTTCGGGGAATGAACGAACCAAGCAGATGTTGTATGTGGATGAACGGGAAAAACCCCTTAGTTTACAGATCTTTGGAGGAGACAAGGAAAATTTAGTGGAAGCAGCCAAAGTGGTGGATCAACACACCAATGCCGATATTATCGATATTAATATGGGATGTCCTGTTCCGAAAATTATCAAGTGTGATGCGGGCGCGCACTGGCTTTTAGACCCGGATAAAATTGAAGAAATGGTGTCGGCGGTGGTGGAGAATGTAAGCAAACCCGTTACCGTCAAAATGCGTACCGGCTGGGACGAAGACAACATCCTCGCTGTGGAAAATGCGCAAGCGGTGGAACGCGCAGGTGGATTGGCGGTAGCGGTTCATGGGCGTACACGAAAGCAGATGTATACCGGAAAAGCGGACTGGAGCATCATCCGCGAGGTGAAAGAGAATGTATCCATCCCAGTGATCGGAAATGGGGATGTAGCCACACCGGAGGATGCTCGTCGCATGTTGGATGAGACTGATTGCGATGGAGTGATGATTGGCCGAGGAGCCTTGGGGAACCCCTTTATGCTCTACCGGACGGTGCACTATTTAACCACGGGGGAGCTTCTCCCTGAACCAACGCCACGGGAAAAAATCGATGTGGCTTTGGTCCACATGGATCGTTTGATCGCTCTACGTGGAGAAGATGTAGCGGTACGCGAGATGCGGAAGCATGCCAGTTGGTACTTGAAGGGGATTCGCGGGTCCGCTCGTATCAAGGATGAAGTGAATTTGCAGGAAACGCGGGCAGGCATGGAAAGTGTTCTCGTCGCCTTTGTGGAAAAGGTGGAGAAAGAAAAACAAGAGCGAATGGCTGCCAATGAGGAAAAAGAAGCAGAAATGGTGTAAAAATAGGGTGTATATTTGCCCCTACCCTACTTTCTACTATACAATAAGAGGCAGGAAAGCAGACGGGTTGTAGGGACCCGTCTTTTTTAAAAGGAGTGAGCTAGTTTGTCACAAGAGATGGAGCAAAATGAACTTTTTCGTATTCGGCGCGAGAAGCTGGATACGTTAGCAGAAATGGGTGTCAATCCATTTGGGCAAAAATTTGATCGGAGCGCTATGGCTAGCGACATTATGCACTCTTATAGCGGTTATAGCAAAGAAGAACTAGAAGAGAAAGAAGAATTGGTTACCATCGCCGGTCGGTTGATGGCCAAGCGAGGACAAGGGAAGGCTTCGTTTGCCCATCTGCAAGATGCGAGTGGCCGCATGCAAATTTATGTGCGCCGTGATCGTGTAGGAGAAGCGCAATACGAGGTGTTTAAAACAGCCGATATTGGGGACTGGATTGGGGTCTCCGGTACGGTTTTCAAGACCAAAGTGGGAGAGACAAGCGTAAAAGCGGATGAAGTCACTTTTCTCAGCAAGTCGTTACGTCCCTTGCCAGAGAAATATCACGGTTTAAAAGATGTGGAACTGCGCTATCGGCAACGTTACTTGGATCTGATGATGAATCCTGAAGTGAAGGACACATTTGTTGCGCGTAGTCACATCATCCGTGCGATGCGCCGTTACTTAGATGACCAAGGATACTTAGAAGTCGAGACGCCGACCCTGCATAATATTGCTGGAGGGGCATCCGCTCGTCCCTTTGTCACCCATCACAACGCACTTGATATTGAACTCTATATGCGAATTGCTATCGAACTTCACTTGAAACGCCTCATCGTGGGCGGGATGGAGAAAGTGTACGAGATCGGTCGCGTTTACCGTAATGAAGGGATCTCCACCCGTCACAACCCAGAGTTTACAATGATGGAGTTGTACGCATCCTACGCCAACTTCCACGATATGATGGATCTTACGGAAGAGATGGTTCGTCATATTGCCGAAGACGTGTTGGGAACGACGGAAATCACCTATGGCGAATATACCATCGACTTAGGGAAGCCCTGGGCACGCCGTTCGATGGTGGAATTGATTCGCGAAGAGACGGGAGTCGACTTTAAACAAGAGATGAGTGACGAAGAAGCACATCGCCTTGCTGAAGAACACGGTATTCGTGTTACCGAAAGCATGACCTTTGGTCATATTGTGAATGAGTTCTTCGAGCAAAAAATTGAGGAGAAATTAATTGAGCCTACCTTCGTCTATGGGCACCCGCTTGAAATTTCTCCATTGGCACGGAAACATGAGGATGATCCTCGCTTTACCGATCGGTTCGAACTTTTCATCGTCGGCCGTGAACACGCCAATGCCTTTACGGAATTGAACGATCCAATCGATCAACGTCAGCGCTTTGAAGCACAAGTAGCGGAGAAAGCACAAGGCAATGATGAAGCTCATCCGATGGATGAAGACTTCCTGGAAGCGATGGAATATGGCATGCCTCCGACCGGTGGCCTCGGAATCGGTGTGGATCGACTGGTGATGCTACTGACCAACAGTGCCTCCATCCGTGACGTTCTACTCTTCCCAACCATGAGGCAGGAACAAGGAGAGTAGGAAATGAGATAGACAAGGTAGCAAGATGCCTGAGAAAGAGAAGATAGAGAAAAGCACCTGCTGGGATCAGCAGGTGCTTTTTCGTACTGTGAAAGGGGATTTTACAATTGGATTACCGATTTGAGCCAAACTCACAGATCACTTCGTTCAAGCGGTTGGGGTAGTTGGTGAACATACCTGTCGCTCCCCACTCCAACATTTTTCTCATGTCTTCTTTTTTGTTGACGGTATAGGGGTGAACGAGCAAGTCGCGGTCTCGTGCAGCCTGGATATACTCTTGGTCCACGAGGTCATGGTTCATCCCAATTCCGATGGCGTACTCCTCAATTTCATTGAGCTCTGCTGCTGTAATCGTTGCAGGCTCGGTGTACCACAGGAGTTGAACAAGCGAGACATCAGGATTGAGATCATGGGTCTTCTGGAGACTCTCTTGGCTAAACGATTGAATAAGGACCTGGTTTTCACGCGCTTTTGGACCGATGAGATCATATTCTTCCAGGGTTTCTAGTAGCTTTTCTTCCATTCCTGGGTAAACCTCAGGAGATTTCGTTTCAATATAATAATTGGCACGGTGACCGAAGCGATCCAATACTTCTTCTAAGGTAGGAACCGAGAGTCTACTAAAGATCGGGAAAGATTTCTCTGGATAGGCCTCATTAAACCATGATCCCGCATCCAGTTCTTTTATTTCAGCGAGCGTATAATCTTTGACGAGTCCTGTTCCATTGGTGGTACGATCTAAGGTTTCATCGTGGAAAGCGATCAGTTCGCCGTCTTTGGTCATCTGTAGGTCGATTTCGATGTAATCTCCTTGCATCAGTTGACCCAAGGAATAGGAGAGGAGAGTATGTTCAGGGGCATAGCCAGATGCTCCGCGGTGTGCGATGTTTAAAATCTCCGGAGTTTGTTCTTTGGAGGGGTGGGAAAGGTGATTCGACTTAGCTTCCACAGCCGTCATCGGCATCAACAAGGATGTCCCTAGGATAAGTGCGGTGATCACTCTACCAATTTTCTTCATAAATTTAATCACTCCTTTATTGATTCAATCACTAGTGTAACAGACAGAGAGAGAGGATCAACTTGTTGTTGTTGAGATATTGATAAGAATAGGTTGAGAGAATAGAGATAGGGGAAAGGCAATCCTATTTGGAAGGATGGATTATTTTTTAGATTATAGAAATATGATTATGAAACATAAAGAAGAGCCTAAGGGATTACCGGTGGCTCTTCTCCAGAGGTAAAGGCGATGAGTGATCTGTATTTCTTTGCATTCAAAGCGGGTTTGCTAGTCGACGAATTTGTTTTTTCTCGATCATCAGTCAGGCTATTTGCGGAGTAAATCAGGAAAGTTCGTAAAGATTCCTGTTGCTCCCCATCGCAACATTTTGTAGACCTCTTCTTTCTTATTCACGGTGTAAGCATGCACCCATAATTGATGGTTTCGTGCCTTTTGGATATAAGATTGATCCACTTGATCGTAGTTCATCCCAATGCCAATGGCATACTGCTTAATATTAATCAGCTCTTGGTCTGTGATCTGAGCAGGTTCTGTGTACCATAGAAGTTGAATAAGGGATACATCCGGGTCGAGTTGGTGTACTTTCTGCAAACTCTCTTTACTAAAGGATTGAATCAAGACTTGATCCTTACGGGAGTGGAGTCCAGTCAAATTGTGTTCTTCTAAGATCTGTAGAAGCTTTTCCTCCATTCCGGGGTAAACCTCGGGAGATTTGGTTTCAATATAGTAGTTAGCTTGATCTCCAAACTTGTCTAAGACTTCATTGAGTGTGGGTACGGTGAGTCCTTTGTATTCAGCCTTTGCTTTCTCAGGGTTTTCCTTGTTGAACCATGAACCGGCATCCAGCTTTTTGATTTCCGCCAATGTGTGGTCTTTGACTAAACCCGATCCATTGGTGGTACGATCGAGCTTTTCGTCATGAAAGGCGATCAGTTCCCCATCTTTGGTCATCTGCAAATCAATTTCGATATAGTCGCCACCCAGTTCCTGGCCTAATGTATAGGCGGTCATGGTATGTTCGGGTGCATAACCGGATGCACCTCGATGCGCAATATTGAACACTTGTGGGTTCGCGATGTCTGGATGGGTGGAAGCATATATGGCTTTAGGATAAAGTGAGAGCACCGCCAGCATGACGGTCGTAAGAAAAATGGTTTTCCAAAGTTTCATCAAGGTACACTCCTTTTTGACCTCCTTTTAGGGGTCGGGTATACTATTTCCATTTTATAGATGCTTATACACGGGGGAAATCTAGTAGGCTATTTCTATGAAAGTCTGCATTTGATGGAGCGATGTGTTGTTAAGGTGAAATCATAATCTGAATAACGAGGGAAAGAACATCCAATATGAGAAGGGATGAAAGATCGGATATAGAATAAACTATATTGGTAGCAGTATTTCTCCATCATATAGAATATGAACCCTTTCCAAGTGAATCGTATGATGGTAATGAGCGTTATTTTTTTGGAGAAAAGAAGGGATCTTGTGGATTTTCCTTGTATGATTCCGCTAGGCAACTTTGACTTACATCCTCATTTATTGTTTGAATTCTTAGCGTATTTTGTCGGATTTCGTCTTTACATGTGGAGACGAAAAAAACAAGCATTGCCTTTTAGCAAAATGATGTGGGTGGTTGTGGGGGCAGCAGTGGGGGCGGCGCTAGGAGCAAAAGTGCTTTATTGGTTAGAAAGCCCTATGCTCACGCTACAATCATGGAATGACCCGATCTACTTGATGCAAGGAAAAACAATAGTGGGGGGATTACTCGGTGGGTTAGTGGGTGTGGAGTGGATGAAGAAGCGGATTGGCGTAACCCAATCTACCGGTGATGATATGGTGTTTCCGCTGCTTGTAGGCATGATGATCGGGCGCACGGGATGTTTTCTGACGGGATTATCCGATCACACTTATGGCAACCCGACACAACTTTGGACAGGTGTAGACTTTGGCGATGGGGTGATGCGTCACCCAACACAACTATATGAAATGATTTTTCTACTTTTATTAGGGGTGTTGCTCTGGACTCTTCGTCAGTATCGAGAGGATTCTCTTCCTAATGGCGGGCTATTTCAATTGTTTCTGAGTAGCTATCTACTCTTCCGACTGGGAATCGATTTTATAAAACCAACACCGCCGGTTTTGTGGTCACTTAGTAGTATTCAACTCGCCTGTATTGCAGGAATAATCTACTATTATTCGCTTATGCGAAAGTGGATTCCACTTAGTAAAGCAAAGTTGATCTCTATGGAAAGGAGATAGGTTATGACACATCGCACAAGTAACCGTCCCTACCTTTTTTATGAACTGACGGGTAGTATCTGTTCAATCTGTCTACGTAAAGTAGAAGCAAAGGTGATTTTTCAAGAGGGCAACGTCTATCTCTTGAAACGATGCCTACAGCATGGTCCAGAGAAGGTATTGATCGCTGATGACATCGACTACTATAAACAGTGTCGCGAGTACTTAAAGCCTGCAGAAATGCCCGCTCGTTGGAATACACCGATCCGTTACGGTTGTCCATATGATTGTGGCTTGTGTCCAGATCATGAGCAACATAGTTGCTTGACACTTCTTGAAATCACCGATTCTTGTAACCTGTCTTGCCCCATCTGCTATGCCAATTCATCGCCGGAACGCCAGCAATTTCGTTCTTTGGAGCAGATTGAGTTTATGCTGGATGCGATCGTACAAAATGAAGTCGAACCCGATATTGTGCAAATTAGTGGAGGAGAACCGACGATTCATCCGCAGTTTTTTGAAATATTAGACCGTGTCAAAGCGCGTCCCATTCGCCACATCATGATTAATACCAATGGGCTAAAAATTGCTTCCGATCCTGCTTTTGTCGAACGCTTAGCTACGTATATGCCTGGACTGGAGATCTACCTTCAATTTGATAGCTTTGAAGAAGATCCATTGCGCCAGTTACGCGGAGTCGATTTACGCAAAGTGCGTGAGCGCGCGCTGGCTCGTTTGAATGAATACAATTTGTCCACTACGTTAGTCGTCACCTTAAAGAAAGGTGTCAATGATCATGAAGTAGGCAAGATCATTCAATATGGTGTTCAGCAACGTGCTGTGCGTGGTGTAACGTTTCAACCGATTCAATCGGCAGGACGCTTAGAAAATTTTGATCCAGCTCTGAACCGTTTGACGTTGAGTGAAGTACGAAAGATGATTATCTCGCAATCTAAAATATTCCATGAAGAAGACGTGATTCCTGTACCGTGTCATCCGGACTGTTTGGCGATGGGTTATGCCATAAAGACAGCAGATGGTGCGGTGCCACTTACGGGTATGATTGATCCCGCAGTATTATTGGAAGGGAAGCGGAATACGATCTCTTTCGAACGGGAGGAAGAGTTAAGAGGAAAGGTTTTTGATCTGTTTTCCACGCATCACTCGCCAGCTTCCTCTGCTTCGTCGTTAAAGGAATTGCTTTGTTGCTTACCGGATGTATCTGCACCTGACGATTTATCGTATGATCAAGTGTTTCGTGTGATCATCATGCAGTTCCTAGATGTGCATAACTTTGATGTGCGCTCGGTGAAGAAATCATGTGTACATATCGCTCACCCGGATGGACGCATCATTCCTTTTGATACGTACAATCTCTTCTATCGAGAGGGACAGGAGCATGTACTAGAAGAGATACGAGCAGAGAGAGGAGGGGACTAAACTGAGTCAAGAAGAGAACAAGGAAGGAAAAGAGTGGTCCGAAAAACGTCAAAAGTGGGATATATGGATTGGCGTTGCCATCAGTATAGGGGTTATGATGGTTGTTCAATTCTTGTTGGGAATGCTCACGTCTGTGCTTATGTCCACCTTTATTGTTGATTACATCGGAGAAGTCTTTGCCACGGTCATCATGTTTTCTCCTGTTTATGGGACCATCATTGGGTGGATCATGGCTGCGATTGTGGCGAAAAAGAAAGGCAGACCTGGGATCGTACAAGGTATTATTATTGCGTCCGTAATTATATTTCTATTGACCTCTGCTTGCTTTGGATTAATTGCATGGATGTTTATGAGTGCATCTGGGGGATGATCAGGGAGAGTGTCATCTGCATAGGATCTTGTAGAAGCTTCAGTCTTTGATAGAGTGGAGTTTAGCAGACTTTCTTACCCAACTGCTAAACTCCACTTTGCTGTGCCTACAGAAGGCAAGTTGCTTCCATTATGGAATGCTTGTATAGCTGAAGTATAGTACGACTTCAAAAGCCAACATCATCAAGAACGCTACTCCCATTCGTCTTAAATAGAGGCTTACGTTCTTCATGTCTTCGATTTCGAAGTATTGGTAAAAATGCTTGGTTGTAAGATAGATGAGAGCGAGTGTGAGAAGTAAAGTATATATCAGGGATTCCATATGTTCGAGGAAACTACCTTGAAGAATAAAAACAGAGAGATTAATCGCTCCATCGAGAACAAGATAAGCTAAGTATGCCTGTCTATCACCATAAATTTCCTCTAAACATGCCGATCGCGGCAATGAAGGGCAAGAATCCATGGAGTATCATAACGAAGATTAGATAGAGAACAGTCATCTTGATCGCGCTATGACATCCGGTAAGAGAAGTACATACCTGATTTATTGTACCTAATTCCCTCGGGAATGAAAGTAGTTGTATCGAGGTCATAAACCCGCCTAGTAGGATAAAGTAGAGAGAAATAAGTCTAACAGGAATAGGCTTTTTCTGCATTTTAGTATGTTTCCTTTCTTTAGCTCCATTTGTTACTGGGGTGCCTAGTTCATCGCTATGGACGATGATTGCTTCTCTAGTTACTTCAGTGGTCGACTAATGTGGATTATATCAGCAAGATTCGTCTAGAGGATAATCTTCAAATAGCTTTTCTGCAAGGTTGAGCTCATGTATCAAGCTTGTAATCACATAACTTACCCTTGAAAGGGTCCTTTAAGTGTATTAGAGGTTAGTATACACACTGTAAGGGTGTTCTTACTTTAACTAGCACTATTGGTGGTGTCACCATTGATGCTATAAATAATTTCTATTTCTATTCCAAGATTCCCTTGTCAACAATGAAAGTATTGGATATAATGACCATGAGAGTAGATGACCAAATAGGATATAAGAGGAACGAATGTCATGATGACAGAGATGATTTTGTACTTATTTCTCATACTAGTCTTAGTAATAGCTACGATAACCGATTTGAAAGAGAGATTGATCTATGATAGGTTAATAATAACAGGGTTGTTATTTATTGGGTGTTTTCGTTTGTTCTTTCGTGCCGTCCCTTGGTGGGACTATATACTAACCGGTGCTGGAGCGGTCTTAATTTTGGCGACAATTGCTGTTTTTACAGGTGGCAGTGCAATTGGTGGCGGGGATATAAAACTTTTTGGGTTAATTGGGTTTGCTCTCGGGTTTAAAGTGTTTTTTTACATATTGGTACTTTCACACTGTGTCGCAGCTCTCTATATTTTGTGCGCTAAAGCAATAAAGAGAAGTAGAGTAGATAAAAAAACAGAAATTCCTTTTGCGCCATTTATTCTAGTAGGGATGATATTGATTTTCATCATTCTGATCACAGAAATATGAAAATTTCGACCAAGATTGATTTCATGCCTAAGTTATCAATGATATATACCTAATATTTAATTATAATTGACATTTACTTTTCTAAACTAATAGGGTAAGCAGGTGGCAACTTATGCAAGAAGCAAAGCGTAGAGCAATTATCTTTACTATCCTTTCAATAGTGTTAGCAACAGCCGCTGCATTCTTGTTTTTTCAGAAAGTACAAGCTGTCGACTCTCGATTAGGAGGGATGACAAAAATCTATGTGGCCACAGATTCTATTCCATCTCGTCAGCCATTATCACCTGAACAGTTTGAAGAAGTAGAAGTACCGAAAAAGTATCTCCAAGGGTCTCATGTAACCAACATTGATCAGATTAATCAAATGGTATCAGTTATTCCTCTGAAAGAAGGAGACTCTCTTACAACTAATGTGTTAAAACCAGAAAAACAACTCCAATCAACTGAAAGCCGAATGGTAAAAATGGTACAAAGCGAAACAATTGGCTTCGATGAGCAAATAGAAGCCAATGATCGAGTTGATATTGTTGTTTCACATGAGAAACAGGATAAGAAAACAATGGAAACGCTCGTATTCATGAAGAATGTCCAGGTTCTTACTACTAATGTAGATGAAGACGGTAATACAATAGCGATTGGACTGGAACTCTCATTGGAGAATGCAAGAAAATTAATTCATGAAGAAAACTTTGCAACATCGATTCGTGTTTTGAAAGCGCCGCAAGTAACTGGAGAGACAGATAAATCTCAAGAAAGTCCAGAAGATAAAGATGATGAAAAACAGCAAGTGAAAGAAGGAGAAGAATCTAAAAAGCAAGATTCTGAATCCAACTAAAAACTACTTTTAGCATATTGGAGGTGTTTATCCATGAATCATTTAAATGTTGTTATGATATCAGCTGATACCACCCAGGTAGAATCAATTCGTACTCGTATTAATAATCTTTCTCCACGTTTTGTGCATGTTCTTCCTACTGAAGTACGAAGGGAAATTGTTCGGCTTCAACCAGATATTATCTTACTTCATGAGCAAGGCGAGGGGATTCAATTTCTGCCATACCTGACGAAGGAAGTACCTGGAGCTATTATCATTTATTTAAGTGAGAGGAGAGACCCTATCCGTACTAGGGATGTTAATCGTGCTGGTGCATTCGATGTTCTCTTTCTCCCAGATGAGATTATGGCTCTAGAAGATGTATTTTCACGTGCTGTAAAGGCCTTACAAGCAAAAGGGGCAGCGAAGCAGGAAGAAGCTAGTTTTACTTGGGGGAGAGGGCAAGTATCGGCGTTTTATGGTGGGAAAGGAGGGAGTGGGCGGAGCCTTGTAACCTCAACACTAGCGCAAACGCTGGGCTTGGATTCTCAATCCAGTGTATTGCTTGTAGATCTGAACCTGCAATACGGTGGTCTTGAAACCTATCTAAATGTTAGTAATGAGAGAACTTTATTTGATCTTACTCCTGTATTAAATGAGCTAAATGACAATCATATCCGTAGTGTTACTACGGTTGAACCATACTCACAGGTGGAAGTGTTAGTGAGCCCTGCAGATGCGGAAACTGCAGAGCAACTTACGGAGGAGCATGTAGCGCGTCTTCTACGTACATCACGTCTTTATTATGACTATATCTTAATTGACCTCCCTACTGAGCTCTCCTCGATTTCTTGTGCAGCATTAGAAGAAGCTGATCGAATGTACTATGTGATGACTCCCGACTCACCCGCAGTACGTACTCTAGGTAGGGTTCTTGATCTGTTCGATAAACTGGGAATTGATCCAAATGAACGGCTGGAATTACTTATCAATAGAAAAGGAAAAGAAACAGAAATTAGTGGGACGGACATCAAACAACACTTCCCTTATCCCATCGCTGGAGAGTTACGCGAAGACGCGAAAAGAGTCCAGCCTCTCATTAATCGAGGGACACCCTTACGCACAACTAGAAAAGAGCGAGGCCTAAGCTTATTGGCTAAAGACATCAAGAAGTTTGCAGAAGAAGTTTTGAAGGAAAAAGTGAAAGAATCTGCTTCATAAAAGGAGGGGTGAATGGTGGCCTTATTTACACGAGAAGCACGGCAAGGATTAAGCCCCCAACTCCAAAATCATTCTAAAAAAGCGGTAGATAAGTCGCTGAATAGTGCGGATGAAGAGAGAATTGATCAATTAGCACAACATTTTAAAGCACGTTTGCTGCGTGAGACGGATTTGGAAAAGTTAACGCAGATGAAATCTGCAGAGTTACGCACAACATTAGATCGCCTTATCGGAAGCTATTTAGCAGATGAACAAGTTGTTATTACGCGTATCGATAGGGATCGCTTGATTACTCGTATTATTGACGAATCTGTTGGTTACGGTCCGTTGGAACCTCTTTTGGAAGATGAAAGTATTACAGAGGTGATGGTGAACGGCCCCAAAGACATTTTCTATGAGCAGGCTGGGAAAATTCAGCGGGCAGACATCGAATTTCGAAACGATGAAGCGTTAAGGCATGTAATTGATCGGATTGTCGCACCTTTAGGTCGCCGGATCGATGTGAGTTCGCCGATGGTGGATGCAAGATTACCGGATGGTAGCCGTGTGAATGCCGTGATTCCTCCAATTAGTTTGAAAGGCTCGCTTGTTTCCATACGTAAGTTTAGAAAAGATCCTATTCGTTTACCGGATCTTGTTGGTTTTGGGAGTTTAACAAACGACATGGCAAGCTTCTTGAGCAGTTTGGTTCATTCGAAGCTTAATATTATTATTTCAGGTGGGACAGGGAGCGGTAAGACCACATTGCTTAATGCCCTTGCCTGCTTTATTCCAGAAAACGAGCGAATTGTAACCATTGAGGATATGGCGGAATTACGTATTCCTCATAATCACGTAGCAGGTATGGAAGCCAGACCATCTAACGTTGAAGGAAAAGGCGAAGTAACTATTCGTCAGCTCGTGCGAAACTCCTTACGGATGCGACCGGACCGTATTATCGTAGGTGAAGTACGGGGAGCCGAGGCATTCGATATGTTACAAGCGATGAATACTGGGCACGAAGGATCCCTTACTACTGTTCACGCAAATACTCCCTCCGATGCTCTAAACCGACTAGAAGGAATGGTGATGATGTCGAGTATGGACCTTCCTTCATCTATCATTCGCTCGTATCTGGTAGGTGCGATTGACTTCATTGTTCAGATCGGTCGGCTTCCGGACGGGCAACGGAAGATGCAATCCATTGCTGAATTACAAGAAGGGAAGGATGGCAACATCCACATGCAAGAAATCTTTAAGTTTCAACAGACCAGTGTAGATGAGGACGGAAAAGTGAGTGGCTATTTCACTGCAACAGGGAACACACCGAATTGCTTACAAAGATTGAAGGCGTTTGGTGTCCCCGCTGACCCAGCAATCTTCCAACCGACGAGTGGAGGTGAAGAAATATGAGTCTGCTTTTCATCTTTCTAGCTGTACTTAGTGCGGTATGGGGAGTGTATTATTTCTTGATCGCACAGAGGGAGAAGAAGAAGGCGATGGAGCAAATCGGAAATTGGGTGAAAGTCTATGAAACCAAGCGTAGTTGGTCGGAGTCTTTAGCGGAGCGAATTGATCAAACCAGATGGTCTGAAAAGATGCTTCCTCGATTGGAAAAGGCTAGTGTCGAGATGAGACCATCAGAATACGGATCTATTGTATTCTTAATCGGTTTCTTTTTCACCTTCCTTCTCTTCTATATGTTGAATGTACCGTCTTTCCTTATTTGTATATTAGCTTCTGTGATATTGACTCCATTGGGTTCTTGGATCTTTCTAAAGTCGCGTAATCACATCTATGTACGTCGTTTGGAAGCTCAATTATCGGAAGCGTGTCGGTTATTAAGTAGTGCTTCGCGTGCGGGACTATCTATTCCTCAAGGGCTAGAATTAATAGTGAAAGAAATGCCAAATCCAATTCGAAAAGAGTTAGGGACAGTGGTGAGAGAAGTGAAACTGGGCAGAGATATAGAGCGGTCTCTAGCTGATCTCACCTCGAAGTTGAAAAGCCGTGATCTCGATATATTCGTCAACGCGTTAGTTATTCAACGCAGAGCAGGGGGCGATATCGCACATGTAATGGGAGAGATGGCACGAACGATGGAAGAGCGCAAAATTATTGTGCAGACTGTGCAGTCTTTAACTGCTCAAGCGCGTTATACGGCTTATATTCTTCCTGGGCTATCTCTACTTGTAGCCTATATGCTGAGTCAAATGATGGAGGGTTTTTTTCAACTGTTTACCTCTTTTTTCGGCATCATTATCATTTCCCTTTTTATTGGGATGCAGGTAATCGGAGTACTTATCGTTCGCAAGATTGCCGATATCAAAGTTTAGGGGAAAGGTCGTATGAATATTGCAACAAACATGGATTCTTCTACTGATCATTACTACATGGATGGGCTTATGCTTTGCGGCTTTCTTTTATGTGCAATTCAGGAGCCGAGGGGAAGAGATCAAACAACATCTAGATGAAGAGGTTGTAAACCCAAGTCAAAGCGAACAAAAAGAAAATTGGACTGAAAGAATGGGACAATGGTTTGATCAATTCACACCAATTGGTGAGAAAGTTCCTCTTCTTAGTGAGAATGAAGAGCTAGAAAGTTATCTGATCAAAGCTGGAAAACCATACGGATTAACAGTAGGTCGCTTGCATGGAGCAAAGATACTATTTTTAATCATTAGCTTCTTCATTGGACTTTTTTGGTATATATTAGGTCTTCCTTTCTACTCATTAATGTTACCGCTGATGCCTTTTGTAGGATATCTATTCCCTATATTTGGTATTAGAGTTCTTGCTAAACGGAGACAGGCACAAATCCGGTTTGAACTTCCTGACTTCCTCGATATGATGAGTATTACGTTGCAGGCGGGTATGGGTCTGGATGCAGCTCTTGGCTATTATGTATCCGTAACAAAGGGACCCTTAAGTGAGGAGTTTGCTCGATTAAATCAAGAGATCCTTTTTGGAGTGCAACGCGAGTATGCATATCGTTCACTTATTGAACGGACAGACTCACCGGAGCTTGAAGCACTCATTCAATCGCTTATTCAGTCACAACGTTTAGGGACTCCTGTGTCGCAAGCGTTTGCACAACAAGCCGATGAAATGAGGCGGATGCGTTCTGAGAAGGCGAAAGAAGAAGCGGGAAAAGCAGAACCGAAGATCTCCTTGGTGGCGGGGTTAATCATTGCACCTTCGATTATGCTCCTTATGTTTGGAACACTAGTTTTGAAATATGTGTTAGATCCAGACAGTCCCTTTAAAGGTTTGTTTTAAGGAGGTGATGTGGAGAGAATCGAGATGAAAGCAGAGGTATTGATGGTAGACAATTCAAAAAAATGGAGGAATTAAGTTATGAAAAACCTGAAAAACAAAGTAGCAAGTGTGAGTGTACGTACTTATACAGCTTACAAAAATGTACTTGAAAATCGTAAAGGTGCTAGTACGCTTGAGTATGTGTTAGTCCTTGCAGGTGCTGGTGCTTTAGCATTAGCTGCAATGGCCGCTTTAGAAGGTGGGACAGATAGTGTGAAAAATGAAATTAAAGACCTTCTTTCGAATATTGGCGGTGGAGAAGGTGGAGAATAAGTAAATCTCCTTATGTGGCCGTTCAAATACGGCCACATTTATATATCTTAGAAAGAGGTGTTTCAGTATGGTAGGAATCAAGAAGTATTTTGTATTGTTAACTCTACTTCCCTCCCTTATTTTATCGTCTGCATGTTCAGATTCTGTAATGGAATCTGAAGTTAATATAGAGGAAACAAAACAGAATGCGAGCAAGCCACAAGCTACTACAGAAGTGGAAGAGATTTTAAAGCAACCGCCCGGAGAATACGGTGGAGAGAAATTTAATTGGGAAAAAGTGAAGGCAGAGCTTGATGATATTCCGGTGGATGCAACCGAAGATCAATTATATACTCGGTTCATTGAGTTAATGGGTGAAGATTATAGGTTACTTAATGAGAGAATGAGTGCCTTTGATCCTACCATTACGTTTGACACCACAGATACGCCTGGAAATGTAGAAGTACCTAAGGATGGGAGAGCACAACAGCTGAACGTAACTATTCTTCTCGATACAAGTGGAAGTATGGCGGGGAAAGTGAGTGGTGGAGTGAAAATGGATTTGGCCAAAGAATCTGTGAAGAGTTTCGCCTCCACTATGCCAGAGAGTAGTAATGTTTCCTTACGCATATACGGAAATAAAGGAAGTAATCGTGATGCAGATAAAGCCCTTTCATGTAAAAGCTCTGAAGAGATTTATTCGATGCAGGAGTATGATGAAAAAAAATTCGAGGAATCCCTTGACCAAGTAAAACCTACGGGATGGACACCGATTGCGAAAGCGATTGAAGGAACACAGCGAGATCTAGCCAGTAAATCATCGGATATCAAGAATATTGTATACATAGTGAGTGATGGTGAGGAAACATGTGACGGAGATCCAGTGAAGGCGGCACAAAGTTTGCATCAATCCGATATTGAAGCGGTTATTAACATTATAGGATTTGATGTGAATGATCAAGGGGCGCATTCGCTGAAAGAGGTGGCACAAGCTGGGGGAGGTTCTTATCAGACAGTTCAATCTAAGGAAGACTTAGAACAGTACTTCGATGACCAGAAGAGCAAATTGATTACTGAGTGGATAAAGTGGAGAGGTCATAATCAGTCGCTATTACTGGAAGTTGTCAAAAAGAAATTGAGTGAGATTCGTGAAATAGAAAAAGAGACGAAGGATAAAGCATCTAAAGAAAAGGATCATATGATGAAGGCGAAGGAATACCTCTTATCAAAAGGAAAGATAGAGGAGCTAAATCTTTCTGGGTCGGGGATGAAGATTAGTGAGCGATATACAGATATATATTTCTTTATTGACAAATTCGAAATTAATATGAAGCAAGAAGTGGCAGATAATAAAGCGGATATTTACAGAAAGATTAACGATAAGGTTGAGTGAGATCAAGAAAATTTAGGTGTTTAATGAGGTGGATAACATATTGCATTGATGACGTGAACGAGTCGGTTTGGAGGAGAAAATCATGCTGAAACTAATAAAAAATAAAAAAGGTAATATAACCATCCCGTGGATAATGATCCTTCTTGGCATGACTATTCTTTTTCTTCTACTTAGTAGTGTTGGCATTGCATGGGCGACTCATTCTGTCTCACGTGTTGCTGCTAGTGCTGCAAGTATTGCAGTAACCAAGGAGCTTGACCAAGTAATTATTGAAACATACAACTCGCAGGATGAGTCTCCACAAACAGTAGCAGAAGAGAGTTTTATGATTAAGCAAGGGATACTAAGGAATCAAACACGGTTAGCAAATGTGGCAAAGAAATATGCAATGGATAATGGTGCGGATCACGAGGGGGAAATCATTATTCATAAAAATGGACGAGTAGAAGTGAGAGCACGGACTGAATATGAACCGATGATGGCAGAAGAGTATTTTAAAGGAAAGTACGTATGGGGAAAAGATTCCGGCCCTTCACGGTCTTATCTTGACAAAATTAGTGATGGAGAGATTGTGATCAAGTATAAGTGAAGTTAATTCAATGTTGAATGGAGGTGAGCATGATGCTCTCTTTTATTAGTAGGATGAAAGAAAGGTCAAAAAGAGATCGTAGAGGTGCTGTGACAATAGAATTTGCTATTATCTTTTCGTTTTTTGTCATGTTTATTCTACTTATCTGGCAATTTATTGTAGCTGGAATGGCAGTGATGGATACGCAGGCAGCGCTCCACGATTCTCTTGAAATAGCTGCTAATACAGGGGATAAAGAGGAAGCAGAAAAAAAAGCGAAAAAAGCATTTGGTGTATTGGGAGCATATGAATTGTCGACATTAAATGTGACTTTTGATCAGGAAGAGGGGATGATAACAGCAAAAGCAGAGACAGAAGTAGACATCTTCTTTATTACTAGTATTGTGGGTAAGACATTTACATATGAAGAACATGCAGTTACCCCAATTATTCCTTAAGAAGTGAGATTGGATTGAGAATTTTCAATGCCCTGTTTGTATTTATGAGGGAGATTGTAGACTTTGATTATATCTAATATAGTTCGACCTTGTATTTTATACTAAACAAAATCGAGTTGGAAAGTAGAGATATTCAGACGAGAATGGACTGAGAGGTTGGTAAGCTGATGACTTTCTTTAGATGGATTAGTCAATTTAGTCGTAGAAACCGTAAAGGGGCAGCAACACTCGAGTTTCTTATTATTCTACCTTCCTTTGTATTTTTATCGCTATTCGTTTGGCAGATTGCAGTTACTGGAATGGCCATTATGGATACTCAGGCAGCATTGAGAGATGCAGTAAAAATTGCTTCATCAACGGGGGATGACGAGCAAGCCAGAAAACAGGGAGAAGAATCGTTTGGCTCGCCAGAAGCATATGAGCTAAAGAAAATGGAGGTAAAGATTAAAGAAAAAGATGGTATAGCGATTGCTAAAGCAGAAACGAGTATCCCTGTTCTATTTATGAAATCTACCCCTTTTACTTACAGCAATGAAGTTAAAGCACCAATCCTCCAGGCCTCTAAAGGGGGGATGTCTTATGCTGGAGTTTTAATCACTGAAGGAGACTTTGGAATCCCTGTTCCGCCTGGAAGTTATACTTCAATAGGCCCTTATGGATTAAGAAATGATCCAGTTACGGGTCAACCAGGAAGTATGCATCACGGATTGGATATAGCTGCACCGTATAATACACCGATTCATGCAGCTGAAGCGGGGGAAGTTACTCATGCTGGCCCGATGAATGGTTATGGAAATGTTATTATTATTGATCATGGTAACGGGGTAACTACCCGTTATGGGCATATGTTCTCCCATCAACTCCTCGTTAAGAAAGGTGATAAGGTTGTAAGAGGTGAGAACATAGCAGGCGTTGGTACAGCTGGGAAATCAACTGGATACCATCTGCATTTTGAGATCCGAAAAGATGGTCAATCTGTCGATCCTGCTGACTACATTAATATAGTGATGTAATCAAATAAGTTGTAGGTTTATTGATATACTAAGAGATTTTCTTTGTTGAATTCGATAGGTTTAACTTTGGAGATACGTTGAGCTTATTACTGTGAGTAATAATTTTTCTTTTTATGAACATAACAGGACATGCTATTTTCATGAGGGGCTTACTAGGGTTACTGGCTCTCCGTTGAAAAGAAATAGATAAAGGGGGGAAATAAGATTGGATAGAAAGCGGAATGAATACAAGCGCCTGCTAAAAAGTCAGCATGGTGCATCTACAGTTGAGTACGTTTTTATTCTAATCGCAGTAGTAAGTCTTGCAGCCGTTGTTTTCACCTTATTTAGTGGAGAGGGTGAGGAACGGGTTTACACTACGGTAATGAATCTTATAATGGGAAAAGAAAGTAGTAATTCCCCGAA
This sequence comes from Mechercharimyces mesophilus, assembly GCF_059818345.1. Taxonomy (NCBI): domain Bacteria; kingdom Bacillati; phylum Bacillota; class Bacilli; order Caryophanales; family Thermoactinomycetaceae; genus Mechercharimyces; species Mechercharimyces mesophilus. The sequence continues at coordinate 173,503 of NZ_JCBAPH010000005.1, read as the reverse complement.
TATACAGATGGACAATGCGCTTCCTGAGGATGAAGACAAAACATCACGTGGAGGGGAAGAACAACTACGGTCCCCTGAACAAGAGCAGTTAGAATCTTTGCCGTTGGAAAACCAGTCACAACAATTAGAAGGAAATAGCAGTGATCAAAAATCGGTGGAGAAGCTAAATGAGGAAGAATATAACCAACAAACTATTAACTGGATTAGTAGAATGGAAGGAGAAGTAGATTTAGAACTAAGTGCAGAGATAGAAAAAAAGAATAAGGAAAAAAAAGAGGGAATATTAGAAAGTCAAAAGGAATATATAGATAGTTACAGCAAGGAGGGTGAAGAAAGAGTTAATCCAAAGTACGAACGGTTCGATGATTTTAACCTTAAATATGAGTTTCCACCATTTGAAAATGGAGGAGGCGATTGTGCAAATTTTGTTTCACAAATATTGCTAGAATCAGGAAAAATAAGACAGATGAATGATGATTGGTATTATGAAAAAGGAGAAGAGCATTGCGTTTTAGGAGTCTGGCCTTGTTTGCAGAAAGAATCAGATGTTTCTAATGCTTGGGGCATAGCTCATGACCAATTTAAGTATTTTTCAAATAAAGAGAATGGATACATAGAGGAAGAGGTTATCGAAATTTCATCAAAAGAAGGTTTTGATGAAGCATTTAAAAGTGGCGACATTGAAGAAGGAGACTTGCTATATTGGGACTTTGATGGAGATGAAAGGATCAATCATGCTACGATTATTACAGGAGTTGATGGTGAACTATTATACTCTGGGCATACATCCGATCGTAATAATGCGAGTGTACGAGAGTCATATAAAGAGTATATAGATGAAGGTGGGAAATTATATATAGTGAGATTAAAAGATTAAGAGTAGATATTATGAGAGGTAGAGTATTGAAGCCTTAGAAAAGGAGGTAATAGAAATGACCGAGTGTGAACTGATGAAATTGCGTTAGGGAGGAGATGGTATGAAGTAGCGGAGTTTCGACTGGATTTGGAATAAAGAAGCTCATGAGGTTAATGAAGTCCATACCTTTTATGCTTGCGACTAATTTAATGCATGAATCACAAGTATTTCTGATGCACTACCCTATTTAATTAAAAAATCCCACAATATTAAAGATAACTCAAAAAAAGAAGTCTCCTTTGATGATACGTACCTGTGATATATAGGGCTTATAAAATATCCTGGGAACAGACAAGAAACTTTGTAAGTTATTAAGGTCAAATGGAGAACCGAAGGCTTCCATTTCTATAAAGGAACTCAATTACCATAAATCATAACATTGGAAGTTGATTTTCAGTCTTAGCTCTATTGTTCTAATAATTTATGGGGATAGGGGCTCATTTAGATAAACGATGATTAGCCGGATTAAGTATCATCAAACTAGTACCGAAAGAAGGTAATTGAATTGATAAAGAGAATCTTCAAAATCACATTCGTAGGATTAACTTCACTAATTTTACTTTTTTTAACATATTATTTCATATCTTTTTCTGGAGATACGTTGAAAGCAAATGGATTAAATGTGAAAGTACATGAAGTTGATAAATTTTGGCTGAGCAAAAAAGCTATGAAGGATCGTGGATTAACAAGTGATGAGATAAATGATCTTTTCGAACATCCGGAAGAATATAGAGATATTTATTATGAATACGAGTTAACCAACACTTCAAGCATGTCCATTATAGAGAATTTAGAAGTAGAACCTCATCTGTCTGAAGAAATACAGGAGAGAATAGTGTATATAGAAAAAAAGTTTATTCAAGACTATGACGTCCCTGATCGCGTATGGCCAGACGCTACACAGAAAATGCGCTTGCATGCAATGATCAAAGTGAAGAAAGGAGACACGAAAGATATGATCATTGAAATGGCGAAGAATGATCAATTTGTAGTAAAAGGAGAGAAAATAGGATATCTAACAAATAGTAGTGAGATTTCTGTTGATATGGAGTTTGAACAGGAGGAATGAATTAGTGACGTGATCTATTTATATTGAATCTAAGGTTTAATATTCGAAGGGAAAAATCGTCTATGGTTCATGATTCTCTTTCCGAATGAAAGTTCGGATAATGATTATGATTTATATCATCTTCAAAAATATGTTACTAATAGTTTGTAATAGGACAAGAATACCTTCGCGATGTAGCGTTCTTCCACTAGGTAGCAGATGACCGTTGTCATATGGACTCCCAGTAATTTAACTCCTTGAAGAAATACACAGAGGTGTTTTCAATGATTATCTTCACTAGTGCTGGATCATATGTTCCTAGATCATCTTTCGAGGAACTCAAAGCGGAATGATTACACAGCTTTTAGAAATGGCGAAGAAATCTTCATTTGAATTTACAGGAAAGAAGTTTGTTGAGCAATATAACCACTATCCTGTTGATACGGAATATATAGAATGAAATTGGATAACATGGGGCATGTCATTCATTATGGATGAGGCAACGTATAAGAGATTTCTAGCATTTTAGTGATTCGCACGTTCAGTTTGGAAATACGCCTTTGAATAACGTTTAGCCACTTTTTCACCCGTGGCAAGAGTATAAACACCGTTAGTTTCATAAAGAAAGAGTTAAGAGGCACTTCAATTATCTTGGTCTGGAAACTCTCTATCCTACTAGTCTGAACTAATAACGTGTTTTAGAAAGGAATCGTATGAAAAAGATAGTGCTTACAATACTGATTTTATGGTCAGTTACACTCCTTGCTTTTTTGTTTTTATTACGTTCCTACGATTGGTATATGATTGTTGGTCCTAGTATGGAGCCTACTTTTGTGGAAGAAGATATAATCATTGTTGATATTCATGAAGATCAAATTAAACGTGGTGACATGGTGGTCTTTCGATTGAATGAATCGACAACACGACCTTATGATAAGAGAGTGATAGCTTTGGCTGGGGATACAGTGGAAGTACGCGAAGGGAGGTTATATGTTAATCAACAGGCAGTTACATTGGGCAATACCGCTCGAGAGGATCTTCCTGACTTTCAGTCAGTCCTAATTCCATCTGGCCAATTGTTTGTTATGGGAGATAATCCAAGTGAAAGTATTGATAGTCGTGAATTCGGGCCCATTTCAAAACAAAATGTGATTGGGAAAATTGAGATGCGTATTTTTCCTCTCTCTCGAATGCAAATGTATTGAACTTTACTCCCATACTAAAAATATGTAGAAAAGATAATGACTCTAGACTTGGTGCAAATATTGAGGCTCCAGATAAGCTAAGTCTAACTATGACCAATCTATTCACGGCTCTTAGTCCTATGATCCATTGGTATTGTTGGTTACTAACTAAACAAGGTACTAATTAACATATTAAGGATAGCTAAACGAGATACTATGTTTCAAGTTACTATCTATTAAGAACTGGTATATCAAAAGATGGTATTGTATCCTGTTTGAGTTGGACAAAGATACCATTTACTTATAAAATATATATTGTAAATGGATTTATAGATGATTCGAGTCAGCAATACAGGTCTGAGAAAACTTTAAAAAAAGGAAGGTTAATAAATGATGATTAGTTACCTAAAAGATGATGAGCGATTGCGTCCTTGGTTCACTGTATGGTATCAACCGAGGCGCACTACACGTCACTATGTTGAAGCAAATACTACTCAGTGGCTTTGGATGATTGCAGTCCTAGCTGGTATTGCTCTTTTTTTAGAAAATGCTGCCGCGCAAGATCTTGGGAACCGCTTATCTTTACCTAAGGTATTCTTTTTCTCACTGGTTATTGGAGCAATCATTGGGGTTGTGCAGTGGTTTTTACTGAGTGGAATCATGACTGTTGTAGGGAAAGTGTTTGATTCGGATGTTACTTGGGGAGGCATGCGTAGAGCGATTGGATTAGCTTTTGTGCCACTTTCATGGAAAATAATGCTATGGCTTCTCAAGATTATTCTCATAGGACATGAAAACTTCACTACTGCCACCCCTCATTTAGATAGTAGTACTTTTTTACTCGCCTTTTTCTCACTATCTTTTATCGTGGATATAGTAATCGCTGTGTGGTACGTTGTCGTACTTGCAAAAGCGGTGGGAGAAGTATTGGAATCATCCGCGTGGAAAGCGCTTGGACTTATTGTAATAGGATTATTTCTTTTTGTAATCATTTGCTTAATCTTCCTACTGCCGTTGGTGAACTAGTCTAAGATTTTGCAGCGATAGGAGAGAAAAAATGGATCGTATAAAAAATTTTTTAATGGAATGTCTGGACTTGTGGATATCGATCTGGTTTCGTCCTAGGCGAGTGGTCAGACGCATGCGCGATATTTCCTCGAAGTGGTATATATTGATTCTAATTGTGCTTGTATTCGGGATATCATACACTTTCGATCAAATATTCTTCCTTAAGTTAGGAGACTATTTTGAATTAAGTATGCTTTTGCCAATATCCATCCTTATTGGGATAGGAATTGGTCCGATTCTATGGTTTGCATATGCAGGTTTACTTTACATACTGGGTCGAGCAGTAGGAGGAAAAGGGACCTTTCAAGATCTTTTAAACGGTGTGGCCGGTGCCATGTTTGTTTTCGTGACACGATTTCTTTTATGGGGAATCCAACTACTTCTCTTCGGAAATGAAATCTTTATGGATATCACACCAAGGATTGATAGTAGCTTTTTTCTGCTTGTATTTTATTTATTTTTCATAGCGATTCAACTGATTGTGGCTGTTTGGTTTTATGTCACACTCTGCTTTACGGTAGCTGAATCACACCGTCTCTCTCTTTGGTATTCCCCAGTCATGATCATACTGACCATTGGTCTCATTTGGGTGATAGCGAAATATGGGCTTGGGATTGTGTTATTTCCAATTTAATAGAGCACATAAAGGAGGGAGAGCAATCGCATGAAGGAATGGATAAAGTGGAGTAGAAAAGGCGCTACGACTGTAGAGTATGTGTTGATTCTCATAGCAGTTGTGTTATTGGCAGGTGTGTTATATACCCTCTTTGCGGAGGATGATGGAACGGCTAAGACAACTGTAGAGCAGACGATCGAACAATTGATCGAGGGTGAAGAGGTAGAAATACAAGTAGGAGAAGGGTCCAAATCGGGAAATTTGGAACAAGAACCATCGGATCTGCAACAATCAGAAGCGGGAGGAGAGGATGAAGCAGAAAATTTTCAGGAACCAACCAATGAAGAGAAGGAGCAAGTAGATAAGAAGGAAGAAGAGGAGAAAGAAGAAGATAAGCCATGGTGGGAAGACGCCTACGATTATGTTGCATCAGGGGAAATTGTTGATGATTCGGTAGACTATGTTACATCGGGCGAAATCGTAGATGATGCTCTGTATGTCGGGAAAGAAAGCCTAGATTTTCTAATTCTTGATGATGTTTCTACTTGCTTTACAGGAGAAGACACTGATGGCAATGAAGCAGGTATCTTAGATCATACACTTAGTTGTGTTGCACTTTTTCCTCCAGCAAAAGTAGCCAAGGTTGGTAAATATGCAGATGATGGAATAGATGCAATTAAGAAATTGGATGATAAGCTTCTTGGTTCTGATGCAGGGGATGTGGCGAAAAAAGCCAAGGATGAAGTTGATGATGTAGTTGGCGATAGTAGGAAAGTAATTTGTAGTTGCCCCCCTCAGATTAGTAAGCAAACGAAGAAACATGTGCATGAGGGTGAAATACAAACAGATCCTGATTCGCCTTTTTACGGGCAATGGAATGGTAGTGGTCTTCATAATTGGAATGAAATGAAACGAATAACGAAAGAGCAAGGTCTTGAGATGAAATCAATAGAATTGGATAATAGCACTGGCGTTCGTAGAGTGGTAGTTGAAATTGGGGATGTAGATAAAAGCCAATTAGAAAAGTGGACAAATGTAAAAAAACACTTACAAGAATTACAAGATCCCAACGTATCTAAAAGTAAAAGGAATAAATTAGAAAAGAAAGTGAGAAGGAGTGCTGGAGAGGAATATTTAGAGAAAGACCCGTCAGATATCAATCCGATCCAGCTATCAAAAAAAACTAAAACAAAGACTATGTACCCAGAGCATTATAGTAAAGAGAACATTGATGCTATGGGACAGGCAGCTCTAGACGAGTTCATGAATAAAAGTCCTAAATTGGATTATTCCATAGGGAATGATGGCAATGTTATACCTATAACTTTTAATGCAAAAGTAAAAGGACCAGATGGAAAAATAATTGAAGTTCAAGGTGGGGTTATTCCAAATAAAGATGGGACCGCTGATTATATCTCGTCGCACTTTCCGGTTTTTGATGGGAAAGGGGAGAAAATAAAATAGAATTGCCCAGCAAGTACAAAATTCGATAACTTTTTAATGGAATGGGAACTAGTAACTCTGTATTTATTATCAAAAGACTAGACCCATTCCAAGTTATTTTCTCGTAAATCATTGTAAGGATTTTCGAATGAAGGAGAGAATCTGAATGAACCAACTGGAAATTTTCTTGAGAAAGCACCAGCCAGGCGAATATGATGTTCGGTCATGTTGGGAATACATAATATTGCTTGTTCGGTATAACGATTTGGAAATTAACGAGTTAATACATGAATATAATCTCTTAATTCATGAAGGCCGTTTTAGTTCACAGCTTATTGAGTGTACAGAACCTCACATAGGAATGTTGAAGATTAGTATTGGTGGCAAGGGCTCAATTTGTGATGAGGCGAAACTTGTTCATCACTTTAGGTATGTCCTGCATTGTTATATAGAAGAGCATGAGTTACAAGCAGAGTTAAGGGAAGTCTATGATACAGAATATAAAGTATCAAACCCCTTATTAATGGGCAGTTTGGGAGCAAATGAAGTGGATGCATGGAAGAGGAGTCAAATTAACTGGCCAGATAGCTGGCATTCATATCTAGACAACTTTCCTATTCTTGATGAAGGTGTTGACTGCGATGAACAACAGGAAGAGTTAATGAATCACACGGTGATCAATATGGCAATAGCAGACATTCAAGATAAAATAGACGATCAGATCAATCGTGTATTTTCTTATAATAAGATAAATAATTATAGGGGTATTATTTTTGAAGTACTTGATTGGGCCTCCACCAACTTTTTAGGTCTAGGAGTAAAGGTGATTCGGCTGAATCAATCGCTAGAGAGGATAGAGACATTAAACGACTATTCATTTGGTACCTTTTCAATAGAGTTTATGCCTTATTTCATGGAATTCATTCCTGATACCATTGAACGTTCACAGCATACTTCTAAGTATGGGGCTGAATACATTTTTTACACATCTTGTTCATTGGAAGGATTTATCAGGGAACGTTTTATTGAACTAGGTGCCAATAATTTAGAGATTCCTTGTTTTGTTAAAGGATTTAGAGATTCAAGTGAAGCATACTATTTACAGAAAGGTTATTATATTGATTATAAAATATTTTTAGAAAGTGGATTAATCCAAAAAAGGTCCGATTTGGATTAATCTATGGGGAAGCGGACCTCCTTCTCCTTTTATCTTTACTACTGCTTTTTCTGCTAGTAATCCATTGGGATCATTTTCTCTCTCTGTTTCCTTTGATGAGAGTGAGGTCTTTGATCCATTTGTAGATATCACTTTCGATAGGCCATATACGCTACTTTTTTTAGGGACTTAACCTTTTAGTGTCCCCGGCGCTATCGAGATTTCAAAGAAGTAAAAATAGCAATCTTTCAATTCATTGGGGGCTGGTATAACCGAAATCGCATTCATAGTGGACTGGATTATCTTACTCCTCAACAGCTTGAGGATCAATCTTTGTCAGATTAGACTTAACTTCTTACTGACTCTCTTATTGACTCAAGTCCAATACGTGGGTACATATAAACATTTAGAAACGTCGACATTAGGTGGATATGGAAGTGATCCGTATATCGAAGACCAAAGCATGAGCATTTTACTGAAGCATTACTAAATCAGAGGTTTAGAGAACTTCGTTATCCGGTGGTCATTGAAATAAGATATGAGATTCCATATGTTTATGAGACAAATCCTTATGAAGATGAAGAGTTCAACGACATCTTTTTATGGATATATAATAATTTCCTAATCTAGGGGAAGCAAACAAACAATATTTATTTGTATAAGAGTGATTCAATATCTCATAAAAGCTATCCTTTGATATTGAATCGTGGTAATATAATAGGTAAACAAAACCATCTAAAGATATAACAACCAAGAAAGCGTTTTATAGTAGGAGGGATACTTCGCTCTTACTATTAGATAAGAAAATCATTAGAGATAACTTGTTTTTAAAGTATTAGGGAAACTGATATCACGAATTAAGGCGCTTCGAAAGCCATTGACGTCTTTTTTGGTTCTGTATGGATGCTCTTCACAGAGGAGATAAAGTCCAATTGATCAGTTTTGGGAAATTTGAAGCATGAGATCGTACAAAACGTAAAGAAAGAGATCCTCAAACAGATTAAGAGATCGAAATCGAGGCTAGTTGGACTCCGGAGTTTAAACTAGGAAAAGAAACGAAAAAATTCAGCCCAATTAAGATATGTAACTTAAAGCACGAACAGTTCGTCTAGCAGAAGGGGATAGAGAAGTGAAAAAAAACATATTAGCTTTGGTCATTATCTGTTTATCTATAGTGATGGTCTTCGGGTGTAGCATTGAAGCAAAAGAATCGCCTAAAAAGGAATCATCAAAAGATCAAAATTCAAAAGATGATGCAGATTTAACAGTTAGTGAAATACTAAAAAATGCAGAACAAGCCTTACAAGATAGTAATGGTTTATCTTATGATTACAGAAATAAGTATGAAGGAAAATACGAAAGTCCAGACATGGATTCAGAAATCAATGGGACTTATAGTGGTGAATTCAATATACAGTTTAATTCCTACGCATTTTTTGATCATATGAAAAAGAATACCGGTGAGCTCGAAAGAAATGAGTATACGTATTTGGAAGATAGCTTGATCTATACTCACTATTTTCCTTATGGTGAGTCTCATAACAAAGAAGAGACTCTTAAATATTATTCCTATCCTTATGAGGATGATGAACGATATGAGCTGGACCCTAGAATCGGAATAGAGTTTCTAAAAGAAGGTAAAGAGAAAGTTGTAGTAAAAAAAGAACAAGGAGTGATTATTCTCAAGCTAGAATTAACGAATGACGAAATGAAAGAATATGTACCTAACTACTACAATGAAAAAGTAAGTCAAATATATGGTGGGCCTGAAAGTGAATTAAGCACAGCAAAAATAGATGAGAATTGGGAAATGAGCTTGGATGAAAAGACATTCTTTCCAGTTGAATGTCATTTTGAGGAACGTACTGAGTTTGCCTTTACTAATATAACGGATAAAAACTCCCCTGATGCTCATCAGACAAGCTCGATAGAAAGAGAAATGATCCTAAAAGGAGAATTGACAAATCCTATAACTGTTCCAAAAGAGATAAAAGAAAACGCTGATCAATACGACGGTCCTCCTTTTGACTGAGCTACTAAAGAAAGAGCCGAGAGAGGTTCTATCACCCTTAAGGGCTCTTTCTTAATGTGAGTCTACAACTAGCATATGTTGACTTACCCGTGGTGCTAGTTAAATAAAAAGATTCATCGCAGTTTAACATTACGCTAAAATGCGAAGCTGTTACTACCAATAAGAAAAGGTGCTAATAGAGATGACGGAGCGTGAACTGATGTAAACGGCTTTGGGATTAGAAGGCAGGATCGGTGCTACACGCTCCGCTGAGGGAATTGCTAAAGGTGGATCAGATACTCTCTCCAACTGATCCGCACACTGTTGTCTACATGGTTGAGAACTCGGGCGTGTATGCGAGTCTTTTGGACCAGCTACCGTCCCCTCATCCTCCCTTTATCTGTACCAATGGGCAGATGACCTTATCGGCTTTTCTATTATTGGACCGTCTTGTACAAGCTGGTTACACTATCTGGTACTCGGGAGATTTTGATCCGGAAGGACTCTTGATCGCAGACCGCTTATGTAGGCGTTATGCGGAGCGGGTTCGTTTGTGGCATATGGACGTAAACGATTATTACCACTGCCTGTCCGACAAGACGCTTACTCCGTCTAGATTGAAGCAATTGGAGAAGATCGGTACCTCGAAGTTGCTATCCGTAAGTGATGAAATGAGAAGAAATGGACGGGCAGGGTATCAGGAGAGGTTGGTTACCGTGTTGTTGGAGGAGATTAGACGGGGGATGGATGTATAGAGGTGAATATGGTGAGGCGACTATATTTTTGATGGAAAACGGTTATAGAGATGCTTCCATGTGGGGGTGTCTCTATCGGTATTTTATGTTTAATCTAACTATTGAATAAGGAAAGGAATAGTATATAATTAGATTTGAAGGAATCTTATACTGATATATAGTGGAATATGGAATTTTTACATACGAAAGAAATGGGTGGAATTCTGCGTCGTATTCGAAAAGAGAAAGGGCTACGTCTAGAGAATATTGTGCGGATTCACTGAATTGGCGAAAAGTTGAAGAAGGAGGAGCTACGCTCCGCTGACCACTTAGCTTTGAATTCGCTAATCTGGGCAAAGCTCCTGCCATTTTAAACTGCGATGAACCAAGAAATTCATTTGGCGGAGACTAAACTATAAATCTCCGGATGACATGTTATTACGGAGGGGAATAAGGGGGGATGGTTGTGGGGAAGTTTGCACCACCGGAAAGAGTAATGGATGTATTTAACGAGTATAAGAAGCCTAACGAAAGGCTGGAGATTTTTCCTACGAGAATTGTGTTTGCGGATAGTTTTTATTACTGTGCATCTTATTATGCTGGTACTAACAATAACTATTACTATCTTGCGGTAGATGAAAAAGGTAATGTTCCCACAAAAGATCAAGTCGAAAAAATAATTCTATTAATGGCTGAAATGGTAAGCTATCGACTCAATTTAAATACAGGTGCCATTCCAATTGCTAGAAAAAAGCATGAGGAAGTGATAAAGAGGACATTACTTCTTCTGAAAAATGTCGAGGATAAGCTAAAAAGAACAATGACAGTTGAGATACAGAAGTCGTTGGAAGCATTTATTCAAGTTCCTCAAACTGTTTTAGAAAAGCAACCTCTTGTAAGAGAAATGGTACATAATGCAGAACTATTAATTCAATCAACCCTGGACCAACGAATAGTGACGAGCAGAGACAGAGATAAATTGGAAAGCTATATATTGCTTGGGGGAAAATATGCTTTTCAGCAGAATGACATACAAATGAAAACATACAAAGACCGGAAGCGAGTTATCCGATACCTATTTCAGAAAGGAAAGTGGTGGTGGGCAATCCGCTTGTGGATTCATCATTTAAGGATGCACTCAGATGTAGTCAAGTCAAAGGATATAGATGACTACTTACAAGCAAAGGAACGATTTATTGAAGAAAAAGAACCGGAATCAAACAGGAGAGAGAAGCAAAAAATAATAAATTCCATCCGTAACCCCGTTTCTTGAGGAGGTGAAAAATGCAACACTATAAAGAGGCCTGGTACCTTTGCCGTTCATCTTTTCGGCAAGTAATGTTACTAGGGTTAATCGTATTTTTCAGTATTTATTTACCAAGCGGATACTATACTATATTCCTCGACTGACATTGTTATAGTCGGGGAACAAGAGGTGATTCGTATGGGGAGTTATACACCACCCGAAAGAGTGATGGATGTGTTTAAAGAGAGTATGAAACTTCATGAAAAAATCGATTATTTTCCAACACGGATTTTATATGGTGATACATACTACTACTGTGCAATTTATTTTTCTAATAAAGGTCACGCTTACCTTGCCATTGATGGTCACGCTTACCTTGCCATTGATGAATTTGGTGGTATTCCTACTAAAGATCGGATGGAAAATGTAGTTCTTTTAGCGACTGAAATGACAAGTTTTAGGCACAATTTAAATCTAGGTGTAATACCTATAGCTAAAAAAAATCATATGGGGTCTATGAAACAAACATTAAATATCCTAGAAGAAATTGATAAAAAACTTAAAAAGGATATGCCACTGGAGATACAAGGGTCATTGGAAGCGTTTATACAGGTTCCTCAGACTACTTTGGAAAAACATCCTCTGATTAGGAAATTGGTGCAGGATGCAGAGAGTATAATCCAATCAACTTTGGATCAACGAATAGTTACCATTGAAGATAGGGATAGATTAGATGAAATTATTTTACTCAGTGGTAAATATGCTTTTCAACAAAATGATATACAAATGAAGACATACAAAGATCGGAAGCGAGTTATCCGATACTTACTTCAGAAAGGAAAGTGGTGGTGGGCATTCCGTTTGTGGATTCATCATTTGAGGATGCATTCTGATGTAGTTAAGTCCAAAGATATGGAAGATTTCTTATATGCAAAGACGGCATTTATCGAAGAAAAAGAACCGGAATCATACAGGAGAGAGAAGCGAAAAGTAATAAATTCCATTCGCCATCCCGTATCATGAGATACGCTGAGTGTAGCATCTACAAATGATAGGGATGAAGTAATTGATGCTTTTACGGACCCTAAAAATGCTTGAAACGATAAAAAGGTGGGGGAAGCGACAAATAAGGTGAAAATACGGTAACAGGTTGGTTCTAATAGCTGAGACAGAGAAGGGAATGAAATCCATTGTCTACAGGTATGAAAGATATACCAGAGCAGATAGAACAGATCATTGAGAAGTACAGAAAGGGGACGGAACCATATGGCGTGACACCTAATCTGATTGAAAATAATGGGAAAAATTATTACTATGTACAGTTCAAGCGCTCGAACTCTTATTTGATTATTGATGAAGCAGGGAGTCTTCCCTATCTTGAAGATTGTAAACCCATTATTCGTCGGGCAGGCTTTTTAGTTAGTTGGAGTCATACGGTTGAAGGTTTTGGTCGAGAGCAGTCGCCAGCATATCATCGAAAGGTGTATAGGAACAAAGCGCGGATGTTAAAACGGATGGATCGCGCCGTGGGAAAGAGAATGCCAGAAGATGTGAGAAAATCCATGAGAACCTACATTGAAACGATTGGAAAATTTGCGGTGAGGAGATCACTACTACAAAATGGGAGTTTGCTGTTTGTAATTTAGATTTTAATGTTTGGTAGGGGGGCTAAACTATATTTTCTCGGGACTACAGGAGGGGAAGAGGGAGTGGTAGATGTGGGGAAGTTTACACCACCGGAGCGAGTAATGAATATATTTCAGGAGTATAAGAGTACTAATGAAAGGCTGGAAGTATTCCCGGCTAAAGTTATTTGTAATGGAAAGCTTTATTACGGTTCTTCCTTCTATTATAGCAACCAATATTACTATTTAATTGTTAGGGAAGATGGTACTGTACCATTAAAAGAGGAGGCTGTACCAGCAGTTTTACTTATCTCAGGTATAATTAGCTTCAATCTAAACCTTCGTTCAGGAGGTTATGCGATGGCTAAAAAAAGTCATATGGGCAGTATGGAAAGGGCTATTCAACTGTTACGGAAGGTTGAATACGAAATGAAAATGACAATGCCCTTGACGGTTAAAACTTCAATCGAGGCATTTATTCGAGTTCCATTAATAGTACTAGAAAATCAACCCTTAGTAAAAGGGAGAGTGCAAGAAGCTAAAGATTTGATTCTATCTAAAGTAAATGGAGAGATAACTGTTGATGACCATGATAAGTTAGATAAACTCATATTAGAAATTGGGAAGTTGGCATTTCAACTAAACGACATACAAATGAAAACATACAAAGACCGGAAGCGAGTTATCCGATACCTACTTCGGAAGGGAAAGTTGTGGTGGGCATTCCGTCTATGGATTCATCATTTAAGAATGCATCCCGAGGTAGTCAAGTCTAATGACTTGAATGACTATTTATTCGCAAAGGAACGATTTATCGAGGAAAAAGAACCGGAATCAAACAGGAGAGAGAAGCAAAAAATAATAAATTCCATCCGCAATCCCGTGTCATAAGGAAGAAAGTTGTAGCACTATAAAGAGGCCTGGTACCTTTATCGTTCATTGTTCCAACTGGACTTGAGATAGTTCCTCACCCAACAATATAGAACGTAAGTTCGGATAAAATGTTAAGATGAGTCCTGAATTCCTGAAGCAAAAATAACGGCAAACCGAATGTATTGCAGTTTGAACCTTATCTCCAACTTGTTGTATTTACTATTCTCGCTCTCCCCTACAAAACCTATTTCAATCATAAAAACTTCCTAGCAATCTCCCCCACTTTCCCTACGCAAAAGGGTACCCAGTCTTCCCTCATCATGGTAAAATAGAGAAGATTCGATCGTATTTGTTGTCGTTTATGAAGGAAAGTATCGATAGCGTGGATACTTTCCTTTTTCAACCACTAGATGGTGGGTTATCATACATAGAAGTAATGCTAGAAACGCGATTATTGAGCTTGGAGGGGCTGGAAAGCCATGAAAAGGAAGCGTAAAGGTGAATGGATTAAAGAGGTTTATCAAGTGGAGAATGGGTTTCCGTTTGTACAAGGGTTACTCTACGATACCGTCTATCGTTCATCAGACACAGAAGATGAACTGATAGGACGGAGGTACTTTGTGCAAGCGCTCGATGCACGTGCTGTGGATCGGAGCGAAGAGGTAAGTTCCTTGATGAATCGTGATGAAGCGGTGTTTATTCTTCTACATGAGGTATTTTTTGAGGGAGAGACATTGTATCAAGTGTATAAACGCTTGGAAGGACAGTTGTTGGCACATCGCATGATAGAAGGCAGGATGGATTGGAAAGAGGTAGTTCCCATTTTGCGAAGCATTGTGCAGCAACTGATGATTCTACGAGAAAACGGGGAGTTTACGATCGTTCACCCACAAAATATGATCCTTCCTTCAGAGGGAATGGTGCAATTTTTGTATGGTGGACCGATGAGGCTATTGCCTAAACATGTGGAATTGCCACAAGCTCGTGTACAAGTGCAACAGACTGGAGTGTCCACAGATGTCTATGCTTTGGGAGTAGTAGCATATACCATGTTGACTGGAAAAATACCGACACAAAACCCGCTCTCCATTCCACCTCTGCATCGATTGTGCCACGAAGTACCTGTCGATCTTGCCAACCAAGTGATGAATGCTCTGTCAGTACAGCCAAGCTACCGGCCGTCATTGGATATGTGGCAGGAGGTTCTCCAGCGAACGGCATTGAGCATTGACTTGTAAGCGATCACAGAGGTGGGGAGGGCGAAGTGGCTAGGGCAATCAAGCAAAGAGTAGCTATGACTACATAAGATAGTCAATCGAGAGAGAAGGGAGAGAGGGAGCCGTTTATGAAGATAAGGAATAATGGAGAAAGAATCAATCAGGCTTATCAGATTGAAGCTTCTTTTCCGTTTGTCAAAGGTGTGCTGTACTATACCTCGTTGCTGTCAGCGGAAACGGGCTTAGAAGAGAGTGAGACGGCACCCACGCGTTTTGTGCATGCTCTTCCAGCTGCTGAAGTGAAGCAGACAGGAGAAGAAAAACTCCCGCTCCGGGTGGAGGAAGCACTGATTCCACTAGAACACGTCTTTGTAGAAGATGGGGTCTACTATCAGGTTTTGCAGCCGTTTACAGGAACTCTCCTCTTAAAGCGGATGGCAGAGGGAAATATCCCTCTAAAAGAAGCGACCTATATGATCCATCAGTTGAGTGAACACCTCGTTTTATTACAAGAAGCGGGTCAAAAGACGATTGTCCACCCGCAAAATATCTTTCTATTCCCGGACGGGAAAATACGCTTTCTCTATGGTGGAGAACAAGAAGTGTTGCCGTGTGGTTATGAAGGGATTTTACCGGAACGCTTCTTTTCAGGCGAAGAGAAAGAACGAGGTTCAGCGGATACCAAATCATTGGCCTTGCTCATTTACCGCATGATCACGGGCAAGCAGCCTGATCCTGGAGAAGATATTATCTTGCAACTGCGTCTGGCTTGCTCTGAAGTGTCGTGGGACCTGGGTGAGTGGGTAGAGCGCAATTTGGATGCAAAGCGAGAAGATCGTCCACTCCTTTCGGAGACTGTTGGACTTTTTCAGCGTTTACTGGACGATGAAGTGGGACAAGAATATACGCCTCGTTGGGACGTGCCTCTAACTTCAGAAACGGAAGAGAAGAAGGAGGGAGAGTCTGAGGGGGGTCATACGAGCAAGAGAACGGAAGATCCTGTTGATCAGGGGGATGAGTCCGTACATAATAAAAGGTCTCGTGAAGATCATGAGAAGAAGAGTGGCCCAAGTGAGCGTTTGCCTCTGCTGATTCCATCGAAAGGGAAAAAGCTATCCTCGAAGTGGGTGAAGGTGGGAGCCATAGGTGCGGCTGTGGCAGCTCTTTTGCTCTTAGGTATTTTCCTCTTCTCGCCAGGAGGGACGGGCCAGACAGAGGTGGAAGCTGATCCGGCACTAGCCAAACAGGCATATGAGGAATCTATGGAAGCGTATAAGAATAGCAAGATGGAGCAAGCGATTCAGATGGGAGAGAAGGCAGCTAAGTACAATCCGTCTAATGAAAAGATTGTCTTGCACCTCGCTTCTCTGTATGGAGAAGAACGACGCTATCATGATGGAATTGTCCTATTGGAAGAGACGAAAGAAGTGTTGACGGAGTCTGCATCACTTCATGATGCGTTAGCGGTGCAACTGTTACTTGCCAATCGAGTGGCAGAAGCGAGTAAAATGGCACAAAAGGCGACGGCGCTTAATAATGAAAATGCCGAGTATCACTATCACTATAGTAAAATCTTGTATAGCCAAGGGAAGACAGATAAGGCCATAGAAGCGATTAATCAAGCGATTCAACTGGATGAGAAGAATCCGCTTTACCATTACGAGGGATCCATCTATTACGAGTCGCTAAAAGAGACCGAGAAAGCCCGTCAGTATGCAGACAAAGCGCTGGCACTGGATGCATACAATGAACGTTATTGGATTGCCAAAGGAAATGCGGATCTGACAGAGATTGAAGTTATGCAGGAAGATCAGAATCTGTCTGCTCAAGCGAAAAAAGAGCGAGCGCAAGAGTTAGCCAAGAGCGCTCTGAAGAGCTTTCAGGAAGGAAATAAAGTCAATTCGTTCAATCCAGCGATGCACTTTCATCTTTCGGTTACCTATGCTTTCTTAGGAGATCTAGGAAAAGCGGAAGCCGAAGCCAAGCAAGCTGTGGTTCAGGGGTCAGAAACTTCCTTGTATCACTACCAATATGCGTTGATTTTAAAGAAGAATAAGAAGGAAGCCGAAGCGGAGAAGTACTTTGCTAGCTATGAATCTTTGCGCAAGGACCAACAAAAGCCACAGGTAGAACTCTCCGTTGGATCCAATTGGGCGAGTGCCACCCGATAAGGTGGGTTACTATTTAAATGAAAAACAGGACGATGGGATGATATCCCCTATTCGCCCTGTTTTTCTCTTTTATCGTTCACTTAAGCCCCAGTATTGGCTACTTCTTTCTGACCTTTTTCTACATTTACCATGAAAAGCATCACGATGCCGACAAGGAAGAATAACGCCAGCGATAAGATACCGTAGCGGCTAGAGCCCGTCATCTGGGACATGATACCGACGACGAAAGGCCCAAAGACGGCAGCGAGTTTGCCTGAGAGGCTGTAAAAACCAAAGAACTCAGCAGAGCGTTTAGCCGGGATTAAGCGGGTAAAGATGGAGCGCGCGAGCGCTTGACTGCCTCCTTGTACGATCCCTACCATGAAGGCGAGAAGGAAGAAGTGAAGTGAGGTAGTCATATAGTAGCCCAACAGGACGATAAGCAGATAGAAGACAAGAGTTCCAATTAGGGTTGGCATGGAGCCAAACTTGCCAGCAATCTTGCCAAAAAGAAGAGTGAAGGGAATACCCACAAATTGCGTGAGCAAGAGCGCAAGGATGAGGTCGCCGCTCTCAATTCCAATCTCACGTCCATAGATGGTCGCCATCTTAATCATCGTATTGATCCCATCACTAAAAAACCAGAAAGCGACAAGAAATTTGATGAGCTCGGGATAAGCTTTAAGACCCCGAATGGTGTTTCCCACTCTGCGGAACCCCAGCAAGGCAAGAGTGGGGACGGACCCTGTCACTTTTTTTCCCTCTTTGCGATCATGAACGTGCCGAAAGAAAGGAATGGAGAATACAACCCACCAGATGCCGACAGTAGCGAAGGAGACTTGTGTGGCTACTAATGAGTTAGGTAAGAAGAACCAGTCCGGCTTCTGGATCATGAGTAGATTAAGAGCCAACAAGAGACCCCCACCGATATAGCCATAGGCAAAGCCTTTAGTCGAAACTTCATCCCGTTTATCTTCCGGGACGAGATCAGGTAAGAAAGCATCATAAAAAACGATGGAGCCCGAGAAGGCAAGTGTCCCCAGTATGACAAGGAGAGAGGCCATAATCCATTCACCTTCTCCCACGAAGGCCATCAAGATGGAAGCGATCGCACCCATATAAACAAAAAATGTAAGAAAAGACCGTTTGGATCTAGATGCGTCGGCAATCGCTCCCAGTATAGGGGAGAGTATAACAACAAACACGAGCGCGATGGATTGTGTATAACCCCAGTATGCGGTGGCATTGGCCTTTGAGAGACTGCCAGCTGCTACATCGGAGTAAAAGATGGGCATGACCGCTGCCATCATGGTGGTGGCAAAGGCGGAGTTGGCCCAGTCGTACATCATCCAGGCTCGTACAGCTTTTTTGTTCAAAGCATCTCTTCCTTCCCTGTTCAAAAATTTAGACGTAACTTCCTTTTACTAGTTTAGCATAAAGCGAGTAAGAAAACGTTTTCAATAAATGGGGAGAGCGAAGAATATAGATCGAATATTTAGTCAATATAGCACATAATCCAGTAATAAGGGGGTACAGGGAAGATGATCCGTTGCCCATCTAGTAACCATAGTAAAATCTTTATCCCAAAGATGTTTCATACCGGAAAAAGAAGGGTATAGCCAAGTATCTAGGTGCGTACTGGGCGCATGATCCTCACGATTGACTGAAAAATAAGGAGGTCCTTATCATTCGAAAAAAACGCTTTTTTTCGGTACTACTCGTTTTGGTACTTAGTATGAGCTTGTTGGCTGCCTGTGGAGATTCTACTTCTGAATCCAATGATTCGGGAAGTGATGAAGCGACAAGCAACTTAAACCTGAAGGAAGATGGCAAACTGACTTTTGCGATGAGCGGTCTGTACAAGCCGTACAACTACACGGATGAGGATAGTGGCGATTTGACTGGGTTTGACATCGAGATTGGTAATGCCATTGCGAAAGAAATGGGACTGGAGCCCAATCCGGTGACCAATCCGTGGGAATCGATCATTGCCGGACTACAAGGAAATAAGTTTGATGCGATTATCGGAAGTATGGGGATTACAGAAGAGCGGGACAAAGCCGTTGACTTTACTAATCCATATTATCGTTCTGGAGCGCAAGTTTTTGTCGCAGCAGGCAATGAGGAAATCAAGAGCGTAGAGGACTTAAAAGGGAAAACCATTGGAGTGGTGAAAGCCACGACATATAAAGATCAAGCACTGGAGTACTCTAAAGATATTCAGGAGTATACAAGTGATCCGGTAGCGCTTAATGACCTGCCGACGGGTCGTGTAGACGCTGTCATTACCGATGAAGGTGTAGGAAATTATGCGATCAAAGATGCCGGTCTAGAAGTGAAGGCAATCGGCGAACCGCTTTCCCAAGATGAAATGGGAATTGCAGTCCAAGAAGGAAACAAAGAACTGCAAGAGGAGATTAATAAGGCACTACAAGCAATCATTGATAATGGAACATACGCAGAGATCAGTGAGAAATGGTTTGATAAAGATATGCTAGAAAAGTAAGGAGCTTCTTAAACTCTCTCCTCTAATGATCAAGAGAGTGCGTAATCTAGATGCAGTAGGAAGGGGTGCACAGAGAAATGGGCATCCCTTCTTTTCACTTTATTTAATGGGAGGGATCTGTGGTGGACTTCGAAAATATTGCGCAGCAATTTACCGATATGTGGGAGATTGCGGGCAAAACAGTGGGACAGTTCTCAGAAGCTGCACTTATTACAGTGGAAATCACTTTTTTTTCACTTCTTTTTGCTACAGTGCTGGGTCTTATGGCGGCTTTTTTTAAGATTTCCGATCTAAAAATCCTAAACTGGATTGCTAATATTTACATTACATTGGTACGTGGAACCCCCTTGATTGTCCAGGTATTTATCTTTTACTTTGGACTCGTTTCCTTTGGTATTACGCTCGATCCTTTCTGGGCAGGTGTATGTGCGCTCGCCCTTCATAATGGCGCGTACATAGCAGAGATCTTTCGTGGCTCGATTCAGTCGATTGATCGTGGACAGATGGAAGCGGCTCGTTCTCTGGGGATGTCGTACCCGAAAGCGATGCAACGCATCGTCTTACCTCAAGCCTTCAAACGTTCGATCCCTCCAGTGGCAAACCAATTTATTATTGGTTTGAAGGACTCGTCCTTGGTGGCCTATATTGGAGTACAAGAATTATGGGGTCAGGGTCTGTCGACTGCGGCCAGTAACTTTATGCAATTTCAAACCTATGCGGTAAATGGAATGTATTATCTTGTATTGGTTCTAATCTTTACACTCTTGGTTCACCGATTGGAAAAATACATGGATGTTGATGCAAAGGGGAGTCGCTCATGATCACAGTTAAAAACCTTCATAAATCCTTCGGTCGTCTCCATGTACTAAAGGGCATTGATTTGGTAGTGGAAGAGAGTGACGTCGTCTGCTTAATTGGAGCAAGTGGCTCGGGGAAGAGTACACTCCTGCGCTGTCTCAACTTTTTGGAAATCGAAGACAGTGGTGAGATTACGGTAGATGGTCAACTGATTGATCCGAAGAAAGATGACCTCAATCTAGTACGACAAAAAGTGGGAATGGTTTTTCAACACTTTAACCTGTTTCCTCATAAAAACGTATTGGAAAACGTTATGGAAGCCCCTTTACAAGTGAAGAAGATGAGTAAAGGCGAGGCGACTAAGATTGCGAAAGAGTACCTAGAAAAAGTCGGTTTAAGTGACAAGGCAGAAGCGTACCCTTCTCACCTTTCTGGTGGGCAAAAACAGCGTGTGGCGATTGCGCGAGCGCTGGCGATGCAACCGAAGGTGATGCTCTTCGACGAACCAACCTCTGCTTTGGACCCTGAGCTAGTGGGAGAAGTGTTATCCACCATGAAAGAACTGGCTGAGGAAGGGATGACGATGGTTGTCGTTACCCATGAAATGGGCTTTGCACGTGAAGTAGGAGATCGAGTCGTTTACCTTGATGATGGTATGATCGTGGAAGAAGGCTCTCCACAAGAGATCTTCGAAAACCCGCAAGAAGAGAGAACGCAAACGTTTTTAAGCAAGGTGCTATAGAAGAAGGCAGGAGAGAAGTAGCTGGAGGTTAGAATGAGAAGGTGTAAGGTAAGATCATTTAGGTAAGAAACGATAAACAGGAATAAATAGGAGACCATTGGTGTATGAATCACACCAATGGTCTCTTTATTTCATATAGAGTTGCTTCTATAAAAACCTCTATCTACTGAAGTGATTTCCCGATAGTTGGAATCCTCTCTCTAGCGATAAAAGGTGAAAGCACCCCCTCAGAATGAATGGCAGATGCCGCCAGCCCATCAACCACGCGTCGAGAGAACATAGAACGCCTCGTTACCTAGCAACGTGTACCATGGCGAACAAACTTCTACAAATACAAAACGGTAGTTGAGAAAGGAAAGAAGGTTAGATACAATATTCTAAGATAATATGAAACTTTTGCCTAGTGTGTTCGGTTAGAAAGAATAGAATGATAAATGAGGAGTGTGAGCATAAAAATGGAAGCAAGCCAAGAGAGGAAGAAACCATCCCTGCTTGGAATGATTACAAGTCCTGGGGAACAATTTGAACGAATTCGGGAAAACCCTCGGGTGTGGGGTGCACTGATCATTGTTACTTTATTGACAGCGATTCTGATGGGAGCGTCAATGTTTTTCATGATGGATTCACCTCAAATGGAACAGTTGATTCGAGATCAGCAGCCAGGATCGATGGGAATGGAAATGTCAGAAAGTGATATGGCATTAGCTAAGTGGTTCTTTGTAGGTGCGGCATTTATAGGTACATTGCTTGGTGTTCCTATTTTTTATTTGTTTTTTGCCCTACTCTACTGGTTCCTCATGCGCTTGCTTAATAGCGAGATTACGTATCTACAAGTTTTATCTCTCAACTCTTATGTAGGAGTAATCGGGATACTTGGATCTCTGTTTATGTTCATCGTAACGCTTGCTGGAATACAAATCGATTTAGAAACGATGGTTTCACCGACAAGTTTGGCTGCTTTAATGGAAACGGAGAATAAGTTTCTGCTACCGATCTTCAGTTCTATTGAAATATTTTACATTTGGCAAATAATTCTTACGGCGATGGGGTTATCCCTGATTGGTCGCGTTTCTAATGGAAAAGCTTGGACAGTTGTCCTCGTCATTTTCTCACTGGGGATTGCGTTTAATTTAGGAATGGTTTGGATTAAAAGCTTATTCGCTTAAATGAAACATAAATAGGTCTGTGCTCACCAGACAACAAGCTTATGCGGGGGAAGAAACGATGAAAAATAAGAAGATATGGATCGGAATCGGCATTGTTCTTGCTATCTCGGTGATGGTTTTGCTGACTGTGATGAAGCAGCAAGGGAACAAGGTGGGTGAAGTGACGACCACCAAATTAGAGAAAATGAAAATGAATGAAACCATTATGGCTTCTGGTACCCTGGCGTCAGATAAACAACAAACAATTTATCTACAACCAGAGCTGGGAAGCGTGAAGCAGATTGACGTGAAAGCGGGAGACGAGATTGAAGAAGGGGCGACATTGGTCCAATACGAAAACTCTTCTCTCGAAGCCGAGAGGCAACAAGCCGAATTGAACTTGGAGCGGGTCAAGATCCATCGTTCCAATCTCTATTCCCAATTGAAAGAGATCGAAGAGCAATCGGAAGAAGAGGCAGCAGCAGCTGGTGCCATGGGACAAAGTGAAGAGCAGATCCGGCGTGAAATTCGTCTGGCCGAAGTAGAAGTGAAGCAAGGAGAAGAGCAACTACAGCAGGCGAAAAATCTACAAGCCAAGCTTACGGTAAAAAGTGAACAAGCAGGAACAGTCGTCTCTGTCTCATCCATAGCAGAGGCGACCAATGCCGGTGCACCGCTTGTCATCATTGCCAATTTGGAGAGCCTGAAAGTAGAGGCTGACGTGTCGGAGTTGGAAGCGATCAAGGTAAAGGAAAAGCAACGCGCTACCATTCAATCGGATGCACTTCCTGAGGAAGAGTGGAGTGGTAAGGTAGCGACAGTTGGTCTGACACCGGAA
Organism: Mechercharimyces mesophilus; assembly: GCF_059818345.1. Lineage (NCBI taxonomy): Bacteria > Bacillati > Bacillota > Bacilli > Caryophanales > Thermoactinomycetaceae > Mechercharimyces > Mechercharimyces mesophilus. Next base: position 150,187 of record NZ_JCBAPH010000005.1, on the reverse strand, counting down.
AAGAAAGCAGAGGCATCAGGAGAAAGTCAGGTGGAATACCCTGTTGAAGTGAAATTGGATGAGCCCGTTCCGGCAAAGCTGGGCTCCCGTCTGATTGTGGAGATTCAAACTGCTGAAACAGAGGTAGACAGCTTACCAGAGTCGGCTATCTTGGAACGAAATGAACAGCAAGTCGTGTTTGTAGTGGAAGGGAAGAAGGCCGTCAAAAAGAAGGTAGAGACGGGTTTATCCCACGAAGGAAAGGTTGAGATCGTAAGCGGGATTAGCGCGGACGATAACGTGATCGAAACACCACCGGAGGACCTGGAGACAGGAATGGAAGTGACCGTTCAATGATTGTATTGTCCGATATTTATAAGAGCTACCATACAGGAAAGTTAGATGTTCCCGTCCTTTCCTCCATTAGCTTGACGATAACCTCGGGTGAGTATGTGGCCATTATGGGTCCCTCTGGCTCGGGGAAATCCACTTTGATGAATATCATTGGTTGTCTCGATCGGGCGAGTGAAGGGAGCTATTATTTGGATGGGAAAGATATTTCTACGGCGGAAGAGCCGGATTTAGCCAAGATCCGCAATGAAGAGATCGGTTTCGTCTTCCAGCAGTTTCAACTCCTGCCCCGCATGAATGCAATGCAAAATGTGGCGCTTCCCCTCATCTATGCTGGAGTTTCTAAGAAAGAGCGGGAGAAGCGGGCACAAGCGGCCTTAACGCGTGTCGGTTTGGAAGATCGAATGGACCACCGGCCGATGGAATTGTCAGGAGGGCAACAACAGCGGGTGGCCATTGCACGAGCGTTAGTTAACCAGCCTTTACTCCTGTTGGCGGATGAACCGACAGGGGCTCTTGATACGGCTTCTGGAGCGATGGTGATGGACTTATTTGATGATCTTCATCGAGAAGGACGTACCGTTGTTTTGATTACACACGAACGGGAAGTTGCGGAACGCGCCCACCGGCAAATTATCTTACGCGATGGTGAGATTGTAGAGGATACCGGTTATACAGGAGAGCAACAACCGGTACAGCAGTGGAAAGGCGGGGGGAGCCAATGAATATCTGGGAAAGTGTGAAGATGGCCTTTGACTCCATCCGTTCGCATAAGATGCGCTCCATTTTAACCATGCTTGGCATTGTCATCGGGGTAGCGTCCGTGATTGTCATCGTGGCGATTGGGCAGGGCGGTGAAGCGCAGCTGACAGAAAGCTTTGCCGGTGAAGGGAATACCCTGACTGTTCAACCCTCACAAGAAGTATATATGGAGAATAACGGGTCCGTTCCTCTCGGTTTTATCACAGAACAGGATATTCGGGAGCTAAAGCAAATCGAAGGAGTTGATAATGCTTACACTTCGGTTTCCTCGATCTCCACCATAACGTACCAAGAAAAGAAAGTGCCTGGGACTTCGGTCTTTGGGATAAGCAGCAATCAGGTGCTGGATATGTATCGCGTGAAGGCTGCCGAAGGGCGCTCATTTCGAAGTAGCGAATATAGAAGCAGTCACGCTGGAGCCCTGATTAGTGCGAAGGCAAAGAAAGAGCTCTTTGAAGAAGAGGAAGCAGTGGGTGCGATTATCCGCGTCGATAATGAACCAATCAAGGTGATTGGCATATTGGAAGAGCCAGAAGGCTTATTTGCTTCCTTCCAGATGGAAGAAATCTATCTTACCCAGACGACTTGGGAGAATGTCTTCGGCAAGTCTGAGATATCGCAAGTGACGCTACAAGTATCCGAAGCCAAAGAGATGGAACGGGTAGGTGAGGAAGCGATCTCCCTTCTGGATCGCAACCACAACACGGAAGATGATTATACGGTGTTTAACCTGGAACAACTGACAGAAGGCATCAGCAAGGTGACCAATATCATGACCTTGGTGATTGGAAGTATTGGAGGCATCTCTCTCTTTGTGGGCGGGATTGGTGTGATGAATATTATGCTCGTGTCGGTGACTGAACGGACACGTGAGATTGGCATACGGATGTCGCTGGGGGCGACAAGAGCCAATATTATGGTACAGTTTCTCATCGAATCGATTAGTTTGTGCCTGATCGGAGGCATCATCGGTCTTTCGGTGGGAGCGTTGCTGGCTCAGTTGGTCTCCCTGTTGTCGCCCTTATCTACGGCGATCTCGATGCCTGTCGCCATAGGAAGTGTACTCTTCTCGATGCTGTTTGGTGTTATATTCGGCTTATTACCGGCCAATAAGGCATCACGCATGGATCCGATAGAGTGCTTACGCTATGATTAAAGAAGGAAATTCTTCCTTTATACGAGAAACTGGAGGACATCTCTCAACGACGAGGGATGTCTTTTTGTGTTTGCCTTGAAGCGAGTGGTCTTTCTGTTAAAAGGAAGCCATAGGATTTTAGAGAGGCGGGCATTTTTTATTCTATTATATTGCGGGATGAAGCGAAGAAGAGGAGGGGGAGGAGAAAATGAGACGGTTGGGGATGTGGACAGCGGGACCCGTTCAGGTGTGGGTAGAAGGCCTTTCTCCTTTTCTCATCTATTCTTTTCTCTCCTATATCTGGTCCCCTGCTACCTATTTGCAACTGGGCTGGTACGGCATAATGGGTGTGATCATTTTGCTATGGACCTTTAGCTGGCCCGCTTATCGCCTCCGTCTGAATGAAAAAGGATGGCGAGTAGGTCTTCGTCATTGGATTTTCTTCCTCTTTTTCTATCTACTGACGATTGCTCTGGCCTTATTATTTACTTATAAGGACCATATGGAGTATCTCGTCACTTTTCCCTATTTACTGAACTGGCTAGAGGGGCACCACCGATTTGTGTGGCTCCTCTTTTTACTTGGTTGTCTTTCTATGATGGGGTTGATGCGATTAGGGTGTTGGGGATGGTTCTATTTAAGAAAATGGCACACGCGTCGTCTTCATCGAAAACTCGCTTTGGCCTCGAAGCTGATGTTACTCTCTTTCTTATGCTTATGTACGTGGGGAAGTTGGGGGTATTGGATGCTTCATCAGTTTCCTCGTCATCTTCACGGAGTAATGGAAGGAGAAAAGGTGGCTGAACAGAGCGTTTCTTTGCTTATGAATACCAACAAGGAGGAAAGCGTAGACGCCCTTGCCGTCTGGATAGAAAGAGCTGAGGTGATCGGAATGGAAGGGGACCCACTGGGAAGGTGGTTTTCCGAGTGGGAGCAGGCGTCGGTGTGGGCATTATATGATGAGCAGGGAGAGTTGCTCGTCCAAACCAATGATGAGTTATGGGATGGAGAGGATGTGGAAGCTTTTGTCGGGAAAACCCTACTTGAAAAACGAACGTTGTCAGAGGAACAGGCGGAAGGTGAACGTCGTCAGTACCTTGTGTCCGTTCCCGTTATAGATGAAGAGGAGAAAGTGATTGGAGTGGTGATGCAACAGCGGCAATTACGCCCCGAAGTAGATGTCTTCCTCATTTTTAGTGCCGCCGCTTCGTTGCTTGTTCTTACTCTTCTCACTATCGTAGGAGGTGGGGTATTATCGCTTCCGCTAACAGCTCTCTTTGCTTCACTTTATGCTCAAGCAGGGAAAGTCCGTTTTTCCTCCATCGATTGGGCTTTGGCCCTTTGGACACGAGGGGATCTAGCTTATCGTCTGGAAGAGCAAGGAGAAGATGAATGGGGAGAGTGGGAGAGAAAGTTGAATCACTTGATTGATTCATGGGAGCAGACACAAGCTCAATTTCAGCGGGAGATCAAACAAGTGGAGGAAAATCTGATTGCTCATCAAGAGAAGCTAGACACTGTGAGATCTGAGCTTGTCGCCTTGGTTCCTTCCCTGCCAACATCATGGAGAAGGGGAAGTGGGCAGTTCGTATCGCTAAGAGAGAGTAGCAAAGAAGAAGTGGAGCAAAAATGGATCACCTTGCTGGGTTTGATTGAAAGAATGGATCGCTTTCTATTACAGAAGCAACGGGATACTGGGGAAAAAGAAGAGGAAACCATCCTAGGAAACAATCTTATCTGGCTGTTCGATTGTGTAGAGGAAGTATACGAACAGCTACGCTCGTTTACCTGGAAAGAAAAACAAGTCCAACTAGAGATGGAAATGGGATTTGAACAATCACTCATTCTGCTAGAGCGGGAGACTTTTCTCTCTCTGATGTGTGATCTTGTTCAGGAGGCGTCTTTGCAGGTTGGAAGAGGTGGAAGGGTGCGCTTGATAGCAAAAAAAATAGAAGAAAAGATGTGTTTGACGATTGCTTGTGAAGGAGGTAGGCAAGGGGAAGAGAGGAGTGAAGAAGAGGAGGGGAGGTATGGGGAGAGAGAGTCATCTGATGAAACGCTTATAGAGGCCCTTTATGGAGAGAATAGCAACGTCGCGTCGTTGAATAGATGGATGCACAGGTGGGGAGGAGAAATGCGGGTAGAATGGAGAGAAGAGACGTGGCAATCTCTTCACCTCTGGTTTCCCATCGCATGACCTTATGAAAGGGGAAGAAAAACGGAAGAGGCTACTGGTCCAATCCAATAGCCTTGCTTGGTGTGCAAGTAGAAAATATGCTCGGGGGCTCCAGTTGCCTCTAAGTGGAGGGAGTGATGGCGATCTGTTTTGCTCCTGGGGCATGAAAGCGTTCCAATATGGTATCTGTGGGTGTATAGAGAACGGATACACCAGATGAGTCAACGACATAACCATAGAGCCCGGTGGGTGTAAGGGCAATATCCAACAAGGGATGTTCAAATGCGAGCGTGTAGAGCACAGTTTGCTGGGTCATGCAAATAACGGAGACCGACTGATCACCATGAAGGACATAAACCTTCCGGCTATCGGGTGTTTCGATGAACGTGAGCGGGTCGGAGCCGATCGTTATTTCAGCATGGCTACTTTGGTCTTGGGCACCTAGTATAACGAATAGGCCAACATCCTCTTCCGGCTTTTTACATAGGGCGTATACCCACTCTCCGTTATGTGATGTGGCTAGCTGAGTCAAGTTGGATAGAAGGATGCGGTTGGTGAGGGTATACCGGTCCAAATCAATGAACCCGACTGCATGGTGGGCATCAACATCTGTTATTGCAACACAGAGCTGCTTCCCGTCAGGAGAAATCGCCATCTGGGTCGCTCCTGCATGGATTTCGATATGACGAGTCACTTCATGATTGGTTGTTGAAACAATAGCCAGTCGATCGTCACTTGGATCCACGACATAGATTTCTGGTCGGTTAGGAGAGGCCAAAAGTGCTTGTGGATGAGAATCCAATCCTTCTCGAATGGTATGGGTAACGGTATGCGAGGTTGTCTCCACAACGGAGATACTGCCATCGAGTAGATTAGCGACATAAAGTGTCTCTCCATCTGGCGAGAGAGAGAGGGCGACAGGGGTTTGTTCTACTTGAATGCTTGTCTCCACTTGACTCGTCGGAAGGTGGATAACCGCTACTTGGTTGGTTGCTGTAATGAAATAGGCATAGGAGCCGTCAGCAGAAAAGACAGGTCTTCCTTGTACTTCGCCCACAGAGAGATAGTTAAACACACGGTTTATCAAGGTGAGTGCATGAAGCAACGTGTGCTGGGATGTAGGAAGAAGAATGGATTGGAATGGGTTGAAAGAGAGAGCGTCCACCTTAAAAGATGGTGTAGTGATAGAAACTTCCGTTGCTTGTACTAGATCGAGTGAATCCCCTGATGACATCTCTTTATAGCAGAGCAGTTGCACATCGTCGACAATGACTCCAGCAGTCATTCCGTCTGGATGCGGGATTTTCTTGATTGTCAACTTGCCAGAGACGGCTGATGGGGGAACAGGAGCAGCTATTTGATGAATGGATTTAAATGCACCTGTTGTTCCATCTGGAAGACCCCCCTTGTCGATGTTCACTTTTAAACCTTCTTCTACTAGTTGTCCCGTAGCGTCAAGATAGGATAGGGTGATTTCGACTGGGGGTGAGATTTGTATATTACTACTAGCAAGAGATAGATAGAAGTGATAGCTTTCTCCTATCTCAACGGAAACAGGTTGTTCGATATAAGAGGCGGTCCGTCCGCCGAAGAGAATGGTACTGAAAGATCCGGTCACGTTGGGTGCAGGAGTAGAGAGAAGGGAAGCATTCTGTCCCTCCCAGGGAGTGAATGAACCGTCCTCAAAGCCTCCGTTCACAACTAAATTAATCCATTGAGCCATCGACTCACCTCCTCTTCTATAAGGAATATGCTGATCAAGCAATCTTTAAGATAAAAAAGAGGATGTTTTTCATATTTATAGATTATACATTTTTTTCTATCTCTTGATGAAACCCGTTGAGTAGAATGGAAGTGGAGTCGATGGTGGTCTCAGACTCTCTTCGCTGTTGCTTGAAAAACCTTGTGGTTGGGAATAAGATGGATAGAAAGTGAGCAGAAAGGGGTGGAATGTTTGGCTGGATCGTCAGATGAAAATGGGAAAAGTGGTCTTGGTCGGTGGAAATTAGGGACATATGGCGGGACGGCACTTAGTATGCTCTTATCCGTGATGGCATTTTCTCTCCTTCTTCCGTGGGTTTACGCATTTGGGCTTGTCATGATGATTTTTATTCATGAAATGGGGCACGTGTGGGCGGCGCGTATGCGGGGAATTCCAGTGTCTGCGCCCGCTTTCATTCCTTTTTTAGGGGCGCTGATCATGATGCGAGAGGAGCCAAGTGATGCCGAAGAAGAAGCATTTGTCGCTCTTGGAGGTCCCCTTATAGGGAGTGTGGGAGCGGTATTCTGCTTTCTATTTGCCTGGGGAACAGGGATTGAAGCTTTATATACGATAGCGGTGATTGGTTTCTGGATCAACCTATTTAACTTACTCCCTATTCATCCGTTAGATGGTGGGAGAATCGTCGTTGCGATATCGCGTTGGCTTTGGGTGGTGGGCATGGTAGGAGGATTGCTACTCATTCTGTTCACATGGAGCTGGGTATTGCTACTCGTCTGGTTCTTTTTTGCCTTTCAATTTTACCGAGCGTACTTTCGTAAGCCGGTAGTGGAACGTCCCTTTGAAACAGAGATTGAAGTAAACGAACGTAAATTCACAGACATCGGGGTTCCGATCCCAGGAGAAAAGCATGAGCGTGAGTTGTCTCTTCGGCAGTATTGTACCGTCGAAGGGAAAGAGACTTACTTGGAGATTCATTATCCTGGTGTGGGCGAGATCCATACAGCAAAGAATCGGAAAGGTGTGTTTCGATCTGTTCGTCTGATGGGAACCCGGCGTCAGGAGGATGGCGGACATACAGGGAAAATAAAAATGCGCATCAAAGGTACATACTCCCCGGCAACAGGGGAAGGTGGATTGAAACGTGAAGATGCCTATTATCGAGTAGGTGCGTGGATTCGTATTCTCTATGCAGCGGTTTATGTAGGTTTGGCTGCTTTCCTGATTTTCATGATCCTTTTCGTTAGTCAATTTGCTGTGATGAGTCCCTTTGTGGTCAGCTGACGGAAGATAAATTCATTGAGAAGCGAGTAGGGAAATGTATCATCAGTAGAGAACGACCGTAAGTAAGAAAGGACTACCACTTCAATCATATCGTCCGTGGATCGTGTTTCGTCACTCTTTGTAGGCCAGATGCATATATGGTAGGGAAAGAACCCATACTTTATGCTGCATTTCAGTTATACCGGTAAGTGACCAATGGGCGGAGAGGAGACCAACAGATTGAAACAGACGAACACGAAAGTGGTAGTTATCCCGCAGGAGCGTTTATCTCGAATTCGGCCAGCAATCATACGTTTTATGAAGAAATATGGGGAAGGGAAAATTACGTATAAAGCCCTTCGGTGGTTTCGTGATTTATCCCCGCAAGAGTGGGGAGAAGGTTCGTGGGTGGGCGTTGCCCTCGACGAGCGCACCCTGGTGGGAGTTCTAATCTTTGGACGGTACGGCCTGGATGAGACCATGGTTGCTGTTCATCCGGAATATCGTGTGCAAGGAATTGCTGAGGAGCTACTTGAACTCGCCATGCAGCAAATGGGGAAAGTATATGGACGTGTGGCTTGTGATAATACAGCGAGCCTGAAGCTTTGCTTTTCCTGTGGGTTACAAGCATTTCAGCTGATCAAGGGACCAACCGGTAAGCCGACATTATGGCTGGGTGGTGGAGAGTGGAATCCAGAGGATGTAGAGAAAGGCTCTGTTTCCAATCCAGTCCGCTCTGCACAAAGGAATACCTAACACCAAATGCCGTGTGTAAACGTGAGGGAAAAGCAGGGGAAGGCCACCTCATAAGGCGTGTTTGTTCAATGAAGAAAGGAGTGAGCCGTCATACTGCTCACTCCATTATGGTGCTATTCCTTTACTTTTCCTTACCCATTTCTTTTTAATTTTCCTGTCCGCATGGCATATCGCTCTGCATGGGCGAAAATCCAGAGTCCGACAGGGATTAATATGATTCCGATTACCAGCAATTTAATGAGGCTGGGCAATACTTGGGCCAACGTAGCTCCGTCTAACAATGTGGCTCGCGCTCCCTCCAGCGCATACGTTCCAGGCGAAGCATAGGCCAATGGATGAAGCCATTCCGGCAACACTTCCACAGGGTAATAAATACCCGAAACCAGCATGATGACCCCCTGGATAATATGCGTTCCCTGAGCTCCCTTCTCAGGTGAGAGCAAAGGGAGAACGGAAGCGATGATTCCGAGTCCCATAAAGGCGGGACTTCCTACAAACAGCACGACGACCGAGCGGAGTAATGAGGCAGTATCTATCGATAGATCAAAGAAGAGTGCGACCACCAACAAGACGATTACCGTGCGTAAGATGCCATATAAAACGGCAAATAGGCACATTCCGAACAAGTGTGTGACGCGATGAATAGGGGCCATAAAGGTGTATTCGATCGTACCTTCCCAGCGCTCCCATGTAATGGAGTTGGACACTTCCTCAAAGAGAACGGACATAAACCCCCAGAAAAGCGCACCAATGACCAAGTAGAGAACAAATTGATTCTGATCGGCGGCGCTAACTTGACCCGTTAGTCCAATAAGTCCAATCGTAAGCGTATTGATGACAGTATAGAAAAGAAAGACCATCTCCCAAGCCCAGTAGCGGCGAATCAGTCCGAAGCTTCGTTCTACAAAGGCATACATAGCAGAAAAGGCAAACATTGCTCTAATCGCGTTCATGCTGTCCCTCCTCCCAGTCGACACCGGTTAGTTGGAAGAAAACTTCTTCTAACGAATCGGTGCCCACTTGTTGTTTTAGTCCAATAGGTGTATCCAGGGCGACAATGACGCCTTTATCAATGATCGCAATACGGTCGCACAGTCGCTCTGCTTCTTCCATGTCATGTGTCGTTAGTAACATGGTCGCATCGTGTGTCTTCTTCACTTCTTGCACAAAGCGTTGCACTTCACGCTTTGAAGTGGGGTCGAGACCGGTCGTTGGTTCATCTAATAGAACCAAGGTTGGGGCGGTCATCAAAGCACGTGCAATCGCTACTTTTTGCTGCATCCCGCGTGAGTGTGTCTCGAGGGGAGAGTAAATCTTGTTGTGAGGGATCCCCAGCCGTTGTAGAATTTCCAGCGCTTTTTCCTGCCCGCTTGCCACGGGCAGGCCATACAGACGCGCGGCATAACGCAAATTTTCCATTGCAGATAGCTTTTTAAAGAAAGAAGCCTCCACAGAAACACGGTTGATCCACTGACGAATCTCTGTGGCATGTTCGACTACGTCTTTGTCAAAAATCGTGATCTTTCCGCTATCCGGAAGAAGCAACGTAGAGAGCAAGCGAATCAAGGTGGACTTGCCTGAGCCGTTCTGGCCGAGAAGACCAAAAATCTCTCCGCGATGAATGGAGAAGGAAACATGATCGACCGCGTGGACCCACTTTTGTTTACCGCGATAGAGATTGCGCCACGTTCGACTTCCCTCTTCATACTCTACAAACTTCTTCGAAACCGCATCACAGCAGATGGCTATGGGTGCCGGCTGTTGTTTCTCTGCAAGGTTTTTCTCTTCCGTAGGTGTTGCTATTTGGACTGGGGATACCTGTACGGCTTTAGACAATCCAATCACACCTTTCTCTTAGATTGATTTCGCTTTCTTCTTTACAAGAATGAAGGGGCCGATGGAAAGACCATTGACCGTTTCGGATTGCTCTGCCTGTTGTAGTTCCCCGCATATTCGATGAAAGAGAGCGGGGCGCCACACTTTAGCAGAAGTGATTTCATGAGCGAGATCTTTTTGACGTTCTTTGGCTAAGCGTTCATGTGCATACCAGTTAAATTCCATTTGTAATTCCTCCTTAAAATTAGAAAAAGCTACGGGTTCTGTCTTGAACCGGTAGCTTTGATAAAAATGCCAATTGAGAGGCATAAAAAAGCCACAGGTTGCTTATAGGCAACCTGTGGCTGATGAAGATACGTCAGAAAAGACGCAACTTAAGCCCGTAGAGGTCGCCGATGAGATGGCAGACGGATCCCGTTCGTAAGCATGGCAATAGCTTGTCGAGCAGACAGACGGATCCCGTCCGTGAGCATGGCAATAGCCTGTCGAGCAGACAGAGAGACCCCATCCATGAGCATGGCAATACCCTGTCGAACAGACAGAGAGATTCCGCTGTTGGATTGCGTAATTCGTTGTTTCATCATCGACGACCTCCTTTCCTCAATTGGAATGATTATGAATCCTTTACACTATAACTCGGAAAGATAAAGAAGTCAACGCCTTTTTTGAAAAAAGGAGAAATGAATGAAATCTGTGCATTTATCTAAGAAAGGAATCGCTGTAGAGAAGGAATTTTTACCGGAGTGAGCGATGCATCTGGATAGGGATCATGATATGATTAGAAAAGAGAATAGTAGAACCTTTTTAAAATGAGCGGTTCCGCCCGATTAGGGTAGGATAGATAGGAGGCAAGCATGAGCCAAAACGATACCCAGACAGAGAAATGGAATCAGGACGGTTCGGAAGCAGAGATCCAGTTTGAAACGGGAGAAGATCCGGAAGAAGAGCTGACGGCAAGCTTTCATCAAGAAACCGGTAGTCTCCAATTTATACATGAACAGGAAACGAAAGAAGAACCTGTAACTGAAGCTGTAACAGATGAGGGGCAGCCGGTGTTGGAGGAGGTACAACCAGCCAAGGCAAAGGATCAGCCAGCTCAAGAGACGGCTCATGATGAAAAGAAGGAAGCGAAAAAGCCAACTTCTACGTTTCAAACAGAGACAGAATGGGTAAAACCAGAAGAACAGAAAACGAGACGTAGCGAGCAACGAATCGAAAAAGAAACAGAAAAACCGCGTCGTCATCGCAAGTTGGCTACACAGCGCTTGAAAGAGATTGAAGCAGAGCGACTGTGGCGTGATAAGCGCATGAAGCAAAATCGGCAGTATGTGATTGAAGAATTGCCTCCTGAGTTAAAGGAACGAATTCAGGATATTACGGAAGAGAAGAAAGAAACCTTTAACACCTTTGTGTTGAAGGCGTTGGAAGAAGCATGCATGAAAGATGAGTTGGAGAAGGTCCGTGAGCGGGGCTTGTCTGAAGGAGAAGATGCTCTCCTCATTCAAGATCCAGAGCAGGGTCAGCTCCGTTGTTTCCCAGCTGACTTCTTTACCCCGCAAGAGCTAGAAGATTTATCCTTCATTGAAGGGAAATACTATGCGAAGCGATGGGCAAAGACGGAGCAGGGTTGGCAACAAATCAACAAGGGATATTTTGAAGCACTAGATGATCAAGATCCTCCGTATATTCAAATAGTAGATAATCAGACGGTAGGAGAATGGGCTGTTTATCCCTTTGGTTTCTTCGAAGATGGTTGGAGATGGGGGATTTATGACTACTACGTTGTGATCGAAGTAGTCGGACGCGAAGATAGTAAAGAAGGCTTGTTATTAGACGTATATGTCAACAATGAATTGATTGATTCCGTACGTAAGACGCAAGCGGTTCATGAGATCATCGTTCGTCATTACCAAATGTAAAGCGTGAGCAAAAATCCCTAATTATACAAGCATCCGTCGGAGACTACTCCGACGGGTTTTTTCGTGAAAGAAGTGGGGAGCATGCCACGGAAGTTATCCACAAAAACTGTGGATAACCGTTGTGGATAACTTCTCTCCGTAGGATAAAATGACAAGAATGATGTGGGATTGGGAAGTCTATCTGAGGAATCATCATGGGCTTCGTAACGGCGTATATAAAATATAGATGTAAGAGGAGTCGATGGAGGATGAAACAACGGCAGGCGATTATATTTGATATGGATGGAACCCTTTTTCAGACAGAGACGGTGGCCGTCCCTGCTTTTCGTCGCATGTTTGCTCGCTTGCAAGAGGCGGGTTTGATCGGAGAGACGCAGTGGAGCGCCCGCGAAATTGAATCGGTTTTTGGCATGACTACCGCTCAAATCTGGGAACGCTTATTGCCACAAGCAGAAGAGGATGTACGAAAACGAGCGGACAAGTGGCTTTTAGAAGAGGAATTGAAGCTGATCGAAGCAGGTGAAGGATCGCTTTATCCGAATGTAAAGGAAACAGTAAAAGCGCTGGCTTCGCTTGGTTGGCCCCTGTTTATCGCTAGCAATGGCATTCGCCCTTATGTAGAAGCGATTGTTCAGCATTATGGTCTCGATCCTTATATAAAAGGGATTTACACCGCAGGTGACCATGATGTCAAAGATAAGGCGGAACTTGTCCAGCAATTACTGCAGGAGCACTCACTAAATGGAGGTTATATGATCGGTGATCGCCACTCGGATGTAGAAGCAGGCAAAGCCAATCAGCTAACTGTCATCGGTTGTCAATATGAGGGCTATCCTTACTTTGGCGAGTCGAGGGAGCTAGAAGAGGCTGATCAGGTGATGAGACACTTCTCTAGCCTTTTGTCTTTGGTGTCTGACGAGTGAACGAGCGTGGTCAATAATCAGGTGGGCGCACATATGAAACATGGAGAAAAAGGAGGTGAGATCCATTGAGCGCAATATGGATGATATCGACCGTGGAGATGGCTTGGCGCCTCATATTGGCTGCGGTGTTAGGCGGTGCGATCGGTTGGCAACGAGAACATAATAATCACCCGGCTGGTCTGCGCACCCATATGCTCGTCAGCTTGGGGGCGGCGCTAATTATGCTCTTATCCATTTATGGCTTTAGTGATTTTATGAACGAAGACCAAGTGCAATTTGATCCTGCTCGGATTGCAGCGCAAGTCGTTAGTGGAATTGGTTTCTTAGGGGCTGGGACCATTATGCGTCATGGCGTGACCGTGAGTGGCTTGACGACCGCCGCCTCGTTATGGGTGGTTGCGGGTATTGGTCTGGCGATTGGTGCCGGGTTCTTATGGGGAGCGGTGATTACCACGGTTCTCTCCTTACTCAGTCTCGAATTTCTCAATAAAGCAGAGCACTTATGGATGCGTGATCAACGATTGCACATCCTGCGCATACGTGTGGCGAGCCGTCCGGGTGTATTAAAGGAGCTCTCTAGCTTCCTTGAAGAAAATGAAGTCAATATTCGTAAGGTCAAAGTGGCAGAGGAGACACGACAAGGAAATATTGATGTTACGTTTACGCTTCGTTTGACAAGTGGAGAGACCACTATGATTGACCTGATGGAAGAAGCACGTCTGGTTGATGGGGTTATCCGTGTTTATTCGGAATAAACGTTGCTACAATGAATGAAACCAGCCTTTATGCGAAAAAATAATAGGAAAATAGGCTCCCCCCTCTTGCATTTTTAGCAAGGGGGGGTATAATGGAGTTAAAGGTCAAAGATAGTCAAAGTCAATTTAGGAGGTTGTCCCATGTCGAGTATCTCAGACATCATTGAACGTCACCTCCTACAGATATTGCGTGATAGTAACGAAGGAACGATAGAGATTAAACGAAGTGAGCTCGCGGAGTTTTTTCAATGTGTTCCGTCCCAGATCAACTATGTCATCTCCACACGGTTTACCGTCGAAAAAGGTTATTTGGTTGAGAGCAAGCGAGGTGGGGGTGGTTACATCCGCATTCGCAGAGCCCAGATATCTTGTGATCAAGCTTTGTTTGATGTACTGATGCGTCATATTGGTGCCAGTAGCAATCAGGCCAAGGCGATGGCAGTGATCGAGCGGTTGGTGCAAGAGGGATGGATGAAGGAACGAGAGGCACTTTTGATGAAGAATATGGTATCACGCCATGTACTGGAGCTTCCCATTCCTGTACGAGATCAAATTCGTGCACGCATGTTGCGAGCAATGGTGATAGCCTTGTTCACTGAGAAAGGAGAGTGACGGTGATGCAATGCACACAGTGCGGCGAACGGCCGGCAACCCTTCACTATACGAAGATTATTAACGGAGAGAAGACGGAGTATCATCTCTGTGAAAGCTGTGCGGAAGAGAAAGGAGAACAGATTCCGGGAATGGAATCCGGTTTTTCGATCCACCATCTCATGTCGGGACTCTTAAACTTGGACGTAAATGGATCAAGTGGGCAGCCGGGACTTGTCGGTCGAGATCAATCCGTACGTTGCCCTTCTTGTGGCATGACGTATCATCAATTTAGCAAAGTGGGTCGGTTCGGCTGTAGTGATTGCTATCAAGCGTTTGGGAAGCAATTGCCTCCGCTTTTTCGCCGTATCCACGGTCATACCACTCATCGCGGAAAAGTACCAGAGCGCGCGGGGGGTAGGCTGAAAGTTCGGCGTGAGATGGAGCAATTAAAGCAGAAGATGGAGGAAGCCGTGCGCGAGGAAGAGTTTGAACAAGCGGCGGGAATCCGGGATCAAATACGCACATTGCAAGAGAAATTGGATGATGAATGAGGAGGGAGTTGGATGTCATTCCAACGTTTCATCGATGAAGCCGTGAGTGAATGGATGCGTGGCAAGGGCCCCAAGTCGGATATTGTCATCTCTAGTCGGGTGCGCATTGCACGCAACCTTGAAGGCTATCCGTTCCCCCTATTAGCTACCAAGGAACAGGCAGAGGATGTACTTAATTCTATTGAAAAGACGATGGCAGATACGGAGGAAGAGCTCCCGTTTCAACAGCACGAATTTATTCGCTTGGAGAGTTTAAGCGAACTGGAAAAAAGGGTATTGGTAGAGAAACACCTGATAAGCCCTCATCTCGCTGAAGAGTCGCATCACGGTGGTGTGGTTTTGAGTGGGGATGAAGCGGTTAGTATGATGATTAATGAAGAGGATCATCTACGCATTCAGTGTTTGTTTCCTGGCTTTCAGTTAAATCAAGCGTGGGAACTGGCCGATAAAATCGACAATTGGTTTGAGAAGCGGGTTACCTATGCTTTTGATGAAAAGAGTGGATACCTGACCAGTTGCCCAACCAATGTGGGTACGGGTGTCCGAATATCTGTCATGTTGCACTTGCCAGCATTGGCATTAACGCAACAATTGGCTCGCCTCTTGCAAGCGGCGAATCAAGTAGGGTTAGCCGTGCGCGGGATCTATGGCGAGGGTAGCGAAGCAGTCGGCAATCTTTATCAGGTGTCCAACCAAGTCACGCTGGGTCACACCGAAGAGGAGATTATCGAGAAGCTACAAGGGGTCGTCAATCAGATGATTGAACACGAACAGCGGGCGCGTCGGAAGTTGATGGAAGCAAGGCCGGTACAGTTAGAGGATCGTGTTTATCGTTCGTACGGTACATTGCAATATGCCCGTGTGATAGATTCCAAGGAAGCGATGCAGCGACTATCTGATATCCGGCTGGGGATTGACCTCGGTTTAATCTCTCATCTAGCGGGAACCATAATGAATGAGCTCATGGTGATGACGCAACCCGGATTTTTGCAACAGCATGCCGGTGAGTCGCTGGATCCGGAAGAACGGGATATTAGACGTGCGATGATTATTCGTGAACGTTTGACTTTAGCCAATCATAGATAAAAAATAAGTGAGGTGTTGGATCCATGATGTTTGGTCGATTTACCGAACGTGCACAAAAAGTGTTGGCGTTGGCACAAGAAGAGGCCGCTCGCCTAGGGCATAGCAATATTGGTACAGAACATATCTTATTGGGTCTAGTCCGAGAGGGAGAAGGCATTGCGGCTAAAGCGATCGTCAATCTTGGTTTGGGATTGGAAAAGATACAGAATGAAGTGGAATCACTAATCGGTCGTGGGCAAGGTGAACCGAGTAACATTGCCTATACACCACGAGCTAAAAAAGTGATCGAGCTATCGATGGATGAGGCGCGTAAATTGGGACATACGTATGTGGGTACAGAGCATCTATTGCTCGGCCTCATCCGTGAGGGCGAAGGAGTAGCTGCCCGTGTCCTCAACAACTTAGGTGTTAGCTTAAATAAGGCGCGGCAACAAGTGTTGCAGCTCCTCGGTAATAGTGAAGCAGTGGCTGGCAATCATCAAGGGGCGGGGACGAATGCGAACACCCCCACCTTGGATAGCTTGGCACGTGATCTGACTGTTGTTGCGAAAGAGGGCAATTTGGACCCGGTGATTGGACGCAGTAAAGAGATTGAACGGGTTGTGCAAGTACTCTCCCGCCGGACAAAGAACAATCCTGTCTTGATCGGCGAACCGGGAGTGGGGAAAACGGCGATTGCTGAAGGATTGGCGCAACGAATTGTGGATGGGGAAATTCCTGAAACGCTCCGTGGAAAACGCGTGATGACCCTTGACATGGGAACGGTTGTCGCAGGCACCAAGTATCGTGGAGAATTTGAAGATCGCCTGAAGAAAGTGATGGATGAAATTCGTCAAGCGGGCAATATCATTCTCTTTATCGATGAGTTGCACACACTGATCGGAGCAGGGGGAGCAGAGGGTGCCATCGATGCATCCAATATCTTGAAGCCGGCTCTGGCGCGTGGAGATCTGCAATGTGTGGGTGCGACGACGTTGGATGAATACCGGAAGCATATTGAGAAAGACGCCGCTTTGGAACGTCGTTTCCAACCGATTACGGTAGATGAACCGACACCGGACGAAGCGGTACAGATATTGGAAGGATTGCGTGATCGCTACGAAGCTCACCATCGGGTGAAAATCACAGACGAAGCGATTCAGCAATCCGTCAAGCTGGCTGACCGTTATATCACGGATCGTTTCCTACCCGATAAGGCGATTGACCTGGTGGATGAAGCCGGTTCCCGTGTACGCCTTCGTTCGTTTACGGTCCCACCAGATCTCAAAGAATTGGAGCAACAGCTGGAAGGCGTGAAGAAAGAAAAAGATGCTGCTGTACAGAGCCAAGAGTTTGAGAAGGCAGCTTCTCTACGTGACAAAGAACAAAAGTTGCGTGAAGAACTAGAAACCACTCATAATCAGTGGAAAGAAGATCAAGGGAAGACCGACTCCGAAGTGACCGCGGAGGATATAGCGGAAGTGGTTGCCAGCTGGACGGGAATTCCTGTGCGTAAACTAGCAGAGGAAGAGTCGGAGCGTCTCTTAAAGTTGGAAGAAGTGTTGCATGATCGAGTGATCGGGCAAGATGAAGCAGTGAAGAGCGTTTCCCGTGCGGTACGTCGTGCCCGTGCTGGTTTGAAAGATCCCAAACGTCCGATCGGTTCCTTTATCTTCCTCGGACCAACCGGTGTAGGGAAAACCGAGTTGGCGCGTGCTTTAGCCAATTCGCTCTTCGGCGACGATGACGCCATGATTCGGATTGATATGTCGGAGTATATGGAAAAGCATGCCACGAGTCGCTTGGTGGGTGCTCCTCCAGGATACGTGGGTTATGAAGAAGGAGGGCAACTGACGGAGAAAGTTAGGCGCAAACCTTATTCCGTCGTTCTGCTAGATGAAGTGGAAAAAGCCCATCCAGAAGTGTTTAATGTGCTACTGCAAGTGTTGGAAGATGGTCGCTTGACGGATGGAAAAGGGCGCGTGGTTGACTTCCGTAACACCGTTATCATCATGACCTCTAACGTTGGTGCCAACATGATCAAAAGCAATAAGCAACTTGGCTTTACGACCAGCCAGAGTAACGACTATGAAAATATGAAGTCACGGGTGATGGAAGAATTGAAGCGCTCCTTCCGTCCGGAATTTCTAAACCGTATTGACGATGTGATTGTCTTCCATTCCTTAGAGGAAACCCATCTACAAGAGATCGTCTCGCTTATGGCTGATGAGCTACGCAAACGTCTACGCGAACAGGATATCGACTTTATCTTATCGGATGAGGCGAAGAAGCACCTGGCCAAAGTTGGTTTCGACCCAACTTATGGTGCAAGACCATTACGCCGCGCTATCCAGAAGCATATTGAAGATAACTTGTCTGAAGAGTTGTTGCGTGGGAACATTAAGCACGGTGACACAGTGCATATCGATCTAGAAGGTGATGGCCTTGTCGTGAATCCAGTCAAGAAAAAGACAACCAAAGAGAGTCAGACAACGAAGTAATTGACCGGAAAACATCGAAACCTCCCGTATACGGGAGGTTTTTCTCTGATGTTATTCTGTGACAATAAGGAGCAAAAAGCATGCGATGTTAAGGGTCAAAACGGCTTCAGGTAATCGTATGAATCATAGTAATTGGAGGAAGAGTAGGGGAGGTATCCCTCTGCTTCTTTTCCTTAGATTTTTAGCTTAGACAACTCAGGCGATGCTGGATGATTGATAGGGTGTTATGGTTAGCTAACATCCTTCCTTCTTCTTGACAGGAGAGATCGAGGGGGATACACTTATCTTTAATTAAAGATAAATAAGCAATGAAGGTGCTGTCTATGAATAGAAAGAGTAAGCAGGAAGAGCAGTATAAAAAAGGGGTTGTAAGTGAGGAAGATTTGGTAGAAAGCGAGTTGGCTGGTTATGAAGAAGGTGAGCTCGCTTTAAAACTTTTTGTCGTACTTTTTCGCTCACAACGTGCGATTGCACAAAAAGTGGCGGAAAATGTGCATTCGCAGAACTTTAATATGACAGAGTTTGCTGTATTGGAACTTCTCTATCATAAGGGAGACCAGCCGATTCAAAAGATTGGTGAGCAAATTCTTATCTCCAGTGGGACCATGACGTATGTAGTAGATAAATTAGAGAAAAAAGGCTTATTAGAGCGTAACGCTTGTCCAGAGGACCGACGCGTCACGTATGCTACAATTACAGACAGAGGAAGAGAAGTGATGCAAGAAGTCTTTCCTCAACACCAAGCCCTGATTGAAAAGATATTTGCAGAGCTGTCAATAGAAGAAAAAAAGACCCTAATGACCCTTCTTAAAAATATTGGCTACCAAGCAGAGCGTAGCTAAACTTTTTTACTCTTAGAAGTAGTCGTGTGTTGGCAATGGCCGTGTCACTTTTGTTTGATCGAAAGTATGGATAATTCACAGGCAATTTTGGTATTCTGTATGTAGGACGCAAAACGGCGAGTGCTGGACACACTCACCGTTGTTACTGAGAAATTACATGGACACAGAGTGGCGCAATGCCGAACCCATCAGGGTACCACGAAAAGTAATCTACCCCTTAAGGTGTGCTAGACCAGGGCGGATAGATTACTTTTTTCGTATGTTGAGCACAAATTCGGCTACTTTGACAATTTTCTTTCATAATAGATCATAGCGGTATCCATGTTACTGTTTATGGATGGACTTACTCTTGTATACTAACTGGTTTGCTACAATAAACGCCCCTCGCTAAGAGACGAGGGGCGTTGTCGTACAGAGTCGACTTAGATGTTTCATTACAGATGAGTGGAATCTAAGCGGGCACTATTCTTTCCAGCTGTTAATGAGGTCTTGGTTTTCATCGATCCATTTTTGTGCGCCCTCTTCAGGGGAGCTGTCTTCGATGTATTTCATCAATGTTCCAAGTTGATCATCGTTCATTTTCCATTTTTGGAACATGTTATATACATCTTTTTGCTCTTCATCAAAACCGGTACGTGCTAGGAAGAAGATGTTATCCGGTTCGCCGTAAACCCCTTTGGGATCTTCGAGGTACTTGATATCGTATTCGGAGAAAGCCCAGTGTGGATTCCACATGGTAATGGCGATTGGTTCTTCACTTTCATAGGCTTTACTAAACTCGGCCATCATGGCAGGCTCAGAAGAGGTGACGAGATCCAAATCTAGGTCATACTCTTTAAGCATGGTTCCCGAAATATCCATCAAGCTGGTTCCTGCTTCGATTCCGATGATTTCACTATCAATATCGCCTTTTGCTTTAGAAAGATCTTCTAGCGAATTGACATCTTCCATGTATTTCGGAACAGCAATGCCAAGCCCCGTTCCCTCATACCAAGCTTCTCCTTTAATCACGTCATCCTTATATTTTTCATAAAACGGCTTGTCAGTGAAAGGAAGCCACGCTTCCGGGGCAATGTCCAGATCGCCTTCTGCTACTCCAGACCAAACAGCTGCTTTCTCCAGTTCCTTCAATTCGACTTCATAGCCTTCATCTTCAAGAACAATTTTCCACATATTGGAGACAGCGACGTTTTCCGCCCAGTTGTTAATTCCAAATGTAAGTTTTCCTTTGTCTCCCGTTGTTTCTCCGCCACCTTCTTGTCCACATCCAGCCAAGAGTAGGCTGAGAGAGAGAATGGCAGTTAAAACGAGCATGATTGACTTCCGCATGGTTGGTGATTCCTCCTTCGAAATATCGTTCATGTGTCTAAGTAGTCTTTAAGATCCTTGCTGGCAATAGCCAATGGTGTAGAAAGATAACTATGGCTACAGCTAGAAAAGGTATGTTTCGGGCATTCAGTTTCCAAGGATAACATATGTCAGTTAATCTGACGAGAGCAAGGAGTAGTGTGGTGCTTGGCAAAACGAATACGAAAGAAGTGCTCCTATGAGCTTCAAGTGTAGTTTGCTAGGGGAGGAGAGCGATTATTCCTCACACAGATAATTACCAATATTTTATGTACCAATGAGGGTGCTCATATGAGTCAGTGCATGTGTGGGGAATGGCTCAATGTGAAGCCATTCCTGTAATCAAGAGGGGCAAACAGATATGCGTTTATTTCTTTTTGGCACCTGCCGATCATTAGGCAAAGGCTGGGTAAGTTTTAGGAGGCGAAGAATCTATGTTATGATGACAAAAAGACTTCCTTCTAATAGTTTATGGAATGGAAGCCTTTTTTGTTTGGCTAATACGGAACATTATGGGGATCCTATAAGCGTATTCAGGGTCTTTCTATTTGCATAAGCAATCGTTACATATTGTATTCTGAAATGAAGTATTGCTGGAAGCAGAAATAAAATGTTACGAGAAGAGTGGTGATGACCGTGAGTGGGAATGTCAAGATCCGTGTGGAAAAAGCGACGAAGATCTTTGGCAAAAGACCGAAAAAAGGACTGAAGCAACTCAACGAAGGAAAGACGAAAGCAGAAATATTGAAAGAGACCGGTATGACGGTTGGGGTCAACCAAGCCGATTTCGAAGTGCAGACGGGAGAAATTTTCGTCATTATGGGATTGTCAGGAAGCGGAAAGTCAACCTTGGTTCGTTTACTTAATCGTTTGATTGAACCGACAGCGGGTCATGTCTATGTGGATGGAGAAGATATTGTCCGCATGGAGCCAGCAGCACTACGTGAGGTGCGTCGGAAGAAAATGAGTATGGTTTTTCAGCGATTTGCCCTTTTTCCTCATCGTACCGTACTGGATAATGCAGCCTATGGCTTGGAGATCCAAGGTGTGGACAAAGAGGAAAGAGAGAAGAAGGCAAATCAATCTCTAGAATTGGTTGGACTAAACGGTTATGAAAAGAGCTATCCGGGAGAGCTAAGTGGCGGGATGCAGCAGCGGGTAGGATTGGCGCGAGCGCTGGCCAATGATCCCGATGTTCTATTGATGGATGAAGCGTTTAGTGCCTTGGATCCTTTGATTCGTAAGGATATGCAGGATGAGTTATTGGAATTGCAGGAACGGATGCACAAAACGATTGTCTTTATTACGCATGATTTGGACGAAGCCCTGCGGATTGGTGATCGGATTGCTTTGATGAAAGACGGAGCGATTGTACAGGTGGGGACACCAGAGGAGATTATGACCAACCCTGCTAATGACTATGTGGAGCGCTTTGTGGAAGACGTTAATCTAGCTAAAGTAATTACTGCAGAGTCCGTCATGGTGCGTCCAGAAACTATACAGATGGATCGGGGACCACGAGTGGCGTTGAAATTGATGCGGGACACCGGATTTTCAACCTTGTATGTGGTGGATAAAGGGAAAAGGTTCATAGGCGTGATTACCGCTGACGATGTCAATGTGGCCATTTCTGAGGAGAAATCATTGTTGGATATTGCGATAAAAGATTTGGAGACGTCCAAGTTGGATACCGTCCTGGAAGATATGTTTGATCAGATGGCGGGTGCACGCTTTCCGTTGCCACTGGTTGATGAAGAAGGTCGTTTGAAGGGGATAGTAAAAAGAGAAAGTGTCATTGATGCCCTCGCAGGCAATTCGTTTAATGAGGAGGGAGTAAGCCATGATGGATAATCTCCCGCGCATTCCGTTAGGCGACTGGGTGGATGAGGCGGTTACTTGGATTGAAGAGAGCTTTGAGGGATTTTTTGAGCTCATCAGTAAAGGGATTGAAGGGTTTGTAGACGGGATTGTATTTTCGTTAACAAGCATTCCTGAGCTAGTGCTGATTCTTATTATCACAGCGCTTGCCTATTGGAGTAGCCGTAAATGGGGAATTACGCTGTTCACTTTGATTGGGTTGGCGTTTATTTGGAATTTAGGGTACATGGAGCAGACGATTGATACATTGGCACTCGTCTTGACCTCCGTAATTATCTCCATTATCTTGGGTGTGCCTCTTGGAGTTTGGGCCTCACAAAGCTCGCGCGTATCGAGTGTGATTACCCCGATATTGGACTTTATGCAGACCATGCCGGCCTTTGTTTACTTAATTCCGTCCATTCTCTTCTTTGGGATTGGGGTAGTTCCGGGGATTATCTCCTCTGTCATCTTTGCGATGCCACCTACCATACGCTTAACCAACCTCGGAATTCGACAAGTACCTGAAGACTTAGTGGAAGCGGCCAATGCATTTGGCTCTACTACTGGACAAAAACTGTTTAAGGTAGAAATCCCACTTGCAACGGGCACGATCATGGCGGGGATTAACCAAAGCATCATGTTGGCACTCTCCATGGTCGTAATCGCCTCCTTGGTGGGAGCTCCTGGGCTAGGTGTAGAGGTTTATCGAGCAGTCACACGGATCGAGGTAGGCTCAGGATTTGAAGCAGGGTTGGCAATTGTTATTCTAGCAATCATCCTGGATCGAATTACCCAGAACCTAAAACCCTCACGTACAAAGTAACAGTGGACATATCTAAGAGCGTATCTGTGGCAATGAAGGCTATTTAACACTGATGAAAAATTAGGATGACTGTTCTGTGAAGCGAATACCCGCATTCCTCTTCAAATAAGGGAATGCGGGTACTTTACTTTCGGAAGGGAGACCACGGAACAACCAGCACTCACACGGGTTGCTTTTGTCCGAGGGTATATGGCTTTGGATAGGAGAGCTTCTATGAAAGTAGTCCCCACGTGTTGAAACAAAGTCTTATCGAATGGGACCATAATCCTTTTATTAGGATAAGATGGAATCTAATCCTAAGAATGATTGGAAGATGGGCAAGCGGTTTCACCCTGAGAGACTCTAAGCCGTGGATCAGGTAGATAGGGGATACCGCCCGCCGAGTAACCATGCTGCGAGAGAATCTGAAATTCTCACGTGGTCAGCTTTCATCCGGGGCATGTTGATAATCCTTAAGAGCTTTTTTACGACGAAGGCGTAGATGGCTTGTACATCGGATAAAGAACATACCCTACATTCCGTTGCGATATGATCGTTGGATGGGGATAGATCGTGATGAGCTTTTTACGTAATCGACTAATGTAAACATAGAGGGTACTATCACCGATATGAGGAGAGCCCCAGGCAAAGTTAATAAGCTCTTCCGACGAAACGATTTTTCCAAGATTTAAAGCGAGCAAATAAAGTATGCGAAACTCTGTGCGTGAAAAGGAAAGCTGAGCGTGGTCTTGGATTAGAACCTCTTGACTGGCATCGAGAATGTAACCATTGCCTAATTGGATGGGCTCTTTCGAATGGATCATTTGATTGGTCAACCCCTTCTCATCATGTAATAAATTAATAGACGAAGTGACAATCTTTTCAGAAATAAAATATAGAAAAAGATCTCTTCACAAAACAGTTACTATGTACATTATTCGTTTGAGTGGATAAGCCACCAATATATATATTATAGATAGGGAGGGAAAAATCCTTTATATTTTTTAAATAGAGAAAAATAGACAGCAGTCATAGAATCTATATTGTTTGTCTTCTTTTTAGAGACAAAGGTCCTTGTGTATAAGGGAAAAAGGATAAGGGTTCTTCTATTACATTAATAAACTTCTTTTTATCTATATTTGTAAAAATGGAGGATAATATGTAGTTGGGTTTTTCTCCAACATGTGATAGTTATAAACAAATTGTAAGTGCAATAAGGAAGGAGGAAAGCGGAGATAGATCGTATAATTATCAGTAGTAGTATATTCAGAATCTTTATACTACTAATATATAATGAAAAAGAGGTGAAGAAAAATGGACATCAAAGCGACGCCCATTAGTACAGAAGAATTAAAAGGAATGACCTCGCAAACAACAGAGGAGCGAGCCATCGATTTGCGAGCGATTGACCTACGTGCAATCGATCTACGTGCGATTGATCTACGTGCGATCGATCTACGTGCGATCGATCTACGAGCGATTGATCTTCGTGCCATTGACCTACGAGCCATCGATTTGCGCGCCTAGTTGGTTCTGTTTGTGGAAGGAGCTTTTAGTCCCCATAAAGCTCCTTCCTTTTCCTCACCTCCAGTTATTAAGGTAGGAGGCAAAGTAAGTATGGTCCATATGGAGAAAGTCGTTGCCTACACCCCACAGAGGCGCGTGCCGATCGCAGATCTGCAAGAGAAGTTGGGCCTTAATCGTTATCAAGTGAAATTGTTTCAACGTATTCATGGATTGCGTGAAGTAAGCCTTGACCCCAATCAGTCACTGGTGGAGCTTCTAGAACAGCCCTTGATGGGGATCTTGTCTCAAACGGAAAGGGCTCGTCATCAAATTCGCTATTTGTTGTATTGTCATACGGTAAAAACGGTAACGCCCTATCCAGTGAATGTGTTGGATGAGTTGAAGAGCCGATTTCAATTGGAGCATATCCTCTCCTTTTCACTTACGCAACAAAACTGCTCCTCTAGTTTGGTAGCGATGGAATTGGCAGGGGATCTATTGAAACAAGGGGATGATCCGAGAGCGAGTGTACTGGTATTGATGGGGGAGAAAGCGACACATCCCACACTTCAATTGATTCCCAATACCACGATTATGGGAGAGGCCTCAGCAGCTTTGTTAGTGCGAGCAGGTGATGGAAAAGACCAACTCATTGCGATTCACCGTACAATTAAGGGGAAGTATGCGGCCGGAATTAATATTGCGGCGGAAGACTTGCGTGAGTTTGAGGATAGCTACGTTCCGACTCTAGTAGATACCATTTTAGCAACATTGAAAAAGGCAGAAGTCTCGCTGGAACAAGTTTCATGGATTCTTCCGCATAACGTTAATCGCTCGTCTTGGTTACAAGTAGCCAAATCGCTGGGTTATCCGCTAGATCGTATTTACTTGGATAACGTTGCGAAGTTGGGGCACTGCTTCTGCGCTGATTCTTTTTTGAACTATCAGGATTTGGTTGGAAGTGGTCAGTTGGTTCGCGGTACCTATTACTTGATGGTTACCGTGGGTCTGGGAGCGGTTTTCACCGTGGCTTTGATGCGTCATTAGGAGGTCCTTTCCATGAAAATACAGACAGCCGGTTTTCTCTCTTTTCTCAAACGGGAACTGGTAGGTGATGAGCGTGCCACTTTTCTCTTTCTCAATAACTTTGAAGTGGAAGAGCATTGGGCACAAGGGAGAGTCAAATTGCCTACGCTATCGTTAGGGTCAGGGAAAAGCATCGTGAATCGAATGGAAGAATTGGGTGTGTTCTTGGCTGATAAGACGGATTTCGTTCTTCTCAAAGAGGAAGTGGATGCTGGATTTCAGGAGTATCTCCAGCGACAGGGAGTGCCTCTCCCGACAATTCTATCGTTAGAAAAGAATGATCCCGCATTGACGATCACGGAAAACCTTCTTCAGTGTCCATCCACCTTATCTCGCATAAAGCAGATGGAGAGAGAGGGACTTTATCTCTTTCCTTTTGGAACCTCCCATCATGAAGAAGAATTGTCTCGTGTGACGGGTATTCCGCTAGCGGTGCCACGGGCGGATGTGTTTGAGAAGGTGAATAGCAAAATTTACTCCCGTCGTCTCAATGAACGTCTGGGTATCAAGCAAATTCCCGGTGCCACGTGTGAAGGCATGGGTCAACTAGAGTCCGCTTTTGACGAGATGCGAGCGGGATTAAGTGAAGGCAAAAAGCTGGTTCTCAAAGATGCACACGGTGTCTCGGGCAAAGGCATCGTGGTGTTGGAGTCGGAGCACCGCTTCCAACAGCTTCTGCAAATGCTACAAAGACAGCAGAAGCGATTGCCAAAACAAAAGGTGTCTTATGTCCTGGAGCAATGGATAGAGAAAGAATGGGACTTAAATGTTCAATTCATCATTGGACGTTCCGGTAAGGTTACTTTTTACAATGTAAAACAAGCGATCACAGTGGGGGGAGTCCATCAAGGTCATCGTTTTCCCGCAGAATTGGACGCTCTACAGATGGAAACCTTGCAACAGGATATAAAGAATCTAGGCCACGCGTTATACGAAGATGGCTATTATGGCGTTGTGGGTGTTGATGCCATCCTTGCGCAAGATGGCACACTGTGGCCCAATTTGGAAATTAATGCTCGTCTTAATATGTCGACGTATCAATCTGCATTGGAAGAGCGCTATATAAGGGAAGGGCAAGTGGCATGGGCGAAGCATTATTCGTTGCAACTGTCGCGTAAACGACCGTTTACAGAAATTTATGCTCGCATGAGCGATCTTATGTGGAGTAAGGACAGGGAAAGAGGGGCGTGGATTCATAACTTTGCTACGGTGAATGCAGGCTGGAAGGAAGAAGGGACCCCTTTTACTGGACGCTTGTATGTGATGTTGATCGATGAAGATGATGAAGCGTTAGCCGAGCTGGATCAAGCATTGAGAAAGCGGTTGGAACAGCTGGTCTAAGGGAGGGAGAAGAATGCGGACGGCGTATCAAATTCAAGGAAAGTCGATACCATCGTTTGCGGAAACATTTGGCACACCGCTTTATGTTTACGATGGTGAGGAATTGGAAGCAGTGGTTGACTCACTGGGGCGCCATCTCAGCCACCATTTAGAAATCTTTTATTCACTAAAAGCGAATCCCAACCGTTCGATTTATGCCTTTCTACAGCAGTTGGGGGTGAAAGCTGAAGTTTCTTCCTTGACCGAGTTGGAGACGGTTCTTCAGGCCGGAACTTCCCCAGAAAACATCCTTTTTTTAGGGCCGGGTAAAAGTAAGGAGGAGCTGGTTGCCTGTATTCAGCATCGTATTTATGCGATTGTCTGTGAGTCTTTTGCCGAGTTGGAACAGATTGAGGAACTCGCGCGAGGTAGAGACCGAGTAGTAGACGTGGCGCTTCGTATCAACCCTTCGTTTTCGGTGAAGGGTTCGCGTTTAACGATGGGCGGAAAACCGCGGCAATTTGGCATAGATGAAGAGCAAGTGATGGATCATTGGGAGCGGATCCGCTCTTATTCGCATATTCACTTTAAAGGGATCCATGTTTACATGGGTACGCGCATTCTGGAAGAAGAAGTGATCGCACAAAACACACAAAAGATTTTTCAATTAGCAGAGAAGTTGGAAGAAGTCGCTGGAGAGCCATTGGAAATGGTGGATATCGGGGGTGGACTGGGGGTTCCATACTTTGAGAAAGAGCGAGCACTCAACCTGGAGAAGCTAGGTGCCCTGATCAATCCATTGATAGACGCGTATCGCGAACGACACCCCCACACTCGTCTGATTATGGAATTGGGGCGGTATTTGGTTGGAACGAGTGGGCTCCTCGTGACGCAGGTGCGCTATATCAAAGAATCTTTCGGAGAAACCTTCCTCGTGGTAGATGGTGGGACGCATTGTCATATGGCAGCTGTGGGAATTGGCTCATTTGTCAAGCGGAACTTTCCCCTCTGTTTATTAAGCCATATCAATGGGAGACCGACGCATCGCTATCACATTACGGGTCCTTTGTGCACACCCAATGATCAGATCGGGAAGTCGGTGTTGCTACCGCAGGTCGAAGTGGGAGATCTGATTGGAGTCATGCACGCAGGCGCATATGGACCGACTGCTTCGCCCGTCTTGTTTCTTAGTCACGGCTTTCCAGCAGAAGTGCTGGTGACGGGAGGAGAGGCATATCTCATTCGTGAACGGGATACAGCAGCGGATTTGTTAGCAAAGCAACCGCCTGTACACTGGGTGCAGAGTCACATCTAGCTATTCTAAATCAGGTAGGGAGGAAGAAAGATGGAGAGGGAAAAAATCTTAGGGGCGATTAAGCGATCACTGCAAGAAGTGCTGAACATGGAGAGTGTGGAACATGTGACGGAAGAGACCTCTTTGTTTGATGAGTTGGCCCTCGATTCCACAGCCGTATTAGAACTACTCATGGTATTGGAAGATGAGGTTGAAGGGTTAATGGTAGACCCTGAAACATTGGAGCCCCAACATTTCGAAACAGTGGCAACGCTTGCTCAATATATTGAGGAACAACTTGAAGATGTGAAAGAAAATGTCCACTAAACTGTTTGTAGAGCATCTAGATGTTCAGTTCTTCCAAGACAAACACCCTTATGTCTATGACGAACTCACTTATCGTTTTCATCAGGAATTGCTCCATCCCTATGGGTTTGAGGTGGATCGTGAATTGATGGAGAAAGGGTCCCATCATTCTTTTACTGAGATGAGTATACGATTGCTTCAACCTTTAGCGGATGCGGAGAAGCTGGTAGGGGTTGATTTGGTCGTATTGGCTTATGGCACACCAGATGTGAATGTGACGGATTCCGTCGTTTGCCATCTCATTCACCGCTATCAATTGACAGGGGCGAATGGGTTTGCCATCTCAGACATGGGTGCTTCTGCGAGTTGGGCGGCGCTCCATGTGATTCATGATTGCCTAGCGACTGCTTCTAACCAGAAAGCGCTTCTGATCTTGCTAGATCAAACGACATTTCCCAACCGGATTGCCCCGATTCATGATCATCATGTGAGCGATACAGGATGTGTGCTCTTGCTCGAAGGGCGAGAGAGCGGTCAGGGAGAGTGGGAATTGGTTCAATCGGGCTATCGGTATTGCTTGGCGGAAGCTGATCTGGGGGGATTAGTGGAAGATACCTTATTTTCATGGCAGGAAGAGTGTGGAGCTGTAGGGGAAGAGATACAAATGATGGCGCATGCGTCACTTGCTCGATTTTTTACGAGAGCTGGGCAAAGCGATGGGGTGACGTTTTATGATGATCGAACCCATCTTGTTACCCCTCCCTATGCGATGTGGCGAAGTCAACAGCAGGAGGCAGAGGTTACGTACTTTGGGTGGATGCATTATGACGATGGAAATCCTTTCTTCTACACTTCTCTCTTTCTGCGGCGGAGATAAGGAAGAGATATGGAGGCTGTAAAGGTGACGCATAGCATAGGAATTACTGGGATGGGGGTTTACTTGCCATCCACTTTTCAAACAGTGGAGGAAGTACTCGCAAGCGTTGGGGCAAGCAAGGGAGAGATGCGTTTACTGGAACGGGTTCATGGATTGCGTCGTATCCCGATTGTGCCGGACGGACAACGACTGGAAGAAACCATCCAACAAGCGATTGTCGATTTGCGCAAACAGGTCGGTGTAGCTACAGTCGATCTCGTGTTGTACGCTCATTCCCAATTCACCCATGTTCCCTTTGGCTATGATCTTTTGTATAAAGTTTTGTCTCCTTTTGACTGGGAAGAAACCCTCTCATTTGGTGTGGATCAGCTCAATTGCGCTTCGTTTTTTGCCGCTTTGGAAGTGGCCCAGTCTATATTTGCTCGAGCGGAAGGAGTCAAGAGAATCCTTCTTCTATCCGCTGATCAGAGTAACTTTCTTTCTTACGGCCGCTATATCCCGCGTGCAACCATCATGGGGGATTCCGCAGTGGCACTTCTGCTGTCACGTGGGCAAGGAGGGCTGCGTCTCCTTTCCGCTTCTACGATAGCGGACCCTCGCTTTTCGTTGGGGTTTTATGAAGAGGAGGAAAAGCGAAAGCAATTTAACCAGTCTTACTTAGATAACCTCTTTGCAGGGATCGAACTGACGTTAAGACGAGCAGGCAAATCCCTACAAGAAGTAGATGTGATCCTCCCGCACAATGTGAATCGGACCACATGGAGGCGTTTCACAGAGCGAAGTGGGATAGAACCATCGAAAGTTCGTACCCAATTTATAGAAGAGATTGGACACACTTATACGACCGATGCGCAAATCATTTTAGCACACCTGCTACGGGAAAGAGAGTTGGCGGTGGGGGACTTGGTATTACTCGTAGGAGTAGGATTGGGCTGTTTTGTCGGAGCGGCGTTATTTCAATACGGGGAGGAGGAAGTAGGATGACACCATTATCCATCGCTGTAGCGGAAGAAATGGAGTTTGCGCGTGTGATGCAACGGGTTCGTAGAGCATCGCTCGGAGCGGCATTGCGTTTAATGGCTGAAGAAGAGGAGAGACCCACCTTGTATGCTCCCTTTGGCTATACGCTAGTGCCGAGTGGAGTTTGGGAGAAAGAGTGGGAGGTGGTGGTGGGCTATCAAGAGAGGAGAGGCTGGACGGAAATCGAAAGCACCTATGTGAGAGATGAATGGCTAGAGGAGCAAGGGGTGAAATTGTATCGGCTTGAGGGGCTGGGAGCTGAACAGAAGAAAAGCGCGAAGAGAGAAGCAAGGGAGATAGAGTTGGAAGTTGAGCAATGGGCAAGTGATACGGATGATTGGTTAAATGGAGCCAATGGAGCGTCCATGTCAGAGATGGCTGTTGGAGATGGTCGATGGGCAAACACCGTGAATGGTGCTGAGGGACAGACAGAGAACTCGTATGGCAGGGTAATGGAAGGAAGTACTGGCGAAGGTGATAGGAAAATAAGGTGTATAACTTGGGAGAAACGGATTTTGGCACTACGCCTTGGATTGTCTCTCGCGGTTTTAGATGAAAGTAAGCGTCATCTAGAGAAGCGTCGCTCGCAAGGAGTTCCCACGATGCAACATCAAATGGTACAAGCAATCATCGCAGATTACCTGATTTTTTTGGAAAGTGTAGTAAGTAGTGCGAAGATGGAACGTTTTGAAGAAGAACAGCTTGGTTTGTGTAGGCACGTGCATGCGGAGCTGGATCGGCATCTACAAGCACTGTTGAAGTTGATGGGTGGACATGGGTATTTGCGCACCGGGTCGAGTCGTTTTGGACATGCCGCAATGGTGATCAAAAACGTGTGGGTCATGAGGTGATCGCAGATGGTGTCAGAGAAAGCCTTACAGGAATATGAAGCACAGTTAATAGAACTCTCTACTACTTTTCGTAAGTGGGGGTTAGCGTTGGATGAAAAACCCGAAGCGATCGAACAGTTGGTAGAGGAGGAAGCCTTGCGAATTTATCGCAAGCAGATGCTCCCCCCTGAATACAATGACGAACCGGTTAAGACATCAGACGGTACGCACTTTTATGGGCTTACCTGTCTAGAACGAGTGGTCTCTTTTGAGAAGCTGGCATATGGGGACTTTGGTGTGACTTTAGCTTGTCCAGGTCCCTCTCTTTCCGGAATGGTTGTGCGTGATCTGGGAGATCAAGCACAACAGGAGAGGTATTTTGGCAGATTGAGTCAAGCGCCGGTGTGGACGTTCTTCGCTTTGTCAGAGCCACGTTTTGGTTCCGACCCGATGTCGATGGAGACTCGTTTGACGAAACGTGATGGCGAAGATGGATACCGTCTACAGGGAGAGAAAGTGTTTATAGGAAATGGTGCACGTGCTCAATTGGGAGTGGTGTTTGCCCGTAAAACTTCTGGTCCTTTGGGCATTGAGATTCTGCTTATCGAATCGAATACAAAAGGTTTTCAGGCAGAGCCCATTCCCACGTGGGGCGTACGCGGAGCCGGATTAAGTCACCTTTATTTTCATGACTGTAGGGTAGAGGAAGAGCAAGTGGTGGGTCGGCATTTACGCCCGATGAAAAGAGGGATGATGGGAGCGATTGAAACCTTCAATAAAATGCGCCCCAGTATTGCCGCGGCAGCCTTGGGCATCGCACAGGCCACCTATGATTATGTGAGAGCGGAGCGGAAACGCTGGCTGGAGTCTGAAAAGCAGATATTGCAACATTGGGAACAGGAGCTATGGCTCACCCGGCAGCTGATTCGGCAGGCAGCAAGGGGGATCGACCAGGATCCCAAGCAGGGGTATCTAGCCTCAATGGCAAAAGTGAAAGCGGTTCGGTTAGCAGAGGGTTTAACGGAAGATGCGCTTACTCTGATGGGACCGGGCTCCTTCTATGAATACCCTTATTTGAACAAGTGGTATCGCGATGCGCGTGCCTGTGAATATATGGAGGGCACCACGCATATTCAACAACAGACCGTTTTTCAGTCCTATCATAGTCGGAAGATGTACCATGCATAATGAGCATAAGTTGCCTGGCTCCCTTCCTTTGAGCATTGATGCTTTATCTACGCTGGTTATTGGGGAGGAATGCGGTGAGCGTGATCCCATTCCGGCAGATGATGAGTACGAACTTCGTCTTCACTTTGATGCAGAGGCTTATTATCACGGTCGAAGTAGGGAGGAATTGCCGACACGATCGGTTTGGATGGAAGGGAAAAAGATCAATCAGGAAGAGGTGGCAATACAGACGCTCTTGCCTCTTTGTAGCCAGGTAGACCCAGAGGTGCTCATGGTGGCTCAGTCATTTTATACGCGACGTTCCGCCAATCCGATGTTAGCCGAACTCCTTTTGCGTTTAGAGATGGACCCGCGGTATGCGTTTGGCTTGTCTCATCTGGGAGCGGTCGCGGCTACAGAAGGTTTGCGTATCGCGGACTGGGTGCTGGCGCAAGGAAAGAAAGGGCTTTTTCTCTTAAGTGAGCAGCCTTTTCTCATCCCCCAGTGTACAGAGTCCGATTATCTAAATCTTGGTGATGCTTCAGTTGCCCTGGCGCTTAGCAAAAGGGAAGGGGCACTCAACGTGGAATGGGTGAAACGCACAATGGTGAAAGAGCAGGACCCTTTTCCTTCGGCTCCTTCTTGGCATCAGTGCCTGCAGTCGCTGTTGGATTTGGAGGGTGAGCAAGCTGAGCATGTTATCGTGCAAAATGCCTTCCTACAGAGAGAAGGATGGCAAGAGAAGGTTTTCATGCGGAAGGAAGGGAGTGAAATCGATTATCAAGGGGCAGACGTGTGGCTCACCTTGTGTGAAGCTTTTAGAGAAAACATGATCAAGAGAGGGGAGCGGGTGCTGTTGATCACCTTTGATCGTCTGCATACAGCTTCGCTTTGTCTCCTCTACGTACGGGAACAACCGGAGATAAAAGAAGGAACGTTAGCGTCCCTTTCGGAACGTGACAGACAGGATAGGGGGTGAGGCGGTGGCTCGGCTGGATTATGTCAACGACTCCATACTAAGATTACTCTATCTAACCTTTTTGCCGATGATGCTGGCATCGGTCGTCAACCTCGTGATGGTGATTTCTCAGGCTATTTTTATTGGTCAAGTGGGCGAAGAAGCGGTGAATATCCGTGGATTTTATCTACCGATTGCCTTCTTCCTCACGGCGTTACTAGAAGCGATGCAATTAGCGGCACAAGTCGTGATGGCAAAACGAAAAGGTGCAGGTGAGCATGCGGCGATCCCGCGCAGTTTTTATCATTTGTTGGGATGGGGACTTCTTTGCATGGCGCTGTGCGGGGGAGTGATTGCCTTGTTCCTTCCTTTACTCTCTCATCTATTCGGCATCGATAGCGGATATGTAACGCAATTCCATCGCTTTGTGCTAGGGATGATCGTGGTGGAGTTGATTTTGGTGATGAATGTAGTAATTGCTGCCTGCTTGCGAGCACTGGGGAAGGTGAATGTGGCTTCCACACTGGCGATTGTCAGCTCCTTGATGAATATTTCATTGATGTATGTATTCGTAATCGTAGCCGATGCTGGGTTGATGGGCATCGTTTATGCTCTCCTTCTGACGGCATCACTACAATTTGCTTTGAGCTTATCCTATACGTTGTGGTCATCTGATGTTCCGATTGGCGCTCCACGTCATATCAAAGGGAAAGATCTTTTTGTTCTCGCCATATTACGCGGAGTGGGGATTCCTGTTTTTCTCTCTTACTGCTCCCTTTCGCTGGGGATCGCTTTATTTAATCTGATTGTGGAGTCGTTTGGTGACGCGGCCGTCGGTGGATATGGAGCGGCTTACAGTATACAGACGATGGTGATTCTCCCTGCGATTCTCTTGGGTTCTGCGATGGGGATTGTCATGAATCAAAATTTGGGTGCAGGCAAAGTGACGCGCGTGTTGGAGGCCTATAAAAAAGGCATCAGACAGGCATTTATCTTGTACCTCCCATTAGCCTTGCTCGTCTTCTGGTTGCGTGAACCACTGGTCTCCTTTTTCTTTCGCGCTGAGGACCGAGACTTGTTTCTCCCTTATGCTGCCGGCTATTTAGCCATTGTGGCCCCTTCCTACTTACTGATGGGTCCCATGTTGACGACGCTCATTACGTTGGAACAAGTAGGAAAAGGGATGAAAGCGTTAGGGATGAATGTACTCTATTTTGGCTTAATAGCCGGGATAGGCTGGATGGCTACGGCTTGGACACAGGAAGTGACCTCTTTCTATTGGACCGTTGCGCTGTGTAACCTCATTGGGATTTCGGGATTGATTTATGGGTATCGACTGTTGAAGAAAGAGTTTGCTGAGGGAGTGACTAGGGAGCAAGAGGTGGGGAAGGAAGTGGCGACGGGGGGCTAGATGATGGAGGAGTCCTTGTGACACGAAAGGTGATGGGAGATGATTCCCTGAGATGGATGGCGTGAACCCATATGGCAGATGAATGGAAAGGATATGGGGAGGAGATCAGCGTGAACCCTGTTTATCTCTTGCAAGAGACAGAGAAAGGATATGTGGCAGCAGATGAGACATTGGCTCATTTCTTTCATCTGGATGCTCATCCTCATTTGAGTAGAAAGAGTCCTCCTTCGATTTCGGGAATACAGCCACCCACTGTCCCCTGTTTTCAGTTTACTCCTTTAACTGGTCACCCACCTGCTGACGTTGCGATTGTTGAGATTCCCTATTGTGCAGGTTCGCGCAAGAGCGATTCCACAGTCGCATCGTTTGGGGAACTTCTGCGTGTGCAATCGGGACTAAAGCCTGTGTATGCGCGCTTGGATGAAGGGCTCTCCTCCGGTGTTTTTGATTTGGATGATGGACGTTCTTTGTTTGCGGGCTTGCTTTTTGAAGATCTCGGGCAGTTGCAGTTAGGAGCGAGAAAGGATGATTTTACTGGCTTAGCACATGTGATGCGATGGGCCAAGGAACAGGAAAAGATGCTTTTTTCTCTGGGAGGAGATCACTCCATTACGTATCAAGTGATCCAAGCGTGGTTGCAGTTGCATTCCACTCCGTTGATCTTGATCGATTTTGACGCTCATCATGATTGCGGCAAAGAACTTCTGCTAGAAGAAGAGGTTCATCATGCCAACTTTATTTCTCATCTCTTGCAGGAAGAACAAATCGCCGCGGTTGTTCAGTTAGGTGTGCGTGGCATTCGCTCAGTGGGACAAGTAACCAAGCATCCAAGTCTGATTCAGCTTTCGAGTAAACAGATGAATGAAGGTTCGGTGCGCAAGATCTTAGAAGAATTGCAAAGGAAGCATCCGACGGCCGTTTACTACCTCACCTTTGACATGGATTGTTTGGACCCTTCGCTATTTCCGCTTGTTGATTATCCCGTACCCGATGGCCCGACATGGGAGAGAGTCCGAAAATGCTTAGCAGAAGTATTTCGCATCCCGTCAAGGCTGATTGGGGTGGATATGGTGGAAGGACAGGGAGAACTAGTGGAGGGAAAAATTCCGCTAGCCTATGAGATGGCTGTGCAGGTATTTGCTCATCTGTTGGATGGTATTTCTAAACAGAAGAAGGGTGAAAAGAAGGAGGAGACAAAATGATATTCCCCTTCCGATAACCTCGAGGCTTTCTAGATAAAGAAAGCCGTCAATGCGAGGAGGAAAGCGGGAGACTTCTCCCTATTCTTCTCGTTCGGACGACTTGTTCATGAAAGTTTCCATCTCGCAAAGAGGAGAGAGTCTTGAAAGAAAAGGGGTGAAAGCATGGATTTAGAGCAGTTATTTTCTCAACAGCGTGAAAGGGTAGAAGAAGAAATTTTCGAGCAAAAAAGAGAAGGCAGAGAGCTTCGACTGGGGTATTTCTTGGCACTCATGAATATCAGCAAAGAATTATTGCCACTTGGCAACGAGAATCGGTACGATCCGGAAGAGATATGGCTTGATTATCTTGCATTTGCGCGCATGCTAGAGCAAATGCGAGAGCATCCCACTTTATTTGAAGGATGGGATGAGATTGTGGGAGTGGAGCATCGCCGTCAAATTCTCGAAGAGGGAGGAGCCTTCTTAACCTGGCATACGGGGTTTGTACGTCACCATCTAGAAGCGATTGCGCATGGACGATCCTTGCTAAGGGATTGGAAGCAACCCTTTTATCAGGTGGTGGATGAAGAACAATATCAATGGGAAAAACGCTTTCATCAATGGGAGAAGTTGCGGGAATTACGTAATATTCAGCTTATGAATGCGCAAGATCGACTCGTAGGAATTAAGTTGTACCATCACCTTAAACAAGGAGGATCTTTTTGTTTGAAATTGGATGGCCAAACGGGCGTTAACAGTGATCATGTGGATTTACGCACCCGGTGGATTACCTCGATGATTCAAACAAGAAGTGGGATTTTTCGCATTTTGGCACGAGCGCAAAAAAAAGCGTCCTTGGTGGTCATGTCAATGACGGATGATTTTCGTTCGCGTATTGTTTTTCATCCTCCGCAGTTGATCGAACCGAGCATTCAACCTGCATGTGATTACGCCTTCTCGATTTTACGCACGGAGTTAGTGCAACATCCGTGGCAATGGCGTTTCTGGGATCGCCATCACCAACAGGTAGTCGCGTGGGATGAATCGGTTGTGGAGCAAGAGAAAGAAGAAGACGTTCGCATTGACTGGGTAGCGAGCAAAGGAGAAGAGGATTTCGTGGGATTGGATGTACGTACCGGTGAGGTATATGCGCTATCGATGTGAGAGTAGATAAGGATAGTGGGGTTCAAATTCCATTAAAAGGTATGTGGATGAGGGGGATAAAGGAGGATCACGATCGGAGGGGGAGAGAGATATGTTTACAAGTGAGGAAAAAGCGGGTGTCAATTTTCATGTACAGGAGGCCCCTTTTCTAGCTGCACACTATTTGACGCTGTCCATCCCCAAGCCGATGGAGGTGGATGAGACCGCGTTTGCCTTACTGCCTGAGCTATTACTAAATGAGGAGAAGAATAGTCGGAGACTGAGTGGAATATATGGTGCGACAATCGAGGGAGAGGTAAAGAGGAAGGGGCGCCTGCCAGTGATACAGCTCAAGATAGTGGTGCCACATGAGCGGTACTTGATGACTGAGCGGTTACTGGGAGTGGAAGCCCTTCATTTGTTGACGGATCTGGTGTGGAGGCCGAATTCGGCTCAATGGAAAGAAGGCGAGCTTTTTCGCCGAGCGGTACAAATCCATGCCAGCAAGATCCAATTAGAGGGACAAGACCCCAAACTGAAGGCCTCTGAGCAATGCTTGTCTCATATGGAAGGGGGAGAAGCACTCTCTTTGAGAAGGTGGGGGGAGATGGAGAAATTAATGACGTTGACGCCAACCAGAATGGAAGAGATCGTGTTGCAGTTGCAGAGGATAGCGGTGTTCCATCTGCACGTGGTTGGAGCGGGATGCGTGAAGGAGTGGCAGGAACATTATGGTGCGACTCGTCTTTCGACTGAAAGATTGATAGCAAAAGATAGCGATGGGCAAAGGATACGGGAATGGGGTATGTCAGATGAAGAGACACCTCTCCCTCAGCCTGCCAAAACCTTTCGTCTTACAGGAGAAAGCGCCTCTTCAACGTCCGGACTATCTTCTATCACGTTTATGGTATGGACAGGTATTTGCTTTGCTGATGACGATTATTTGCCCCTTTTGGTTGTTATAGAAAACTTACGTAGACAGTTGCGATTTCGTCTGCGAGTAGAGGAGCGGTTGGTCTACTCTATTTCTTGTGAACATGATCCGTTATGGGAGATATTTTGGATACGGACCGATGTGAGAACAACGGAGCAGAAGCGAGCGATCTCCTGTATTATGGATGTTCTTGGTGACATGAAAATGGGCAGATGGTCCTCTTCTTCATGGAGGAAATCCATCCGGTCCGTGCAACACTATATCGACTATGGTAGGGACTTGCCCTATGTATGTGTGGATGTTCACCTGCATGGCTGTCTTCGTGGAATGGATCAGGATGAGAAGGAAGCGGATCAGGTTTTAGAGCAACTTAAGGTAACCGACTGTTGGCAAGTAGCCAGTCGCTTGCAGATAGGATCGATTCATCAATGAGAGAGTGGAGAGGAGGCAGTCCATGTCTACGTTTTCTTCTGTAATTGACATGTGGCAGATGGAAACTTTTCGGTTAGTGAACGGACAGCGGGTGATTTTCCTACCAAGGCCAGGGTGTAAACGCACGTATCTCTCGCACGTGGTTGCCTTTGGATCGCTGGATCGAGAGGTGAGGATGCTGAACGGAAAGCATATTTCCATTCCTTTTGGAACGGCTCATTTTCTAGAGCATCTGGTGTATCACCGTTTTTTTCACCCCTCGGTGTTCGATGAGGGGGAGGCGCATGCCACTACTTCGCAGTTGCTAACAATTTTTCAAGTGGCTTGTACACGGGAATCTTCTCGTGTGATCGAATCCTCTCTACAGTGGGAATGGGAGCGGGATATCGTGTTTACAGAAGAAGAAATCATAAGAGAGCGTGGTGTAATTGAGCGAGAGCTTCAAACGTACGAAGATAATCATGAATGGATTCTGCAACATTTACTTTTACAAGCATTGTTTCCAAAGGAACATCCGCTCACAGTTGATATCGCGGGAACAGTAGCCAGTCTAAATGAGATGACTCCTCAACTACTCAGGGATGGCTTCGCCCACTTTTACCGACCGGAGAATCAGGTGTTGTTGGTGATGGGAAAAGTGGAAGAGGAATTTCAGGCTTATATTCAGGAGAGGGAAGAAGGTGAGATAGAGGTGGACTTTTCCTCTTGTCAACGCCTTAGTTTAGAGGAACAGGAGAAACCGCAGCCCCTACTGCACCATCAGATGCCGGTACCACTTCCTCTCATGAAGATCGGTTTTCGGCAGAAGGAAGTACCGGCGGGAGGGGAAGAGTTACTTCATTATTTGGCAGTGACTGAAGTGGCATTGGAGTCGGTACTGGGGCGAGAGACCCCATTTTATCAGCGACTCATGCAAAAAGGGATGATTGGAGAACACTTTGCGTGGGAAAGAAAGTCATACGCAGGACTTGCCTATTGTGCGATCGGTGGATATACGACCAATCCAGCGGCCGTATCAAATGAAGTATACGAAGCCATTGAAGGAGCGCAGGAACAGGGAGTGGATCCGAAATACTTAGAAAAATCCAAAGCCAAACAAGCTGGTCGCGTATTGATGGCGACGGATGATTTGCGTCATTTTAGTATCCTCTTCGCGCAATCTATCGTGCAGGGGATGAGTGAATACCAGCGCGTTGCCGCTATTCAAGCAGTAACAAAGGAAGAAGTGGACGAGTGGTTTAAAGTGCAACTGGATTGTAAGGAAAAGAGCATGGTCGTGATTTCGAGGGGATGAGGGAGAGGAAATGAGGTTAGGAAAAGGAGATAAGACCAGCCCACGTTCTTGGGTAGAACGTGGGCATTTGCTCGTCTTGTGATCAGTCATGTGAAACAGGATTTTCTTTATCTTTCTAGAATTGATTTTCATTATATGATGAAAGTAGCTTCCTCTCCATTCGCATCAGGAAAGGAAAGCGACGATATTGAATTTCAGTAGGAGAGTACATATGAAAACAAACACGCCTCCTGTTACACCGAGTCAAAAATGGCTGGCTGTCGCGGGATTAGCTACCGTTATGTCCATCTTTGGTTCCATTGGCTTTGTAGCTAACGAGACACAGCTGCCTTCCTTGGAGCTCGTCTTTATCCGTTGCGTAATTGGTTCAATTTTCTTGGGTGGGGCTTGGCTGGTTACAGGTCAATATAAACGAGAACAATGGAACGCAAGTGAGGGGTTCCGTATCGGGATCGGTGGCGTTGTATTGGTTTTGAACTGGATTTTCTTGTTTCTTAGTTTCGAAACGATGCCAGTTACACTGACGGTCTCGATATACTACCTGGCACCTGTTTTTGTACTCTTGCTAGGGAGTTTCATTTTCCATGAACATCTAACGATCCTATCCATAGGCTCTATCCTGCTCTGCTTTGTAGGGACTCTCTTCGTGATGGAGATCGATGAAGGGATATCCATCGCCAAACTCCTCTCAGATGGGTTTGTGTGGGCATTGTTAGCTGCGCTTTTTTACTCCATTCTCACCTTGTTGGGAAAGGGAATCAAGCGATTAAGTCCTTATGCCGTTTCCTTTTGTCAAATGTTTTTAGGGATTTTTCTTTTAGCCCCTTTTGTTCGTTATTCTGCATTTAGCTCCTTGTCTATTCCTAATTGGACAGCAGTGGTAGTGATGGGGTTGATCTATACGGGCCTGGTGTACTATCTATTTTTCCGCAGTATTCGTTTTCTACCTACGCGCACAACTTCTGCATTGTTGTTTCTAGATCCTGCTGTAGCGATCATACTGGACATGGTCATTACGGACTTCCGCCCTACGGGGATGCAAACAGGGGGGATCTTCCTCACTTTCATAGGGATCGCATGCGCTTTGCTATTCCCTCAACCGCTGAGTAAGAGAAAGGAGAAGAGAGTAGCGCTGGATAGTCCATTGGAGTATAAAGAAGAGGATGGTGTCGGAGAGTGATCTATCGTTCACGATGACAGGATACAATGCGACTATGTTGAAGTTTGATAACCCTACCCCGTTTTGTTTCGTTGTTTTAATGGATTTGTGAGATAAACGAGTGCCTTATTTCATATAGTCTTCCACTAATTCATAACATCTTTCTTTAGTTACTCGTGACTTTGTCTTCAAGAGTTGAAATGTTTCTAGTGACCCGTCCTTATAGGTGGAGGCTTCTTCTTCAGCTAGTTGATCTCTCTTTACGAGCCATTTTTTTTGTTCTTCTTTTAACTGATTAAAATCACTGTCAGGAAGTTGGCGTTTGAGTTCTTGGTATATCTCGTTTAAGGCATCGTCCCATTTCTTATGTATTTCAGCTTGTAGCTCGTTCATCTCTAATTGGGTATCAGCTTTTTGCAGTTGCGTATCTAGCTCCTTGACGCTGCTGTTTGCCTGGGTAAGTAGGGTTTGATATTTTTCTACGTTGCTTTTGTCCTCAGCGCTCGTATCGTTATGATCTTCACTATTCTCTTTATCGGAAATTTTCTTACTACTATCCTGGCTGTTTACCTCTGGTTCCTTTTCTGTTGACAAGTCATTACTACAACTGACCACGAGAAGAAAAGTGGAAATGATGATTATCCATTTACTCAAGATCCTTCAACTCCTTTTTAGATCGATCTATTCCTTTGAAATATTTTTACTAATATGATATCAGACTTATGACTTTAAAAAAAGGATTCGTGCTTGGCTTTTCAATGATGTCGGATCAATTGGATGAGAAGGAGTATATCTAGATTGGTTTCAATAAAAAAACAGCCCCTAGGGGCTGTTTTTTTATTGATCTCTTATTACTTCACAAAGGCT
This sequence comes from Mechercharimyces mesophilus, assembly GCF_059818345.1. Taxonomy (NCBI): domain Bacteria; kingdom Bacillati; phylum Bacillota; class Bacilli; order Caryophanales; family Thermoactinomycetaceae; genus Mechercharimyces; species Mechercharimyces mesophilus. The sequence goes on along the minus strand of NZ_JCBAPH010000005.1, from coordinate 108,265 downwards.
CACATCAGCCTCAACAAAACATTCTTCATATTTTTGATACTCCTCTTTCATAGCGGGGGATCTCCAATGAAACTGACCGGATTCATCATAACTTCCCACTTTTTCTTTCGTTGCGATTGATTTTGATTCTGTCGCGTTTGCTTCGATGGTTGCCTGCTTCGTATAAGTCTCACCTGTTGAAGGAATTTTGTAGGTGATTTTCACCGGTAGCTCATAGGTGCTTCTTTCTATCTTGATGTTCCCCACTTCTGCAGTAAAAGCATCAATACTCACAGAGATTTGATTACCACTTGTGTTTTGTCCACTTTCTTGATTGCTTCCTCCTACCTCCCATTCGTGACCCTCAGTGAACTCTAAACTTATAGAAGGAGAAAAAGCACTGATAATGTCGGATCCAACTGAAATGGATAAGGTCTTCTCTAAATAGTTGGTTTCCGACCAATGGGTAGATACAGTCGTTCTCTCCCATTCACTTGTGTTCAATGTATCTGTCATCGTTCCGCTTCCATTGTTGGGGAATATAAAGCCTTCATTTACAATGGTGAGCTCATCGTCCACTTTTGTTGGATGGTTTTGGAGAGGCTCCACCTTGACGATTTCTAAATTATTGGGATAAACCCATCCGAGCAAACCATCTTGACGATATCCGGATTCACAACCTGCATCAAATTGTGTCCTTCCTACTTGTGTCCGACGATCATCACGGTCCCCACTGTAACATTTCCAAAGGGGGACGGTTCCTTTTTCCTTGTACTTATAGATATGACCGAGAAGTGTCCTCTGCAGGTTAGGGAACTTATTAGGGTCTTCTGCCATTGTGTTGGTGATGTTCTTCCAATACGGGAACATCTGTATGGGGTTGTATATATTCTGATACAAAGGAGCCGTCTCTTTATTCGGATCAGGCTGAGAAAGAATTTTTCCAATGGGACCATTAGCGATAAAGTCAAATTCATGACGATCCAGCAAGCCACGATCGGTTACAGTCCATGTGTCATCGTAATCACTATGATAACCTAACAACAAATCAACCATTTCCGCTTCTGCAGGATAAACATATCCAAGGAGACGACCTCGTTGACCATTGTGTGTCCAGTCATATCCACTTTCAAAGTTACTTCCTACTTGTGTACGCCAGTCCCCTTTACTTGGGGAATTTGTTAACCACAACGCTACTGTGCCTGGGTGCTTATCTTTGAAAATATAGCCAATCAGTTCTCTGGCGCCTTCTTTCGCCCAAGGAACCGTTGTACTTTTCAATTTATTTTCCCCGTACATTTCGAAATAGAGAGGAATGGTTTCGAATACGGGGTGAGGTTCTTTCAATACATTTCCAATGTGCTTTTTGTTTTCATATCCCCTATAGAAATTATCCCCTGCTCTTGTAAGCGTGTCCTGTCTTTCTTCAGAAAAGGCCATCCATAGTTCAACGGTTTCTACTGAATTTGCAGCTTCTGTCGAGGAAGGGAACAACGGCAACACGATCAGAAAGGATAGAATGAGCATGCTCAATTTCTTTCCTAAATACACTTTACCAGAACTCCTTCGGGAGAAGAGATTTATCAAACCAACTCAACCAGTCCTATCTCTATACAAAATTGAATGTTCTTAATAAATGATAAATATTTTTTGGTTTTAGGTAGTGGATTTACATGTATGATGTGAGCCTGTTTCGATTCTAGAGGTATACAAGTTTAGGTTTGATATTGTTTTAGCCCTTAAGTATTTGTTACCCACCTAATTACTCGTTTACACATTTTAATTGCTATTTTTAGAAATATTAAGAGTTTACAAGAATCATACAAAAAGCAAAGGCTTACAAACTAGGATCGAGATATTCCTCACTGTTACTTATAAAACGGGACTATTTGACAGTAACTCGAAATAAGAGATAATATTTCGGTACAATATATCGAAAGGATCGATTTTGATGTCAGTGGAACACATTATTTTAGGCGTACTTAGCTGGTTACCCAATTCAGGTTATGGAATCAAATCCGAGGTTGAGGTGAGTGGAAGAGAGTATGGTTGGGGACGCGTTAGTTATGGGAGTATTTATCCGAAACTGAAAAAACTTGAGGAAGAGGGATTAATACAGACGAAGCAACGACAAGAGGAGGGGAGAAAGGTCAAGATCTATGAGTTGACGGAAGAGGGTTGGAATAAGCTTTCCCATTGGCTGATGCAACCACCCGCACCGCCGGAAATTCGCGATGAATTGTCTATGAAATTAAGCTTTTGGGACACTGTATTACCTGACGATCGTGAGACACTTATGGAACATATTGAACTTAGACGACGGGAGACGGAAGCGATGGTGAGGCATTTCGAGGAGTGGTCACACAATGGGAAGTCGGCGATTGGTGAGGTGGGCGGGATAAGTATGGATTACCTGATTGATCGCTTACGATTAGATATGAAGTGGCATGAACGGATGATTGACCAACTGCAAAAAGCGCCTTCCCCACCCAGACAAGATCCGGAAGGGTTGTTTCAACAAGCGGATGCCAGGAGGAAAAAGTCTTTGGGAGAAGATTGAAGGAAAGTCTATTTTTAATAAGGCTGTCATGGTCACGTTTCAGACGAGAGCGTACAGCTAAGAAGGTAGTCGTTTTCTGCTGTGTGGATGTTAAATGAACTTTACCGCTTAACGGAAACGAAGTTAGGCTAGATGGCAATGTAGCTTACGCTATATGGGATCGATCGGAACGCAACTGGGTGTGATTGCGCCGTCACTCGTCTGTTCACCGGTAGGGACGGTTGTGATAACGGAATCTGTAGCCACATTGATAACGGACACGGTTCCTCCATTAAAATTGGTGACATACGCTTTGCTTCCATCAGCCGTGATCGAAACATCGGTGGGTCCATCTCCCACATCAATGGTGGTAATCACGGTATCATCGGCTGGATTGATCACCGATACATTGTCACTTGAAATGTTGGTGACAAACACTTTTGTTCCATTCGGTGTAATGGCCACTCCATTGGGGCGGATACCTACCTCAATCCCATCAATAATGGTACTGGTGAGGATATCAATGACCGTTACTGTACTCGCTTCACCTCTTCCGCGATTGGTGACATATAATTTTCGTCCGTTTGGTGTTACGGCAAGATCACGTGGGAATTCACCATTGGTGATGGGGATAATATCTATCACCGAGTTTGTCTGTGTGTCGAGAATCGTGATGAGGTTACTAATGGTTACCGCGACAAATGCTTTGCTTCCATCAGGATTAAAGGTGACATCAAATGGGTTTAAACCGACGGATACCTCCGTCGTGGTTAGGTCCATTAGGTTGATGATGGTGACAGTGGAACCACCGAAGTTGGCTACATAGGCTTTGCTTCCATCTGGAAGAACGGCAATCCCAACTGGTCCGTCTCCTACCGAGACGAGATCGATTTCCGTATTACTTATCGTATTGAGAATAGAGACAGAATTGTCTCTGTATTGGCTACGTAAGCGCGTGGACGAATGGGATCAATTGCGACGCCATCAGGCTGTTTTTTTACCGGGATGGTCGTCGTGACCGTATCACGATTGGTATTGACTACAGAAACCGTATTATCACCAAAATTGGTGAAATAACCAAACAAGATGGGTTCAAAGGCACTGATTCGACAAATGACGATGACCTTGATGCCACCGTCCGTTAAGAGGAGGGTAACGGTCTCTTCGCCAACGCGGTTGATGCGTCCTTCTATTGCCTCTTCGGGAGAGCATCCATCTATAAAAATAAGAACGACTTGACCAATACAGGCCAGTAATTGTCGCCGTAACTCGTCACAGTTAGAAGATGTAGGAACGTGTTTTCGATCAGAGGTCTTCTTTTCCGTTACATGAGGGGCCACTCTTGTTTTCTTTCCAAATATTTGGCGCTTGTTTCTTATTATTTGCTTTTGCGAGTTTTGTTCACTCCTTTTTGCTTTCATAGTAAACACTTCCCTCCGAATGCATTGTTATATTCATTAAATATATTTCGTTATCTATAAAATAAGAACGGCAAATATTTTGGTTTATTGTGCACTTTTTCGCCTACGATCACATGATCTGATATAATGGAAGCAAGCGAACAACCAGAAAAAGGAGAAACACGGCGTGGCGAAAACAAAGACAAAGTTTGCCTGTCAAGAGTGCGGATACGAAACGGCGAAGTGGATGGGAAGGTGTCCAGGGTGTAATACTTGGAACACGCTCGTAGAAGAACAGACCATTACCGGGAAATCGGATGGGAGAGGGCGCAGAAGCACGCCTTTTCAATCTGCGAAAGCGATTCCTATCACCACGGTGGAACGGTCGCAGGAAGCCCGATGCGATATGGGAATCAATGAATTAAATCGCGTGCTCGGTGGAGGGCTGGTCCCGGGGTCTCTGATTTTAGTTGGTGGGGATCCGGGCATTGGCAAATCGACGTTGCTCTTACAGGCGTCGTATCGATTAGCTCAGAAAAAGACATCGGTTCTCTATGTATCGGGAGAGGAATCGACCGAGCAGACACGTCTGAGAGCGGAACGATTAGGGGCACTGGATGAAAATCTGTGGGTAGCGGCAGAAACAGATTTGGATTTCATTGAAAAAATGGTGGAAGAAGAAAAGCCACACATGGTGGTCATCGACTCCATTCAGACGATCTATCAACCGGATGTCACCTCGGCACCTGGCAGTGTCGCACAAGTGAGAGAGTGCACAGGAAGACTGATGCGACTAGCAAAAGAGCGGGGCATTGCCATCATGATCGTTGGCCATGTGACCAAGGCGGGAGCCATCGCTGGCCCGCGACTGTTGGAGCATATGGTAGATTGTGTCCTCTATTTCGAAGGAGAGCGGCACCAAACGTATCGTGTGTTGCGCGCTGTTAAAAATCGGTTCGGCTCAACCAATGAGATTGGATTGTTTGAGATGCGGACGCAAGGGCTAGTGGAGGTGTCCAATCCTTCCGAGATGTTCTTGTCACAACGGCCACATGGCATTGCGGGATCTGCTGTAGCGGCAAGTATGGAAGGGACACGTCCTGTGTTAGTCGAGTTACAAGCACTGGTTGCTCCGACCAGCTTTCCCTCTCCCAAACGGATGGCGGCAGGGGTAGATCACCAACGCATGGCGATGATTTTGGCAGTGTTAGAAAAGAGATTGGAAATGTTTCTGCAAAATCAGGATACATATGTTAATATCGTGGGCGGTATGCGATTGGATGAACCGGCGCTCGACCTGGCGGTGGCTGTCAGTATCGCGTCCAGCTTTCGCAATCGACCAACGGGAGCAAAAGATATCTTTATTGGCGAAGTGGGGCTAACAGGCGAAGTGCGAAGTGTGGCGCGTATGGAACAGCGGATGGCGGAAGCGAAGCAAATGGGCTTTAAGCGTGCGATTATTCCTGCGAAGGATCAACGTGGCTGGGACCCACCTGCTGATATCCAAATCATTGGCGTAAACACCGTAGAAGAAGCATTGGATGTGGGATTAGGAGGGTGACAGGGTGAAAGAAGAAGCGGTTGAGCGGCGTAATACGTTTGTGAGCGATATCTTACGATTGGTTGCACCAGGAACTCCTTGTCGTGAAGGATTGGACAATGTACTAGGTGCAAAGACGGGTGCATTGATTGTGATGGGGTATGATGAATGCGTAAGTGAGCTGGTGGATGGTGGCTTTCATATCGACTCTCCCTTTACTCCAGCTCATCTGTATGAGTTGGCGAAGATGGATGGAGCCATTATCCTCAGTAACGATGGGCGGCGAATTTTGTATGCGAATGCACAGCTGGTTCCCAACTCTTCCATACCTTCTACTGAGACGGGTATTCGTCACCGCACAGCTCAGCGTACGGCTAGGCAGACGGAAAAGCTGGTCATATCCATCTCTCAACGGCGTAGTATCATTACCCTTTATCAAGGGAATTTCCGCTACACACTAAAAGATATTGGCGTTATTCTTACCAAAGCGAATCAAGCGATTCAAACCCTTGATAAGTACAAATCAGTACTAGATCAATCTACAACCAATTTAAGTGCACTTGAATTTGAGGAATTGGTGACATTAAATGAAGTAGCGATGGTCATTCAACGAATTGAGATGGTCTTACGTATTAAAGGAGAGATTGAAAGCTATATTCATGAGTTAGGGACGGAGGGCCGCTTGATCAAAATGCAGCTGGACGAATTGGTAGCCAATATGGAAGAAGAGACGGTGTACTTAATCCATGACTACTGTTTTGAACCAGGAGAACCGACTCCGGGCGGTGTATTGAGTCGATTGAAGCAACTCTCACAGGATGAACTCTTAGACCATGGGCAAATTGTGAGAGCATTGGGCTTTCCCTTTGGGACCAACATCCCGGAGGAAACGGTCTCTCCGCGTGGGTACCGGATCCTAAACAAGATCCCGCGGCTTCCACACAACATCATTCATAATTTGATTGATCGCTTTGAAACGTTGCCACGAATCATGATGGCGACGATTGAAGAATTGGATGAAGTAGATGGAATTGGAGAAGTGCGTGCCCGTACAATAAAAGAGGGATTAAAGCGTATTCAAGAGCAAGTATTCATTGACAGACATATCTAAAATAACCTAGAATATAAACATTGATATTCTGACGGTAACTCTGTACGATCGTTTCACTTTGTATTTCAATTTGACTACTACTTTATATTCTCTGCATAAATGACGATCGTCAAGGGCTGATCCCCCGTTTGGATACGCCCTATTTTATTTTAGGAGGCTTACAATCATGTTGGCGCGAGCGTTACCGAGCATCCTTACCGTTGGGAATCTGTTCTTAGGGGTGATGGCCATGATCCTGGCGTGCCAAGGAGAATGGCGCTATGGAGCGATTATGGTTATCATTGGCATGTTCTTGGATGGACTGGATGGCAGGGTAGCGAGGTTACTAAATACCCAGAGTGAATTTGGGAAAGAGCTGGACTCATTATCTGATATTGTCTCATTTGGCATTGCCCCTGCTATCATTATGTACCTTGCTGCTTTTCAAGAACTGGGATCCTTTGGATGGATCTTGACGGCGATTTTTCCGATTTGTGGAGCACTACGTCTTGCTCGATTTAACGTACATCCAGGTATACCCGGTTACTTTATCGGGCTACCGATCACGGCGGCTGGTGGAATATTGGCAACGATGGCGTTGTACAAAGATACGGTTGCTTCCCCCGCAGTGTTGGTGATGGGGACATTGTTTTTATCTTTTCTTATGATTAGTAACATTAAGTACCCAAACTTTAAACGGCTTGGTATCCCTAAAAAAACGTATTGGATTGCTCCTTTGGTCATCCTACTATTTGCGGCGTTAGCTGCGCGCTTTCCGGAGTTGCTACCGAAGTTGATATTTGTTCCTCTGGCTCTCTATGCTGTATATGGTGTGAGACACTCCATGAAAAGAAGAAGGCGTCGTAAAGAAAAGGCTGTTGAAGAGGGATAGATAGAGGGAGAAGTCCTCTACTGGTGAAAAGGTGAAAGACACCTCGCAGGGTTAATGGAAGATGGGCGAGCGGTTTCTTTCTGAGAGACTCTGAGCCGTGGATCAGGCAGCGATGAGAGAGGCCACCGCCTAACAACCTATGTGTCGAGAGAATCAATCGCTCCTGGGCGGGTTGTTTTCCTCTCGAGGTGTGTAGACAATCCATTTTCATTAACGGAAGACGGATGAAAATTTAATCAACAAATCAGTGGAAGCTGATAGAGCAACCGAATAGAAACAGTTTTCACAAAGAAAATCCCAGGAGCTATCTCCTGGGATTTTTTTCAATCGAACATTTTTTTAAAAACAACGTTTATAAAGGTGAGGAGGCTTAGCGAAGGTGAAATACACCTAAGGTATTTAAGCTTTCCTGCTCATCAGCTATGACTTCGCTTAATGAGAGCTCGAATAAATTGCACATGGCAACTAAATAGAACAAGTTCTTACCCATTTCTGACTTAAGAATGTCACGGCAATGGGCGCACAATTCACCAGACAAGTGAGAAGTGAAACCCTCTTTACACTCCTGCACAGTGGCATCTTGGCTATAAGGTTGACGTTCGGCTTGGATTTGGATGCATCCACAGTCAGTGACCGCCTTCATGACGGCACGGTTTGTACGCGCATTCGTTTCTTGGTACTTGGAGACGACATCGAGGAGACTGCGATGGCGAAGTAACAGATCGGAGACTTGATGTTGGAACTGATCGATGACCTGTTCCGTCTCTATTTGCTTACTATCCATTCCGACCGTCCTTTCCTAAGAGCAGAAAATTCTCTACAAATTTATTATAGCGGTCAGGCTATTGGGTGTCAATTTTTCACATGTAGGTTAAAATAATGGTTGACGCTACCTTATGACCTATGCTAATATTGTTTATTTAAAAATTGACAACCGATCTTCGCTTGTGATAAAATGGAAATGAGATATTGCCCCTAATGGAGGTGGGTTTCTTGTTTAATGTCGGTGATCGAGTCGTCTATCCTATGCATGGAGCCGGAGTCATTGAGTCCATCGAGGAAAAAGAAATCTTGGGTGAGCGAAAGAAGTATTATGTCATGCGTCTTCCCGTTGGGGAGATGAAGGTGATGATTCCGATGGCTAATGTAGATAGCATCGGATTGCGAGAGGTCGTAGACGAAGAAACCGTTGGGGAAGTCTTTGAGCGTTTAAAACAACAAGAGAGCGATATCACCACAAACTGGAATCGCCGCTATCGTGCCAATTTAGATAAAATGAAGAGCGGGGAGCTCTATGATTTGGCTGAGGTGGTTCGTGGATTGATGTTGCGTGATCGAGAAAAAGGGCTCTCGACCGGGGAGCGTAAAATGTTAGAGAACGCACGTCAAATCTTGATTAGTGAGCTCGTCTTGGCGAAAGAGATTGAAGAAGAAGAAGCCTTTCATCTATTGGATGAATCCTTTTCGGCTAATACAGAACCCACCAGCAAGAAATAGAAGCAAGGTGTGGGTATTGGTAAAAAAATATACAAATGTGGTTTTTTCTATAGAGAGGTTGTCTATAATGAAGGGTAAGAGGAGGTGAGGCCCCCAATGTTGAAACGATTTGTCCAGTTAGCTTTTGCCCTAGTCGGTGCGATGCTCGGTTATACATTGGGTCCATCATTGTTTCAGATTTTAAGAGATACCCCGCTCAATTTTGGCGAAGTTCCTGCACCTGAATATGTTGGTGTCGTCATCGGGGCGATCCTCTTTTATTTCGTGACCCTGCGCCTGTCCAATTACGTAGTTCGATGGATTCGTTGGAGCGAAGAGCGACTCGTTAAGATTCCGGCTACAGATATATTATTTGGTGCTTTCGGATTAATATTTGGTCTTATTGTAGCCTCTCTTTTGGAGTCTTCGCTTACCCGTATTCCAATCCCAGGGTTTGATGTGGTGTTGCCCCTACTCATCTCAGGGATCCTTGGATATCTCGGTTTTCGGGTTGGCTATAGTAAGCGAGATGAGTTGCTCTCCGTTTTTACAATCGGGAAGCAAGCGCGGGATCGCTCGAAGAAAGAGAAGGATACGCGTAGTAGAGAGGTTGAACCCAAAATTCTGGATACCAGTGTGATTATCGATGGTCGCATTGCCGATATCTGCCGCACCGGTTTCTTGGAAGGAACACTGGTTATTCCCGCTTTTGTGCTAGAGGAATTGCAACATATCGCAGACTCCTCCGATGTTCTGAAGCGAAACCGTGGTCGCCGTGGCTTAGATATTCTGAACAAAATCCAGAAGGAATTGGAGACGAAGGTTCTCATTTATGAAGGGGATTTTGAAGAGATTTCGGAAGTGGATAGTAAACTAGTCAAGCTGGCTAAGGTGCTGTCGGGGAAAGTGGTTACCAACGACTTTAACTTAAATAAGGTGTGTGAATTACAAGGGGTCAAGGTATTAAACATTAATGACCTCGCCAATGCCGTGAAGCCTGTCGTTCTGCCGGGAGAAGAAATCCGCGTGCAAGTGATCAAAGACGGCAAGGAACATGGGCAAGGAGTAGCATACCTGGATGATGGCACGATGATCGTTATTGAGGGCGGTCGGGACTACATCGGTGAAGATATCGATGTATTGGTAACCAGTGTGTTGCAAACCTCAGCAGGGCGGATGATTTTTGCCAAACCGAAGCTATTAGAGCGAGCGCTTTGATGGATTCACTTGCGAGAATGGAACAAGGAGCAGTATAATACCCTTAGGATTTTTAGCTGGGTAGTTGAAAAGGATAGTGAATGTGATCGCCCGTGTCGGGGAAATTTCCTGCCGGGCGTCCTTCTTGTTAAAAAGGTTTTTACGATGATCTGTTAGGGAAGAGAGGTGGGTTCCAAGTGATTCGCATCGGACAAGGGTTTGATGTACATCAATTTTCTGAGGAGCGTCCGCTGATCATAGGTGGCGTCAAGATTCCACATCATCAAGGCTTAGTGGGCCACTCGGATGCGGATGTTTTGTTGCATGCGATTACGGATGCGATTTTAGGTGCGATGGGTGAAGGAGATATTGGAAAACACTTTCCGGATACCGATCCCAAGTATAAAGGTGCTGATAGTGGAAAGTTATTAGAGGTTGTGTGGGAGATGGTCCGCGCACGTGGGTTGGAGTTAGGCAATTTAGATGCGACGATCATTGCACAAGCACCCAAGATGGCTCCTTATATTGAAGAGATGAAGGGACGAATTGCCCAATTGCTCGCATCCTCTACGGATGCCATTAATGTGAAAGCGACGACATCAGAGAAGTTAGGCTTTACGGGAAGAGAAGAGGGAATTGCGGCCATGGCTGTTGTCTGTTTGCAAGCGAATTAGTCCTAAATTATATGGACGCGCCATATCGTACGATTCATAGAAAGGAGAGGATTGGATTGACGAAAAGAGTACGGACGAGGTATGCACCCAGTCCAACAGGCCACTTACATATTGGAGGCGCACGCACGGCATTATTTAGTTATTTATGGGCACGAAAATTTGATGGGGATTTTGTTGTTCGTATCGAAGATACGGATCAAGTGCGGAATGTTGAACAAGCAGCAGAAAAGCAAATGGCGGCACTGGATTGGTTGGGACTGGAGTGGGATGAGTCGATTGATCGTGAAGGGGCGTTTGGACCTTATCGCTCAATGGAGCGGGTGGATATTTATCAGCAATATATCGACAAACTCCTAGAGACAGGACAAGCTTATCCATGCTATTGTACAGCAAAAGAGCTGGAGCAAGACCGTGAGCGGCAATTGGCCGATGGTGTGGCGCCGAAGTATAGTGAGCGGTGTCGCAGTCTTACACCGGAGGAGCGAGTGGAGCTCGAACAGGAAGGAAAGCAGGCTTCCATTCGTTTTCGTGTTCCCAAGGGAAGAACGATTGTCGTAGAGGATGAGGTACGTGGACACGTAAACTTTGAGTCGGATGGGATTGGTGACTTTATCTTGCAACGTCCCGATGGCCGGCCGACCTATAATTTTGCCGTGACCATTGATGATGCATTGATGGAGATTAGCCATGTGGTACGGGGAGAAGAGCACCTTTCCAATACCCCTCGGCAAATTCTACTTTACCAGGCACTCGACTGGGAACCTCCGAAGTTTGCTCATGCTTCCTTGATTTTAAACCCTGATGGCAAAAAGATGAGTAAGCGGGATGAATCGATTATTCAGTTTATCGATCAATACCGCGATTTGGGTTATCTACCGGAGGCGTTGATCAACTTTATTGTCCTGTTGGGTTGGTCTCCCGAAGGAGAAGAAGAACTATTTTCCAAAGAGGAGATAGTGGAACGCTTTTCGTTGGAGCGCGTATCGAAAGCCCCTGCTGTTTTTGATACGGGCAAGTTGAAATACATGAACAATTATTACATTAAGCAATCCTCGCTGGAACGGATCGTGGAGTTATCCCTCCCTTTTCTGGAGGAACGGGGTTACATTCAGTTGCCGTTGGAAGATAAAGCGAGAGAGTGGGTAACTCGGGTCGTTGCTCTTTATCAAGAGCAATTGGATTATATCGCTCAAATTGCTGATCTGACGGAAATGTTCTTCCGCACAGAAGCGGTGTATTCGGCGGAGGCAGAAGAAGTATTGGCTGAAGAGCAAGTGCCTGAAGTCTTACATGCCTTTAAGGAGCAGTTGGAAAGCTTAGAGGAACCCCTCTTACCAGATACGATTAAAACGGCATTGAAACAAGTGCAAAAGGCGACGGGTCATAAAGGAAAGAAATTGTTTATGCCTGTTCGTGTTGCTGTGACGGGCGAAGTACATGGTCCTGATTTGCGGGAAACCATCTCTCTCTTAGGAAAAGAGCGCGTACGCGATCGCCTTATTTATTGCCTTGACAAGAGAGGGTAAAATAGAAGAGACGAAGGAATGAAATATACCCTGTGCGTTGATCGGGAGAGTACGAAATGTGAGCTTCAACCAGAGAAAGACACCGATGGCTGGAAGTGTCTGTATGCTCATGTTCTCGGAAATGCCCCCGTGAGCATGTTGCCCGAGCCCGCCTGATGGGTGGTCGTAGGCGCAACCAGTGCCCGCTGTTACTGGGCGTTAAAGTGGAACCGAGCGAAAGAGATGCCCAAGAGAATGGGATGTTTCTTTTTGCGGATTGGTTCAAACAGAGTGGAACCGCGGGAATCACCGTCTCTGTAGCTCATGCGCTGCAGGGACTTTTTTTGTACCGTTTTTGATTAATGTAAGTAAGGAGGGTGACCACAGATGAATAGACGAATTCGTCAAGCGATGGATGTGATTCGTTCCGATATTCAAGCAGTATTTGACCGGGATCCAGCTGCTCGCCACACTTTTGAAGTGGTGCTTACCTACTCTGGTCTACATGCGATTTGGGGACATCGAGTGGCTCATTACTTTTACCGGAAAAACCTCCGGCTCTTAGCACGTATGCTATCACAGTTTATGCGCTTTTTAACAGGAATTGAAATTCATCCCGGAGCCAGAATCGGTAAGGGGTTCTTCATCGACCACGGCATGGGTGTCGTTATTGGAGAAACATGTGAAATTGGTGATTATGTAACAATATTCCAAGGAGTGACCTTAGGTGGGACAGGAAAAGAGAAGGGAAAGCGTCATCCCACTTTGAAAAATCATGTGATGATTGCTTCGGGGGCGAAAGTGCTGGGCTCGATGACCATTGGTGAAAATGCCAAAATTGGTGCAGGTTCAGTGGTTTTGAAGGAAATTCCTCCTAATTCTACCGTGGTGGGGGTTCCAGGAAGAGTGGTCGTGCAAGATGGTGTGCGTGTGCCAGACTTGGAACACGGGAATATTTCAGATCCAGTAGAAGAAACATGTGATGCGCTACGCGAGGAGCTAAAGAAGTTGCGAGAAGAGGTAGCTACTCTCAAAAAACAAGTTCAATGAATGGAGGAAAAGCGATGACGGTTAAGTTATACAACACGATGAGTCGAGAGAAAGAGGACTTAAGCCCCTTAACACCAGGCAAGGTGAAGATGTATGTGTGCGGACCGACGGTTTACAACTATATTCATATTGGGAATGCACGGGCTTTTACTTTCTTTGATCTGGTCCGTCGTTACTTGGAGCATAAAGGATATGAAGTAACCTATGTGCAAAATTTCACAGATGTAGATGACCGCATGATCGAAGCGGCTGCAGCCGAAGGGACGACGGTTTCTGCTATTGCTGCGCGCTATATGGAAGCTTTCTATGCTGATATGGATGCGCTGGGAGTAAAACGTGCAGATATTCATCCGCGGGCTACGCAACATATCGAGGGTATGATTGAGGCGATTCAGGTCCTGATTGATAAAGGGTTTGCTTATGAACAGGAAGGGGATGTGTACTACCGTGCGCTACGTAAAGCGGACTACGGGAAGCTGAGTCATCAATCGCTCGACGATTTACAGTCTGGTGCGCGCATCGAAGTAGATAGACGGAAAGAGACGCCATTGGACTTTGCTTTATGGAAAAAAGAAAAGCCCGGTGAAGTCGCATGGCCTAGCCCCTGGGGAGCGGGTAGACCCGGTTGGCATATTGAATGCTCTGCGATGGCACGTGCCTACCTGGGAGACTCCATCGATATTCATGCAGGTGGGTTGGACTTGTGCTTTCCCCACCATGAAAACGAGATTGCACAGAGTGAAGCATGGACAGGCGAGCCGTTTGCCCGTTACTGGATGCACAATGGGTATATTAATATGGGTAGTGAGAAGATGTCCAAATCGCTGGGCAATGTGAAAACGGTCCACCATCTACGGCAACAGTACGATCCGCGCGTCTTACGTGCTTTCCTGTTCTCTTCTCATTACCGTAACCCGATCGCATTTACCACAGAAGCGTTGGAACAGGCACAACAGAGCTTGGAACGTTTGGATACCGCTTTTTATAACTTACGGCACCGTAAGCAAACGGCAATCCCTGGCGTGGCTTCTGCGGAAGCGAGTGAAGTGTTTCATCGCCTACAGCAAGAATTCGAAGAAGCTATGGATGATGACTTTAACGTAACCAATGCCATCACGGTATTGTTTGAAGCGGCGCGTTATGCGAATGAATGGGTATCCCAAGATGTCGTGACGCAGGGTACTTTGGAAGTGGCAGAAGCATTTTTCATCACTTATGGGATCGAGTTGCTGGGACTTCTGAAAGAAGAAGAAGAGCAGTTGGATACATGGGTGGAAACGAAGATTGCGGAGCGGGAAGCTGCGCGCAAGAAGCGCGATTTTCAGCGTGCAGATGCGATTCGTGATGAGCTGAAGGAAGCCGATATTATTTTGGAAGATACGCCGCAAGGTGTACGTTGGAAGCGAGGGTAAGTGATGGAAAGTCTGATTGGACAAACAGAACCTTTTGTAGGGAAATCGACGAATGAGATGTCTCCGCTGTTGTTGGCGTATTTGGGGGATGCCGTATATGAAGTTTACGTGCGTTATCATTTGCTCGCCCTAGGTGTCGTACGTCCGCAAGATGTGCAACGGATGGCTGTGAAGTACGTATCTGCTACTGCTCAAGCACGTGGCTTACACCTACTGGAAGCAAGGCTTACAGAGAAAGAGCAAGACGTGGTACGGCGAGGGCGCAATGCCAAATCAGGCAGTACGCCTAAAAATACGAAGGTTGCCGATTATCGCTTGAGTACCGGTTTAGAAGCATTGGTTGGTTATTGGTATCTTAATGGGAAAAGCGAGCGCCTCAGTGAGATGATGCACTATTTACTACATGCAATGAAGGAAGGCGAGACAACATGAAAGAGAACCTGATACTTGGACGTGGACCCGTTTTAGAAGCACTCCGGGCAGAACGGAAATTAGAAAAGATCCTTCTCGCTGAAGGCGTGGGCAAAGGGAAGCTGGAGGAACTATTTCAGCTTGCCCGCCAGCGAGGCGTCACTTGGCAATGGGTTCCGCGTAAACGTTTGGATCAGTTGACAGAAGGAGAAAACCATCAAGGGGTGGTAGCTGAAGCAAGTGAGTTTGTCTACGCGGATGTAGAGGAGCTGTTTGCCGTTGCAGAAGAACGAGGAGAAGAGCCTTTCTTTCTCATCTTAGATGGCGTGGAGGATCCTCACAATTTGGGTTCGATGATCCGCACGGCAGACGCTGTCGGTGCACATGGTGTGATTATTCCGAAGCGACGGGCAGCCCATGTGACTCCGACTGTGGCGAAAACTTCCGCTGGAGCAGTCGAGCATGTTCCGGTGGCACGTGTGACAAACCTTAACCGTACAGCGGACGAGCTGAAAGAGCGGGGAGTTTGGTTGATTGGTAGCGCAGCCGATGCACCAAGCCGTTTAGAGGAGTTGGATTACCGCATGCCCGTGGCGATGGTGATCGGTAATGAAGGGAAAGGCATCAGTCGATTGCTACAGGAGAAGTGCGATCAGATGGTGCGGCTTACCATGAAAGGAAAAGGTTCGTCATTCAATGCATCAGTGGCAGGTGCGCTATTGATGTACGAAGTGTTACGTAGCCGCCAGCTGGGTGAATGAAATGGAAGAATGGCTGGTGGTGGATGGATATAATGTGATTGGTGCCAGCGGGCAGAAGGCTTTTGGCCCTTCCTTAGAGGAAGCCCGCTACCGCCTGATCGAACAGTTATCTGAATATCAGGCGGTGTCCGGCAGGCATGTCATTGTGGTCTTTGATGCTCATCTTGCTGAAGGAGGAGAGGCAAAGGAAGAGCAGCAGCAAGTGACGATTTTCTATACCAAACAACACGAAACAGCAGATGAATGGATCGAGCGATGGGTGCGACAACAGCGCGATAAAAAGAAAGAGATTTATGTGGCTACTTCAGATTACCTCGAACAGCGGATGATTCTGGGTCATGGTGCCTATCGTATTTCGGCGAGAGAATTGGTAGAGATACTCGAAAATAGTAGTAAAAAGGTGAGTGAGCAGATTGAAAAGCGCAGAGAACAGCCGGGAACGCTGGGGCACCGCCTAGAAGAGGATATTCTCCGAACTTTTGAGAATTGGCGAAGAAGAAAATAGGCGGAAATTTGACGGTTTTGTTGCAACTCGGATATAATAGAGTTAACTTGGGCTACCAATATACATGGCTGGGGGGATGAGGGTGAGCGTTAACGTTCAAGTTCAAGTAAGCCAAGCACCAAGGGAACCTAGAGTCGAGTATGCTGTATACAAGGAAATGGCCGATGAAATGTTGGTAGCGGGTGTGCGAACAGGGGATACTGGAGCGCTGGAATTCTTGATTCATAAATACAGAAACTTCGTCCGTGCGAAAGCTCGCTCCTACTTTCTCATCGGGGCCGATCATGAAGACATTATCCAAGAGGGCATGATAGGTTTATACAAAGCGATTCGAGATTATCGAGACGAAAAATTAACATCATTCAAAGCATTCGCTGAATTGTGTATTACCAGACAAATCATTACCGCTATTAAAACGGCCACACGTCAGAAGCATATTCCACTTAATTCCTATGTATCGTTGGACAAGCCTATTTATGATGAAGATTCTGATCGAACCCTGATGGACGTACTAACAGGGGGGCGCATCTCTGATCCGGAAGTCTTGTATATTCACCAGGAAGAATTTGCAGATATAGAAGACAAGATGACCGAGATTTTAAGTGAATTGGAACGACAAGTTTTAATGCTTTATCTTGATGGTCGATCCTATCAAGAGATTGCCGTTGACTTGAAACGCCACGTCAAATCTATCGATAACGCTCTGCAACGCGTGAAACGGAAAGTAGAACGCTTCTTAGAAGGACGTGGAGTCACTCCGTGAGGGGATAGACAAGGGGAAGGTCCCTCTCGCGAAGTGAAATCCACAAAAGCATTATCATTTACCATAAAATACTTTTCGACGGCTTCAGAGAGAATTCCTTTTTCTCAGTACAAAAATTTTATCTAACTGGTTAGTCCCTTTGAGACAGGATGTTTAGAACAAACGGGCAATATGAGACATCTGTTTCTTTTGTAGCGAAGAAAATTAATAGAATATTAGCGATTGCATGAAGCGGAGGATTTCCTGAATCTAGTGGGTTGTTTAAGGATGCAAGTAAAACGTGTATACTACTTACAGATTGCCAGTTTAGAGCCTGGTAGGATTCGTCCATAATAGTTGAGAGGACGGATGTGTCGGGCTCTCTTTCATTGACACTGCTTCCTCGTTGTGATAAAGTGATTTGGGTATTTTCTATATGAGAATAAGCGATTTGCGAGGTCTAAAGGAGGTGTTCGCATGCGGGTTATTGTTACGATGGCTTGTACGGACTGTAAGGAACGTAACTATACGACAGAGAAGAATAAGCGGAAGCATCCGGACCGGATGGAGTTTAAAAAATTCTGCCCCCGGTGCAACGGGCACAAGGTTCACCGTGAGACAAAATAATTTCGCCGCAAGGCGTTATGGGGGTGACGAGCATGGGCATTCTCGGTCGAATTAAAAAAAGCTTCACTGGGACAGCCAATTTTTTCAGTGGAAGTGTAACCGAACTGAAAAAAGTTCGCTGGCCGTCTCGTAAAGAATTAACGAGTTATACCATTGTTGTAATCGTCACGGTCCTCTTTCTTACATTGTTTTTTGCTGTCATCGATCTTGGAGTTAGTCAATTGACCAAGCTGGTGACGGGTTGATCAAATCTGTCATAAGGGGGGACAGGGCGACAGTTGCCCTGAGTTCATGGAGAAGAATTGGTATGTAGTTCACACATATTCGGGCTACGAGAACAAAGTGAAGGCCAACCTGGAAAAGCGGGTTTACTCGATGGAAATGGAAGATAAAATCTTTCGTGTCCTTGTGCCCATGGAAGAAGAAGTGGAGCACAAAGATGGAAAACGAAAATCGGTGATGAAAAAAACCTTTCCGGGTTATGTTCTGGTAGAAATGGTCATGACGGACGACTCATGGTATGTCGTACGGAATACACCGGGTGTGACGGGTTTTGTTGGTTCTTCTGGAGCTGGATCGAAACCAACTCCCCTTATGCCGTATGAAGCGGAAGCCATCTTGCGTCAAATGGGATTGACAGATGCACTAACAAAGGTTGACTTTGCAGTAAATGAAACCGTAAAAGTGAAAGAGGGACCGTTTGCCGACTTTGTCGGAAAGGTCGAAGAAGTGGATGTGGACCGACAAAAACTAAAGGTACTCGTCGATATGTTTGGACGCGAGACACCGGTTGAACTGGATTTTGAGCAAGCGGAAAAATTATGATGCAATCCGTCCCTTTCTTTTGCATGAGGTTTGTGATAAAGTAAGAAGTGTTTTGTGCGTGAAGTGGGAGGGTGCAACCCGCGAGAACCACATTTTTGAAGGAGGTTGGTCGGCGTGGCCAAGAAAGTAATGAAAGTTGTCAAATTGCAGATCCCTGCCGGTAAAGCCAACCCGGCACCGCCTGTAGGTCCGGCGCTCGGGCAAGCTGGGGTCAATATCATGGGCTTTTGTAAGGAATTTAATGCCCGCACGTCAGATCAAGCCGGGATGATTATTCCGGTGGAAATCACGGTTTTTGAAGATCGTTCATTTGACTTCATCACCAAGACCCCACCAGCAGCCATTCTTTTGAAGAAAGCAGCTGGGATTGAGTCTGGTTCTGGAGAACCAAATCGAAATAAAGTAGCGACCGTTAAGCGGGACAAAGTGCGTGAAATCGCTGAAACCAAAATGCCTGATTTGAATGCGGCAGATGTGGAAGCGGCAATGCGTATGGTAGAAGGTACCGCTCGTAGCATGGGGATCGTTATCGAAGACTAAAGGTACGTCGCTCCGCTTCCGCCACGGGTAGCGCGAGCGAGTGGGAGGAAAAATCCGTTATGACCACGAAGGGAGTGAAGAAACGTGGCGAAAAAAGGTAAAAAGTATCAAGAGGTTACGAAAAAAGTAGACCGGGAAAAAGCATATGAACCGGCGGATGCATTGGCATTGGTGAAAGAGATCGCCCCGGCGAAGTTTGACGAAACAGTGGAAGCTGCTTTTCGTCTCGGCATCAATGTAAAACGTGCTGACCAGCAAGTGCGTGGAGCTGTCGTTCTTCCGCATGGAACCGGTAAAACCAAACGTGTATTGGTTTTTGCAAAAGGGGAAAAAGCGAAAGAAGCAGAAAATGCAGGAGCAGACTTCGTCGGCGATGAAGATCTCGTCAATAAAGTACTTCAGGGCTGGCTCGACTTCGATGTCGTTGTTGCTACTCCAGACATGATGGGTCAAGTAGGGAAATTGGGCCGTACTTTGGGTCCAAAGGGACTTATGCCTAACCCGAAAACCGGCACCGTTACGTTTGAAGTAGAAAAAGCGGTTGGTGAAATCAAAGCGGGTAAAATTGAGTACCGCGCTGATAAAGCAGGGAACATTCACTGCCCAATTGGAAAAGTGTCCTTTGACAACGAACAATTGGAAGCCAACTTGCAAGCTCTGGTAGATGCTTTACTCAAAGCGAAGCCAGCTGCAGCCAAAGGGAAGTATATGAAAAATCTCTCTGTTTCCTCAACCATGGGTCCTGGGGTAGGAGTGAACACGGGTGGTTACGTCACTCGTTAATGCTTGACAATCATGCGAGAAATTAAGTATGATAGGAAAGCTGATGACAATCGGATAAAATGAATGCTACCGCAGACAGTAGGTGTGCCAGAGCGCGCTTAATATCCTACCGAGGTGGAGGATAATCCTTAGAGATTTATTCCCGGCCTTCGTCTGTCTGCGAAGGCTCTTTTTATGTTGATTGAAAGGTACTGTCGAGGAGGTGGAACCTGTGTCTCAGATTATCGAGCAGAAGAAAAAAGTCGTCGAAGAGATTGTCGCGCTTTTGGAAGCGAGTCAAGCGACCATTCTGACCGACTATCGCGGTCTGGATGTAACGGAATCGAACGAGTTGCGTAAGCAATTGCGTGAAGCAGGCGTGGAGTACAAGGTGTTGAAAAACACGATGACACGTCGTGCGACGGCGAAGCTTGAGTTGACTGACTTGGATGAGCATCTAAACGGGCCGACTGCAATTGCATTCAGCACGGAAGATGTGGTTGCTCCAGCAAAGATCATCTACAACTTCGCTAAAGAACACGAAGCGCTAGAAATTAAAGGCGGTGTCGTGGAAGGCCGCGTGGTAAGCAAAGAAGCGATTCAAGAACTCGCGAAGATGCCTTCACGCGAAGGGCTCTTGTCCATGTTGCTTAGCGTCTTGCAAGCACCGATGCGCAATATGGCGTTGGCTGTTCAAGCAGTGGCTGACAAAAATGAAGAAGAGTCCGCTTAGGATAGACCTTAGTGGCTCTCTATTAAATGCATAATCATAATGATAAACAAGGAGGTTTCATCATGTCCCATCAAGAGATCATTGAAGCGATCAAAGGCATGACTGTTTTGGAATTGAACGACTTAGTTAAAGCAATTGAAGAAGAGTTTGGTGTAACCGCAGCAGCACCAGTAGCTGTTGCCGGAGGCGGCGGAGAAGCAGGTGCAGCAGTAGAGCAAACCGAATTCGACGTGATCTTGGCAGACGCAGGTGCTTCCAAAATCAAAGTAATCAAAGTGGTTCGTGGCATCACCGGCTTGGGTCTCAAAGAGGCAAAAGCAATGGTAGACGGTGCTCCAAGCCCAGTAAAAGAAGGCGTTTCCAAAGAAGATGCCGAAGATATCAAATCCCAATTAGAAGAAGTCGGCGCAAAAGTGGAAGTGAAGTAGTCCATCAAAGCCGGTCGGACCCGTCGCTTAAGTGCCGGCGGGTCTGTTTTATAAGGAGGATGGATCGTGGGCGATCACTATTTCTCGCAACAACCAGAATCAGAAAAGAAACAGCATTTGTTAGAGGCTCGCTTGGGTGAGCGCGTCTTTCGTTTTTATGCAGGTGCCGGTGTCTTCTCCAAACAAGGAGTGGATTATGGTAGCCGCTTATTGATTGAGACATGTGATCTACCAAGTGAGGGTGATTTGCTGGATCTCGGATGCGGGTATGGAGCGGTAGGGATTGCTTGTGCGGCCTTTCGTCCGCAATGCCAGGTTACGATGGTGGATGTCAATGAACGAGCAGTGGAACTGGCCACAGAAAATGCGAATCTCAATGGGGTTGCTGAGCGAGTAGAAGTGCTTGCAAGCGATGGTTTCGCTGAAGTGGCAGAGAAGGACTACGACGTGATTTTGACCAATCCGCCCATTCGAACGGGCAAGCAAGTGGTATATGACTTGTTCCGACAAGCGAAGGATCACTTGAAGACAGGTGGAGAGCTATGGATTGTAATTCGTAAGCAGCAAGGAGCGGCTTCTGCTGTGGTGGAGTTAGAACGACTGCAGCTTGAGGTAGAAGTTGTTACGAAGGAAAAAGGGTACTGGATTTTATGCGCGAAAAAACGTTGACATCCAGAACCATCTATGCTAATCTTAGATAATGCCAAAATGTCGGTACCTATCGGGGTTCGGAACTTTCTTGCTATCCCGATATTTTTCCATGACTGATTTGGGAAAAATGAATAAACGACCAGACATTGGGTAAGACTAGGTCAATAGGTTGTTTATTGCGGAAAAATGTGGTTAAAAATAGCCCATTTTCTTTTTTTGCAGGAACCCATTGCTCTGAATCGACTGGGTACGAGGGGGGAACTTGTTTGGTAGGTAAACTGGTCCAGTATGGTCGGCGCCAGCGGAGAAGCTATTCAAGAATTGATGAAGTGTTGGATCTGCCCAATTTGATTGAGATTCAACAGAAGTCGTACGAATGGTTCCTCGAGAAAGGCTTAAGAGAAATGTTTCAGGACATTTCACCGATTGAAGATTTTACCGGGAACTTGATTCTGGAGTTTATCGATTATAGTTTAGGTGAGCCTAAGTATTCGGTCGAAGAATCGAAAGAACGGGATGTCACATATTCTGCACCGCTTCGTGTGAAGGTGCGTTTGATCAACAAGGAAACAGGCGAAGTAAAAGAACAAGAAGTTTTCATGGGAGATTTCCCATTGATGACCGAGACAGGGACATTTGTTATTAACGGGGCGGAACGGGTGATTGTCAGCCAGTTGGTTCGTTCGCCAAGCGTCTACTACAACGCTAAAGTTGATAAGAATGGGAAGAATGCTTATACAGCAACCGTTATCCCGAACCGTGGAGCCTGGCTCGAATATGAAACCGACGCCAAGGATATTATCTATGTGCGTATCGATCGTACACGGAAAATACCGGTGACGGTTCTTTTACGTGCCTTAGGTTTCAGTTCTGATGCAGAGATCTTGGATTTGCTCGGGGAAGACGAATACATCCATAATACGCTGGATAAGGACAACACAGGCAACACGGAAAAAGCGCTGATTGAGATCTATGAGCGTCTGCGTCCGGGAGAACCTCCGACAGCAGATAATGCACGCAGTCTCTTATACTCACGCTTCTTCGATCCCAAACGTTATGACTTGGCCAATGTCGGTCGCTATAAAATGAACAAGAAATTGCACATCAAAAACCGTCTTCTCGGTCAGACGCTCGCGGAATCGATTGTTGATCCGAGTACCGGTGAAATCATTGCCGCCGCAGGAGATGTGTTGGAGCGCCGTGTGCTAGATAAGCTCTTGCCACACTTAGCAGAAGACAATGGTTATGGCTGGGAAGAGAAAAATATTCGTGGTGGGGTAACAGAGGCTGAAGCGATTCACCTACAATCGGTGAAGATCGTATCTCCGCAACAAGAAGGGCATGTCATCAAAGTGCTCTCCAATGGAGGCGTTGACTCTTCGGTTAAAAATATCACCGCAACCGATATTATCTCTTCAATCAACTACTTTATTAATCTTTTACATGGGGTAGGTAGTACGGATGATATCGACCACTTAGGAAACCGTCGCCTCCGGTCCGTAGGAGAGCTCCTACAAAATCAGTTCCGGATCGGGTTGTCGCGTATGGAACGGGTGGTTCGTGAGCGGATGTCGATTCAAGATGCAAATGCGATTACACCGCAAGCGCTGATTAACATTCGTCCTGTTATTGCCTCCATTAAAGAGTTTTTTGGTAGTAGTCAGCTATCGCAATTTATGGATCAAACGAACCCGCTAGCAGAGTTGACCCATAAACGGCGGTTGTCTGCACTCGGTCCTGGGGGGCTGACGCGTGAGCGCGCAGGCTTTGAAGTGCGTGACGTTCACCACTCTCACTACGGTCGTATGTGTCCGATTGAAACCCCAGAGGGTCCCAATATCGGCTTGATTAACTCCCTCTCCTCTTATGCACGGATCAATGAGTTTGGATTTATCGAAACACCTTATCGTAAGGTGGATCCAGATACGAACCGTGTAACGGAAGAGATTGTCTACCTGACAGCGGACGAGGAAGATAACTATTACATTGCCCAAGCAAATGAAATGCTAGGCGATGAGGGTCAGTTCATCAATGAGCAAGTGATTTCTCGCTATAAAGAGGAGAACTTGCCGATTGCTCGGGAAGAAGTGGACTTTATGGACGTTTCGCCGAAACAAGTGGTTTCGGTTGCAACCGCCTGTATTCCCTTCTTGGAGAATGATGACTCCAACCGCGCATTGATGGGCTCCAACATGCAACGGCAAGCCGTACCACTCCTTATTCCGCGTTCGCCATTTATCGGGACAGGAATGGAGCATGTATCCGCGAAAGATTCGGGTGTATGTGTGCTAGCCAAGCGCCCAGGATTGGTTGAGCGTGTGGTTGCGGATGAAGTATGGATTCGCCATGAAGAAGAAGTAGACGGGCAATTGGTGCAAGGGGATCTTGACGTATACCGTTTACAGAAGTTTATTCGCTCCAACCAAGGGACGTGTGTGAATCAGCGCCCGATTGCGCGGGCGGGTGAACGGGTGCAAAAAGGCGAGATTATCGCTGATGGCCCATCGACAGAACTGGGCGAGATGGCGCTCGGTCAAAACGTCCTTGTTGCCTTTATGACGTGGGAAGGGTACAACTACGAGGATGCGATTCTCTTAAGTGAAAAACTAGTCAAAGAAGACGTTTATACCTCGATTCACATCGAAGAGTATGAAAGTGAAGCACGCGACACCAAGTTGGGTCCAGAAGAAATCACGCGTGATATCCCGAATGTAGGGGAAGATGCGCTGAAAAACTTGGATGAGCGTGGGATTATCCGCGTAGGTGCCGAGATCAAGTCGGGCGATATTCTCGTCGGTAAAGTAACGCCAAAGGGCGTAACCGAATTGACCGCAGAAGAACGTCTTTTGCATGCGATCTTTGGTGAAAAAGCGCGTGAAGTACGCGACACTTCTTTACGTGTTCCACACGGAACCGATGGAATTGTGGTAGATGTCAAAGTCTTTACTAGAGAGAACGGGGATGAACTCCCACCTGGCGTCAATCAATTGGTACGCTGTTATATCGCCCAAAAGCGGAAGATCTCTGAGGGTGATAAGATGGCGGGGCGTCATGGTAACAAAGGGGTTATCGCTCGTGTCCTTCCAGAAGAGGATATGCCATTCTTGCCAGATGGTACGCCTGTACAAGTTGTCCTCAATCCACTTGGGGTACCATCGCGGATGAACATCGGACAGGTGTTAGAAGTACACCTCGGGATGGCAGCGAAACAGCTAGGAATCCATGTGGCGACGCCTGTTTTTGATGGGGCAACGGAGGAAGACGTCTTTTCGACGCTGAAAGAAGCGGGTCTTTCTGAAGATGGGAAAACTCACCTCTTTGATGGGCGGACAGGTGAAGAATTTGAGAACCGCGTGACGGTCGGGGTCATGTATATGATCAAGCTGGCTCATATGGTTGACGACAAGATCCATGCTCGTTCCACCGGACCTTACTCGCTAGTAACCCAGCAACCACTGGGCGGGAAAGCGCAGTTTGGTGGACAGCGTTTTGGTGAGATGGAGGTGTGGGCTCTCAAAGCCTACGGAGCCGCCTATACACTACAAGAGATTCTGACGGTGAAATCGGATGATGTCATTGGTCGTGTGAAAACGTATGAGTCGATTGTCAAAGGTGAAAATGTACCGGAACCGGGTGTACCCGAGTCGTTTAAGGTATTGATCAAGGAACTGCAAAGCTTAGGGATGGATGTGAAAATCCTCTCGGCAGACGAGCAGGAGATCGAAATGAAGGAACTGGATGAAGACGATGAGCCGTCAAATCCAAAGGATGGTGCCGATTATGAGGAGAGTCACTAAAGGTGAATCTCTTCATCGGTTTCCTGATGGCAGGTTGATCCGTAAGGGAGGGATGCCCTGTGCTGGACGTCAATAACTTTGAATACATGAAGATTGGATTGTCTTCCCCCAACAAGATTCGCTCGTGGTCGCGGGGAGAAGTGAAAAAGCCAGAAACGATTAACTATCGTACCTTAAAACCGGAGAAAGAAGGCTTATTCTGCGAAAAGATCTTTGGCCCTACCAAGGATTGGGAGTGTCATTGTGGCAAGTATAAGCGTGTTCGGTATAAAGGCGTCGTCTGTGATCGTTGTGGCGTGGAAGTAACACGTGCCAAGGTGCGCCGTGAGCGCATGGGTCATATTGAATTGGCCGCTCCGGTTTCACACATTTGGTACTTTAAAGGGATTCCCAGCCGTATGGGTTTAATGCTGGATATGTCTCCTCGCTCGCTTGAGGAAGTGATCTACTTCGCTTCCTATGTAGTGATCGATCCAGGGGAAACACCACTGGAGAAAAAGCAGTTGCTCTCAGAAAAAGAGTACCGTAGTCACCGCGAGAAATATGGAACGGCTTTCTCAGCGATGATGGGTGCGGAAGCGATCAAGCGTCTGCTTGCTGAAATTGATTTAGAGCGTGAAGTGGAGATGTTGCGTGAAGATCTATTAACAGCACAGGGACAACGCCGTAACCGCGCAATCAAGCGTTTGGAAGTGGTAGAAGCTTTCCGTCATTCGGGAAATGATCCCGATTGGATGATTCTCGATGTGCTACCGGTTATTCCACCTGAGCTTCGTCCGATGGTGCAACTGGATGGTGGACGGTTTGCTACCTCCGATTTGAATGACCTCTATCGTCGGGTGATTAACCGTAACAACCGTTTGAAGCGTCTCTTGGATTTGGGTGCTCCGGACATTATCGTGCAAAATGAGAAGCGGATGTTGCAAGAAGCGGTGGATGCCCTGATTGATAATGGTCGACGTGGTCGTCCCGTTACCGGACCAGGCAACCGTCCGCTGAAGTCGCTTTCTCATATGCTAAAAGGGAAGCAAGGCCGCTTCCGGCAAAACCTGCTGGGGAAACGGGTGGACTATTCCGGTCGTTCCGTTATCGTGGTCGGGCCCAATTTGAAGATGTACCAATGCGGTCTGCCGAAAGAAATGGCATTGGAATTGTTTAAGCCGTTTGTGATGCGGGAGCTTGTCAAAAAAGATCTAGCACACAATATCAAGAGTGCGAAGCGCAAAGTAGAGCGGGTTCATCCTGAAGTATGGGATGTGCTGGAAGAGGTTATCAAAGAGCACCCTGTGCTCCTAAACCGTGCCCCTACCTTGCACCGCTTGGGTATCCAGGCATTTGAACCGATCTTGGTTGAAGGACGTGCGATTAAATTGCACCCGCTCGTCTGTACGGCGTATAATGCCGACTTTGACGGGGACCAAATGGCGGTACACGTACCCTTGTCTGCAGAAGCGCAGGCAGAAGCACGCCTGTTGATGTTAGCGGCGCAAAACATTTTGAATCCGAAAGATGGGAAGCCGGTTGTTACACCATCGCAGGATATGGTATTGGGCTGTTACTATCTCACGTTTGAAAAAGAGAAGGATACAGGCGAAGGATTTATCTTTGCAGATCCCAATGAGGCCATCAGTGCCTACCAACAAGGGTTGGCTACCTTGCATGCGCGTGTGGCTGTGCCGGTCAAATCGCTGGACAAAACCTGCTTTACCGAAAAGCAGAGAGAGTCCTTCTTGCTTACTACTCCAGGTAAACTGATCTTCAACGAGATCTTCCCGAAAGAGTTCCCTTATATCAACGAACCAAGCAAGTACAACCTGGCAGAAGGTACTCCAGATAAGTACTTCGTTCACGAAAAAGGAACCAACTTACGCGAGAAGATTCAAGCACAACCGCTACAAGAAGCAGTGAAGAAGAAGTACTTGGGCATGGTGATTGCAGAGTGTTTCCGTCGTTATGGAACGACGAAGACCTCCGTCATTATGGATGCGATTAAGCAACTCGGTTTCACTTACTCGACAAAAGCCGGTTTGACGATGTCGGTTTCTGACGTTATCGTGCCGGAAGAAAAACCAGAAATGCTCGTTCAGGCAGAACAAGACGTGGAGAACGTCTTGAAGCAGTATCGTCGTGGATTGATTACAGATGATGAGCGGTATGATCGCGTCATCTCTATCTGGAGTCAAGTGAAAGACGATATCACTGATATCTTGATGGGCAAAATGGGTCGGAACAACCCAATCTATATGATGGCGAACTCGGGTGCGCGCGGGAACGTTTCGCAGATTACCCAGTTAGCAGGGATGCGCGGTCTGATGGCCAGTCCGTCTGGTAAGATCATGGAGCTCCCAATTAAATCGAATTTCCGTGAGGGACTCACGGTATTGGAATACTTTATTTCCACCCACGGTGCGCGTAAAGGGTTGGCTGATACGGCGCTACGGACAGCAGACTCCGGTTATCTAACCCGTCGTCTCGTTGACGTTGCGCAAGATGTGGTCGTGCGCGAAGATGATTGTGGCACGGATCGCGGAGAGCTGGTTCGTCGTATTTCGGATGGGAATGAAGTGATTGAAGAGCTGTACGATCGTATTGTGGGACGCTATGCCTTTGCGACCACGCGCCATCCAGAAACGGGTGACGTGATCGTTGGCCCTAACGAGTTGATCGATGAAGATAAAGCACAGCAAATCATCGATGCGGGCGTCGAAGAAGTGGTGATCCGTTCCGTGCTATCGTGTCGGACGCATCATGGTGTATGTATCAAATGCTACGGCCGCAACTTGGCATTGGGCACCCCGGTGGAAGTGGGCGAAGCTGTCGGTATTATCGCTGCGCAATCGATCGGGGAACCCGGAACGCAGCTGACGATGCGTACCTTCCATACCGGTGGGGTTGCTGGAGACGATATCACCCAAGGTTTGCCGCGTATTCAGGAGCTATTCGAAGCGCGTAATCCAAAAGGGCAAGCGCCTGTCAGTGAAGTCCCCGGTGTTGTCGAAGAGATTCGCGAAGTGAAAGATCGTCGTGAAATCGAGATCAAGGGTGACGTGGAGACCCGTACCTATGTTGTTCCATTTGGTTCCCGTTTACGGGTAGCAGAGGGAGACTTGGTGGAAGCGGGCGATGAGCTGACAGAAGGCTCCGTCGATCCGAAAGAACTCTTACGCGTTAAAGGTGTTCACGGCGTTCAGGGATACATCCTGCAAGAGGTGCAAAAGGTGTACCGTCTGCAAGGGGTGGAGATTAGCGATAAGCACGTCGAGGTGATGATTCGTCAAATGATGCGCAAGGTGCGTATTACCGATGCAGGTGATACCGATCTCTTGCCTGGACAAATCATGGACTTGTATGAGTTCGAAATGGCGAATCGCAAGGTCTTTACAGCAGGAGGCGAACCAGCGATTGGTCGTCCTGTGCTATTGGGGATTACCAAAGCCTCCTTGGAAACGGAATCCTTCTTGTCGGCTGCTTCTTTCCAAGAGACGACACGTGTCTTGACAGATGCGGCGATCAAAGGAAAAGTGGATCCATTGCTGGGACTGAAAGAGAACGTTATTATCGGGAAGCTGATTCCGGCAGGTACCGGGATGCAGCGTTACCGCAGTGTCGCTTTAAATGTTGAGGGTGAACTGGATACAGAAGAAGTTTCTGAGCTGGAGACGGTGAGTGTAGAGTAATTCCGTTAGAAGGAATGATGGCTGGAGCCTTGATGGATGAGGGATTTTTATCAGACTGTCACCCTCTTCATGCTGAGGCAAGAGGTAGGAAGTGAGAAGCTAGAGGATGACTTCGAGCCTCCTGCCTCTAAACTCCAGTTTTTATGCTCCCTATTGACAACCGCTGAGCAAGGTGGTAATATGGCTTCGTGTGCTTGGGATGTGCCACTTTGGAGGGCGATTCAATGTCTTATGAAAAAGTGAAACAAGCAAAGAAGCGTATGATCGGAACCAAGCAGACCAAGAAAGCCATCGAACAAGGGAAAGCACAAGAAGTATTCGTAGCTCGAGATGCGGATGCTCATATCATGCAAGCCATCACTTCGATGTGCGAAAATCATCAGGTTCAGTTTGAGTATGTGGATTCTATGAAAAAGTTAGGGAAGGCTTGTGGCATTGAGGTGGGAGCAGCCACCGTTGCCATTATGGATTCATGATCGATCTTTGCCCTGCTTTTTTATAAAACGCCTGGATCTGTGGACTTATATATTAACGAAAAGGGAGGTGCGAACAAGATGCCAACAATTAACCAATTGGTTCGTAAAGGACGCAAAAGCAAGTCGACCAAGTCGGACGCGCCAGCATTGCAATACGGTTACAACAGCTACCGTAAAGAGTTTACCAATCAAAGCTCGCCACAAAAACGGGGTGTCTGCACCCGTGTAGGTACGATGACGCCGAAGAAACCGAACTCCGCGTTGCGGAAGTATGCGCGTGTACGCTTGAGCAACGGGATTGAAGTAACGGCTTATATCCCAGGGATTGGTCACAACCTACAAGAGCACTCTGTTGTCTTGGTTCGTGGTGGACGTGTAAAAGACTTGCCTGGTGTACGTTATCACATTGTACGTGGTGCTTTGGATACCTCGGGTGTGAAAGACCGGATGCAAGGACGCTCCAAGTACGGTGCGAAACGTCCAAAGAAGTAAGTTAAGCTTTTTTTATTGCCTACAAGTGCAAAAAAATAATTATACAAAAGAAAAGGAGGGAAAATCATGCCTCGTAAAGGTCCAGTACCTCGCCGGGAAGTACTACCTGATCCAATCTACAATAGCAAGTTGGTTACCCGTTTGATCAACCGCTTGATGTTGGAAGGGAAGAAAGGGAAAGCCCAGCGTATTCTATATGATGCATTTGATTTGATTCGTGCTCGTTCCGGACAAGATCCAATGGAAGTATTTGAACAAGCACTGAAAAACATTATGCCAGTTTTGGAAGTAAAAGCTCGTCGGGTAGGTGGTGCGAACTACCAAGTACCGATCGAAGTGAAACCGGAGCGTCGTACCAGCTTGGGACTTCGTTGGTTGGTTAGCTATGCGCGTCTGCGTGGAGAGAAAACCATGCAAGAACGCCTTGCAGGAGAAATCCTGGATGCGGCTAACAACGCGGGTTCCGCTGTGAAGAAGAGAGAAGACGTACACCGTATGGCAGAAGCAAACCGAGCATTTGCACACTATCGCTGGTAGGCGAACTTCTGGTGTGAATGACGAAAGGAGCATTTTTCGATGGCACGTGATTTCTCCTTGAAGGATACACGAAATATTGGGATCATGGCGCACATCGATGCAGGAAAGACAACAACGACTGAGCGTGTATTGTTCTATACTGGTCGTGTTCATAAAATCGGTGAGGTACACGAAGGTGCCGCAACGATGGACTGGATGGATCAAGAGCAAGAGCGGGGGATCACCATTACCTCTGCGGCAACCACAGCTCAGTGGAAAGACCATCGTGTGAACATTATTGATACCCCTGGTCACGTTGACTTTACTGTTGAGGTGGAGCGTTCCCTCCGTGTGTTGGATGGATCCGTTGGTGTTTTCTGTGCCAAAGGTGGCGTAGAACCGCAATCGGAAACTGTCTGGCGTCAAGCAGATAAGTATCAAGTCCCACGGATCGCTTATGTTAATAAGATGGATATCATCGGAGCGAACTTCTTGGGCGCGGTCGAGCAGATGAAGGATCAATTGGGTGCGAATGCCGTACCAATTCAATTGCCGATCGGGAAAGAAGATGAGTTCGAAGGCATTATCGACCTCATTGAGAACTGTGCTTTCTACTATCAGGATGATCTCGGAACACGTACGGAACGTCGTGAGATTCCTGCAGAGTATCAAGAACTAGCAGCAGAGCACCGCACACAGCTCATCGAAGCGATCGCTGAATTGCAAGAAGAGCTGATGGAGAAGTACTTGGAAGGAGAAGAGCTAACCGTTGATGAGATGAAAGCGGCTCTACGCAAAGGCGTATGTAACGTGGAAATCATTCCGGTTCTATGCGGTTCTTCTTACAAAAACAAAGGCGTTCAACTTCTGTTGGATGCGGTTGTGGATTATATGCCATCACCGCTGGACGTACCAGCTATCCAAGGATTACTTCCAGATGGCACTGAGCAAACACGCGAATCAGGTGATGATCAACCGTTTGCGGCGCTCGCCTTTAAGATCATGACAGATCCTTATGTAGGGAAGCTTACCTTCTTCCGTGTCTACTCTGGAACCTTAGATTCAGGTTCTTATGTCTTGAACTCCACCAAAGAGAAGCGTGAACGTGTGGGACGGATCCTACAGATGCACGCGAACTCTCGTGAAGAGATCAAGACGGTATATGCAGGAGATATCGCTGCAGCGGTTGGTCTCAAAGACACCGGTACGGGCGATACCTTGTGTGACGAAAAAAGTCCTATTATCTTGGAGTCCATGATCTTCCCTGATCCCGTAATTGAGATCGCGATCGAACCGAAGACGAAGAGTGACCAAGATAAGATGGCAATGGCCTTGGCGAAGTTGGCGGAAGAAGATCCGACCTTCAAAACGATGACGAACGAAGAAACCGGACAAACGATTATTAAGGGAATGGGTGAACTTCACCTTGATATTATCGTGGATCGGTTGAGACGTGAGTTTAAAGTGGATGCCAATGTTGGTCAACCACAAGTGGCATACAGAGAAACTTTCCGCTCTGCAGCAAAAGTGGAAGGGAAGTTTGTACGCCAATCCGGTGGCCGTGGACAATACGGTCATGTGTGGGTTGAATTCGAACCGATGACGGAAGAAGAAGAAGGCGGTTTCGAATTCGTCAATAAGATCGTGGGTGGGGTTGTTCCTCGTGAATACATCCCAGCTGTACAAAATGGAATTGAAGAATCCATGCAAAACGGGGTACTCGCAGGCTACCCATTGGTAGATATCCGTGCTAAACTCGTTGATGGTTCTTATCATGATGTGGATTCCTCGGAGATGGCCTTTAAGATTGCCGGTTCGATGGCACTTAAAGCTGCTAAATCCAAGTGTAACCCGGTGATTCTCGAACCGATCATGAAAGTAGAAGTGACGGTACCAGAAGAATATATGGGTGACATTATGGGAGATGTGAACTCTCGTCGTGGTCGTGTTGAAGGAATGAGTACCCGTGCGGGTGCACAAATCATCAACGCAATGGTGCCACTGTCTGAGATGTTTGGTTATGCAACGACCTTGCGTTCGCGGACTCAAGGTCGCGGGAACTACTCCATGCAATTTGATCACTATGAAGAAGTGCCGAAGAGCATTTCTGAAGAGATCATTGCAAATGGATCTTGATTTTGTTGGCTCTTACCCTTTACTATAAAGAGCAAAACTATTTTTATCTACTAAAGGAGGATTTTAACTATGGCAAGAGAAAAGTTTGAGCGCTCCAAGCCTCACGTGAATGTAGGAACCATCGGACACGTTGACCACGGGAAAACCACGTTGACCGCAGCGATTACCACTGTATTGGCTGTACGTAGCGGTGCAGGTGAAGCACGTGCGTTTGATACCATTGATAACGCGCCAGAAGAAAGAGAGCGTGGGATCACGATTGCAACCTCTCACGTTGAGTATGAAACCGATAACCGTCACTATGCACACGTGGACTGCCCAGGTCACGCCGACTATGTTAAAAACATGATCACCGGTGCGGCACAAATGGACGGTTCCATCTTGGTTGTATCCGCAGCAGATGGTCCAATGCCACAAACCCGTGAGCATATCCTGCTCTCCAGCCAAGTAGGCGTAGAACACATCGTTGTCTTCTTGAACAAAGTAGACATGGTAGACGATGAAGAGTTGTTGGAACTCGTTGAGATGGAAGTGCGTGAACTTCTTTCCGAATACGACTTCCCAGGCGACGATATCCCAGTAGTTTCTGGTTCTGCTCTAAAAGCATTGGAAGATCCAGAAGGTGAATATGGCGACAAAATCTTGGAACTGATGGCAGCAGTGGACGAGTACGTTCCAACGCCAGAACGTGACAACGACAAGCCATTCTTGATGCCTGTTGAGGACGTATTCACCATTACCGGTCGTGGTACCGTTGCAACCGGTCGTGTTGAGCGTGGTACCATCGCAGTTGGTGATGAAATCGAAATCGTAGGGATCAACGAAGAAACCAAGAAAACCACCGTTACCGGTGTTGAGATGTTCCGTAAGTTGTTGGATTCTGCTGAAGCAGGCGACAACATCGGCGCACTCCTTCGTGGTGTAGATCGTGAACAAATCCAGCGTGGGCAAGTATTGTCCAAGCCAGGATCCGTTAACCCACACACGAAGTTTGAAGCACAAGTATACGTATTGGGTAAAGACGAAGGTGGACGTCACACCCCGTTCTTCAACGGTTACCGTCCACAGTTCTACTTCCGTACGACGGACGTAACGGGCGTAATCCACTTGCCAGAAGGTACCGAAATGGTTATGCCTGGTGACAACATCGAAATGACGGTTGAATTGATCAACCCCATCGCGATCGAAGATGGTACCCGCTTCGCAATCCGCGAAGGTGGCCGCACCGTAGGTGCTGGTGCCGTAACCAAAATCACCGAGTAATCATTTCTCGTGTGAATAAACCCTCAAGCCGATTCGGCTTGAGGGTTTTTCATTAAAAAACAAGAATAGTGATATACACTTGTTCGTGTAGATATCACTTACTTATCCCAAGAGAAGTCGCGCTTTAATAATTTGTTAAGCTGAAGGTTGGAAGGAAGAAAGTGTTGAGCGAGTTGTTTGCGCATCGATGGTTCCATCGGGTTATAGCGCCTCTGTTTTTGTCCATTCTTAATGGAGTTAGGTGGTAAGCGATGATGAGGAATCTCTAAAAAGTCGAATGTCTCATTTAGTATCTTTTGCGAACGACCAAAGTAATCTTCGCTACGAATAAAGAGAAATTGCTTTTTGGGGAAATATTTCATCCATCTCTTTAATTGAATTGCATAGGAGCCACGAGTTAGATAGGAAAATCTTCGCTCATTTACTGTGAGAGATTGATTGTTCTTTTTTTCTATCCATTCCTTACACCACGTTTTTTTCTCTAGCTCCAGCGCCTCTTTAAATGAGATGCCTTTCATCCAGTCAAAGTTTTTAAAATGTTGATATTGGGAGTAGGCTCGATCTATAGGGTTTCGCATGAGGACAATCAATTTGATACTAGGTAAATGGCGATGAATTCTTATGGGTACAGACGGCTGGAATAGATAGAGAGGGGAAGCTTCCCCAGAGAGAATAGAGTGATTTCTCTTTGGAAATCGATTTAAATACCATTTCCACCCTTTTTCATATTGAACATCGAAGAAATGAACCTCTTTCTGCCTAGCAGGTTGAATGAGAGGGTGAGCGGTGAGATGACGATAGAAAGCAGAAGTACCACATTTCATTGTGCCAATGACTAAAAATTCTGGTGGGCGAAGCAATTATTCTTCCTCCTTTTTGCTAGACTGTAATATTATGTGAATTTAAAGTGTGGGAGGATTGTTCTACTAACTTGGTCTGTCAAAAATAAAAAGGAGCGGTTCAGCGAACTACTCCTATTCCATTGAATCCACGTTTAAAAAGCATCAAAGAGGATTCAATGGAGACTTCCCCTTTGTACTGATAAAACCTAATTCTCCAATGCAGGAGTGTGCGACACCAGCCATGAGAGTTAGAAATGAGGCGGAAGATACTAAGACAAGGGTATCTAAATAGGACTTCCAAATGGTCAGGATATAGCCTTCTTTAATATTATTTAAATATATCTAAATAATATTGAGTATTTATTTGCGTTAAGTTAAATTGTATATTAATATAGTTATATAAGGGGTGGGTGTTATGGAAAGAGATGATATACCATCATGGGTTTTATCACTGGATAAGGAATCGCTAGAGTTTATAAAGAGATTTGTATTAAACTCAGGTTCATTAAAAAGAATGGCGCAGGAATATGAAGTATCCTACCCCACTGTACGAACGAAGTTAGATCGGCTAATTGAAAAAATACAAATGGATCAAAGCGAGGAGGATGTGGAGTTTATCAATATGATCAAGCACTTCGTTATTGATGAGCGTTTAAGTTTAGATGTTGCAAAAGTAATTATTGATAAATACAAAAAAGAAAAGGAAGGATAATTGTGGAACATTGGATTCATTTTGTGCTGGGTATTCTTATTCTAGGGGTGCAATATTTTATAGGAAGAAGAGGTTGGTCACTACTGATAGGCGCTATCTTACCGCTCTTCTATACGGGTTTTTTTATCTATGGGATACTGACTGATTTGTTTAAAGAAAACTCCGGTGGTTGGATGTTTTTGGCGTGGTCTTTAGGGACTATATTTCTTTTTGCAAAATGGGAAGAAGGAAGAAAAGCTTTATCCAAAAAAAGAGATAAAGAACTGGAAAAAATGAAAGCGCACGATTTATAAGACGGTATCGGTCATCTCGATCGGAGCAAAAGCAGTTGAATTGCTAATGTGGGAATATTTGTTACATTATTACATAAAATTTTGCTATTACTTAAGGAGGTCATAAATATGAGATTATTTCGTTTTGACAAAGAAGTGGGTATATCCATTACTCAATTTGAGAGCGAAAAGGCGAAGTTGTCACGCGTATTACGTATGGAAGGATTTATGCAGAGTGGTTGCTTGCACATAGAGGCAGGAGGTCGAGTGGGGGATCATCCTGCAGGAGTTCCGCAACTCTTGCTTGTGGTGACAGGTGATGGATGGGTGATGGGAAAAGAACGTGAATGGCAACGCATACAGGCAGGGGAGGCGGTTTTTTGGCAAGAAGGAGAGCAACATGAATCTCGCTCTGACACGGGGATGATGGCAATTATCATGGAAGGGCCAAATATAGAGCCGGAGAAATACATGAGAGAGAAAGAAGAGGTCTGAGATGATGTGCCGATAGAAAAAGTTATCTTTCCGAAGGCCAGTTGAATAACATGTTCTTAAGATATGTCATTGAGGAGTTCGGATCGTGAGTTTCATGAGATATCACCCTGATTATACGGGTTATTTATCATACAATGTAAATAGCGCGACGCTTACTCCGCTCCCTTCTTGTAAAGATGAATAAACTTGTCTGATTTTTTTCACTGATGTAGTTGAGTGGACATCAAGTGGATAGAGATGCTCTATCCCACAAGCGGAAAGAATCGTTTTCAGGGATAAAGGATTTTTACCTTTCCTCTTAAGAGCGAACGCGTTCTCTTGCCCACCTGTCCTGCGCGAAATAAAGTCATGGATAATAACGACTTTTAGGTTACTTCCTTTTGTGACAGCTTCCATTAATGAGGCGATGCCTGAATGAAGAAAAGCAAAGTCTCCAATGACGGCAACAACTTCTTTTTCCACACAGGCGAGACCGGTAGCAACCGCGATGGGGGAGCCTAATCCATAACTCCATTCTGCGACATCATATGGTTGATAACTAAGGGCCATCGACGAACCGACATCAACAACCACGTTGATCGACTCTTCTCTTGCCCAGTCAGATAAAGCACGATAGACACGAACCCGTGATGGATCGTTTTCTGGAGGCTTATTGCCCCGAGAGGCAGGTATCGGCAGATCTATTGCTGGATGCTTTCCTTCTTTTAACAGCTGCAGAACTTCTGCTACGCGCTTTTGATGGAGAGGACCGCTTCTTGAAAATACCCCGTTGTTTCTCCCGATGATTTGTACATCCATGCGTTCCTGATACACCCATTTACATAACTCATCTTCCAGGAACGCGTGTGGTTCCTCTAATACTACTACTTTCTTATATCTAGTAATAAAAGAGTGTATTTTCTGAGTGGGGAGTGGCCAGATTGCTCTTAATTGCAAGAGAGGCAGACCACTCTCCTCGGCAAGATGAGCACATCCCCCACAGGAAATGAGACCGATCTCCTGTTGCTGAACGGTTGACTGATCGCTAGTAATGACCGGATATTGTTGCATGAACGATGCCATCTGTGGGAGAGTATGGACTTCGTAGTGGTGCATACGGCCTAGCTTGGAAAGATCTCTGGCAATTTCTTTATTTACACGGTAAGTTTTTCTTTTTCCATTTGTGTCTGGAATGTCTGAAGGAGGTATTATCGGTTTTACCTCGTGCGAGTCTTCTAATAACCGGGAGCTTAGACGTACGAGAACGGGGACTGAGGTCGCTTCAGATAGAGTGAAAACTTGGGGGAGAAGAGAGCGAACTTCTTTGGCTGTATTGGGATCAAAGACGGGTATGCCCGCTATTTTAGCTAATTGCCGAGAATCCTGTTCTACAGTAGAGGCTTTACAACCAATATCATCGGTAGCGAGGATAATTAAACCACCTCCAATGCCATGGACAACCGCATTTACTAAAGAGTCATAAAAGATGTTCATGCCAGCTTGCTTGATAATGACGGCGGATCGCTGTCCTCCAGCAGATACCCCTAGTGCCAACTCAAATGAAATTTTTTCATTAATATTCCAGTGAAATGGGGTCATCATCTTGCGAAGCCTTTCTCCCAAAGCGGTCGCTGGAAAACCATATACGCCGTATGCTGAGTGAATATCAGCGTCCAGTAGTCCCCATGCAGCTATTTGTATTCCATCGATCTGCACAATATCCTCACGTCCTTCACTGCTTCTTATTCATATAACGTTAGGCTCTTACATACTATA
Organism: Mechercharimyces mesophilus; assembly: GCF_059818345.1. NCBI lineage: Bacteria > Bacillati > Bacillota > Bacilli > Caryophanales > Thermoactinomycetaceae > Mechercharimyces > Mechercharimyces mesophilus. The sequence continues at coordinate 70,093 of NZ_JCBAPH010000005.1, read as the reverse complement.
TACATCTTATTTTTAAAAGAAAGGTTGAATTATACTATGTTATATGTGAGCGAGAATCGTTCTGACACCTCATCTTCTTTAAAAAGGCGATGACATACCCATTGCTTCAGGGAGGAGGCCTCTCGAAAGAAAAGCATAATGATGGGAGTGAAAAAATATATAGCATATAAAGAGAAAGCCATTATGCCTTTGGAGGGAGTGCTGGCTTATACCACGTGGCAGACAAGATATTTCTGAACCCTTGCTGGAACGGTTACGTAGTCAATCGAAAGATGTTCATTTACTCGACCAACTGGTTTTCTTATCACGACATTACTTTGCCTTTTTTGTCAAACACTCGTCCCGTGCCTTTGAGTATGTGTGGTTGATTCATCAGGCAGGCGCATTGGAAAAGCAGAAAGTATTGGATATAGGAACCGGTCTGTCTCCACTTCCAATCTACCTCGCTCAACAAGGAGCACTGGTTTATACGGTTGATTTTTTTAAGGAGGAGAAGCGTGAGTGGGGGAAGGATCGATCAAATTGGTATGAATGGGGTTTTATCGATTACCAACCCCTGCATCCAAACATCATATCCTACTTCGCTGATGTAAATCATCTTCACTTTGAAGAGAATGAATTCGATTGTATATACTCGATTAGCTCTGTTGAACATATCCCAGCCACAAGCAGAAGAAGAATTTGGGAAAATGCACACCGTTGGTTAAAGCCCGGTGGAAAACTATTACTTACCGTTGACGTAATAAAGGACACAGAGCTCTTGCACAATTATTTTCTTGATATCTGCTTAGAGGATAGGAACCAGCATGGAAATCTTCAAGGACTAAAAAAGGAATTGAGTAGCACATTCATCATAGAGGAAATGGAGCTTCAAAGTGATATACCTGAATTAGATGACGTTGATATTGTTACGATCACCTGTACCAATATGGATTAAGGATTATCCTTCCTCTAACAAAGCCAACTGTCTTAATCAAATAAACTGGAGGCAGAGAGAAAGAAGACAGACTTTTCTTTCCTTATGTTAGTAAGTAGAGAGGATTCCTGTCTGTAAAGAAAAAGAGCCTGTGGTCGGTGAGTGATTTATCTACTTCAGCGACCACAGGCTTTATCTTTTTATATCGTTTTGCCCCCACATTTATATACGGACCTTTTCAATGGAATGGGGGTGGAGATGTTCCTCCTGCTGTTTCAGCATGGACTTGAAACGAGTTTGATCTGATTGAGTCCGTTACTTGGATCGCTTAAACCATTAGGTGATTCCTTCGTACATAGTTTTAACTTGTTGAGCGATTTGATCCCAGCTATACTTGTTTTCTAAATTCTCATAAGCGGCTTTCGCCAATTTTTTTGCTTCGTTAGGATGACTGAGCACCCAGCCAATTTGATCAACCAGTGATTTCGCATGTCCCGTAATAACCGTTCGTCCAGTCTCAGCATGCCTGACGATCTCTTTTAACCCACCCGTATGTGAAGCAATGATCGGCACGCCAAAAGACATGGCCTCTAAGGCGACAATACCAAAGGGTTCATAAATACTGGGGAGTACGAAGGCATCCGCTAGTCGATACAAGAGCTCTTTTTCTTCGTTTTCTACAAACCCTAAGAATAACACGTTCTTTTCTACACCCAGTTCTTTCGCTCGCTGTTTCAAGCTTGGAGTTAGGGAACCCTCGCCCACTAGGATAAATTTAGTATCTGGATACTCATTTATAATATATGGCATAGACTCCATTAAGACATGAAGCCCTTTATGAGGGGTAATTCTCCCTACATAATAGATGATTTTTTCATGAGGAAGTGCATACTTCTGCTTACAAGCCTTCCACTTTTTCTCCTCTTCTTGAGTGGAGGCGTCGGGTAAAATCACCCCATTGGGGACGACTCGTACTCTTTGGTCCGGAACATGAAACCCCTTCATAGCTTCTTGTTTCATATAGTGACTACAAACCATAATTAAAGTGGATTTTTGGCAGATGACTCGCTCAATATTCTGGATATGTTGGACGACGGGATGCCCCATTTGCCGATCATATACGTGCTGAATACCATGGAGTGTATAGACGAGCGGGAGTTGAAATCGTGTTGTGAGCTCCTCTGCTGCAAAAAAAGTAATCCATTCATTTGCATGTACCACATGAAACTTTCTTCCCTCTGCTAGTAACTGCTCTACCTTCTCCAGTAAAGCAATATTTAGTTGGAGGACCCAATGAAAAAAGAGGTCTGGATGTTCAACAAAGGTTTGATCTGCTCCGATGGTCGATACCCTGTAAACATGGATGCCTTCCATTTGTTCATCATAAGGAGATTCATCGCTCATGTGCGTGACCAGATGAACCTCTATCCCTTGCTTTACTAAGTGGCGTGCCAATTGATAGACAGACGTTCCCATGCCTCCGATGATTCTGGGCGGAAACTCCCAGCATAAAATCAATACACTTCGATTATTAACCGGTTCGTTTCTATTGATAGGTAATAATGGAGTAGGATGCTCTTCTTCGGAAGGATAAGTTGGGGTGAAGGACATCTCTGGAAAGAGTGGGGTAGCCTTTTCGAAATTACTTAGCTCATCTGTATCAATCAGATGAAGACGAATGTTATCAAACAACTGATGAAAGCGGACTAGCTGATCATGTACTTGTCTTTTTGCTGTTTCTTGTAAGGCGGTGTTGTTCATCATTAGTGCCCAATCCTTACTCTGGACCAAAAGCAACTCGCGCATGGCTTGCTTGATTGCCCTCTGCTCCAATTGATCCGCCTGCGATCGATATTTTAGCAAATGTATCATTCGTTCTTCCGCTAGATAGAGATGAGGATAAATCCAGCGGTTTTGCTTATTTAGATAGATATTCTCTTCGGCTATCGGGATATTGATAGAAGGAGAGAGGCAAACTTTTTCCTGCATGGAGTGGTCTGCGACGTATTTGGATGGGGTAATGGTGGAGAGACAATGATTGCTTTTCTGAAGCGCTATACTTACTTCCTCTAGAATCAAAGGAGCATCCTTATGATTCATGTCAAGTGGCAGGAGTGCAAAAGCATTACGGCTGTATTGATCCTTCACTCCTGATGGTTGTTTTTTTATATAGTCTTGGATAAGGCTTTTCCACTGTTGATGGACATGGCTATCTTTTTTCCTCTGTGTATCTTTCTCCTCGCAGGGATCTCTTGCTTGCAGGATCTCTTCTTGCTCCATGAGAATAGGCAAGGAGCCACCAAACTCCAGAGGCGCGTACCTAGCGGAGGATGGCTCAGGAAAAATACCTAATATTCCTGCTTGATCCCCAACGATATAATGAAATCCTTCCTGGAGGAGAAGATCGTCTATTCCTTGTTTGTAGCCACAGGAAGAGAGACGGAAGCCTCGCGGTGCTTCCTTCCAAATTCGCTGGTGGGTTTGCAGAGCCTCATGAATCTGTATTTGCAGCATTTCGTCTGTTTGTATGTAGGGGAGATACGGATTTGTGGCTGCTGATGACAGAAATTCGACTTGCCCGCTTTGTTGCAATGACCGATAAATGAGAAGAAGTTGGTAGTCATGGTTGTTCAAAAAAGCATGAAGTTCAAACCAACGTGCGAGAGAATCGGAGGTTACCGTACCGGTGTTTTTCCCCTGTCGCTCTTGGATACGTTTTAATAGTCTTCGTTTACATTCTTGTATAAAAAGAGGGTTTTCTATTAAATGAAGATACATGGGCGAAAGTGAGAGGGTTATCTGCAGATCGTTGTTTTTCTCGAGGAGCGACGACAATGTCATCAGCATTGGAAGGTGAGCGTCGATGACGGTGTCGTAAATCTGTTTCTCAAGAGCAGAATAGGGTTGATGGGACGCGGGAAAGTAATAAGGCAAGTGGGCATGTAGGATAAACGAAAGCAAATGGCTGTTCACATCTGGTCACCTCACAAGTGATGGGTAGTAGGTGATTCACAGTGTCGCTAAGATGAGGCGAGCAATCTACTGAATATTTAATTTTATGTTTTGGTACGTATCTGCAGAAAGCGAGAGGGTTTTCGTCGATGCTCTTTGTGGTGTGCTTACTGGGTGCGAAGCAAGAAAGGGTGAAAACTTTGGAATCAACTGTTCCTTATAATAGAGTCCGACAAAAGCGATATAAAGATGGGCAGGCTCTACTTGAAATTCATATTCATTTATGGTCAGACCGACGATGTCCTCATGAACGGGAACAGCTGGCGTCTCTTCTACTTGTTCGGTCACTTCATACAAACGAACGGCCCATTCCGCTTGGCGCTGGTGTTTGTTCAGAAATGATTGGATTATTCTCCAGCGAGAGGCGTTCCACTCCCAATAAGCATATAAGGAAGAAGGGCTTTGTGGCCATAGGAGTAATCGATTGGTCCCATAATCCTTTGGTAATAGCCATGGCCAATCTTCTTTTTTCTTCGGTTGAAGTTGCTCACCCTTCTTCATTCATCCAGCTCCTTTCTCATCCTAATTCGGCTTTCTACTGCTAGTTGCAAAAACTATATGGTGGTTTTAATATATGTCTCTATCTTCTCTATATGCCGATGAATGATGAGACAAGGAAGGGGCCTCTTTTATGGAGAAGGGAGGACGTATGAAGGTTTTTTGGCTGAAGACAAAATGTGTCCCCACAAACAAAGCTGAATGTTCCTTCCAGAGGCAAATGAAATAAAAGCATTTAAGACCAGTTGAAATTACGGTGGAGAAGTTTATTCAGTTGATGATTGTAGGGGGTAAAATGCTCTGCTAGTCGATTGCGGGTACAAGGCTTTATTGGAGGATATTTCTGGGCATTTCTTTTATGGCTAATCGAAGAAGGTGATAAGAGATGTGGAGGCAGATCCAGAAAGTCAAATGCTTCATTTAAGATTCTTTGCGAATCATCGAAATAATCTTCGCTGCGAATAAAGAGAAATTGCTTTTTAGGGAAGTATTGCATCCATCTATTAAGTTGCTTTGCATAAGCTCCGCGAGTAAGGCAGGAAAAAATTCGTTCATCATTGGTAAGAGATTGATTGTCCCCCTTTGCCTCCCATTTCTCTCGCCAAGTATTCTCCTCTACGTTTAGCGCCTCTTCAAATGAAGCTTCCTTCATCCAATTACGTTTCCAGTAGTGGTAGTGGGAATAGGCGCGATTTATAGGGTTTCGCATGAGGACAATGAGCTTGATAGCTGGTAAATGGAAGTGAACTTTAGCAGGAACAGACGGCTCGAATAAATAAAGAGGAGAGGCTTCCCCAGAGAGAATCGGTGGTTTCCTCTGCGGAAATTGAGTTAGATACCACTCCATCCCTTTCCTATATCTTTTATCAAAGAAATGAAGCTCTTTTGTACTAGCCGGTTGAATAAAGGGATGTTCGATGAGTTGATGATAGAATGCCGTTGTCCCACATTTCATTGCGCCAATGATGAGGAAATCGGGTGTACGTCTCACTTTTGTTTCCTCCTTTTCCTATATTACTATATTACTATATTACTATATTACTATATTACTATATTATATGAATTGAAGAGCAAGAGTTGTGTTCTACTCACTTGGTCTGTGAAAAATAAAAGGAGCGGTTCCATCTAGGGAACCGCTCCTTTTTCATTGCCTATATTTTAAGAAGCTACATCTCGTTTATTAAAGACGAACCAGGAAACAGCTATAAAGAGAACCCAGTAAGCAGCCAGGACTGCTAGCGAGAAAGATAAGGTCATCCCTTCAAATAGTGGCTCCTGATCACTGACATAGGTTTGAAGGCTGGTGTTAGCAAATAAATAATATTTCATAAAGGTTAAGTCTTGTGTGGAGGCGACGAGCAGAAGCGGACCACTAGCAAAGAGTAAGAAAATGGAGACGCCAATCGCGACCGCACTACTCCGAAAGACAGTAGAGATCATAAAAGCAAGAGTAACAATCATTAGGAGAGAAGCGCTTGCCAGACCATACTGCTTCACTGTGTTTACGATCATGCTCTCCTCCACTACTTTACCATCTACGTAGGATAAGTTGGGCATTCCTACTTCACCAAATCCGAAGAAGAGAGAGCCAAAGAGGAAAGAAGAGAGAAAAAGTATGACCAATAAGGTGAGTGACAAAAGGCAGGCTGCCATATACTTGGAAAGAAGAATTTTACTCCTCGAAGCTGAACGAATGAGTAGTAGTTTGATCGTTCCCCATGAAAACTCACCGGCTACACTAATGGAAGTGATGATGACCGTAAATAAACTAATGAGAGAGACCAAATTTGCCGATTGATTCATAAAGCCCCAAAAGGTAGAGTCGGCAGGTGGAATATCATGCTCTAAGCGATACTTATTAAGTGCCACTTGCTCTTTCCACTTTTCGATAATTTCTTGTGGAGGGCCGTCTTCTCCTTCTTGTTTGAGGCTGCTTTCCAATTGTTTATTCTCTTCCTGAAGAGATTCTTTCCATGCCGTACTTTCAGATGCGTCACCAAAAAGAGAGCCAGTGGCTTGGTGCTTACTTATAAGGGTTAAAGCGAGTGAGGCGAGAATAAGCAAGCCGATCATAACAAGCGTGCCCACACGGCGGTAAATTTTCATGTTTTCATTTTGAATCAACTGAATAAAATTAACCAATCCCCTCTCCTCCTGTCACTTCTAAAAATTTCTCTTCCAACGTTTTCGTGGTTGGATGAACTCCAAAGATGGCGATCTGTTGCGAGACGAGAAGCGCAATGAGATCAGGAATTTGTTCTCGAGGAAGGGAGAGCTGAATCCCTTGCTCCGTCAACACCGGTTTGATACCGGGTAGGTGGGAATGGATGAGATATTTGGCTTCTTGAAGGGGCTCTACTTCCAAGGTAATGGTTTTTTCGGCATCTTCTCCGACAAACTCTTTTGTTTGCTTAATATCGATCAGTCGGCCGTTCTGAATGATACCGATGCGGTCACACATGAGTTCCATCTCAGACAGCAAGTGACTCGAAACAATAACGGCGATGTTTTCTTCTCGTGCGAGCTTACGCAAGTATTCTCGTATTTCTCGTATGCCAGCCGGATCTAAACCGTTGGTCGGCTCGTCCAAGATAAGGACAGATGGGGAATGGAGGAGAGCTTGTGCCAGCCCAAGGCGTTGACGCATCCCAAGTGAATAGGTTTTCACCTTATCATGAATACGCTTTTCTAAACCGACGAGGCGAATGACGTGGTTGATTTGTCGGCGATTAACGTTGTGACACATGCGCCAATAGTGGACAAGGTTTTGATGGCCGGTTAAAAAGGGATAAAGCTCTGGGTTTTCTACAATGGCACCAACATGAGAGATGGCCTTTTCAAAATCCTTTTTGAGGCTTGTCCCATTGATGATCACATTGCCACCAGTCATGGACATTAAGCCGACAATCATGCGGATGGTTGTTGTTTTCCCCGCACCATTAGGACCCAAGAAACCAAATACTTCACCGGGGTAGATATCCATGGTAAGGCCATGAATAATCCTTTTATTTCCGATTGTTTTTCTTAAATTAATTAGTTGTAAGACCGGTTGCAAGGCCATTTCTCAGTCCTCCTTCTAGAGATGTGTCGCTTAATCATATGGATGCGATTCATGATCAAATCCTTTGCAAGAAAGGGGTTGCGAATCCTTTCTAAGTGGGGAATGGACCGGATAACTCTCTTACTCACTAAGAGATTGATTGGATAGTATCATAATATCATAATGATGTTAGTAGCAAAAATAATCTAATATTGTTACTTGTTTTCTTGTATAATGAAGCATCCCCCGTTCTCTCCGTGAAGAGGAATGGGGGATGCTTCAAATAGAATCCTATGAATACAGGATGCTTTTATATCAACTTTTTCAAAGAGAGACCCGTACTTGATTCAAGTGGGAACCAAGTGGAGTGAGTTGCTTACCAGCCAAACCAGCGAGAGAGCCAGTCGTACCAACTATTACCTTCTTCGTTAGCTGGTTCTTCAACGGGTTCTTCTTCTGCCGGTTCATCTGAGACAGAATCAGTGTTACCCAGTGCTTGGAGGGCATTCACGCGACCGTGCTCCCACTTACTTCCGGTTCCTGAGATCTCTTCAGCTGTGTTTTCAATGGCCTCACGGATTTCTGTGGCGGACATTCCTTGCGATGCGAGAAGAGCAGCAACGCCAGCAACATGAGGAGATGCCATGGATGTTCCACTCAACTCCACATAGTCTCCTCCGAGTTCGGTGGAGAGAATGTCAACGCCAGGGGCGGCTACATCTACCCAGCTTCCGTAGTTAGAGAAGGAAGCAATTTGATCATTAGAATCAACGGCTGCTACAGCGAGTGCGCCTTCAAAGTAAGCGGGGTAAGAAGGAGAAGAAGTGGATTCATTCCCAGCAGCTGCAACCACTAACACGCCCTTATCCGCAGCGTATTCGACAGCATCCTCAATTAACTGAGAGGAAGTAGGTCCACCAAGGCTAAGGTTAATCACTTTCGCACCATTGTCGGCTGCATAGGTGATTCCGTTAGCAACGGATTGGTTGGTTCCAGATCCTTGAGCATCCAAGACGCGTACTGGCATGATTTGAACGTCGGGCGCAACACCCGCAACGCCAATTCCGTTGTTTGTAGCGGCTCCAATGGTACCAGCTACATGGGTTCCATGTCCTTGTTCGTCAGAAGCATCGTTATCGTCATCGACGAAATCATAACCTGATGTTACTTTACCAGAAAGATCAGGATGATCGGTTTGCACGCCGGTGTCGACAACAGCTACGACAATATCGCTACTACCTTTGGTTGTATCCCATGCTTCAGGTACATCCATGCTTTGTGGTCCATATTGACCGGATTCATACATGGGGTCATTTGGTGTCCAGGTTGCTTTGTACTCGATAATGGGTTCGGCATACTCGACGTTATCCATTTCGCTGTACTCTGCAATGGCTTCCTCAACAGACTGCTCTTTTACTTCAATGACATCAAAATCGATGCTTTCGTTTTGTTCAACGACATCTACTTTCTCGGCACTGTGAATGGACATCTTTTGTGACTGAGACGTCTTATTATCAAATTTTACAACAATTTCATTTGAAGAAGAAGTTTCAGCGTGTGCCGAGTCGGTGCCAATCATCGGTATATTGGATATTGGCAACGATATAGCAAGTCCCATAGCAGTCAAAACTGAAAAAGCTTTTGTAGATCCTTTCATCAAAAAACCCCTTTAGTGCAAATTTTTCCGCTTTCACGAGTAATGCGATAACGTGCTAAGCTTGTCCACTTAGCGGTTCGCTTTTTCGTTACGGCGATAAGTAACAATGAAAAACGACCAACGATACCTGTTGAATATAGATGGGGAATAGCCCCAGCCTTTTATGGATGATATTCCTTCTTACTCAACTTGTTTTATATGATAATACACTCAATTGAATTTGTAAACATACTTAACGCGAATTTTTATATTTAAATATGAATTTTCAATTGAAAACGCTATTACTAACTTTTGAACTTATGTAAGGGTAATGTGGAAAATATAAGATAATATTGAGTGTGTTCATCCTAGATTAATGTTTTATTGGTCTTATGATAAGAATATGACAACCTAATTGAATGCAGGTTTCTATGAAAGTTTCCACTTAGTGAAACTTGATTTTACAAAGTGGAAAAACTGTCGTTGAAGAAAGGGTGAATGCCCTTCCTAAGAATGGCTGGAAGATGGGCGAGCGCTTTCTCTTTGGTAGGCTCTGAGCTAAGAATCAGGCGGCGATAGAAGATGCCTTCGCCTATCAACTACGCTCCGGGAGAAACTGAAGCTCTCATTGATGACTGCTTTCATCCGGGGCTTGTGGCACAAACGATGACAGTTTTCTATGAAAAAACCCTCATCCCAGGGTACCTAGGATGAGGGAGAAGGTGTATTGCTAGGTATTTCCACAAAAGCAGCATTCATCCTCAGATAGACAGTAGCCTCTTACTCAACATACCCTACTTTATCAATCTGATATCCGTAGTCGGTAACCGATAAATCCGACACGAGGTTTGCAGTAATGGTATCGCCTTCGACAATGACCCAGAAGTCCTCTTGACTCCCATCATATTTTTCTTGAACTTCTCCATTAGCATCTTTGATGTAGACAAAATCATAGTCTTTTTCCGTTTCTAAGCGGGTGAAATGAAACGCTACTTTACTTGCCCCGGATTTGGTATACGTATCCTCAGTATCATTGTAGTTTTTGTAAGGGTGAGAGGATTCATATGTCTTGTCAATGTAAACCCATTCGTCCTCTCCGCCGTCTGATCCCTCATCGGTATACTCGACAGATAAAGAATATGGAGTTGAAGTACTCATAGCGCCTCTGTAGCCATCGACTTCTAGATAATAGGTTCCTGCACTGGTAACGGAATGAGTAATCTTTTCATCCTTTTGATTGTTGTTCTCAGATTCCGCAATGGCTCTACCTTTGGAGTCGTATAGATAGAGGTCAAAGTCGCCAGCTAAATTGGTCAGGTCAGCTGTAACAGTTCCTTTGTCATCTATGTCAAATTTGTACCAATCTTGATCGACATTGCTACTGATGAAACTATCATAGGCTTTCCCAAAGGTTAGAGCATATGCTTCTGTTCTTGTATCGTTCGGCTCATAAGGATCTCCGCCGAGAGCTTTGAAGGCATTTACCTTCCCGTGAATCCAGGAAGAACCAGTCCCGGAAATGTGATCAGCTGTGGTTTCAATCTTTTCACGAATTTCCGAGTTGGTGAGACCTTCTGAAGCCAAGAGGGCTGCGACTCCTGCAACATGAGGTGCGGCCATGGAGGTTCCACTCTTCCGACCGTATTTGTCGTTCATCGTAGTAGAAATAATGTCGACCCCGGGTGCAGCCACGTCGACCCAATCGCCATAGTTGGAGAAGGAAGCTTTGCGATCGTTTTCATCGAGGGCAGCGACCGCAATTGAATTCTCATAGATTCCTGGGTAATTGGGCGCATTCGTTGATTTATTACCGGCAGAAGCGACTACGACAACGCCTTTCTCCCAGGCATAGTTAACCGCATCTTCAATGAGCTGGGAAGGTTCTGGATCACCCAAGCTCATATTGAGCACATCGGCACCATTGTCGACTGCATAGGTAATGCCGTTCGCTACCTGTTCATTTGTTCCAAAGCCTGTTTTATCGAGGACGCGTACAGGCATGATTTTCGCTTCAGGTGCGACACCGGCCACACCGACACCGTTATTAGTGGAGGCAGCAACGGTACCGGCTACATGGGTACCATGCCCGTGTTCATCGTATGGATCTGGATCATTGTCGATGTAGTCATACCCTTCAATGACTTGTCCAGCGAGGTCAGGATGATCATACTGGACACCGCTATCGATTACGGCTACTACAACATCATTACTGCTACGAGTAATCTCCCAAGCAGCGGGGACTTGCATATTTTGTGGTCCGTATTGGTCGGAATGATAGATTGGATCGTTGGGGGACCAATCGGCTTGATATTGGATGATAGGCTCGGCATATTCTACATTCTCCATCTGCGCGTAGCTTTCCAATGCTTCTTCGACCGTTTCTCCCTCTACCTGAACAACATCAAAGTCCAAGGATTTATTCTGAGAAACGACTTGCGCTTCTTCAGATTGATGAAGCTGTTTTTTGCTAGAAGCTGTTGTTTCTTCTTTAAATTTAACAATGATTTCTTGTTCGGCCACCCTTTTTTGGTCTGCGGCTTGCACAGGTTGCCACTGTCCGAATGGTAAAGATATAGCTAGTCCCAAAGCGGTACAAATAGAGAGAATAGATTTTGCTTTTTTCATTTTTTTCTCCTTTAACAGTAAATTAGTGAGAGGTATTGTGATATGAATAGAAGATTCCTGCCATGCGAATTTGAATCAACATAAGCAATTTATTGAAAAATTAGTATGTAATAAGCATCTGTTTTAGGTATGTTAGGGTATGAATTACGATACGAATTACGTAGAAAACTGCTTGAGCTGAATGAATCGATAACTAGCTCTCGCATGATTTACGATAGGACTATTGCAAAAAAAATTTCCAAAAACTGCTTGTGTTGATCTTTCGCAGAGGATTCCTATCGGAATAATCACCTCTCATTATAAATTATGACATTAAATTAATGAAAAAATCAACCTATTTTTCAAATCTGATATAAAAAAAGATGCGCTGTAAAGCCGGACGGGCTCTACAGCGCATCTTGAAGATGAAAGTTTTTCTTCAATGATTTGATATTTGTACTATGCCCGAGGGCTTATTCGGAGTAATATCCGACTTTATCGATTTCATAGCCATAACCGGTTACCGAATAATCGGAGATAAGATTAGCGGTAATGGTTTCACCCTCGACGATGACCCAGAAATCTTCTTGATTGCCGTCATACGTTTCTTGAATGTCTCCATTGGCATCTTTAATGTAGACATAGTCGTAACCCTCTTCTGTCTCTAACTTACTGAAATGAAGAGCGACTTTGGTTGCCCCCGCTTTGGTATACGTGTCTTCCTGATCAGTGTAGTTATCATAAGGATGGGAGGTTGAGTAGGATTTAGACTCATAGTGCCACTCTAACGTTCCTTCTTCCTCCCCGGAAGATTTCGTTGGGTATGTTGCGGTAAGAGCGTAAGAATCACTGGTGCTCTTCGCTCCATCATACCCTACCACTTTTACATAATAGGTATCGGCAGATCCACTATAGGCAATGGATTCATCCGATGTGTTCCCATTCCAGGATTTATCCAATTGTTTCCCATCCGCATCATATAGATAGAGGTCGTAGTCTTTTGGAAGGTTGGTTAAGCTGATTGAAATATCCCCATCAGCTCCACTTTCAAATGAGAAATAATCTTCATCTGAAGCGCTACCGATTTGTCCATTGTACGTTTGGCCGGACTCGATCGGACCATAAGCGTTGGAGAAGCTGTCATTTGATTCATAGGGATCACTGCCACTATTGTCCTCTCCATTATCGCTATCACTTTCACCACCAATGGCGGATAAGGCATTTACACTACCGTGTTCCCAGTAGGTACCTGTTCCTGCGATTTCATCTGCCGTGCTCTCAATGGCTGTACGGATTTCACTGCTAGACATTCCTTCCGAAGCGAGCAGGGCAGCGACACCAGCCACATGAGGGGTGGCCATAGAGGTTCCACTATACTTGACGTATCCACCGCCTAGTTGGGTTGAAATAATATCTACCCCAGGTGCGGCTACATCAACCCAGCTTCCATAGTTAGAGAAGGAGGCAATATTATTATTGGAGTCGATTGCTGCTACAGACAGAGCCTCTTCATAGTAAGCAGGATAAGAAGGAGAGGATGTTGACTCATTACCTGCTGCTGCTACGATGAAAACCCCTTTGCTAGAGGCATATTCAACCGCTTCTTCGATCGCTTGCGAGGCAGAAGGGCCACCAAGACTCATGTTGATAATGTCAGCCCCATTGTCAGCGGCATAGACGATACCATTAGCAACGGATTCGTTGGTGCCACTCCCATCTGCATCCAGCACGCGTACGGGCATGATGGTTACGTTGGGAGCAACGCCAGCGACACCCATTCCATTATCTGTGGAAGCGGCGATGGTACCAGCTACGTGGGTGCCATGACCTTGTTCATCGTAGGCATCACGATCATTGTCTACGAAATCGTAGCCGGAGGTAACTTGTCCTTCGAGGTCTTCATGATCGTCTTGAACCCCGGTATCGATGACGGCAACCACAACGTCACTGCTACCCTTGGTTTGATCCCAAACAATGGGGACTTCCATCAATTGTGGACCATATTGGTCAGAAGAGTAATACGGATCGTTAGGTGTCCAAGATGCTTTGTATTCCATGATGGGTTCAGCATATTCTACACCCTCCATTTCGCTGTACTCTTCGATTGCCTTGTCGACAGAGCCTTCGACTTCAATGACTTCGAAGTCAAGTTGCTCATTCTCAGAGAGAACAGTAGAACGTTCTGCTTCATAAAGAGAGCGTTTCTGTGATTGAGATGTTGTTTCGTTGAATTTTACAATAATTTTTTCTGCTGATGATGCTTCTGCCTTAGCAGTCGATAGTTCAAACCCGCCTGCTAATGGGAGGGAAAGAACGAGTCCAGCTGCTGTGAGTACCGATACGATTTTTCTCTTGTGATTCATGACACAACCCCTTTATTTGTATTTTCTATTTTTTCTGCCTACATTGGTTAGTAATCACCCTCAGTGCGTGCAAAGGATTTAAGTATAAGAACGGTATGTTTCCAAAAATCGACCATGTTCATCCGACGGGAGGGGGGGCGAACTTGGAAAGAGTGGTCCTGTTCAGTAATTGTTGGTTAACCTCAATCGAATAGGGATGTGGTTAAAATGTCGAGAAAGTTGCTCTGTTTAGTTGGGAAAACCGTCATAGATGATCATCCTATTTCATGCACTGCCAATGTATCTGTTTATCATAATAAAGCAAAAAAAAGAGTATGTAAATATCAATCTTTGATTTTTTTAAAAAAATTTAAGAGATATTTGTTTTAAGAATATTTACATCAACTGAATATATATCCTATATTTTGGGTTTTTTAATCGGTAAATATATGTTGGATAGAGTGTTCTGTAGCAACATATAGGGGACCATGACTTCTTATAAGAGGGAGACGAAGAGAGAGGGAAGGGAAATTCAATCCAAAGGCGGTCGAGGAGAAGTGATGAACTTTCATATGATAACCTTAAAGATATTGAAAGCGGTATCATATGAAGTGGCAAGTGCTATCTTATAAAAAACTTCCCATCTAAATGAAAATAGATGGGAAGTAGTGGAAATAGATTATAGGTTGATAAATGACCCGTGTGATTAGAAACAGAAGTAGATTAAAGGCCCTATCTTCTTTGATTAAGGCTGTTTCTTCTTTGTTTAAGTGCTTGCCTTCTCTTCTTCCTTCTCATTTTACGCAATCGGCGCATTTTTATGGAGCGCTGGGAAGAGTTCTTTCGATAATAGTACAAGACTTGAGGTATATTAGCGAGGCGAACGTGATTTCGAAAGTATTTGCGTATGAAATGCATGTCTTCTGCATGACCTTTTCCCCGTTCTATCCCGCCAAATTTATCAAATAGGGAACGTCGAAAAAGAGTGGTACCAACACAAATACAATGTTTACCTTGACGATAGCTCTTCATGATTTTCTTTCCGAACCGTACCCATGTGGGCACTCTGACGATTTTTGGTTTGGGATGATGGAAAACTCCGAATTTCGTACCGACCAAACCGACGGTAGGATTTTGCCGGAGAAATCGCACTTGTTTTGCGATTCGTTGAGGGTGGGAGTAATCATCTGCATCTTGCATAGCAATAAATTCGCCACGGGCTAAAAACATTGCCAAACTATAGGAACCCGCATATCCGATGTTCCTTGACAGAGAGTGAAATATAACTTTGGATCGTTTGGCAGCGGGTAGAGATTTTATCCATTTTCGGATTACTTTTGCACTATTATCTGTCGATGCATCGTTAACGATGATGAGTTCGATATGAGGATAAGATTGTCTTTGTATACTACGTAAGCATTGTTTAATATAAGGAGCTTTATTATAAACTGGAATAACGACGCTTACTAATCCTTTTTTATTGTGAAATCCCATACTGTTCACTCCATTTTGTGGATTGTGCTCCTTCAAAACTATTATATGGATCTTTAAATGGGTCGGGAACAGCAGGTCCCTATGTCTCTAGCACCAATCAGTGAATAGACATCTGTTTTTCTACGCTTCATCTGAGAGAATGAGGCGTTTGATGTCATTGTGAATAATCTATAAAAGTCTTTTGCATTCTAGATGAGTAAATGTACACCCAGCAGCAGATTAATTTGATATAGTGGGGAGTGAAAGTGGGAGGGAAGAGAATTGAAACTAAAAGTTACTTTAATAGTATCTTTGCTATTGGTGTTGGTTAGTGTACTTCTTATTGTTGGTTATCAGAAGGAGCAACGGATGGAGGCAGATTCGACAAAAAAGGACGAACAAACAAAAGAAGAACAAGAGGGAACATGGACGGATATGGGGTTAACCGCACAAGATTTTGTTGAAGAATACAATCTTGAGGTAAAAAAAGAATGGCAGATAGAGAAAACAGCCTTTAAGGATCTGGATTTTGCCGATGGCAAAGCGAATGTGGAAATTTCTTATGCAACGGGTAGTCTCACGTTCATTGTAGAGGAAGAAACCGAGCGCTTAAGAGAGCTAAAAGCAAGTGGCTTCAATGAATCCAACCAGGATGTAATATATGGATTATTGAAAGCGATACATTCAGAAGCAACATCGGCTCAAATTGAACAACGGGTACAAGAGTTGATGAAGAATACTGCGGATTCCGCGGGCAGTCAGAGTGAGATCCAATGGGATCATATCGTTTATGACTTTCAGAAAATGAAAGAAGGGTGGAGCCTTTTGGCTCGTCCGCTTGATTTGTCCGAGCCGGAGTTGACGGCAGAGATGGATCACTCTACGGAAGACAAGACAAAAGATGAGGAGTCTCCTGTTGAAGAGGGCGGGGTGATGACCATAACGAATCCGCAAAGTTTAACCGCTCTGATTAATAAGACACATCGTCTCCCTGATGGGTATATCCCATCACTGACTACACCCAATGTTCCCTTCCCATATTCTGAGGACTTACCGAAGAAAAAACTTCGACCGGAAGCAGCGGCTGCATTGGAGGAGTTGTTTGCTTCGGCAAAACAAGCGGGACATAATTTATATGCGCAGTCTGGTTATCGCTCCTATGAAAGGCAAGAAGCCATCTTTGCTTATAAGGCCCAGCAAAGTGGTGAACAAGAAGCCAATCGTGTTAGTGCCCGCGCTGGACAGAGTGAACACCAGTCTGGATTGGCGATGGATATTACGAGTGAATCGGTTAACTTCTTATTGGATACCTCTTTTGGGCAGACAGCGGAAGGAAAATGGGTAGCCAATCATGCGCATCGTTATGGCTTTATTATTCGCTATCCCCAAGGCGAAGAAGACGTGACCGGATACTTGTACGAACCATGGCATCTTCGGTATGTGGGTGTTAAGGAAGCAACAGCCATCTATTCGAATCAATTAACTTTGGAAGAGTATTTGCAGTAACAAAGAGGAGGTGGACAACCCATTGGAGGCTCGCCTCTTCTTCTCATTTTTTTACAGGGGATTTCTTAAGCTCTGTGTTCGCTCCTATCCGAGATGAGAAAAGGTTTCCCTCTTATTTCTTATAATTTTATAGAAGTAGATGATGTAAGATGTTGGACAAAAAGTGATTTAAAGATGAATGTTAGCATTTACAGATAAAATTATAAATGGAGATCGAGTGATGGCTCGGTCTCCATTTATGAAGGTATTCTGTTTTATAAAGACCGAAAGGCGTGTTCCCTGATAAAACATTGACTGAATCACTTTAAATTGATAAAGTATAATAAAACAAAATAAAAAAGAGATATCAGTTGGTAACAAAAGATCGAAAATTTTAATCAAAAAACAATAAAAAAATAGCGATTTAATATTTACAACTATTCTAATATGTTATATTATTCAGAAAAGACACTCATTTTAGAAAAAGGAGAGAAATGAGGAGGGTACAGGGAAGGTCTTTGTCGGGAGCCATATTTTTTGTAGAAAGTGGTCTATGGATCAGAGTAGAAGGAAAAAGAGAAAAAAGAAACTCTTGTTTCTCAGGGGAATGCTTGCTAGGCCGTTTTTCTAAAAAAAGGGGGAGATCGGGATGAAACGTAGGAAACGAGCATTTACGATCGTCATGGTGGTCATGCTTGCCCTTTCGCTTTCGCTATCTACGAACATGCCCGCTCAGGCGGAGACAGAGACGGATCTCATGGAAGCAAGTAGCAACCAAATCATTGTCAAGTTCAAAGAGAATACGTCCAGTAAAGTGATGAGTAGTCTTCACAAAACGGAAAAGTCCACCGTTCTCTCACGCAATGAGAAGCTACACTTCGATGTGATCGAAGTAAAAGGGCAATCGGCAGAAGAAGCGATTGCCACTTACGAGAGCATGGATAATGTGGAGTATGCAGAACCTCGCGTGGTGTATGAGGCGTTCTGGACACCGAATGACACACGCTATTCCGAACAGTACGGCCCACCAAACATGAGCGCAGAAGAAGCTTGGGATATCACTAGAGGGAGTAGCGACGTGGTCGTCGCCGTCGTTGATACCGGGGTGCAAGACGACCATGATGATCTATCGAGCCAAGTAACACAGGGGTACGATTTCGTAAATGAGGATGAAAATTCTTATGATCAACAGGGGCATGGGACCCATGTTGCAGGCACGATTGCCGCTACTACCAACAATAACGAAGGTGTAGCGGGCGTGGCACCCAATGTGAGCATCATGGCGGTGCGGGTATTAGATTCAAACGGTTCAGGTTACAATGACTGGGTGGCAGGTGGAATTGAGTATGCTGCGACCAATGGTGCGGATGTCATTAACCTGAGTCTAGGAGGAAGCAGTCCGTCCGCTGTGGTGCAAGAAGCAGTGGAGTATGCCTGGGCACAAGGAGCAGTGGTCATATGTGCTGCGGGTAATTCTTCCACTAGTTCTCCTTCGTATCCTGCTTACTATGAGGAATCGATCGCCGTAGCCGCAGTAGATGAAGATGATGATCTCGCTTCTTTTTCCAACTATGGTAGTTGGGTCGATGTAGCCGCTCCTGGAGTGGGTATCCTCTCGACTCAATTAGGGGGCGGGTATGTAAGCTATAGTGGGACCTCGATGGCAGCTCCCCACACTGCCGGTGCCGCTGCGCTTCTTGCCTCCGAAGGGATGAACAACAGTGAGATACGGTCCGCTTTGGAAGAGTATGCGGACAATATCCCTGGAACAGGCAGTGATTTCACACATGGACGCATCAATATCTATGCTTCACTAACGGGAGATCCTCCTCCCCCTCCTCCTCCAGGTGACGACGAGGATACCTATGAACCCAATGACAGCATCGCAACGGCGTATGGACCGATTAACTCCGGAGAGCAGTATGAGAGCTTTATCTGGGATGGAAGTGACCAAGATTACTACAAGCTGGTGAAGACGAGAAGAGGACGAATCTCTGTTAGTCTGAGTTCTTTACCAGGAGACTATGATCTCTATTTGTACAATGCTTCGGGTACGCTTGTTGCCTCTTCGACGAGAGGAGGAAGTTCAAGTGAATCCATCTCCTACTGGTGGGGGAGTGCAGGTACCTATTACCTTCGCGTGGTAGGGTGGAATGGAGCGTCAAGCACCAGTGATTCCTATCTCTTGGAAGCTTCATTCAGATAATTCACAAAAAAGATTCACGGAATTCGAAAGCAATTTTCCGTGTGAAAAATTTCAATGGTCGTTCGGTCGACAGTCAGGGAGCTATGCAAAAAAAAGGGGGAGATCGGGATGAAACGTAGGAAACGAGCATTTACGATCGTCATGGTGGTCATGCTTGCCCTTTCGCTTTCGCTATCCATGAACATGCCCGCTCAGGCGGAGACAGAGACGGATCTCATGGAAGCAAGTAACAACCAAATCATTGTCAAGTTTAAGGAGAATACGTCCAGTGAAGTGATGGGTAGTCTTCACGAAACGGAAAAGTCCACCGTTCTCTCACGCAATGAGAAGCTACACTTCGATGTGATCGAAGTAAAAGGGCAATCGGCAGAAGAAGCGATTGCCACTTACGAGAGCATGGATAATGTGGAGTATGCAGAACCTCGCGTGGTGTATGAGGCGTTCTGGACACCGAATGACACACGCTATTCCGAACAGTACGGCCCACCAAACATGAGCGCAGAAGAAGCTTGGGATATCACTAGAGGGAGTAGCGACGTGGTCGTCGCCGTCGTTGATACCGGGGTGCAAGATGACCATGATGATCTGTCGAGTCAAGTGACACAGGGATACGATTTCGTAAATGAGGATGAAAATTCTTATGATCAACAGGGGCATGGGACCCATGTTGCAGGCACGATTGCCGCTACTACCAACAATAACGAAGGTGTAGCGGGCGTGGCACCCAATGTGAGCATCATGGCGGTGCGGGTATTAGATTCAAACGGTTCAGGTTACAATGACTGGGTGGCAGGTGGAATTGAGTATGCTGCTACCAATGGTGCGGATGTCATTAACCTGAGTCTAGGAGGAAGCAGTCCGTCCGCTGTGGTGCAAGAAGCGGTGGAGTATGCCTGGGCACAAGGAGCAGTGGTCATATGTGCTGCGGGTAATTCTTCCACTAGTTCTCCTTCGTATCCTGCTTACTATGAGGAATCGATCGCCGTAGCCGCAGTAGATGAAGATGATGATCTCGCTTCTTTTTCCAACTATGGTAGTTGGGTCGATGTAGCCGCTCCTGGAGTGGGTATCCTCTCGACTCAATTAGGGGGCGGGTATGTAAGCTATAGTGGGACCTCGATGGCAGCTCCCCACACTGCCGGTGCCGCTGCGCTTCTTGCCTCCGAAGGGATGAACAACAGTGAGATACGGTCCGCTTTGGAAGAGTATGCGGACAATATCCCTGGAACAGGCAGTGATTTCACACATGGACGCATCAATATCTATGCTTCATTGACTGGAAATCCTCCTCCTCCTCCTGGTGATGATGAGGATACTTATGAACCCAATGACAGCATCGCAACGGCGTATGGACCGATTAACTCCGGGGAGCAGTATGAGAGCTTTATCTGGGATGGTAGTGACCAAGATTACTACAAGTTGGAAGCAAGTGAAGCTGGCTCAATTGACATCAGCTTAACTTCACTACCAGGTGACTATGACCTCTATCTGTACAATTCCTCAGGGACGCGGGTAGCAAGGTCGTGGAAATCAGGCACTTCCAATGAATCGATTTCCTACGACGCCTCGGCAGGTACCTATTATATCGGCGTTGTCGGATGGAGTGGAGCATCCAGTAAGAGCGACTCCTACCTATTGGAAGCCACTTTCCCATCAGATGATGGTGGTGGAGAAGGGGAATGGTTCTACGAAGATGCCAGCTATGAAACGGATCATCCGTACTCCAACTACTACGACGAATCGCACACCTATACCCAGTCTGGTGCGACGCAGGTAGCCCTTCACTTCAGTCGCTTTGAAACGGAATCCAATTATGATTTCGTTTACATCAAGGATGGCAATGGAACCACTCAAGAGACGTTTGATGGGGAATTGGATGCCTTCTGGGTCATCGTGGATGGAGATACCATCACGTCCAATCTTGTTTCTGACTATTCCATTACGGACTATGGCTACTCGATCGATCAGGTGGGTTACTTTATGGAAGGAGAAGCCCCGACAGGAGCGAGTAAGGAATCGGATCATCCGATTACAGAGTAAATGGGAAGTAGAGTGAATAAGAAGAGCCTCCTATCTGTAAAAGATAGGGGGCTTTCGATTTTGTTTATTTGGGTAAGTTGGTTACGCCGTGTCTCGCTTCTGAAAGAAAAACCAAGAAACGGCGAGAAAGAGAATGAAATGGATGGCTAGATTTGTGATGGAGAAAGAGAAGCTCATGTTCTCAAATAGTGGACGTCCCTGAAAGTAACTCTCCAAATTGAGGTTGGCAAGGAACGTATATTTTACCCACTCCATCCCATTGAGGACAGCATAGCCCACGATAGTGGCTCCTGAGAGATAAAGAGATATGGAGGCACCAATGGCGAATGAACTGCTACGAAAGAGTGTGGAAATCATAAAAGCGAAAGTTACCATCATGATGAGTTTAACAATGGATAATCCATAGGTGATGGCGATGGTTCGTATCATGCTTTGCTCGATCACTTCACCATTGTTATAGATCAAGTCCGGTGTGCTTGTACTAAATCCAAAGAGAATACCACTAAAAAGGAAAGAGGAGACGAGTAGCAGAATAAGGAATGAAAGGGCAAATAGTTGAGCGGCCACATATTTCGATAACAAGATCTTTCCACGGCTCATCGGACGAATAAGCAGTAGCTTGATGGTTCCCCAGGAGAACTCACCTGCGACACTGGTGGCGGCAACGATGATGGTAAAGATCGTGATCAAGTTGATTAACCGGGATGTATCATTTAGGTATTGCCACATGTCAGAATGAGGCGAAAGATCTTGTTGAATGCGATACTCGCGGATCATGAGGTTACTTCGGATGTCTTCTTTCATCCCTTCTGGGGTTCGTGGGTTCTGTAAGTCTGCTTGCAAGCGTTCGTTCGATGCTTGAAGCTCTTCTTTCCAATCAGGATTTTCTGGAACACTTCCGAAGAAAGGACCGGGAAGGGAGTCTTTGTAAAACACAAGAAAGGCAAGCGAAGTGAGTAATAGCAATACAGCCATGACCAAGGTACCAGTACGGCGATAGATTTTCATGTTTTCGTTTTGTACGAGTCGTAGAAAATTAGCCAATGTCTTTGCCTCCTGTGATCTCTAAGAATTGGTCTTCTAGTGTCTTTTGTGCAGAATGTACATTGAATATTTGCAACCCTTCTGCCGCAAGCGATTGGATGAGCGAAGGGATTTGTGTACGTGACAGCGATAAGGTGAGTTGCTCATGATCAGATGAAATCGATGTTTGTGGATAGTGTTGAGCGATAAAGGCTTCTGCTTTGGCGCGTGGCTCAATTTCAAGATGAAGCACTTGTTCTTGTTGCTCCCCCGATTGATTAACCCATTGATGAACTTCTTTTACATCGAGAAGTCGTCCCTCTTGAATAATTCCGATGTGGTCACACATCAGTTCCATTTCCGAAAGCAGGTGACTAGAAACAAGAATGGCGATGTTCTGCTCACGGGCAATGGTTCGTAGGTAATTACGTATTTCACGGATTCCTGCCGGGTCCAACCCATTGGTAGGCTCGTCCAATATGAGTAACTTAGGAGAATGAAGCAGGGCTTGAGCTAGACCTAGGCGTTGGCGCATGCCAAGAGAATAGCTTTTTACCTTATCGTGAATGCGTTCTTTCAATCCGACGAGCTGAACCACTTCGTTGATCCGTTCTTTTCTTATCCCCTTGTACATGCGCCAATAGTGGATCAAGTTTTGATAGCCAGTGAGAAAGGAATACATCTCCGGATTTTCGACTATGCCACCTACATGTTTAATCGCACCTTCAAAGTCTTTTTTTAAATTCTTCCCCGCAATGATGACCTCTCCACTGGTAACAGAACCAAGGCCAACAATCATACGGATGGTGGTGGTTTTCCCGGCCCCGTTGGGACCGAGAAAACCGAACACTTCTCCAGCGTGCAAGGTAAGGTTCATATCGTGGATAATGGTTTTCTTGCCGATACGCTTATGAAGATGACGAAGTTGGAGAATAGGTTGTTGCTTCATGATTTATGCCTCCTCAGATGATGAATCGATTGTTGTATAGGTTTGGTGCATCCAATCGGTAACGCTTAAATTTTCTTCTGTGCGCAAGGTGTCTGTATCAATCATCTTTAACACTTTTCCCTCATGGATCGCTACTATCATATCCAAGATGGGCTCTACTTCCTGTACTTCATGGGTGGTTATTAACACGGTCTGGTGACCGAAGTCGATAAATGAGATGAGCCCTTTAATAATGGATTGGCGCACCATCGGGTCTAAACCGGATAATGGTTCGTCCATGAGAATATAGGGTGCTTGACGGGAGAGTACCAGAATCAGCTTTAATCTACCGCGATTTCCTTTGGAGAGATGTGCTACTTTCTGTTCACCATCTAATTTCATAAAAGTTATCATTTGCTGGGCCTTCTCAAGATCGAAATCAGCAAATTGTGTAGCATAGTACTCGATCATCTCGCGCACGGTATAAAAAGGATAGTGCATGTCGTGATCGGAGAGATAAGCCACCTTTTTCGCGATTCGGCGTGTTACCGGCTCATCGTCAATCGTGATGGTACCGGAGGAAGGCTTTGCCAATCCAGTGATGAGCTTAAGAAGTGTGGATTTCCCGCTTCCATTTTCGCCAATAATGCCGATCATCTTCCCTTGAGGCAATTGGAGCTGAAGAGGATGAAGGGCGGTTTTTCTGATGTACCGCTTAGAAACATTGTTTAATTGAATCATGTTACTTGTTCCCTCCCTTGGATAGATGATGCATATGTTCTTGTAGACCATTAATGATCTCTACTTCCTCGAAGCCCATCTCTGTCATTTTTCGAAGAAACGTATTCATTTCTTGTGAACAAAGGTCTTTTCGAAGTTGACTTAGCCGGCTATCATTCTCTGTAATAAATGTGCCTTGCCCTCTACGCATTTCTACCACCCCCTGGGCTTGAAGTTCTTTGTACGTGTGTGAAACTGTGTTTGGATTTAGATTGACCTGGAGTGCCATCTCGCGAACGGAAGGGAGCTTATCTCCGGGCTTCAAATCTCCGCGTATAATCTGCCGTTGAAGGCGATGAGCCAGCTGTTGGTAAATCGGCTCGGAATGAGCAAAGGAATCCATGATTACACCTCTACTTTCTTCTCAAGTATCCAAGTGGAGAGGAAGAAGAGAACAAGCGTGAGCAAGAAGAAAAAGATTGAATTTCCTGCTAAGAGTAGCGCAACATGTTCATTTAGATCGTTTGGTGTCATCTGTAGAGTTAAAAACATCGATTCGATCAGCCAACTGAGGGAGTTGGTAAAAATGGAAAAGAGGATGATGGCGACGATAATGGTGATGACCCATGCCCCTTTTCCTGCATAGGTTTTAAACCACTGCGTTGCAGACCATAGAAGAAGGAGGATCCCACAGGCAAAGAGGCAAAAAGAAATGGAGCCAATGAGCGCGTTTAGAAGGAGAGTAAGTTCGTGTGTACCCATGACTTCAAAACGAATGTGATTCAATATGTCGGGGTCGAGTGCCCACGAGATGAGAAGATAGACAAGGCTGATGCTGATCGAGATCAAGAGTGCGAAACACCCATTTAGAAACTTGGATAAAACCAGTCGATTAACGGGTTGCGGATTGTTCAGCCAGAGATGAAGCTGATTCCTTTCTCTTCGTAGACTGTAGAAGAGATAGCCTGGAAGATAGAAGACGTGAAAGGCTAGGGTGACGAGAAGAATCCCTCCCTTCACCTCCGAATTACCGTGATGAAAAATATTTCCATAGAGAACAAATAGGGTTATTACCACTAACCATGTAATTGCTCCAGGGCGTCCTACGTAAAAATCTTTGCGTAACGTTGCTTTCCATGCACTCAAGGGAAGCACTCCTTTCAAGTTTTGTATCGTGTATTAGTGTACTATCTATATAGTGCACTAATACATTAGGGATGTCAACCCTTTTTGAAGAGAAGTTGAAACGTTTAATTTAGGGAGAAGCCATCGCCATAGCAATAAGGATGGAGACGATTTTTATGAACTGCATTGCTTATGGTGTGAACTTGGCAGGAGTTAAATAAAAATATAGAGAAATATCACTCCTATCGAAGGGGGGAATGGTATTGAGTGATACAAAGATAGGAGCTTTATTTTTGCATGTGAAAGACTTGGAGAGAGCCATTCACTTTTATACTAACCACTTGGGATTCACACTACGGGATATAGAAGAATGGGAAGGAGAGCGCCAAGCAAATTTTGAGGGGCATCCTTTGCTTACTTTAAGTGAGTCGGATGAGGTAGAAGTGTTAGATAGACCACTTTTCAATATTACGGTAAAGGATGCCTCAGCCATGTGGGAAGCTTTAAAGAAGAGTGGATATAAGGTGAGCAAGCTGGAAGAATGGACTTCCTCTCATTGTCATCACACCATGTTTGATGTGTATGACCCGGATGGACACCCGCTAAATATCATTGAGATAGAGGATAATCAAGAGAGAGCGGGGTCTTGAGGAAGGGGTTATTGCACAGGATGAGGCATGTGCTTTACCATGCTGATTATTTTTTGCTTACCATGGAAGAACAGAAGTGGCCCAGCTACTTCTGTTCTTATTTTTGATTGAAGGAGGTGAAGGGATTAGGGATTCAAATGAATGAATGACCAAGTAGATGTCGTGGTTTGTTCCGGGAATGGATCACGCTCTTTCATAAAGAGTGATAAAGAACGCCTATTCGGTTCTACAAAAGTTAGAACTGCCGTCTCTTCTGTTTCTCCTTTAACATGAGGAAAGAGAGAGGAAGGAATATCTTCTCTCAACTCAATCTTCATTTGTTAGGAGAGACATTGATTATGATTCGTATTATCAGTAAAACCATAACTTTTCTGATAGCATATACCTTCGTTCTATGGTTTTATCACTTTGTCTTACCTGCATTTCTATTTTCTACGATGATAACTTTCTTTATGTTTTGGTTATCCCTTCTTATTGATAAAGGAACAGATGAAACCGATTTACCAGCGATCTACTCCTATTTTTGGCATATCGTTTGCTCGTTACCGTTTATCTTCCTCTTTGGGATGTATGCACCTCTTTTCACCATGGGAGTGTGGATGGTGGAACGGATACTTCAACTCATAGTGCAGCCGTTCGTGAGAAGGTGGGGGAGTGTGAGGGAAGAGTGGAAGTAGCGGAAAGAAAGAATAATGGATGAGCGGGAAGTGGTTGAATGTTTAAAAGAAAGTTGGTAGCTGCAGTGATTGGAAGTGTCCTTCTTGCTATTCTGTGGAATGTGAAAGGGGGAGGATTTGAGGCAATTGCGACGTTGATATCAACCTTGGCGGTATTTGTCTATGGTTATCCTATATCAAGCCTAATTGATGTAAATGCCTACCGTGTAAAGTACCCAACGCTCTATTCTTTTTCGTGGCATCTCGTAGCATCTATTTCTTTTATTTTTCTGATAGGCTATTATGCACCACTGTTTACCCTGGGAATTTGGATTATTGATCAAGGTTTGATGAGAGGGTTTCATTTGGGAGAACAAGGTTGGCATCAGAAAAGGATGGGGAAACGAGATAAACACCTCTTCTATTGGGTCAACATTCCTGTTGTGGTGGTGGTTATGCTGTTATCGTTTTATTTCATCTTTCTTATGGGATTATTTGAAAAAGAAGAGAAGAAGAATTTGCAATATACCATTCCCGAAGGTTACACCGGATGGGTATTTATCGTGGGAAGTGTACCAGGAGCACCCCCGCTAAAGGAAGAAGGAGGTTGGGGGCAGATTCGTGTGAATGAAACGGGGACGTACCTCACGTGTACGTCTTATGAAGAGATGTTTTTAGGTGGGAAGGTAGATTATCGCACCATCAATGCTGATGGTGAAATAAAGGAAGCAAACGCAGTAGGGAGTTGGATCGACAAAAAGAAGGGCATAAAGTATGTACTGGGGCATCGAGGAAGTGCGCTCCCACTTACGTCAGATGATCCGCATGATTATATGAAGTATGAAGCGTTCTTTTACGGGACAGAAGAAGAATATCATGCAAACCCTTTTACCGAGGAGTATGATTATTTAATCTATAGTGAGATATCTCCTCTTGCCACGAATGAAAGTGCATGTGAGGAAAAATAATCAGCCCAAATCAAATGGGTCATTTCAAAACACTTTTTCTCATTTGCGGAATAGAAAGGTTCGCTCATGTGAGGATCTTGAGGACGGCGTGAACTGGATGGACTGGAAAAAGAACGCTTGTTTGTGTATGGTAGAGGGTAAGAACATCCTCTTCATAAAGGGGCTTAAATCCTATGCGCAAGATTATTCATATCGATATGGATGCGTTCTTCGCCTCGGTCGAGCAACGTGAGAATCCCGATCTAAAAGGAAAACCCGTGATCGTGGGGGGTGATCCGTATGGTCGAGGGGTAGTGGCTACCTGCTCCTATGAAGCAAGAACGTATGGAATCCATTCGGCGATGCCATCTAAACGAGCTTACACCCTCTGTCCCCAAGCCATTTTCATCCGGACTCGCATGGAGTTATACAAGCAAGTGTCGCAGGAGGTAATGGAGATCTTCCATACGTTTACTGATCTTGTTGAGCCATTATCACTGGACGAGGCGTTCTTAGATGTAACGGAAAATAAAGTAGGAGTTCGGTCGGCGACGCTGATTGCCCGAATGGTTAAAGACCGTATCCAAAAAGAATTAAAACTGACTTCTTCGGCAGGTGTTTCTTACAATAAGTTGATTGCGAAGTTGGCCTCTGGTTATCAGAAACCGGCTGGACTAACGGTTGTTACGCCAGAGCAAGCGCAAGCTTTTCTGGATGTCCTTTCAATTGGTGACTTCTGGGGGATTGGGACAGTCACGGAAAAACAATTGAAGGCGATGAGTGTTCAAAGCGGGGCTGACCTGAGGAAGTGGTCGAAAGAGAAATGCATCGAGGTGTTGGGCAAACGAGGCGAGATTTTATATGGTTTTGTCCGAGGCGAGGATGAACGCCCGGTTAATCCAAAACGTGTTCGGAAGTCAATCGGACGAGAGACTACCCTAGCCGTTGATGCAACTACGTGGGAAGAGATGCAGCCGATCCTAGAGAAATTAGCAGAGTCAGTATCTCTACGGTTAAAAGACAAGAAGCTGTCTGCACGAGTAATCGTCTTAAAGGTTCGCTTCCATGATTTCAAGCTGATCACACGTAGAATGACGGTACCTGAATCTATTACTAGCGAGCAAGAGATAATGGCATGTATTCGTACGATGTTTGACATGCTCTCTATAGAGGAGAAGGGAGTACGGTTACTGGGGATCAGTGTGGCAGATTTTGAACCACGCGAGAGAGCGTACCAGCAATTGAGCTTATTTGAGTGGGAGTAGGGTAGAGAAGTGTTCTTCTACTACCTTACAAGGGCCATGCAGAATGATAAAGGAACCGAATGCGGATTGGACCAGGAATGATCCTGTAGAAGGTAGTTTGTTTGTTCGTTCAAGCAAAAAGCACCCCTCTTTGGTGGTGTTTCTGTCTCATTCTTATCCTACCAAATGAGAGGGGTGCTTTTCGTGAATATCTCTAATCTGAGATGAACTTTCGCTTTATGAAAGGTGAGTTAATTACTTATCAGATGACTCAATTTTTTGTGGATTCTTTCGGCTTCACTGGTACCGGATACCATAGCACCTTGGTAACCTCCCCCTGGGCGTGTCCATGCTCCCACGAGTGAGAGTTGATCGATGGGTGTGGTTTTTTCTAAACGATGTAGTCCGGATTGCTCGACCGTTTGAGCAAATCCATATACAGCACCCGCGGGATTTTTTGTATATTTTTGCATCGTTCGTGGTGTGCCTAATTCGAGTACTTCGATCGCTTGTGTGATTCCTGGGTAACGCTCTTCTAGTTGACTAAGCAAATACTGAGTGACTTCTTCTTTTCGCTTCTTATACTCTTTCTTATCCTCAGGCCAGTTTTCGATAAAGTCGATGAAGGCTGTCACTATGACGGGCTTCCCATTTGGGCTGAGTTCAGGATCTAACTGATAATAATTGGTGATCCCAAAATTGGCTTTTTGATAATCCCCGTTCTTTAGATACTGGTAATCTTTACTTGGATCTTTTTCTTTTACAAATACAATATCTTCATCAATGAGTTGAAATTTTGCCGGCTCTTCGTTTAGTCCGAGATAAAGTTGCGTAATGGAGGGTCCAATCTCCATTTTTTCGTAACTTTCACGGTAGGAGGAGGTAGTGAAGCTTTCATCCACTAACCTTGAAAAGGTCATGTGCGGGGAAGCATTTGAGACGATCCATCTTCCTGTATATGTACCCCCTTTCTTTGTTTTAATTCCGACTGCTTTTTGATCTTCTATGATAATCTCGGTAACTTCTTGTCGCAAATGTACCTTGCCACCATGCTCATGAATGACCTCAGCTAATGCATCAGCAATGGCTTGTGCCCCCCCTTTGATATAGTACGTGCCTTCAAAGTGGTAGCCCAACCATGGAACAAAAAAGTAATGGGCGGTAAGCATTTGCGGAGGAACACCATAGTACGGCCACAGTAGGGTGAAAAATGAGATGAGGGATTCGTCATCGACATACTGCTTCATCACTTCTGCGGTGGTCATCTGGGACCATTGAATAAACAAGGGGGCTTTACTGAAAAAAAGCTCTTGTTTCTCGGCTTTAGGGATCGATGAATCTTGTAGGAATTTCATTTCTTGACCAAAAGCATATAAATCGTTAAATAATTTGGCGATCCCTTCCTTTTCTTGTGGGAACAAGTCTTGTAGAAGTGCTAGATATTGCTCATGATCTTGAGGAATGGTAATCTTCTCATCATCCCATACAACCGTATACGGATGTTCTTTTTTTAGAGGGGTAAGGCGATCCATCATTCCACATTTTGAAAAAAGCTCATAACAAACTTCTCCCTCACTTAAGCTGCCCATGGCATGTAAGGATACATCAAACTCATATTTGCCTTTTCGCGGGAAGTTGGTTGCATAACCTCCTGGACGCACGTGGTGTTCAAAAACAGCTACTTTATGACCTAGCTGGGATAAACGCGCAGCTGCACAGAGACCACCAATACCTGCACCAATCACCAATACATCGTAGTTTGACATGCTTGTTATCCTCCTCTTATATCAAAAAGATATATCTTTGTGATTCATTATATAGGCAACATTTAAAAATGTCAAAATAAAAAATGTGCTATACTATGGAGATTCATGAACAAGTGAAGCGAGGGTGAAAAATGTCTAGAGAAAACAAAACGACATATACCTTACTGGGTCTTTTGATGTATGCGCCCTCAACGGGTTATGAAATAAAAAGAACAATCGAGAGTAGTATTAAACACTTTTGGCAGGAGAGTTATGGACAAATCTATCCAACCTTAAAAAAACTAGTAGAGCTTGGCTTTGCCGTTTATCATATTGAAAAGGTGGATGGAAAGCCAGATCGGAAAGTGTATACGATTACGGAACGAGGAAAAGAAGAATTTATAAACTGGATGGAGAAGCCGATTGAAAAAATACCGATCCACAAAAACGAACTCCTGCTGAAGATTTTTTACGGACAACACCTTGATACTGAGCACAACATCGCACAAATCGTTCAATACCAACAAAAGATGGAAGATATTCTCCAATCTCTCAATACGATGGAGAATTTTCTCCTTACAAAAAGAAAAGAAGACCCACACTTTGATTACTGGATGATGACGTTATCCCACGGCCAGTACATTGTTAAAGCCACGATTCAATGGTGTGAAGAAAGTATGGAGAAGTTAGCAGTAAAACGGAAGGAGTAGACGTGAGGTGAGTTTTTTTGATTCCGGTCGCTTGTTGGAGGCCATAGGCGGGTCACTTTTCATTTTAAGCACAGTATGGATAATTTACAGTCAATTGTGGTATCATATTATCAAGAGGACGCAAAACGGCAGGTGCGCTAACACCTACCGTCGCGAGAGCAGACACGCCATAGTAGATGGCGTCCCCGTAAAAGAGTTACAGCTTACGGAAACAGTCCACCACTAGGTTTAGGCGCCCGTGGGTGGATTGTTTTTTGTGTCACGATATTTTCGCCACTGGTCGTAAAGCCACTTACCAAACTTTACAACCTCACTAACAATCCGAAGGATAAGTAGGATGGTGTCTAGCATCTATCTCCCCCCCTTCTACGGGGAGGATTAGCCATCCACCACGGACCCGTCTGCCCTTATTTAATCTGATTATATCACATTTTCCCTTCCTATTAGAGGAATAATATAGAAACAGGAGAGAGCGTATAGCGAGTAGTAGAATTGCTTAAAAAGAGCCGTAGGGGAGTTATGGAACCCTCACGGCTCTTTTCTAGTTTAACGAATCCTTTAGCTGTTTCCCCGGTTTTCACGACTGAGAGGAAGCAATGATGGCTTCGGTGTCGCCTTTCTTTTTTCTCCCTTGCAGCCCGATATGTGAAAAGAGAATCGCTAGTAGAGTGGCAAATAGGATCAGTATACACATCCCCGTACTACCGACCAGTGCGCCAATGATTAAGCCAGTTGCACCAAAAAGCTTTCCAAAATGAAGAATAAAACCATTGACAGCTAAATAAGCCCCTCTTTGCGAGGGTTCAATCATATCCGCTAGTAAACTTTGTCGAGCTGGGATAAATAGGAGCTCGCCAAGTGTATAAAGCACAACAGCGAGAATAATCCCGGGTAAGAAATTTGAAAAACTGAGATAAGCAAAGCTTAACCCAAATAGAGTAAACCCTGAATATTGCAGAAGTTCGCGCGATTTTCCTGCGAACATCTTTGTTATTAACGTAATGAAACTGATGATCAATATGGTATTTAATCCAATGATCGAGCCGTACACTTTTATCCCATCCAGCGTGAAAGGGTGATTGAATAGAGAAAAGAAGGTGGTAGGAAACTCTTTTTCTATGCGCACAGAGATGAAATTATATAATTGTGGTTCGATGGAGGCGATCGCAATCCCGCCTAGGGTAAAAAACAGAAAGGGGATGTCTTTGATGACGGAAGTATAGTGTTTTAAGAGCGAGTTTAGGTTCCATATGCGGGTAGGAGTCCTTTTTTCATGATGAACTTGGAACGTATCATCGATCTTCACGCTCGTTAACCACAAAGTGAGAAGCGATAGAGCAAAGATACCGATGACCATGTAGAAGTAGTAGTTTTCAAATAACAGGATGGCAATCAATAAACCCGTAACCATGCCTAAATTAATCGCCCAGTAGTTTAATGAAAAGATATAACTTCTATCTTCCGGTTCACTGGCATCAATCAACATGGCTTCGGACGCGGGGGCAATTAACCCTGTACAGATTTGGTTGATGACAACCATCAAATAAGTAATGATGGGTGAGGAAAATAAAGGGGTACTCACCATCAACAATCCGAAAAAGGCGAAGACGTTAGTCGTTTCGCCGATAACCATCGTTTTTTTTCTCCCGATCACATCGGTCAATTGTCCGCCGTAAATACTGGAAAGGAATAAGAGGACGAACATCAGGATTAATAACACACCGGCGATTTCTTCCCCGAAATGCTCAGACAAATAAATGGCCATAAAAGGCAACAGCATGGCATGAACAAAACGAGTTAAGAAAGTAATAAACAACCGGATGCGAATATTGGGATGGAGTTGTTTCAACATGTCGATTCCCTCCTTGTTCTGGAATCTAGTATGACCTATACTAAAAGGGATAAAAAGAGAATCTTCATATTCAAAACTTCCCCTTTTAACAGGAGGGATGGCGATGAGAAAGTTAACTCCCTATTTTCAATTGAGGGGGTATCTGTATGAACGTGAGCAAGGACTTCAAGCCAAATTCAAATTCCAAGAATTAGAGCAATTATGGGCTTGTACAGGGAAAAATGTGAAGTTGAGATTAAAGCGGATGCAGGAGCAAGGAAGAATGGTCTACATTCCAGGAAGAGGGAGAGGCAATGCATCAAGCATTATTTTTTCACGATCCTTACAGGAAGATCTGGAGCATGAAGTGGACCAGTTAATGAAAATGGAACGGTTAGATGAGATTATGCAAATATTGCAAATCTCCTTGCCCTCTCCTTTTCCGAAGCAAATCTTTGAAAAGGTACAAGATTTCTTGGGATTTCAGACGGCTTCCAATAAAAAAGATGTGCTTCGAGCCATTGTGTATAAAGACATCTACAGTATTGATCCTCGTTATATATCCACATCATTTGAATGCTTCTTGATTATGCATTTGGGAGATCCATTGGTGTTGTATGATTCTAAAACCAATGCGATTCAACCACATATTGCACATGCATGGAAAAGAGATACAGAAGAAGTGGAGTGGACTTTTTATCTACGTAAAGGTGTCCTGTTTCACCATCACAGGGAATTGGTAAGTGAAGATATTCGATTTACTTTCGAACGATTTCGCGATCCGACTCTTCCCAATCACTGGATTGTCGAAAATATTGCGGAAATAGAGTGCGTCTCGCCTTATATCATCACCTTTCGCTTACACAAACCGAACCCGCTATTTTTACGCTATCTTAGTTGGTATGTGTTGGTTATCCTCCCGCGCGATGTCCTTTTTACAGAAAATCAATTCATTAGTACAGGACCCTATCGAATCAAAGAAAAACGAGAGACGAAACTAGCACTCGAGGTGTTTGATCGCCACTTCTTACCGCGCCCATTTTTGGATGAGGCTCATTTCTATCCCTTGGCAAATGAACGGCATTTTGGGATGAGGTATGAGATTACCGAAAAGGAAGAAGAAAGTTATCAGACGAACGCAACAGTAGGTTTACGCTTTATCATCTTCAACTTTAAAAAACGCTCCTCCATGATACAAAATCCCTTTTTTCGTGAAGCGATCTATCACTTGTTTGATATAGAAAAAATAGGTCAGGCACTAGGGAGAGAGATCGTCACCGCGGCTTCAAGCTATTTTGCTACTCGATCGCATCGCATCCCTAAGGATAGAGGGAAAGTAGCCGCCTTACTGAAAAAATCAGGATATCAAGGGGAAGAGATCCTGTTTTCGTACAAAATAGATACTTTTGAGCCGGATGTGAAATGGTTTGTGAAACAAGCGGCAGAAGTAGGGATGCAGATCCGTCCCATGTATACATCAACCTGTGAAGAAGAGCAGGATGATCAAGCGGATCTGATTATGGGACGGGATGTAGGAAGTGACGATGTATTGTCTTTTCTAGACTGGTTTTATAATCAATCTCTGTTATCTCAACGCACGGGCTTGGTTCATCAGTGGAAGCAGGTGGAAACCCATTTAGATAACATTAAATTTGAGATCGATGAAAATAAGCGTCTAGCAAGTATGAATGAGTTAGAAGCTTATATTAGAGCGAATCATCTCCTGCTCTATTTGGATCATCCGATCGAGCAAAATATGTTTCATCCTACGATGAAGGACATTTATTTGGATCGATTTGGCTTTCTCGATATGAGGAAACTATGGTTGGATGAGAAGCAACATTGTCAGCAGGGAAGCAATCAATCATTTGCATAGCAGAAACAGGTTGTTAAATGGTCATTCACCATTCCAACGGCTTGCATATAGGCGTAGCATATCGTTGGGCCAACAAATTTAAAGCCCCTTTTCTTTAAATCTTTACTCATCTGTGTGCTGATCTCAGTGGAACTAGGGACATCTTCTGGAGAAACAAAATGGTTGATGATCGGCTTTTCGTCGACGAAGTGCCATATGTATGCACGGAACGACCCGAATTCCTCCTTCACACGAAAATAGGCATGCGCATTATCCATGACGGCTTGGATCTTCCGTTTATTACGGATAATTCCTTCATTTTGAAGAAGTTCTGCGATTTTTTGCTCATCATAATGAATGATTTTACTAGGATCGAAAGCATCAAATGCTTCTCTATAATTCTCGCGCTTATTTAAAATGGTATACCAACTAAGGCCAGCTTGTGCTCCTTCCAGATTGAGCATTTCAAAAAGCTTTCGCTCATCGTATACGGGAATTCCCCATTCATGGTCGTGATATTGAATATACAAGGGATCGCTATTTACCCAATTGCACCGCTTTATCATGTACCGTCACCCACCTTATTGATATTTTGTCTAGTATAAATAATCGAGATAAGAGAGACAAGCTCAGTGAGTCCGAAATGGAAGGAGATCGATAAGAAATAGGAACAGTTATAGAGAAAAACAATGGATGAAAGGGGTTATGTAAAATGAAAGAAGGAAGTAAAGGAAGACAGCAGTCTCTTTTCTCGCTCGATGCAGAGGAAGATGCGATTACAAGAGGGCTCATGATCCGTGAACCGTGGGCGACCAAGGTCATAAGTGGTGAAAAGAAGTGGGAAATCCGAGGCTCTGCTACCCACGTGCGTGGAACCATTGCGGTTATTGCCAGTGGGACAGGAACGATCATCGGGGTTTGTGACTTAGTTGGAGTGAAAGGCCCTTTCACTCTAGAAGAATACCGTCAATCCTCTGCGCTTATTGGAGGAGATACTTCAGAGTCAACGTCGCTTCCTTATAAGAAGACTTACGCCTGGATATTGGAAAATCCCACCCAACTGGACTGTCCTCTTCCATACAAGCACCCCAATGGGGCGGTGATTTGGGTGAAGCTGTCGGGTGCTATGCAAGATGATTTGCAAAAAGCGCGTTGATAACAATGAAGAATTTGATTCTCATTGGAGGGTTTTGTGAATTAGTTGGAATGAAAGAACATTTAACTCTAGAAGTTATAGCATGGCCGGATTTCTCTCATTTGTATCTGTTTCTCCAAAGTGATACGATGACCAAAACCTATGGACACGAATGAGAGGAACACAACATGCACAAACCCAAGCTTTTGTTTATCGGTGCCGGATTTCATGCGACAACCAATATCTTTCCTGCGGCAGTAGAAGCAGGTTCTACGATTCAAGCTGTCGCTACGTTACATATAGAAAGTGCTCGCTCCGCTCTCCAACGCTTCGGGAGTCAGGGAACAGCTTATGATGATTACCGAAGTATGCTGCAGCAAGAAGAGTGTGATGGGGTGGTGGTGGTCGCGCAGCCTTACGATCAGCTAGACATCGTAATGGACTGCATTGCTGCTGGGAAAAACGTCTATGTCGAAAAACCGCTCGGTATGAATGAGGAAGAATCACGACGAGCGGCAAGTGCTGCTGAAGAAGCAGGAGTTGTCCTCATGGTAGGTTTTATGAAACGGTACGCCCCTTGTTACACCAAGCTAGCGAACCTAATCCAAGAAGGAAGCTTAGGGGCTCCTCGTTCCTTTCAAGCGACATTCGCAGTCGATAGTACGCCCTTTTGCAAGACGCACGAAGAATACATGAAATTTGTCGCCATCCATTTTGTTGATCTTGTTCGCTATTTGTTTGGGGAAGCTACCCTCGTTACGGGCGTCGCCAGTCGAGAACAAGAACAACTTTCCCAAGCGATCTGCCTGCAATTTGAGAATGGGGTTGTGGGTAGCCTCTACTTTGCAGGAATGACAGCTTGGTCACGTGAGAGTGAGAGGCTCTTGGTCACATGTGACGATGGATTTGTCGAGGTAGAGGAACTTACTTCCCTTACCGTCCACCGCTCCCGTCCGCAAGAGGCGGAACCTCTGCCGTGGCAAGCTCTTGAGGAAGAAGATCGTGTCTTTACTCCCTCTGCGTCTCCTATGTCAGGTGCTTATCGTGATCTGTATCTACGCGGATATGTGGGGGAGATGGCTCACTTCATGAAGTGTTGTGAAGATCACCTTTCACCACGCACAAGTGGTGCCGACAATGTTGCCACTATGGCCTTATGTGACCAGATTTTGCGGGTGCTCTAACCTTTAAGTAAGGTCGTGTTGTTCTCTTTCTACTATAGTATAGTGAACCTAAAATGAGCTTTTCGTAGATTCAATCGGAGAATACTTCGAGCCGGACGCAAATTTCCTCTTGCATCCGGCTTTTCGTTTATATATAATAGGGAATGTTGGTCATGGACGGCGATGATGCGGAAGGTTGCCGACACACCCGGCCCCATTGCCTAGGGGTGGGTTGGGATAATTTCCGCGGAGTAAGTTCATTTCAAAAAATGAACGTAGAAGGAGGGGCATGTATGGCAAAACAAAAGATTCGTATCCGTTTAAAAGCGTATGACCATCGCGCGTTGGACACATCGGCAGAGAAGATCGTCGATACAGCGAAGCGGACAGGTGCAGGAGTATCGGGACCAATCCCACTCCCAACCGAAAAATCCGTTTACACCGTGTTGCGGGCGACGCACAAATACAAAGACTCGCGAGAGCAATTCGAGATGCGGACTCATAAGCGTTTGATTGATATCGTCAATCCTACGCCACAAACAGTGGATGCGCTGATGCGA
The DNA here is from genome assembly GCF_059818345.1 of Mechercharimyces mesophilus. NCBI lineage: Bacteria > Bacillati > Bacillota > Bacilli > Caryophanales > Thermoactinomycetaceae > Mechercharimyces > Mechercharimyces mesophilus. The sequence continues at coordinate 32,549 of NZ_JCBAPH010000005.1, read as the reverse complement.
CTCGACTTGCCTTCTGGCGTCGATATTGAAATCAAATTATAAAAGAAAAAGTGACTGATGGCAGGAGGTGTATGACGTGAAAGGTATTCTGGGAAGAAAGTTAGGGATGACGCAAATCTTCCGCGAAGACGGCACGGTAGTACCGGTCACTGTTGTAGAAGCAGGTCCTTGTGTCGTTCTTCAACGTAAAGAAATGACGACGGACGGCTATGAAGCAGTCCAACTTGGTTTCGAAGATAAAAAAGAACATCGTGCGACTAAACCGGAATTGGGTCATGCGAAAAAAGCGGAAAGCGCAGCGAAGAAATTCGTACGCGAAATTCGTGGGATGAACCCAGCAGATTACGAAATGGGTCAAGAAGTGAAAGCAGACCTTTTCAATGAAGGTGAAACCGTCGATGTAACCGGCACGTCCAAAGGGAAAGGGTTTGCAGGTGCGATCAAGCGCCACAACCAAGCTCGCGGACCAATGTCTCACGGTTCTCGTTACCATCGTCGTCCAGGTTCATTGGGTGCAGTAGATCCAATGCGCGTATTTAAAGGACACAATTTACCAGGACGTATGGGTGGCGAACGCATTACTACGCAAAATCTTGAAGTAGTGAAAGTAGATGCGGAGCGCAATGTTGTCCTTATTAAAGGAAACGTACCTGGTCCGAAAAATGGCTATGTAATGATTCGCTCTGCGGTCAAAGGCCAGAAATAAGGTAGAAAGGAGGAAGCGTCATGGCAAAGTTAGCAGTCTTAGATATCAATGGGAATCAAGTAGGCGATCATGAACTACTCGAAACCGTTTTTGGGATTGAACCCAATGAGAGTGTCCTGCACGATGCCGTTGTGATGCAACAAGCATCGCTTCGTCGTGGGACTCATGCAGTAAAAAATCGTTCTGCGGTTCGCGGCGGTGGCCGGAAGCCTTGGCGGCAAAAAGGAACCGGACGTGCGCGTCACGGTAGCATCCGTTCCCCGATCTGGGTAGGCGGTGGTGTCACCTTTGGTCCGACTCCACGTAGCTACAGCTACAAGCTACCAAAGAAAGTTCGTCGCCTTGCGATTCGTTCCGCTCTTTCTTCTAAAGTAAAAGCGGATGAGTTGATCCTTCTCAATGAATTGAGCATGGAACAACCGAAAACCAAGGAAATGACTCGTATCTTAAACAACCTTGAAGCAGGGAAGAAAGCTTTGGTTGTTGACGCGAGCATGGACGAGAACGTTGCACTCTCGCTCCGCAACATCCGGGGTGTAAAATACATCACAGCCGAAGGCGTTAACGTCCTCGATGTGCTTCATCATGACAAAGTGATCATGACCCCGGCAGCGGCCGCACGCATAGAGGAGGTGTTCGGCCAGTGAAAGACCCACGCGATATTATCCGTCGCCCGATTGTGACGGAAAAGACGACCGACTTAACCGCTGAAGGGAAATACGTATTTGAAGTAGACCTTCGCGCGAACAAGACGGAGATCAAAAAAGCTGTGGAACAAATCTTTGGCGTCAAAGTGGCGAAAGTGAACACGTTGCGTCAAATCGGGAAAATCAAGCGGTACGGACGTTATTCTGGTCGTCGTCCAGAGAAGAAAAAAGCGATCGTACAGCTGACCGAAGACAGCAAGTCCATCGAAATCTTCGAAGTGTAACTTTTATAAGTAAAGGAGGGACACACACATGGGTATCAAACATTTTAAGCCGATCACACCAGGTCGCCGGCAAATGACGGTTTCCACCTTTGAGGAGGTTACCACCGATCAGCCGGAAAAATCGCTAACAGTCTCACTCAATAAAAAGAGTGGTCGTAACAACCAAGGTCGTTTGACCATGCGCCATCAAGGCGGTGGACATAAGCGGAAATACCGTATTATCGACTTTAAGCGGAACAAGGACAGCATCGAAGCGAAAGTGGCAACGATCGAATACGATCCAAACCGCTCCGCGAACATCGCACTCCTTCATTATGTAGACGGTGAGAAGCGTTACATCCTCGCACCAAAAGGAATCCAGGTAGGCGATATGCTCGTTTCGGGTCCAGAAGCCGACATCAAAACCGGGAATGCACTTCCGCTGGCCAACATTCCAGTGGGTACGGTCATTCATAATATCGAATTAAAACCCGGTCGTGGTGGACAAATGGTTCGTGCAGCAGGAGCGAGTGCACAGTTACTCGGGAAAGAAGGCAAGTATGCCATCATTCGTTTGACATCGGGTGAAACCCGTATGGTCTTACTCCAATGCCGCGCTACCATAGGCCAAGTAGGGAACTTGGATCATGAATTGATCAACATCGGGAAAGCAGGACGTTCACGCTGGCTCGGAATTCGGCCAACCGTTCGTGGTTCTGTCATGAACCCGTCTGACCATCCACATGGTGGTGGTGAGGGACGTGCGCCAATCGGGCGTAAATCACCGATGTCTCCTTGGGGCAAACCAACCCTTGGCTACAAAACACGCAAAAAGAACAAGCCCTCGGATAAGTACATTGTCCGTCGTCGTAAGAAAAAGAAGAAATAAGCCTGACTTAAGCGGGGCTTCTTACGAAGGGAGGTTGGACGTATGGGTCGCAGCCTGAAAAAAGGACCTTTTATTGATGATCATCTAATGAAAAAGGTCGAAGAATTAAATGAGAAAGACGAAAAGCGCGTGATCAAAACTTGGTCTCGTCGGTCGACAGTCTTTCCGCAATTCGTCGGGCACACCATCGCGGTTCATGACGGGCGCAAGCATGTGCCAGTCTTTGTTAGCGAAGATATGGTGGGTCACAAGTTGGGTGAGTTTGTTCCTACGCGCACCTATCGTGGCCATGCTGCTGACGATAAGAAGACACGGAGAAAATAAGGTGTTTCATAAAGTCCTTAAGGCAAGAGAGGAGGTCACAAGATGGAAGCGAAAGCCGTCGCACGTTATGTGCGGATCGCTCCCCGAAAGGCGCGGCTGGTCATGGACCTAGTTCGCGGGAAAACGGTGGAGGAAGCCATTGCAATTCTGCGCTTTACTCCGCGTGCCGCATCACCGATCATTGAAAAGGTGATTCAATCCGCCGCAGCCAATGCAGAGCATAACTTTGATATGGATCCAAGCAACCTAGTAATTTCGAAGGCGTTTGTCGATGAAGGTCCGACCATGAAACGGTTCCGTCCGCGTGCTATGGGGCGCGCAAGCAAGATTAACAAACGGACCAGTCATGTGACCGTGGTCGTATCTGAAAAATAAAAGGAGGGATAACGAGTGGGTCAAAAAGTAAACCCAGTGGGCTTGCGGGTAGGCGTCATCCGTGATTGGGAATCCAAGTGGTATGGCGGCCGTGACTATGCAGATTTACTGCATGAGGACATTGCCATCCGCGACTACATCATGGGTCGACTCAAAGATGCAGCCGTTTCCAATGTGGAGATCGAGCGTGCAGCCAATCGCGTCAACTTGAACATCCGGACCGCTAAGCCGGGAATGGTGATCGGGAAAGGCGGTTCCGAGGTGGAAGCACTCCGGAAGCACTTGACGAAGATGACAAGCAAGAAAGTGCACATTAACATCAGCGAGATCAAGTCACCGGAATTGGATGCAAACTTAGTAGCAGAAAGCATTGCACAGCAGTTGGAGCGTCGTGTTTCATTCCGTCGTGCAATGAAGCAAACCATTCAACGGACGATGCGTGCGGGAGCAAAAGGGATTCGTACTCAAGTGGGTGGTCGTTTGGGTGGAGCTGACATCGCTCGTAGCGAAGGCTATAGCGAAGGAACAGTTCCGCTTCACACCTTGCGTGCGGATATCGACTACGGTACGGCAGAAGCGCACACAACGTATGGACGTATTGGTGTGAAAGTTTGGATCTACCGTGGCGAAGTTCTCCCCGCAAAGAAAAAGGAAGACGCGGAAGGAGGAAAATAACATGTTGATGCCAAAACGGACGAAGTATCGTAAGGAGCATCGTGGCTCGATGCGCGGTAAGGCCAAAGGTGGTACCGAGGTCAACTTCGGTGATTACGGTTTAAAAGCATTGGAACCGGCTTGGATCACCAACCGTCAAATCGAAGCAGCACGTATTGCTATGAACCGTTATATGAAGCGTGGCGGTAAAGTATGGATTCGTATTTTCCCAGACAAACCCGTTACACAAAAACCACTTGAAGTACGGATGGGTTCCGGTAAAGGTTCGCCTGAGAAGTGGGTAGCGGTTGTGAAACCAGGCAAAATCATGTTTGAGGTTGCAGGTGTTTCAGAAGAAGTAGCACGGGAAGCGATGCGACTAGCAGCAAACAAACTTCCAATCAAAACGAAGTTTGTAAAACGAGACGAAGCGGGTGGAGCAGATGAAAGCTAAAGAGCTAATTGAACTAACCACCGCCGAGATCGAACAAAAGTTGCGTACACTAAAAGAAGAATTATTTAACCTCCGGTTCCAAGCGGCAACAGGCCAGCTGGACAATCCAGCCCGAATTGGTCAAGTACGCAAAGACATTGCGCGTGCGAAAACCGTGCTCAGAGAGCGCGAACTCGGGATTGAAAGGAGGAAACAAGGATGAGTGAGACACAACGTACCACTCGGAGAAAAGTACGCGTCGGCAAAGTGGTTAGTGACAAAATGGATAAAACAATCGTCGTAGCTGTAGAAACGTACAAAACGGATCGTCTTTACGGCAAACGAGTAAAATATACGAAGAAATTTAAGGCGCATGATGAAGAAAACACCGCTAAAAAAGGTGATGTGGTTCGCATCATGGAAACACGTCCGCTATCCAAAGATAAGCGCTGGCGTTTGGTAGAAATCGTAGAAGAGGCTGTAATCATCTAACGATGGATGGGCCTTATGTACGGAAGGAGGGTGTTTGGCAATGATTCAACCTCAAACTCGGTTGCGGGTCGCAGATAACTCCGGTGCACGCGAATTGATGTGTATCAAAGTACTCGGCGGTTCGAAACGTCGGTTTGCCGGTATTGGTGATGTGATCGTCGCTTCGGTCAAACAGGCTACACCAGGCGGCGTTGTTAAGAAAGGGGAAGTCGTTCGCGCAGTTATTGTACGTACGGCTCGTCCTGCACGGCGTAATGATGGATCCTATATTCGTTTTGACGAGAATGCCGCGGTGGTTATCAAAGACGACAAAACCCCACGCGGAACACGGATCTTTGGACCCGTAGCACGTGAACTTCGTGAGAACGACTACATGAAGATCGTCTCACTCGCACCGGAAGTGCTGTAACGATAAAGATAGGGATTGATTGGCTGTAAAGAAGGAGGTGCCAGGACATGGAACAGAAGCGTCCAAACAAGTTGCATATTAAAAAAGGCGACACCGTTATTGTGTTGCGGGGCAAAGATGCACCTACACGCGATAAGAACGGAAAAATGGTGTATACCAAAGGACGTGTTTTGAAAGTGTTCCCGAAGGACAACCGCGCATTGGTTGAAGGGGTTAACATGGTGAAGAAGCATTCGCGCCCATCGCAAGCCAATCCGCAAGGGGGCATTATCGAGCAAGAAGCGCCGATTCACCTCTCCAACCTGATGGTAGAGGACCCAAAATCGAACGAACCTACTCGAGTTGGGTACAAGATGGTCGAGCGTAAAGGCAAGGAAACCAAAGTTCGCTATGCGAAAAAATCCGGAGAAATCCTGGACAAGTAAGAAGCCGTTTCAGAAGGGAGGTCCTAAGCAATGGCAGCACGCTTAAAAGAAAAGTTTAATAAAGAAATCTCACCCGCATTGGTGAAGAAGTTCCAATACTCCAGCCCGATGCAGGTGCCGAAGATCGAAAAGATCGTGATCAACATGGGTGTAGGTGAAGCCGTGCAAAATCCAAAAGTATTGGATAGTGCGGTGGAAGACTTGACCATGATCGCTGGACAAAAACCGGTGATTACTAAAGCGAAAAAATCGATTGCAGGCTTCAAGTTGCGTGAAGGTATGCCAATCGGTTGCAAAGTGACCTTGCGCGGTGAGCGCATGTATCACTTCCTCGACAAGCTGATCAATGCTGCGCTTCCACGGGTGCGCGACTTCCGTGGGATTTCCGCTAAAGCATTTGACGGCCGTGGGAACTATACGCTCGGACTTAAAGAGCAGTTGATGTTTCCTGAGATTGAGTACGATAAAGTAGACAAAGTACGTGGGATGGACATTATTATTGTCACCACAGCAACCAACGATGAAGAAGCACGTGAATTGCTAACCGAAATGGGAATGCCATTTCGTAAGTAGTAGATCGCAATCGATTTAGCCTTAGAGGAAAAGGAGGGAATCCGTTGGCCAAGAAATCGATGATCGCCAAACAAAAACGTAAGCAGAAGTTTCAAGTACGGGAATACACACGTTGTGAGCGTTGTGGCAGACCACATTCGGTCTTGCGCAAATTCCGCTTATGCCGTATTTGTTTCCGCGAGTTGGCCTATAAAGGGCAGATTCCCGGCGTGCGTAAAGCTAGCTGGTAATGGAGCGAGGAAGGAGGGAACCGATAAATGGTGATGACAGACCCGATCGCTGATATGCTGACAAGAATCCGTAATGCGAACGCTGTTCGTCATGAGAGCGTAGAAATTCCGGCTTCCAACTTGAAGCGGGAGATTGCGGAGATTCTGAAACGGGAAGGCTTTGTCCGTGACGCAGAATATATCGAAGACAGCAAGCAAGGGATCATTCGTATCTTTTTGAAGTATGACGAAAGCAACGAGCGTGTGATCTCTGGCCTGAAGCGAATCAGTAAACCAGGTTTACGAGTATACACGAAAAGTGATGAAGTACCGCGCGTATTGCGTGGCTTAGGGATTGCAATCCTGTCCACCTCCAAAGGTTTATTGACCGATGGAGAAGCTCGTCGAGCCAAAGTGGGTGGCGAAGTACTCGCATATGTATGGTAATCCTTGTGCAAATGGATGGAGGTGAAGACAATGTCTCGGATTGGACGTTTACCAATTCAGATCCCAGCGGGTGTAGAAGTAACCTTAGGGGAGAATGAGATCACAGTAAAAGGTCCGAAGGGTACTCTCACGCGTACCATTCATTCGGACATTACGCTTGCAGTAGAAGAGAATCAAATCTTGGTGACTCGTCCGAGCGATCACCGCACACATCGTTCACTGCATGGCACAACACGCAGTAACGTCGCTAACATGGTTCTTGGTGTAACCCAAGGGTTTACCAAAGTGCTTGAGTTGGTGGGTGTGGGGTACCGTGCTCAGATGAAAGGCAGTAAATTGGTCCTCAACGTGGGTTATTCAAACCCAGTAGAGATGGATCTACCGGAAGGAATCGAACTAGAAGTTCCGAAACAGACGGAGATTCAAGTGAAGGGGATCAACAAAGAGTTGGTTGGAGCTTTTGCCGCCAACATTCGCTCCGTACGCGAACCAGAGCCTTACAAAGGTAAAGGGATCAAGTACAGTGATGAGCGGATTCGTCGTAAAGAAGGTAAGACCGGTAAGTAAGATTAAGCAGAAGGGAGTGAATGCGGCGTGATCAAGAAAGTAGATAGCAACATCAAGCGGAAACATCGTCACCTACGGGTACGGAAGAAGATCGTAGGAACGGCTGCACGTCCACGTCTAAATGTATTCCGTTCGTCCAAAAACATCTACGCTCAGTTGATCGACGATGTGAAAGGACACACCTTGGTTTCTGCTTCCACTTTGGATCCCGAATTGGGTGAAGGCGTGAATGGCGGAAACGTGGAGGCGGCTCGTAAAGTAGGAGAGCTTGTTGCAAAGCGTGGACTGGAAAAAGGCATCTCAAACGTGGTCTTTGACCGGGGCGGTTACATCTACCACGGACGCGTTCAAGCGTTGGCAGAAGCCGCGCGTGAAGGAGGTCTCAAGTTTTGAGCAAGGGAGGGAAAAACGTGAGAAAAGACCAAAGCGATCTACAAGAGAAAGTGGTTAATATTAACCGCGTCTCCAAAGTAGTCAAAGGTGGACGCCGCTTCAGCTTTAGCGCGTTGGTCGTTGTCGGAGACGGCAAAGGTATGGTTGGTGCCGGTATCGGAAAAGCGACCGAAGTGCCGGAAGCGATTCGTAAGGGCGTCGAAGAAGCGAGAAAAAGCATGATTCGTGTGCCTCTACAAGGAACGACCATCCCGCATGATGTCATCGGTAAGTTTGGTGCAGGTCGCGTATTGTTAAAACCTGCTTCTACGGGTACCGGTGTGATTGCAGGGGGTCCGGTGCGTGATGTCTTGACTGTTGCAGGTGTGGGCGATATCTTGACCAAGTCGCTAGGGTCCAACAACCCGATCAACATGGTTCGTGCAACCCTGAATGGGATTCGCGAAATGAAGCGTCCAGAAGATGTCGCGAAAAAACGCGGCAAAACGGTGGAAGAACTGTTAGGATAGGAGGGATGACCGTGTCTAAGAAATTAGTGATTACCTTGAAGCGGAGTCTGATCGGTCGTCCTGAAATCCAACGGACCACCGTGAAGACCTTAGGTCTTAGAAAACTTAACCAGTCTGTTACCCATGACGATCATCCTGCTATTCGTGGTATGATCAACAAAGTGAAGCACCTGGTTGAAGTAAAAGAAGAAAACGCGTAAGCGATTTTACTGTAGAAGGAGGTGGCAAGATGAAACTCCACGAATTAAAACCTAATGAAGGTTCGCGTAAAAAGCGGAATCGTGTTGGTCGCGGAATGGCTAGCGGAAACGGAAAAACTTCCGGTCGTGGTCATAAAGGGCAAAACGCGCGTACCGGTGGTGGGGTTCGTCCTGGCTTTGAAGGGGGACAAAACCCAATCTACCGCCGACTACCGAAGCGTGGTTTTACCAACGTGAATCGAAAAGAGTATGCAGTAATCAACTTGGAAACACTCAATCGTTTTGAAGACGGAACCGAGGTTACTCCTGAATTGCTTTTGGAAACAAAAGTAATCAAGAATATCCGTGATGGCCTCAAAGTACTAGGTGACGGTGAACTCAAGGTGAAAGTGACCGTGAAGGCACACAAATTTTCTCGCACCGCTGCGGAGAAAATCGCGGCCGCTGGGGGCGCGACGGAGGTGCTTTAATGTTTCAAACACTGGGTAACATTTTCAAGGTGGAAGACCTACGCCGCCGAATTTTCTTTACGCTCATTATGTTGGTGATCTTTCGGATCGGAACGCATATTCCGGTTCCAGGAACCAATAAAGAAGCTCTGGCAAGTCTACAAGACCAAGGTGTATTTGGACTGCTAAACAGTTTTTCTGGAGGCGCATTCCTTAACTTCTCCATCTTAGCGATGGGAATCATGCCCTATATTACGGCGTCGATTATTGTGCAGCTGTTGCAGATGGATGTGATTCCTAAGTTCACCCAGTGGGCGAGAGAAGGGGAAGTCGGAAGGCGTAAGTTGGCACAGGTAACCCGCTATGGAACGATCGTTTTGGCATTGATCCAGTCAATCGGTCTTTCCGTCGGTTTCAACCGGATGGGTAATGGTACTTTTATTGAAGACAGTAGCTTTTGGACGTATGCACTCATCTCCATCACCATGACGGCAGGGACGGCCTTCCTCATGTGGTTGGGTGAGCAAATCACCGAAAGTGGTATCGGCAATGGAATCTCCATTCTCATTTTTGCCGGGATTGTCGCTTCCATCCCGAATGTGTCGATGCAAGTGTATGAATCCGAGTTTATGGGAGCAGGAGACCAGCTCTTCTTGAACATCATCAAGATTGCTGTGATTGTCCTTGTCCTGGTTGCGATTGTGGCTGGAGTCATCTTTATTCAGCAAGGAATCCGCAAAATTCCGGTGCAGTACGCTAAGCGGGTTGTGGGTCGGCGCATGTTTGGTGGCCAGACGACACACATTCCGATGAAAGTAAATGCTGCAGGGGTTATTCCGGTGATCTTTGCGATCTCATTATTGATGTTCCCGCCTACCATTGCAAGTTTCTGGTCGGATAATGCGGTAGCACAATGGGTCATCAATAACTTCTCCTATAATCAGCCGCTCGGGATGGTTCTCTACGTTATCCTCATTATCGGATTCACGTATTTCTATACGTTCGTACAGATCAATCCCATTCAGTTGGCCGATCAGTTAAAGAAGAACGGTGGCTATATCCCCGGTATTCGTCCAGGGAAAAATACCTCGGTCTTCTTGACGAAGGTGATGAATCGCTTGACCTTGTCGGGAGCACTCTTTTTGGCAGCGATCTCGATCCTGCCCGTGTTCTTCACCACGTTAGCTGAACTACCGACAAGTGTTCAGATTGGCGGAACGTCTCTCTTGATCGTAGTCGGTGTTGCCCTAGAAACGATGAAGACGATTGAGAGCCAATTAATTAAGCGGCATTATAAAGGCTTTATCAATAAGTAAAATGGGCGACCCGCGCTGGATACTCACATCAGGAGGGATTGTGTCTTGAATCTCGTACTAATGGGTCTGCCGGGTGCCGGCAAAGGCACCCAAGCGGAACGGATTGTCGAAGAACATCAGATTCCTCATATATCGACGGGGGATATGTTTCGCCAAGCGGTAGAGGAAGGCACGCCGCTGGGATTGGAAGCCAAGTCCTTTATGGATGAGGGCAAATTGGTTCCAGATCGGGTGACAATTGGTATTGTCCGCGATCGCTTAGGAAAAGATGATTGTGCTAGCGGTTTTTTACTAGACGGCTTTCCACGTACGTTGCCTCAGGCAGAAGCGTTGGATGAACTTTTATCCGATATTGGAAGAACGTTGGACCGCGTAGTTTATATAGATGTAGATGAAGAAACGTTAATCAGTCGGCTGACTGGCCGTCGGATTTGTTCGCAATGTGGAACGGCTTATCACTTAATCTTTAACCCACCAACGCAAGATGGAACCTGTGACCGTTGTGGTGGCAGGCTCTATCAGCGCGATGATGATAAAGAGGAGACGGTGAAAAATCGTCTAGAGGTAAATACGGAGAATACCCGTCATTTACTCGCCTACTATGATAAAGCAGGCAGCCTCGTAGAAGTGGACGGCAAACAGCCGATCGATCAAGTGACTGAGGCCATCTTGCAAGAGATTCGAGGTTCGGCTTAATGATTATCCTTAAATCGGCCAATGAGCTGGAGCGTATGCGAGCTTCGGGACGAATGGTGTATGAAGCCCATCAAGTGGTGAAAGAAGCGATTCGACCGGGGGTAACAACGAAGGAATTGGATGCAATCGTTGAGGCGTTTCTACGTAAGCAAGGAGCTACCTCTTCTTTTAAGGGGTACAATGGCTTTGCCGGTCATGTATGTGCCTCGGTTAATGAAGAGTTGGTACACGGTATTCCTGGACCACGTACCTTGAAGGATGGCGATATCATCACGATAGATATCGGTGCTTACTATCAGGGGTATCATGGAGACTCCGCATGGACGTATGCGGTAGGAACCATCTCCGATGAGGCACAAAGACTTTTGGATGTGACCAAGACGTCACTCTATAAAGGGATCCATGCCGCCAAGGCAGGGGCACGCTTGGGAGATATCTCTCATGCCGTTCAAGCGTATGTGGAGGAGGCGGGCTATTCGATTGTTCGTGAGTATGCTGGTCACGGAGTGGGACAGACATTACACGAAGATCCATCCATTCCGAACTATGGTCCACCAGGAAGAGGACCACGGTTGAAGAGAGGGATGACGCTTGCAATCGAACCGATGGTGAATGCAGGCACCCGTCATGTGAAAACCCTTGCGGACGACTGGACGGTTGTCACGCGTGATGGTTCCCTCTGTGCTCATTTTGAACACACGATTGCCGTTACGGATGATGGCTTTGAAATCTTAACCGGTGATGACACCGTCTAGGAGCTGGACGTAATGGATTCCACAAGTACTCTTCGTTTGGGTCAGTTTGTGCGTGTACTGAAGGGACGAGAGGCAGGTCAACTTGCGATTGTCGTCGGTGTCATCGATGATCAGTTCATCTGGCTAGCAGATGGGGATAAGCGAAAGTTTGATCAGGCGAAGCGAAAAAACGTGAAGCATATACAGCCTACTCACACCGTTGCGGACAAGGTGGCGGAATCCCTTCAAGCTACAGGCAAAGTATCCAATGCGAAGCTCAGATATGCTTTAAATCAATACCAGCTCACTCATAAAGAGGTGCAGCCGAAAGGAGCGTTTGATTAGATGGCCAAGGAAGACACGATTGAAGTCGAGGGCACAGTGATTGAACCGCTGCCGAACGCCATGTTTCGGGTAGAATTAGAAAATGGTCATAAGGTTCTTGCTCATGTTTCAGGTAAGATTCGCATGCATTTCATTCGGATTCTACCGGGTGATCGGGTAACGGTTGAGCTCTCCCCATATGATTTGACCCGAGGTCGTATCACTTATCGTTATAAGTAGATGCGGACGGGATCGACAGGAGGTAACTCGAAATGAAGGTTAGACCTTCGGTGAAACCGATTTGCGAGAAATGCAAAGTGATCAAGCGTAAAGGAATCGTCATGGTCATTTGCGAGAATCCGAAGCACAAACAAAAACAAGGTTAAAGATAGGAGGTGCACATCGGATGGCACGGATTTCTGGAGTCGACTTACCGCGCGATAAGCGGGTCGAAATTGCTCTTACCTATATCTTTGGCATTGGCCGTTCCTTATCACAGGAAATCCTGGAGGATGCTGGTGTCAACCCAGATACACGTGTACGCGACTTGACGGAAGAGGAAGTAGCAAAGCTACGTAGCTACATCGATAAGAATCTTACCGTTGAAGGTGACCTACGTCGTGAGACACAACTAAACATCAAACGATTGATCGAGATTGGATCGTATCGTGGAATGCGTCATCGTCGGGGTCTTCCGGTCCGCGGACAGCGTAGCAAGAACAACGCGCGTACCCGTAAAGGACCTCGTCGTACGATCGCCAACAAGAAAAAGTAATGCAAGGAGGGAAATCGAATGGCTAAGCGTAAAACTACGCAACGCGTGAAGCGTCGTGCACGTCGTACGGTCGAGTCTGGTGTGGTTCATATTCGTTCCACATTTAACAACACGATCGTGACGATTACCGACCGCCAAGGGAACTCCCTTTCATGGGCAAGTTCCGGTACGCTCGGCTTCAAAGGCTCTCGTAAGAGCACCCCGTTTGCGGCGCAAATGGCGGCAGAAGCTGCAGCAAAAGAAGCGATGGATTATGGTTTGAAAACGGTAGAAGTGGTTGTCAAGGGACCAGGAGCCGGTCGTGAAGCAGCAATTCGTTCGCTTCAAGCGGCAGGTTTAGAAGTGAACTTGATTCGTGACGTCACGCCGATTCCACATAACGGCTGTCGCCCGCCAAAACGTCGCCGTGTATAATTGACGGATGCCGGGCAAACATCAGCTGGTTTAAGTTGGAGGTTTTCGGTCAACAATGGACGGGACCGTTTCGTTTTCATGAATAAGGGTAGTAAATCAGTTACAGATAGCCCGGATAGCGACGTGTGAAGGAGGGTTTCGAAGCCGTATGATCGAAATCGAAAAGCCGAAAGTGGAAACCGTTGAGCTAAGCGATGATAACAAGTATGGGAAATTTGTCGTGGAACCTTTGGAGCGTGGCTATGGCACCACCTTAGGGAACTCCTTACGTCGAATCCTGTTGTCATCGTTGCCGGGAGCGGCTGTTACCTCGATACAGATCGATGGTGTCTTGCACGAGTTTTCAACCATTCCAGGTGTGGTAGAGGACACGACACAGATCATTCTAAATCTGAAGCATTTGGCTCTTCGTATCCATTCGGAAGAAGAGAAAGTGCTTGAGATTGATGTCGAAGGGGGCGGTGCTGTCACCGCTGGCGATATCCGTGCGGATAGCGATGTGGAGATTCTAAATCCAGATCTTCATATTGGTACGCTAGCTGATGATGGCCGTCTTCATGTCCGTTTGACGGCTGACCGGGGGCGTGGGTATGTGCCTGCAGATGGGAATAAGAAAGATGAACAACCGATTGGTGTCATCCCGATTGATTCCCTCTATAGCCCCATTGAACGGGTGAATTATAAGGTAGAAAACACCCGCGTCGGACAGGTGACCAACTATGATAAACTGACGATGGAAGTTTGGACGGATGGTAGCATTCGCCCGGACGAAGCCGTTAGCCTTGGCTCCAAGATCATGACGGAGCATCTGATGCTCTTTGTCGGTCTGACAGAAGAAGCACAAGGGGCAGAAATCATGGTGGAGAAGGAAGAGGACAAGAAAGAGAAAGTGATGGAAATGACCATCGAAGAACTGGATCTTTCCGTTCGCTCCTATAACTGTTTGAAGCGGGCAGGGATTAATACGGTACACGAGTTAACGCAGAAGTCGGAAGATGACATGATGAAAGTACGCAACCTCGGCCGCAAATCCCTCGAAGAAGTGCAAGAAAAGCTAGAAGGCCTTGGCCTCGGTTTACGGGAAGAGGATTAGTTTACTGACGACGGAAAGGGGGAAATGCGCGTTATGGCATACGCAAAACTGGGACGCAATAGTTCTGCGCGTAAAGCAATGCTGCGTGACTTGGTCTCCGATTTATTCATTAATGAACGGATTGAAACCACTATAAGCAAAGCGAAAGAGGCTCAATCCATCGCCGAAAAAATGATTACCCTCGCCAAACGTGGCGACTTGCATGCACGTCGTCAAGCGGCGGCATATGTACGGACTGACCGTTCTAAGACGGTTAAGGACGGCGAAGAGGTAACACACACCAAAGTAGATGCCGTGAAGATTTTGTTCGATGAGATCGCTCCTCGCTTTGAAGAGCGTAGTGGTGGTTACACCCGCATCATCAAAATTGGCCCGCGCCGTGGTGACGGAGCGGAAATGGTCTATCTTGAACTAGTGAAGTAAATTTGGCTTTCACTAGCAAAAGGGGGAGGGCAGGATATTGATCCTGAATTCTGCCCTTTTTTCTTTTTTTTAAGGGAGAGAGGAATATGCGTAAGCTGAAGATGACCATTGCCTATGATGGAACTGATTTTCTTGGCTTTCAGAGGCAGAGCAGAGGGCGGACCGTGCAGGGAGTATTGGAACAAAAGCTCTCCCGGATGACAGGGGAGAAGATTACTGTCATGGGGGCAGGACGAACCGATCGGGGGGTGCATGCACAAGGCCAGGTGATTCATTTTGAAACAAGCGGTCCGATGCCTGTAGAGCGGTGGCGATATGCAATCAATCACATTCTTCCCCGTGATCTGGTGGTACTGGACGTGGAAGAGGTGGAGCCCGATTTTCACGCGATGCGAAGTAGTTGGAAGACGTATCGCTATGAGATCGATACCGATCCGGTGCGTGATGTATTTAGGGGACGATATCGCACCCATTTGCCGAGACGGCAATTGAATCTGACAGACATGCAACAAGCAGCGATGCTGTTTGTAGGAACTCATGATTTTACTACTTTTTCCTCCGCTAAGACAGAGAAAGAGAATCGGATTCGTACCATTTATCGTTGCCAGGTGGGACAGCTGGGAACGGTGACATGGGTGGAGATCACAGGCAATGGTTTTTTGTATAATATGGTGCGAATTATGGTGAGTACTTTAGTCGATGTCGGGCTAGGAAAGAGGGAGTCAGAAGAGATTTCAGAATTACTGCGGGCACAAGATCGGAGCCGTGTGGGAAAAACCTTTCCGCCAGAAGGCTTGACCATGATGGAAGTGGGGTATCAGGGGTGGAGAGCGAAAGAATGATGTACATAATAAAAAGTCGGTAAAAAAATAGGTGGTCATACATACCATATTTGTCTCCCCACCGTATAGTAAAGAAGAAGTTTTTGCCGTGGGGAGGATGAATCATGTCTTTTCATTTATGGAAACCGCATGGAAAGAAACATGCGCATCATGCTCACAAAAAACACCTGAATTTTAAGAAAAAATTGCATAAGAAGGACCGCAAGAAGCTATTGTTTTTTTTCTTCTTCTTTTTCTTTTTTAAGTTTGAACCGCAACGCGGTCCACGAGGAAAGCACGGAAAACATGGGAAGCCTGGGAAAAGGGGACGTCCAGGTGCCACTGGCCCACCGGGTCCAACCGGACCAGCAGGTCCAACGGGTTCAAGGGGAGTAACCGGACCGACAGGACCGAGTGGGGGTCCTCCAGGCCCAACGGGTCCACAAGGAGCGACAGGAGCGACAGGGCCCACGGGTCCGCAAGGAGCAACAGGAGCGACGGGACCAAGGAGCAACAGGAGCAACGGGACCAACGGGTCCACGGAGCAACAGGAGCGACAGGGCCCACGGGTCCGCAAGGAGCAACAGGAGCGACGGGACCAACGGGTCCACAAGGAGCAACAGGAGCGACGGGACCGACGGGTCCACAAGGAGCAACAGGCCCAACCGGACCGACAGGCCCAACCGGCCCTGCAGGAGGGTTATCCGATATTATTTTTGCTTACCGGACGACGACACAAGTTATTGATAGAGATATGCCTGCAACGGATTTTGTGGAGTTTACTACAACCAATGCAGCAGCCAACATTGGAACAGCGATTACCATTAATACGATAACAAACGAGATCATGATTACAGAAACAGGGATCTATCGCGTGATATGGCGCCTCACAGCGAACCAAGGAAATCAATTTGCTCTGTTTATTAATGATGGAGGGGGACGTACTCTGGTCCCGGGTAGTCGATTTGGTGTTCAGCAAAATAATGTGACGAATACGGGAGCGGTCAACTTTGAAGTAACTACGGTTCCATCGGAGCTTTTTCTCGTAAATAGCCGAACGGATAACCCTGGAACAGTCAATTTAAATGCAAGCGCTGGAGGAACACTGACAGCGGATTCTGCTTCTATCACGGTTATGAAATTAGATTAGCGTCTGAGATGGCCTAGAATAGGAAGAGGTTCGAATAGGAAGTTGTATCGCTATTCGAACCTTTTTCGCATGAAACTGACAAGCGCTATAGTTCATTCTAACTAAACAGATAAGCGCAGTCATTCTTTTTTCCGCATATGAAGTTAACAACAGAAAGGGTGGGCCAATTGTTCACGACTTTTCCTAGACTTCTCCCCATGGTGCCCGAAAAAAGGGACTTATCACTTCGAAAAGATACAAAAAATGCTCATCGTAGACTAATAGGGCTTCAACATAATAAAAAATATAAAAATATTCAGGTTACTACTTCCCCTTTTCCGCAAAATGAACCTTCCATAGCAAAACTAAGCGAAGAAATTGTCCTGGCAACTGCAAATGATTACCGCACAGGTGGAATTCCGTTGATTGGGTTTTACCGTTCTACCGATGGAGGAAAGAGTTGGGATAATCGAGTTTTGCTTCCTCCAGAAGGAATTCCCTTTGCGGGTGACGGGTATGTCGACTATTACAAAGATAGGGTGATTGTCACCGGGATTGCCTTCACTGTTCTACTCACCGGGTCTCCTGTTGCTTATGTCTCCACCGATAGGGGAGAAACCATCTCGGGACCTACGATCATAAATCAGGGTAGCTTTGAAGATAGCTTTGATAAGCCCTATCTTAGGATCGACCGTCTACCCGATAGCCCATACCAAGGAAGAGCCTATGTCAGCTATACACATTTTAATAATGCAGAAGCCATGGTGGGTATTCTGATTCAGCATTCAGACAATGGGTTAGATTGGTCCGAACCCATTACTCTTTCAGAATCCCCTTTCTTTCAACAGGGGTCCAGTATTGCGATCGGAGTTAATGGAGAGGTATACGTTGGTTGGATTCGTTTTGCCGGTTCATCTAGTACTTTTCTCCTAGCGGTTTCACTCGATGGAGGGTCCACATTTAGTGAGCCCATGGAGGTGGCACAAATTACCCCTGTCTCCTCTCCGCTACCTGTTAGCAATTGGGGTTTTCGAGTGGGGACCTTCGCCTATCTAGCTGTCGATCAGTCACAGGGGCGAAATAGAGGCAGTCTGTATGCGGTTTGGATGGATGAGCGGGAGCAAGGGAACGCACACATTTTCATCGCGAAGTCAGACGACAATGGAGTCACGTGGACCAACCCGAGAAGAGTCGATGATAGCGCGGTACCGACACAAAATTTTTTCCCTGCGGTAGTGACCTCACCTCGTACGGGGAATATCAAGGTCGTCTATTACACCAATCGGGTGACAACAGAGTTGATTGATGTATTTAAAGCCATTTCCAAAGATGGCGGGAAAAGCTTTCGCAATGAGCGCGTGAGTCAACAATCATTTGATCCCAATGCAGATGATTTCTTTGGCGAACCAAGTTCTTTCATCGGAGACTACATTGATATCGATTTTAACTTAGGAAGTATGGCGACATGGATGTCTATTCCCCAGAGCAGTCAAGATATTTTTGTGAATAAGAGAGTGGGGAAGAACCATACGACAGGGGCAAAATCGAAGCGAACGAGAGTAAAGCAAACGAGAGTAAAGCGAACGAAGAAAGAGAAATCACGGAGAAGGAGAACAAGGAGACAGTGTTGATGTAGAAGCTCGGAAGTGCTTTCCTGCCCATTCCACAAAGAATCATGAAAAATGAGTGACGGTGCTCGTGGTTCTTTTAAGGCTCCTGCAAGGGAGAGGATAGAGGAAAACTTAGGATCTGTAGAGAATACTATATCTCGGAAGAGACAAGGGTTACTATCTGCTTGTTCTTATTACGATGGTGGATTGTATAGAAATGCGCTCTTCGCTATTGAGGCTAATACGTTACTAGGAGTGATCATATTGGTACCCCCAACTACTAGAATACTCGGTTATGACATCGCTAGAGCGCTAGCTATCTTCGGTATGGTATTGGTGAATTACAAAATTGCGTTACAGCCGATTTCGTTCGAACCAGAGTGGCTGGTCTATTTGGCAGGGTTGCTCGAAGGAAGAGCTTCTGCGATTTTTGTTATTTTAGCGGGCATTGGACTTTCGTTAATGACGAAAACAGCGAGGGTGACGCAAGAGAAAGCAGATATCAAAAAACACCGTATCGTGATATGGAAACGCTCTCTCTTTTTATTGATTTTAGGGACGGGGCTTTTTCTTTGTGGCTGGGATGCGGATATCCTCCATTATTACGCATTTTACCTATTTATCGCATCTTTTTTTATTGCGTCCTCCAATCGCAGAGTAATTGGTGTGGCAGTGATCATTTTGCTCATCGCCCAATCGCTTCAGCTTACTCTCGATTACACGCGAGGATGGGATGCAGCATTTCAATATTACGAGACCTTTTGGACAGCGGATGGGTTGATAAGAAACCTCTTTTATAATGGCTATCATCCAATATTTCCGTGGGTTTCTTTTGTTTTGATTGGCTTATGGATAGGAAGACTGGATCTAAAGCGTCCGCAAGTGAGAAAGAAATTGTTATTCTATGCCTTTTCCTGCTTTATGATTACGGAGGCAGTCTCTTATCTCTTAATTTCCATTTCTCGTAAAAGCATAGGGTTAGAGATTGCTCAGTACCTTTTCCAAACCAAGCCGATGCCACCCAATGCACTTTATATGCTATCCAGTTCCAGTTCGGCTATCTGCATCATCTTACTTTGTATCTATATTGGAGAAGCCTATCGAAATCATCTTATTACGACAGCGGTTGTGTATACAGGTCAGATGGCCTTGACACATTATGTTGGGCACTTTCTCTTTATCGTGTTCCTTTATCTCATTGGTATGAACGAAACCTCTTTTGCCATGGCCATTGCTAGTGGTTTCATTTTCTTCTCACTGGCGATCTTGCTCTCGTATGTGTGGCGTCGGTCGTTTTCGAGAGGCCCTATAGAACTCCTTATGCGAAAAGTAAGTGGTTAGGTTATAGGATTAACTTTTCTCACGAAGTAAAGCCCATTATGGTTTGTGACATAACCTCTTAGATGAAAGCAGACTGCTTGAGAGTATGAGGTTCTCTCGGTGCATGGTTGATGGGCGGCGGCATCTCCTTTCGCCCCATGATCCACGGCTCAGAGTCGTTCAAGGAGAAACCGCTCGCCCATCTTCCAATCATTCTTAGGGTGAGCTTTCACCCTTATCTTCAAAGGGATGCTTCTTATCTGTCTTTGTCAGAGGTTCTTCTAGATACAACCGAGGTGGGTGGTGTGAAGTTACGTATCAGAAGAGAGATGACCGATTGTTGAAGGGATGGCCTGTGACTGGGCAATCCGAGGTCTAAACCATCCATGTTTTGAGTCTGATCCTTATATATCATGAGCGAAGCCATGGTAAATGGAAGAGGTGACCCTTTGTCCCTTTATGCTAAGGTTTTAGTCGTTGAGGATGTTGCTAAGGATGTCTCCTAGTTGCCTTCGATCCTCTTTCGTGCCGACGGAGATGCGAACAAGATGACTTAGCCCCTCTGCTTGGGGTTTACGAATAAATACGCCACGTTGCAAACATTCTTCCACTATCCACTCCGCTCTTTGTGGACTCCCCGTATCAAAAGCGACGAAGTTGGTTGCAGAAGGAAGGGTACGTAAACCTAGATCATGGGCGAGCGCGATGTACTCTCTCTTTCCCTCTTCTACTTGTTGGACAACCGTGTGTACGTATGTCGGATCATGGAGGGAGGCGAGCGCTCCCGCTTGCGCGATGCGATTGATTCCAAAATGGTGACGAATCTTATTGAATGCCGAGATCGTTGCTGGATGAGCAATAGCATAGCCGATGCGCGTTCCAGCAAGTCCATGAACTTTGGAGAAGGTACGCATCCGGATGATTTGTGGGTGAAGGGTTTCCTGCAGTGATAGCACGGTATCAGCTGGAGCAAACTCGATATAAGCTTCATCGAGAAGAAGGAGTGTCTCTGATGGGAGCTCATTCATCCAGGCGTGTAGTTCCTTCGCATCATAGTAGGTTCCAGTAGGATTGTCGGGATTGGCAAGATAGACAATCTTGGCTTTCTGCTGGACTGCCACCTGTGCTAATCCTTCTAAGTCGTTGCGTCCCTGCTGGTAAGGGACAGAATAGAGTTGCCCCCCATACCCACGCACGTGGTAATTAAAAGTGGGATAGCCCCCTAATGAGGTAACCGCTACATCGCCCGGTTCAAGAAACGTACGAACTGTCAGGCCCAACAGATCATCGATGCCTGCTCCTATACCGATTCTCTCACGATCGATTTCTAACTGGCGTGATAGTTCAGTACGCAGTTCATCACTTTCCGAATCTCCATAGAGGTGGATTTTCTCTATCTCTTTTTGCATGGCTTCTTGCGCCAGTGGAGAGGGGCCAAATAAACTTTCATTGGCGCCGAGGCGCAAGGTAAGTGATGTTTGATAGTGCCGTTCGAGTGCTTCGGGTGGGACGAAGGGAGTAGTGGCATGCAATGCATCAACGAGACGGGTGAATGAGGGCTTGATCACGGTATCAGCTCCTGTTTATGGGATGATGCTCTCTGTTCTAAGTGGTTTGCATTATAGATGGACGTGGCTTATAACGTTAACGAATTATGCTCAACCTTACTCACGGCTCTCTTGGGTCTATATTATTTTAACATTCTTTTTCATCTGATTTCGAATGAGTGGAGCCATTTTTACCGAATGGGTTTCTCGCAGATAGATAATATATTTTGAATGGGTGTTGGTCCCCACTTCTATGAAAGTCTCCACTTGATAGAACATGATTTCACCAGGTGGAAAAATATCATTACATATAATGGTGGAAGCTCACCCTAAGAGTGGTTGGAAGATGGGCGAGCGATTTCACCCTAAGAGACTCTGAGCCGTGGATCAGGCAGCGATGCATGTCGCCCCACCCATCAACCACGCTATGAGAGAACCAGATGTTCCCATGTTAAATGCTTTCATCCGGGGCGTGTGGCACCAACCATGCGGGTTCTATGAAATGGGCTATTCTCATCAGATGGAGTCAAATCACCACCTGATTCCGCGTTGTTTCAGACCAGCTAAGTGAATTTGATGACAACGAAGAGGATGAAAGGGAGTGTCCCCCTTGTGGGATACTTATGAGCAGTCATACTTTTGCGCCTTTAAATAGCAACATACCAACAGAAAATAGAATTTTCTGATATAATAAATGAAGTAGGGAGGGTTACGGAATGGGAGAAGAAAAGAAACGGGTTGCTCTTTCAGACCTGGTTAGTGGCTCGCAAGAATTAGCTTCGACAAGAGAGGAGGGAGAATGGCTTCATGAATTTGAACAGTTGAGAAGTACAAGCCATCGACTCAATGATGAGATGAGTGAATTAAAAGGTCAGATCCTGTTGCAGAAAGAGCGACTAGATAAGATTGATGAGAAACTAGAAACGTTACCAAGTGCAGAGAAGATGGAACTTCTCATTTACAAAACGTTGCAAGATTCCTTGCAGGGAGTGGCGACGAAAGAGTACGTTCGTGACACGATTAACAGTGCATTACAGGACATGTCCACAAAGGAATACGTTCGTGACTCCCTCCAAAACGTTGCTACGAAAGATTATGTTAGGGCAGAAATAGGAGGAGTTAGAGCAGAAATAGGAGGAGTTAGAGCAGAAGTAGGGAGGGTTAGAGCAGAAGTAGGAGGGGTTAGGGCAGAAGTAGGAGGGGTCAGAGCAGAAATAGGGGAGGTTAGGGCAGAAGTAGGAGGGGTCAGAGCAGAAATAGGGGAGGTTAGGGCAGAAGTAGGAGGGGTCAGAGCAGAAATAGGAGAGATTAAAGCAGACCTGATTAAGTGGATGGTGGGGACAGGAATAATGTCAGCAGGAGTGATTGTAGGTGTATTGAAGTTTTTGTAAACTGTATTGTCTCTATGAAATGATGAAAAACGAACGAGGGAGTGACCACCATATATCAGGATGGATACTCCCTTTTGTCATGAGCAACGTCGTAGCGTTTTCTAACACTTAAGAATATCCTTCATCACTTTCCGCATTGGACTTTGGAACAATAGGCAGGAGCAAGCGACGAAATGGATAGGAGCTATTCTTCTACTCCCATTCCTCACGCGTGATGGCGAAAATCTCATGATCCTCCCACTGTCCGTTAATGTGTAAGTAGCGCTTGGATAGGCCTTCGTAGCGGAAGCCCACTTTTTCAATGACTCGAATGGAGCCTAGGTTACGTGGCATGATAGCGGCTTGGACACGGTGGAGTCCTGCTTCATAAAAGGCAAAGTGGACGGCCTCAGAAACCGCCGTCGTCATGTAGCCGTTCCCCTGCATCGCTTTATCTATAAAATAACCGATGGTGCAATTTTGCCATGCCCCACGTACAATATTGCTCAGATTAACTCTACCAATGAGGGTTTGTTCTTCATCAGATAGAAAAATACCGAAGCTGTATCCTTGATCCAGTTTCTCCGTTGCGATCGCCTGCTCGATTTGCTCCTGCGTGGCATCGTAGGTGAACGAACTGTCCGGGCGAAGAGGCTCATAGGGGGTAAGGAAGGAGCGATTTCGCTTGCGTAGTTCCCATAAAGCGGGAGTGTCTGTTCTCTCAAGTCGTTTGATGATTACGGATTGTGTCGTTTGCAATGTGCGTTGCTCCTTCTCTTAGCGGTTCGTTTACCTAGTATAACATGATCAGATTAATGGACTGTTATATTAGCTGAATAGAGGAGCAGACGAAATGATATTTGGATCATGTTTAAAAGATAGCAAGAGACGTCTGTAGTAGGATGCGAAAGAACTCGATATGAGAAGTGACGACTGGTAAATGACAGAAGAAAGGAAAAAATTCGTAGTAGGAGAGGGGATGGATGGAGGCGGATGCTTAAGTGGGGAGGATGTGTGGTTGACGGCGAGTAGATCGCCCTCTTGTTTGACCCGTTCCTTCCCTTGACATAAGGCGATTTTTACGATATTATGGTCGTTGGTATTTTCCACTGCTAGCCCCGGTGGAACTACATTCGGCGCGAAAGTAAAATGATTCATATATATGGATCCAAATCAAGTTTACGGTACTTTAACCGACGGAGATTCAAGGAGGGAAAACGATGCGCACCACCTACATGGCAAAGCCAAACGAAGTGGAAAAGAAGTGGTATGTTGTTGATGCAGAAGGCCAAACATTGGGTCGTCTGGCGACAGAAGTAGCAACCTTGTTGCGTGGCAAACATAAGCCTCAATTTACCCCGCACGTGGATACGGGAGATCATGTGATTGTAATTAATGCATCAGCGATTCACCTAACAGGGAAGAAGCTGGATCAGAAGAAATATTATCGTCACACCGGTCATCCAGGCGGATTGAAAGAAAAAACCGCTGGGAAATTGCGCGAAGAGCGCCCAGAACGCATGATCGAATTGGCTGTTCGTGGGATGTTGCCAAAGAACAAGCTCGGCCGTGCTCAACTGAAGAAGTTGAAGGTATATGCAGGAGCGGAGCATAAGCAACAAGCACAACAACCAGAAAAATGGGAACTACGAGGATAACTTAAAGGAGGGAACCCCACATGGCACAAGTCCAATTTTATGGCACAGGCCGTCGGAAAGAGTCCGTCGCACGTGTTCGTCTCATTCCTGGTGATGGACGAATTGTTGTGAACGGTCGTGACTTAGATGATTACTTTGGTTTGGAAACCCTGAAAGCGATTGTCCGTCAACCGCTCGTGTTGACCGATACCCTTGGTCGTTATGATGTATTGGTTAATGTAGATGGCGGTGGCTTTACTGGACAGGCAGGGGCAATCCGTCACGGCGTTGCTCGTGCATTGCTCAAAGTAGATGCTGAATTGCGTCCATCATTGAAAAAAGCCGGCTTCTTGACCCGTGACCCACGGATGAAAGAACGGAAAAAATATGGTCTCAAAAAAGCACGTCGTGCACCACAATTCTCCAAGCGTTAATCCGCTGGAGCCCTTCACCCCGTTGTTTAACGGGGTTTTTTGTTGTATTTCCATTAATCGTGTAGTATGAAGTGGCGCGTACACCGGCAAAATGAAAACAACATCAGCTTCATGTTGGAGGGGATGGGATGCCGGACAATCTGATTTACCTAGAAGAAGTGTTGGAAAAGCGAGCAGAAGCTATCCGGCAGAAGGCATTGATTGGATTTCCATGGACCGAGTTGGAACGTTTTTATGAACAGGTCATGGACCCGATATTGGATTATTGTCAATCCGAACAGCGCTGTCTGATTGACGAAGCCGCCTACCGACTGGCGTACGACATTTTTCAAGTAGGGATGGATGCAAGCCGCAAAATGGTGTATGCGTCCAATCCGAATGACTACAGTCCGTACCTGCTCGCTTACGAAGGAGATACTGATGAAAATATCCGTACCTGGATGCAGAAATACGGGTTGGATGAAGAAGAAACAGGCGAAGAAGGAATGCGTGGCATTATTTATGAGTTATTTCATCAATTAGCCGCTAGCTGGTTTTGTCGTGGATTAAAGTATGGCTTACAGTTGCGGAAACAAAAATTATTGTAAGAAAGCTGGATAAAAGAAGCATGATGTTCATCGGATGCTTCTTTTATTCTTTTCTAATCGTGACTTCCTCCTTTTCCGGTCTCCTGTTGTTAGAAAGCATATCTATCCCCCTTGTCCCATAGGATAGGATATAAACAAGCTCTTGGGAGAGGACGAAGAAGATGCTTCCCTTAGCGATGCGAACAATCACAAGACATCCGAAGAAAGTTTGGTCTGTTTTAGGGCTGGTACTGGGATTGCTTGCTCTATTTTCCTTATGGTTGCCTGAGATCCCTTCGCGTACCGCTTGGAACATGCCCTTAGCAGGAAAGGTTATCGTGATCGATCCCGGTCATGGTGGTGTGGATGGGGGAGCGGTGAGCCGGTCTGGTGTAGTGGAGAAAGAGGTAACACTCCCCATTGCGACGTATGTACGTGATTACATTCAAGAGGCGGGTGGACTTGTCATCCTGACACGTGAAGGAGATTATGATTTGGCGCAAGAGGGGACAAAGGGGTATAGCCGCCGTAAGAGTCAAGATTTGCTTAGAAGAGTAGAGATGGTGAATGAAAGCGAAGCGGATGCCTTGGTTAGTATTCACCTCAACTCGATTCCCTCCCCTCGTTGGGATGGGGCACAAACGTTTTACCATCCTAAGTTGGAAGGGAATAAGAAGATGGCCGCTTATATTCAAGATGAGATTAAAATGAACCTTGAGAATACCGAGCGTCTTCCCAAACAGCGAGGAGACATTTACATAATCAAAGAATCAAATATTCCTTCCGTATTGGTGGAAGTAGGCTTTCTTTCGAATGAAAAAGAAGCGCTCCTGTTGGCGGAGGAGGGTTATCAGAAGAAGATGGCAACCGCCATTTATCAAGGCATTCTCCGCTACTACGTAGAAGCCGAGAATGAAGAAAGTGTAGAGGAGGAAGTACCCTCTCTATCCTACTAGGTTTGCTTGTGAGATTAACTATGGGGTATGTTATACTGGCAGTAGTTTGGTGAATGTGCAAAACGTTGAGGTGAAAACAGTGGAAAAAGAGAAAGTGCTCTCGGCGTTATCGAAGGTAAAAGACCCTGAATTAAAATTGGGACTCATGGAATTAGACATGATCGATAACGTACAAATCCAAGAAGACCAGATTTCGATGAATATAAAGGTAATTGAACAAAATGAGAAAGAACAAGTGAAGGTGAAGCGGAGGGTGGAAGAGGAGCTTTCTCCACTTGGTGTTTCTTCCGTACAGATTAAATTCGTGCAGATGAGCAAAGAAGAAGAAGAGAGTGTCGCTCAGTTTGTACGGCAAAAACATATGGATAAAGTAAAAAGCATGCGTCAACCCAACGCTTCTGAAGCGAAAGAGGACAAGCAACAAGAAGAGCCGAAGAACGTCGGGGGTCATCAAACGGATCAATCCGATGTGCTTGATGAGAATAGCGGAACGCAATTTATCGGGATTGCCAGTGGGAAAGGAGGAGTAGGGAAATCAACGGTTACGGTTAATCTAGCTGTCGCTTTGGCTCGTGCAGGAAAGAAAGTTGGCATTATCGATGCGGATATTTATGGCTTTAGTGTGCCGGACATGATGGGAATCGTTAGTCGTCCAAAAGTGGTTGGCAAGACCATCTATCCAGTAGAACGCTACGGAGTAAAAGTGATGTCCATGGGATTTTTCGTAGAGGAAAATGCTCCGGTTATCTGGCGTGGCCCCATGTTAGGTAAAATGATTCGCAACTTCTTAAACGAAGTGGATTGGGGCGATCTGGATTACATGTTGGTCGACTTGCCTCCAGGAACCGGCGATGTGGCCATGGATATCAGCCAGATGATCCCGAAAAGTCGCATGATGATTGTTACTACTCCTCATGCCACTGCCGCCTTCGTAGCGGCCCGTGCTGGTGCGATGGCGTTGCATACCAATCATGATATTCTAGGAATTGTGGAAAACATGTCCTATTATGATTGCGGTGGTCAAAAAGATTACGTGTTTGGACAAGGAGGCGGCGAGAAGCTGGCAGAGGAATTGCAAACAGAGTTACTGGCGCAAATTCCGCTCGGCATCCCACAAAATGGCGATCCTGAGGATCCAGACTACTCTCCATCTGTTTATCGGGCGAATACCAACACAGGGAAGATTTATGGTGAAATCGCGCAGGCGATGATGGCGAAAGAAGCTAAATAGCGAGATAAGAACCAAGAAGGTAAGAGACCCACTCTTGCCTTCTTTTTATTAAGGAGGGGCGTGGTGGGGACCCATTCCTTCGTTTTTTCCTCTCATACCACCACATCCATTGCCATTTTTCTGAGCAAGCATGCTCTATAACGGGTTCGGATATTTGTTTTTTAACCTCCTCCAGATTGCTGACCACTGCCACCGTCTTGCCCTTGTTTCTCTTCGCTTTGTCCCCCTTGTTTGGAAGACTGTTGACTCTTCTGTGCGCTTTCTCCTATGATTTTCCCTAGTTTTTCTTGGAAGGTAGGGGTTTGTATGGCCTCTTCCATGACACTCATTAGATGCGCACGATATTCTTGTGATTTCATCTGTTGCATGACCGTTTGTTGATATTGAGGATCTTTTAACAGGTCGAGCATGAGTTTTTGATACTCTGGGTCTTTGAGCATTTGTTTCATCATGGCCTCTTGGGAAGAGGAAGTGGCTTTATAGAAATTGGTGGCAACCGCTGGTTTTTGAAATAACTGCTCCCACTGTTTAGCCATCTTGGCATCGACCATGGTGGTAGAGACCGTGCTCTCCAGTACTTCGTCATTCATAATTACTTCTTTGCGGAAGTCTGGGTCTTTAAGCAACTCTTGTAATGCTTGTTTTCCCTCTTGCGTATTGAGCACGTCAACAACCATTTCCTTGGTTTTCTGGTAGTCGGCTGTTTGCGACTCCGAATTGGATGCGGGGCTACACGCAGGGATGGCGAACAATAAAAGGAAGGAAAAGAATAGACCTACTTTGCTGTGCACAAAAAACCCCGTCCTTTCTGGTGGATTCATTTCTTCATCATTCTTAATCTGAAACAAGTTGGACGTTTTTATGCCCTCTGTCTACTGGTAAAGGGGAAGGGGATTTTGATACAATCAGCAATAGCGAAGAAAACGAGTAGGAGCGGATGGTATGACGATTCGAGGTATTGTTACGTGGTTTTGGAGTACATTAGTGATTGGAGCGGGAGCCGCTCTCCTGATTGGCGGGGGACTAGAGCTCACGATTGGACTTGAGTTAGGTTCGTGGGGCGCCATTTTATTGGGGGGTCTCTTGTACGCAGCGGTTTCCCAGATGGGTTTCTTTTGCTATCTGGTTTTTAATTGGATCAGTAGGGGATTGTTTCGTAATCCTGTTGCCCACACGGCGATTCAGACTTTATTATTGATACTTGTTGTTGGGAATTTGTTGTACCTCTTTTATGTGAAGTACGCAGCAGAGGGAACGTTTGCGGTACACCTGCTTCTTCTTCTGTTTTTGCTGGTTGTTGGAGGATTGGTGGCGCGTGTAAAGGTGAAGATGACGAATCAAAGCGCCTTTTTACCTACCTTTTTCTTTATGGTGGTGATGACCACTGTAGAAGCGATCCCATCGCTCAATCAACGTGTGGCGGAGATGTCGCTCGATGTGATTTGGTTTACGGTTCTAACAATTTTTGTTTGTAATGCGTGGCAAGTGCTGAAGCTTCATCACTGGACACAGGGAGCGAAAGAGAAAAGCGTAGAAGCATAATAAATCATTGAAGGCTTAACCCTTGCCTAGTGAAAATCGGAAGGCATGGAATGGGGATGTGGATGGGAGAAATCACCCCATCTTTTTTCTATCAGGAGGAAAGGGAGAGGTGAGCGGGAGACGCACTTAGACGAGTAAGTAAGTTGTCTCCCGCTCTTCTTATTCTACGGGGTTGACTTCCACATCGGTGCCAGCGATCAACTCAGAAACCGTAACAAATTTATACCCTTGTTCACGGAGTGTAGAAATAATATCGGGCAAGGCATCGGCGGTTTGTTTGCTGGAATCACTGGCGTGCAAGAGAATAATATCCCCTGGGTGGGCTTTACTGGTGACGCGTTGGATAATCTTTTCTGTACCAGGGTTCATCCAATCGCGGGAATCGGTATCCCACTGGATAGCGGTGTACCCCATTTGATCTGCTGTTTTTAGTACGCGTTTATCAAAGTCACCGTTGGGAAAACGGATTAGCTTGGGCTCTTTGCCCGTCAGTTTGGATAAGACCTGATGTGCTTTCATGATTTCCGTACGGATTTCCTGATCTTCCAAGGTACTATAGTTCGTATGACGATGACCATGACTTCCTACTTCGTATCCTGAATCGATAATTTTTTTGACGATATCCGGGTGACTTTCAGCCCATGGTGAAGAGAGGAAAAAGGTAGCTTTTTTAATGTCGTTCTCTTTAAGAACCTCCAGAATAGGTTCTGCTTTTTCTTCTCCCCAGCTAATATCGAAAGTGAGGGCGAGCTCCTGTTTGGAAGTATCCACACTGTAGATGGCCGCTGGACCAGGCTCAAGTGGTAAGAAAACCTGAATATCGTTTTGTTCGGCATAGAAAATGCCGGCAGCGAATAGAAGAGAAACAGCAGCGATGATCGTTCGCTTTAGTTTTTTTCCAGATAAGACCCAGAAAAAATTCAATGTTTAACACCTCCAAAGTGCGTAATGAGGGAGAATGACCTGTCCTATACTAAATGTATTCATTGGGACGAGGGTTATGCGCAAAAGGAGAAGAGAGGACGATGAGGAGGTGAAGAAGGTGCAGAACTTTATCCGTGCATTAAAAGAAGAGCGGTTCATGATTGGAATTGCTACAGCCTTTCTTGTAGTGGGGACCCTGATAGGGCTGATGTTTCCTGAGCGAATTCTAGTGGTATTACAACTAGCAGGAGTGGATGAAAAATTGAAAGAGATTGCGGAGGCTATGGGAGAGGACCCCACCTTTTGGAATGGCTTTCTCGTGATTTTTTTAAACAATGCGCGGGCCTCGCTCGTCATGGTGATCATGGGTCTTTTCTTCGGGGTTATCCCGGCAATCTCTTTATGTATGAATGGCATGATCTTGGGAACCGTTTTGGTAACGGCGGCAGAAGCGAGTGGAGTGCATCCTATAGTTCTTTTTGTGACCTCCATTTTGCCACATGGGATTTTGGAGCTTCCCGCCATTATCATTTCCGCTGCAATGGGGATGCGATTAGGCATCACGTTGTGGCAAGCGATCGTATCGCTATTTCCGGGTGCGGAGGCATGGAAAGAGAAGAGGGACGAAGGATGGAGGAAGCTTAAGGAGCATGCGCTTCCAACCTTTGCAGGTGTGGCTGTTATGTTGCTGTTTGCTGCGGCGATCGAAACAGCTCTTATTTTCTTTGTTCAAGCTTCATAAGGATGGAAAGAAAATAGGGGCGTACGTGTGGAGTCCGCTATAATGGATAGTAAGAGAGGTGACGTGGGGTTGGCGTCCTCTTCCATGCAGGAATTTGAATGACGACAATAAGGGGCTGATGAAGAAATGAGCAACTCACCGGTAGCTGAAGCATCAAGTGAACAAGTTCGTCAGTTGGTACAGAAGCAAAAATCTTATTTTGATGGCGGCCATACCTTGTCTATGGACACGAGAATCGATCAGCTTAAAAAATTGCATTCACTGATCAAAGAACACGAGCCAGAGATTGCAGCCGCACTGAAAGAAGATCTTAATAAATCAGAGACAGAGGTTTATCTAACGGAAATCGGGTTGTTGCTGGAAGAAATTCGATTTGCTATTAAGCATCTTCCGAAATGGACGAAGCGACAAAAAGTAAAAACAGCGAAGTCGCACATCGGCTCCAAGGGGTATCAATTGGCAGAGCCCTATGGGGTAACATTGATCATCTCACCATGGAATTATCCCATTCAGCTGGCACTCTCTCCTCTTATTGGTGCTATGGCTGCCGGCAACACGGCTATTGTCAAACCGTCGGAATTAACCCCAGCTTGCTCCAATTTATTGACAAGATTGATTAACGATCATTTTGACGATGGTTTTCTCTATGTGTTAGAAGGCGGGGTAGAAACCAGTCAAAACCTTTTGCAGGAGCGGTTCGATTACATTTTCTTTACAGGTAGTGTGGCTGTAGGCAAAATTGTTATGGAGGCGGCCAGCAAACACTTAACACCGGTTACCTTGGAACTAGGAGGAAAAAGCCCGTGTATTGTGCATAAGGATGCGGAACTCTCCTTAGCGGCAAAGCGAATTGCCTTCGGCAAGCTAACCAATGCTGGACAGACATGTATTGCTCCTGACTACCTCTTGGTTCATGAAGAGGTAAAAGAAGCTTTTCTGAAAGAATACACAGATGTGGTGAAAAGCTTTTATGGAGAGAATCCGATCGAGGATGAGGCTTATGCCAAGATTGTCAATGAGCGTCATTACCAGCGTGTGAAAAGCTATTTAGATGATGGGAAAGTTCTCTTCGGTGGAAAAGTGGACGAAGAGCATCTTAAGATTGAACCGACGTTGATAGAACCTGCTGGGCAAGAGGTGCCTGTCATGCAAGAAGAGATCTTTGGTCCGATCTTCCCGGTATTGACTTATAGGGATGTGGACGAAGTGATTGAGCGTGTCAAAGCGGGTGAGAAGCCTTTGGCCCTTTATCTCTTTACGCAGGATGGACAAGTGGAAGAGCGCATCACGGGTCATCTGTCGTATGGAGGTGGCTGTATTAACGATACGTTGATGCATATCGGTACGCCATACCTTCCGTTCGGTGGAGTTGGAGAAAGTGGCATGGGGGCTTATCACGGTGAAAGTAGTTTTAGTACCTTTAGCCACTACAAGAGCATTCTAAAGCAAACCACCAAGTTTGACTTCTCTTTTCGTTATCCCCATGCCAAAAATGCATTGGCGATACTAAAGAAAGTTTTTCGCTAAAAGAGGAAGGCTAACCTACTCAGATAGAATGAGTGCTAGTGAGTCTGTACAAGTGGACCTGTTTGTAGAGAGTGAAAATGAGAAGATAAGTTAAGAGTTTCCCTTGTCTTAGGTTTTTAGAGAGACGAGGGAAACTCTCTGCATTTTATCGAAGAGAAAGTACTTATTGACTATGATCTAGGTGCATGATAGTATATTTCTTGTCGTTGCCAGCGAAGAGCAATGGCGCAAGAGATAAGACGTTTCCATTAGGAAAAAGCAAATATCCTGTTGACGAGAGCATCTCAGCATGGTATTATAGATCTTGTCGCCACGAAAGCGTGGCACACACAACCGCCGGATGGCGGGATAAAGAGAAATTGTTCCTTGAAAACTGAAGAGCGAAAGATAGACCCAAGTCAATGAAATTTGAGCAATCAAATTCTTTTATGGAGAGTTTGATCCTGGCTCAGGA
>NZ_JCBAPH010000004.1:0-256732 GCF_059818345.1 Mechercharimyces mesophilus | reverse complement strand
TCAATGCCACATGAAGCAGTATTGCTAGTTGATAGAGCTTGGAATCACTCTCGGGAACACCACTGTTTGTCATGTATTCCACAGCGGATTCAATTAAAAGACCGAGGATTTGATCATCCTCGGTCCCATCAATGCGCAAATAGGTTTTTACTTGTTCGGTTGATGGCCTCATGAAACGTCACCTCGCTTATGCTTCCGGTGTTTTAGTAGCGATTCGGAATGCACTCTTCAGCTTGATCTTGTGATCAAACCAAGCCGTCAAGACGAAGTTTTCGATGCCTGTTTTAACGTCTTTGTCTCGTTCATACAGGAATTGTGGATCATAGTTGAAATGCGAGTACATGAAGTCGCCTACAATCGGTTTAGCCGCGGAGTCACAGAACACTACAGGCTTCCCGAGGATTTGTTCGGGCTGTGCCGTGTACAAAGTAGTGCTATCGTTCGCTAAAGTCTCAATGATATCCATGTAGTCAGCATAGCGCATGACGATAGTAGCTTTATCCCGGTAATCTTCATGTAAATCCGCTACCGCGGCTTTAATGGCGAGATATAAGCTCGCTTTCTCAACTTCTGTGATCCCCACACCATAAAAAGAGAGCGACTCTTCTCCTACCTTAGGTGTTTCAGCAAAAGCAACCTTCTTTTCCTTGGCGGCCACACCACTTTGAAGCGCTTGATCTACCGTCTGTACCAAATTCGTATCCGTGGCGAGAAGAACGGTCTCCGAGATGGGAACATAAATCTTGAATTTATTCCGCCCGAACGTCACGACATCTCCGTCCGCCTTCAATTCTTTCGCTGTGGCCGTATCCGCAATGAAATCGTCATTGTCAATGGTGAAGGTTACCTTCGGGATCTCCAAGTTCGTGACATTGGTGTATGAAGAGATATCGCGTAACGGGTTTTTCACAAAGGGTTCATGAAGGATCTCATTGGTCATGGTGGAAGGAAGAATCTTCTCCCCACCCGTCGTGTTGTTATCTCCCAATGCTGCTTTTACGTCATCAGCAGGCTGACGCTGACGAATAGTCGCACGGATGAGCTCTGCTTTAGCCGAAACTACCTTCGCCTTCGGGTCAGCGACACCCGTTAGTTTATCTTTTTTAGACTCAAAAGAAGCTCTCTGTTCAGCTTCCATCCGGTCATGGGCAGCTTTCAATGTATCAAAGCGTTCTTGTAAATCTTGAGCTGTCGCCTTTGCTTTTTTGACCTCTTCTATAGGCACGTCCGGTTCCGCTGTTTTTTCAAGAATCTCTTGTTCCGTTTTAGCCAGTTGATCGCCCACTGTTTTCAAATCATTTTTCACTTCATATAAGCTTTTACCCATTTCGCAATCCCTCCAAATAAAATTCAATTCGTTCCAAGTTCGACTTGGCTTCTTCCATCAATTGATTTCGCAAAGCATCCTCTTTTTCGTTTTTCGCTAGCTTTTCTGTTCTCAACAGCTCTTTCGGCGCGTTTTCGTACTTCTGCATGAACTCGCTATCTACACAGGCGGCTATGTTCTTTGCTTCAACGACGGTGTCACAAAGCCCATACCCCAGACACTCTTGTGCGGTGAGCCACGTTTCATCATCCAACATCTGAACAAGTTGATCTTCATTCAACTGTCCATTCGCTCGACCGAGATAGATTTCACGCATATTTGTTGCGAGTAAATCCAAATCGTCTGCTTTTTTCCTCAACACTTTCGCATTCCCAATCGCCATGGTAAAAGGATTATGGATCATCATCAAACTGTTTTCAGGCATAAAAATAGCATCGCCTGCCATTGCAATGGTGCTTGCGATGCTAGCGGCCAGCCCATCAACATGGACGTTCACCTTGGCCTTGTGCCTCTGAATGATGTTATAGATTGCCATCCCCTGAAACACCGATCCCCCAGGTGAATTGATGTAGATATTCAAGGTATCAATGTCGCCCAATGCGTCAAGGTCTTCTTTGAACGACTGGGCCGTTATATCCGTATCGTCCCATTTCCATGATACGATTTCCCCGTAGATCAACAAGTCGCCCGACTTCGCATCAGATGCCGCTTTGACTTCCCAGAACTTCTTCAGTTGGATCACCCCTTTCGAATGTTACTCTCCCTCTCATTGTTCGTTCATCACCTCCTCAGCTAAATGGTCCAGTCGTCTTAGATCTCGGCTCATGTATAAATAATCCCCTCCCTTTTTAGGCGGGAGATCTTCATACGCTCGCGTTTCATTAGGAGCCAACCAGCCCGAACGAATACCTTGGGTATAAAAGTCTCCTCTGGTTTTCATATCCCCGCGCAAAAGACCTGCCACATTGAATTTGAATCCCAACCCCACTCTTCGTTCTACATCGCTCAACAGTTTACGATTAAACTCCTGCTCATACATACGCACAATAGGGAGTAGAGTCATCTGCACATAATCGAGAGCCATCTGTTCCATACTCTTAAAACTCTCATCCTTGGTCTCCCCAAGCATGTGTAGCGGAATATTGTAAACGGTCGCTACCCTTGACCGTGTAATCTTCTCTACCTCAAAGACCTTTGTATCCATGAACTTTCTTTCTATCGGCTCAATCTCCATTCCTGAGTCTTGAATCAATACTCCACCATTGTCCTCGTAGAATGATTGGAACCGTTCGATGATCTTCCTCCTCTTATCATCCGCTAGGTGAGTATTCATCTTCAGAATGAAGGAGGCATTGATGGACCCTTCCATCTGATCCAAACTAAACTGCCTCACGTTCGCGTCAAAGTCCACGGTGTTCTTAAGCACGTCAATGGGACTGATCCCTTTGTATCCTGTCGTATGGATATGCTTCACATGGATCATGTCTAGATTGTGGACATAGTAACGTCCTTTGTCTCCATCCACCTGATACCAAAGATCATAGGTATCAGCTTCAATGACAGGTTCCACTCTCGTCGGATCAAGAATATAGAGGGATTGCACCTGGTATTGGTTGTTGTATAACTTTATGGCATATGCATTTCCATTCGTGCCACGGTGTGCTTCCATGGTGCGAATGAAATCAAAACTGGTTATGTTCGGATTCGGAGCATAAGAGATAAGATCCGCCGCTCGTGACCTTACCTGTTCATATTCTTGATTGAATAAATGAAGCGGTAGGGTCCCCAGTGAATTAGATAAGCGAGAAACCGCAGCAAAAATGGTTTCATTCGTTGCTAATGTCCCGCTTGCACTGTTCCAAAAAGAGCTGTTCGGTTTAAACGCTCGTGATAATCGAACATACACACTACTATTTTTTGCTGACGAGGCCCTACTTTTCGCCCAGCTCTTGATTCGTTCCCACACTTTCTCACCTCCCCCTCAAATCCTTAAGCGATATCACCTCAATCCCGTCTCCAGATAGAGGTTGAACCAATCGCTTCATTACTTCGGTATGAGCATTCAATAGCGCAACAAATCCATCGATCTTCCGATATCGGCTCTGTTTGGTTGGCATCCAGTTGCCGTTACGATCCGTTACCAGTTTGATGTTATTGATATACCAGCGTAGAAGGCGGTTTTCGTTATAGACGACCCTTCCGTCTAGTAAAAGCTCTTTAATATCCTTCATGGCCGGGCTCAATGTCTTGTGTCCCTGTCGTACGACAATGGTTTCAAATCCATAGTTCTTTAGATCTTCCACCAAACGAAAAGCATTGGCCGGATCATATGTGATTATCTCAATCTCGTATCTCTGGGACTGTTCAACAAACCAATCATAGACATACTTGTAATCGACATAGTCTCCTGGACAAACCGTGAGTAATCCCGCCTCTTCATACTCTCGATAAGGGATTTTTTCATTCTCTAACTCCACTTTTCGCCTCGGGATAAAGGAATGAGAAAGCACGAAGACCCTGCCATTGTCCAAAGGAAACTCCAGACAGGCAGACGTGAAGTCCTCCGTTGACGACAAGTCGAACCCACCCACGCAAGAGTGACCGTCCAACTCCTCAATAGGAAGGTGATCTTTATTTCGTTGGAGAACCTCAAAATCAATAAACGATTGCTCACCTGACTGTGAAAAGAGATTCAGCCGTTTCGTGATAAAGTCGGTTCTCTCTTGTGGCGTGTGTTTTCTTGAGTTCCACTCCTCAATCATAGTCTCCAATTTCATTGTTACCCCTAGATTCGGATTTGCTTTTATCCATACGCTTGTATCCTCAATGTCATCTCCTTCGTCCAGTTCAGCCATGTAATAAAACGTCCGCTCATCTTGAATCGCTCCTTCGAGTACATCCGCTGCTTTCTCGTAATAATCCATCAAGGGGCCATCCAGCCGATATCCTGCCGTCGATATATAAAGGATCAATGGTTGCTCCCTTGCTCCAGTCGAGTTTTTGATCACATTGATGAGCTTATAGTCCTTGTACTCATGCATCTCATCAAACACCCCTAAATGACAATTGAGTCCGTCTAGCTTTTCACTGTCACTTGCTTGGGGCTCGATCTTGGAAAATGTCTCATCATAGTGGATCGCATCTCGAAGGGGGCGGAAGTATTCTCTTAATAGCGGTGACTTCTTGACCATCTTCTTACACTCATCAAAGACCACTCTTGCCTGCTTCATGGAATTCGCTAAAAGATAGACATCAGCGCCGTTCTCGCCATCTTTCGAACAACCATAGTTCGCTAAGCCGGATACAATGGTGGATTTCCCGTTCTTTCTTCCAACAAAAATAAGCCCCTCTTTAAAGCGGCGTAGTTGCGTTTCATGGTGGACCCATCCATACAGCGAACCGATGACAAAATGCTGCCATGGCTGAAGCTCAAACCGATTGGATTTCCACTTCGACGGTCGACAGAACCGTTCGAAAAAGGCGATCGGTCGATAGGCTTTTTCTTCATCAAAAACATAGGGAAAATCAGCGGTTCCTTGTCTTTCTAAATCATTCAAATGACGTTCGCACGCCAATCGTACCTTATTGGATATCACAATGTTTCCATCCACTGCATCTTGAGCGTAAGCAGTAGTTAATAGGTTAGAAGTTTTTAAAGTCATCGTCCTTTTGCACCACCTCGACCAACTTCTTTGCCGATGATGGAGTCAGACAAAGTTCATTTAAGAGCTTGCGTTGTCCCTCAACATATTTGAGTAGTTTATCTACAGACTTGTTATCCCTCCATAACGACTGTTGCCCGTTGATAAAGAATTCAACCACTCCACGCTCTTTGATGTCTGCTAATAGCTCCGCCTTCATCTCTTCAAGAAGGGCAATGTTCTCCACAATGATCACGGTTCGTTCGTTCAAAGAATCATCTATATCTAGCTCATTCGCTATTGTGTGAAACAATTCAACGGCCGCGTCATCCTTGATGTATTTGCTCGGTTCATACTGGCTCATGACATACCCCCCCTCACGTAAGAAATTGGTTCGCGGTGAAAACGATGGGCCCCTGCCGGTCCCTAGCCCCCTTGTCATCAGCTTTTTAGGGAGGGGGGACTACTCAAAATAGAAAGAGCAACCACCATCCATATAGACTGGACGTGATTGCTCCCTTCTTCTCTCCCATCTACACCCTGTCATACGATGCTTTCTCTACCCGCTAAACTCCCCTCCGCCGGTGCCACGAGGTCCTCTTGGTCCTCTCGGACCACGCCTTCCTCTCGGTCCCCTTGGTCCCTGCGCTCCTGTCGCTCCTGCGGAACCCGTTGCACCTGTGGCTCCAGTTGGGCCGGTTGCGCCTATTTGATCTCCTATTTTTATAACAAATGCGTCCCGATTCCCACCATATTCAGTCTGAAAAGCGCCATCTGTGATAGGAAAATTCCCTGAAAACGTCAGGCCCACAAAGTATGCTTCTCCATCTTCGTCCACTGCCGCACCATTTCCAACATCCTGAGCACTCCCTCCCAAATAAGAAGAGAAAGAGAGCCCTTGACCCGAGAAGCTCAGCTGGGTTATAAACGCATCTCGATTTCCTGCCAAACTGTCTTGAAAAGCATCTGGGGTAATCGGAAAATCAGCGGCATTGGTACTCCCTGTCACCCAAGCCATTCCGAAAGCATCCACTGCGATATCATTTCCTTGCTGTAAGTTACTATTGTCATTCCCACCTAAAAAGGTGGAATAGATCAAAGTGCTCGCCATTGGATTTAGCTTCGTAACAAACGCATTGCTAAGACTTGTTAACGTCAGCTGAAAAGCATTGTTCGTTATCGGGAAATCAGAGGAATTCGTTAGTCCTGTTACGTAAATATATCCATTGTTTAAATCAATAGCATTTGCTCGATCATCCTCCGACCCACCTATAAGAGTCGAGAACATCAAGGCAGATCCGGAAGCATTAAACTTGGTGACGAACACATCTTCCATACCTTGCAATACCGTTTGAAAAGCCCCTGATGTTACAGGGAAATCTGTCGATTCTGTTCGACCTGTGACATAAGCTTGGTTGTTATCATTGACCACAATATCATTTCCAGTGTTTGGATCTCTTCCACCTAAATAGGTGGAGTATATTAAAGACGATCCTGTCGTACTAAATTTAGTGACAAAAGCATCTCTTTCTCCTCCAAATAAAGTATCAAAGGCACCCGAGGTGACAGGGAAATCATTAGACAGTGTTAAGCCTGTTATATATGCATGATTGGTTGCATCAACGTCGATCCCTGTCCCATTCTCTACACTACTTCCTCCCAAGTACGTTGAGTACAAAAGAACTGTTCCTGTGTCATTGAGCTTCGTTACAAATGCATCAACGCTTCCTCTTAGCATAGTCTGGAATGCACCCGAGGTGACCGGATAATTCGTCGATCTCGCCAGTCCTGTTACGTAGGCGTTTCCCGATGCATCCACTGCAATACTACGACCGTCGTCGTTATCAAACCCTCCTATATAAGTAGAATAGAGAAGGGAACTTCCTTGCTTATTAAATTTACTAACATATACATTGTCTGGACCCGCAAGAACTGTTTGAAAAGCCCCTGAAGTTATAGGGAAATTGGTCGATTCTGTAATCCCTGTGACGTATGCATTTTTTTCACTATCGACAGCTATCGCTGTCCCCGCATCTCTACCTGAACCTCCTAAGTAAGTGGAATAAAATACAACGGGGTCAATGACCAATAGCTTTGAAGGATCGTACGCTTTTCTCTCTATACCAAATCCGACGGATCTATCAGCGTTCAGCTCAAAGTACGTCGGAATTGTTTTCTTTTCGCTTCCCTTCCACTGAAAGCTGACTGGCTTTCTTTCTAATAGAACACCCTGTGGTGCATGAACAAACAAGTCGCCTTGTTCGTTCAACCTCACATCGGTTCCACCCTCATAGCAAAGACGAATATCTTCCACACTGGCACCTGGATGAACAACGACATCGTACTTCAAATGCTCTCCCTGCCCATAGAAAACCACATCAATCCCTTGCCAGACATCTTCGTAGGCGACTTGCTCAACTCTTTGCTCCTGTAAAACGTCTCCCCTGGGTACCACTCCTTCGCGTGCATCTACAAAACGCAAGAACACCTCTGACGATCTATCTAGTGTAAATCGAACTCCCTCTGACAAAAAGGCATACTGAACTCCCATTCCATGTGCAACATAGGCACCCTTCTCTATCTCATCACACCGTCTAAACCAAAGTGATTGCCTTGTGCTTTTCACCTTTTTCATTCCATACCCCTCCATTGAATGTCACCATGATGCATTAGTCTATGATCAACATGTATTTCGGGTATGGGCATCTGCCATAAATAGTCACACCATTTCCTCATTCGCCACCGACTGAATCACTCTAGCCTTGTATTCCTTGCTCTCCTGCTCCTTCTTCCCCTTCTCTGGATGGAGATTATTATGACACATGGCACATACACTCACTAAGTTGTTCTCATCCAACGCCCGCTCTGGTCTCTCCATCAGGTGTTCAACGTGGTGCACCATCACTGCTGGTGTGAGCTTATCCCTCTCTAAGCATGGCTGGCACAGGTAATTATCACGTATCAATACCGACTCACGTGCCTTCTTCCATGCTTTGCTCTTGTAAAACGGTAGTGGTTTTTTCAAGAATAGCACCTCTTCATTCATAGTAGACCTATGACACCTACTCATCATAAAACAAAAACACCCTCGTCATGAGAGCGTTCAATCATCGTTGCAAAAATCAAACCCCGTTCCCCCTACCCAAGAACCACTTGAGCATTAAAGGAGAAACAGGGTTGTATCCTTCATCAATATATAGGGTCCCACCACGATTAACAGCATACGATCACACTACCATAATAGCACTGTTTTCACGGTAATAGCGGTCAGAAACCGGTCAAAAAGCGGTCAAAACGAATATATTTAACATCTTATATTTTATCTGAATAAATTTCTTATTGACAAGTATAAACAAAGGATTATATAATCAATTTCATGCTGATACGCGGTTATCCTTTTTAGTAATAAAGTGAATAAAGAAAAAGGAGCCCACTTGTAGATACCGCCTAGCATATCAATAAACTAAATACATAAAAAAGTGCATGTACATATTGCTCAGATTATGCTTATGTACTAAAAGAAAGAGGACGATTTATGAAAAAGTTGTTAGCAATATTCTTATCATTAGTAATTTTCTTTACATTATTCTCACCTTCAACTGGCTACAGTGAACCTGAAATCGGCTTTAATGGACCGGATATTCACCCACCTAATACTGATGAAAAACCAGGTGGCAATACCAGTGACGAATCCACTGAAGAAACCGAAGAAGAGCTTGAAGAAGATTTCAACGAAGAAATTGATGAAGACGAGTTTTTTGATGGTGACCTCGTCTCAGAAGATGAAGAAATTACTCTTCCTGATGAATTGCCTTCAGATGAAGAACTCGAAGAATTAATTATAATGCAAGAATCGATGGAAGAAATCGAGAAAGAAGTGGAAATGCTTGAAAAGTACATTGTTGAAAATGAAAACGATCCATCCGTTTTCTACTTCGATACAAAGAAGGCTGAGCAAGATGGAGTTCCTTCTAGTGTACTGGAACAAGGAAATGTATTCAATAAATTTGCTGAAGACAGTGCACCCATAAGTCAGGATGAAGAATTGGCACCTTCTAATATTAAAGCTCCTGGAATATACGGAAATTGGTGTGGTCCAAAACACGGAGGAAAGAAGAAGAACAGTCCTAAACCAGTTGATACCTTAGATTCTCTATGTATGAATCACGACCTAGAGTACGCTAAGTGGGGTTACTTCAATTGTACAGCAGATAGGAATTTGCTTTGGGGTATTGTAAGGAAGTATCCTAAGATGAAGTCAAAAGAGAAAAAGATGGCCACTACTGTTTATTCTTACTTTAGGAAGCAAATGGCTGTTCGTGGATGTAAAAACATTGATATGCCCTCCAGTAGCCCTGGATATGCAAAAAGGTTAAAAAGTAGTACTCTATCTGCAAAGAAATCAGCAGGTACAGTCGGTTTTGCTACTGCATACAAAGGTAAAATCCACACCGCGTTTTATGCATACAGCTCAAACCACAAAACATCCTCAGTTGCAGTATACTTACAAAGGAAGCATAATGGTGAATGGAAGACAGTAAGAAATACTAAAGTAACCACAAATGGTAAATATAGATACGTTACATTTACTAAAGAATCCAATGGATCGTTACATCCAGGGACAGCATATCGATTACTAGTGAAAAACAACAACTCTTACAGCGTAAAGGTAGACGCTATTATATCGAATTAAGAGGAACAATTTGTTTTCAAACAAGGGGTGTATCATGAGAGATTTGCAAGATAAAAGAGTGATAGGCAAGAACAGTTTATTTTCACTTCTTGCAATTGGCATTGGCATCATGCTGTACTTGCTAATGATGGTTATTCCGGCACTTAATTATGGAGTTGATCAAGGTATCCCGCTATGGATGCTTACTTGGGTAAT
The DNA here is from genome assembly GCF_059818345.1 of Mechercharimyces mesophilus. Classification (NCBI taxonomy): domain Bacteria; kingdom Bacillati; phylum Bacillota; class Bacilli; order Caryophanales; family Thermoactinomycetaceae; genus Mechercharimyces; species Mechercharimyces mesophilus. Next base: position 246,876 of record NZ_JCBAPH010000004.1, on the reverse strand, counting down.
AAATCCTATAGGCGTGATATTCAGTCTCATCGGGATATCAAAACAAGAGCGTTTTTCTGCTTTCGGACTAGTAGGGAACATCATTATGTCCTTCTCAATCTTCCTATTTGTTCCATTAGTATATTTATTAGGTGCAATTTTCGACTGGCAACCCTAACTCAACTTTTCAAAGGCTGTTCTCAATTGAGAACAGCCTTATCATTTGCTATCTCGTCCCAATCCCAACATCACCGCCATCTTCCGCATCGCCTCCTTCTTAATCCGCCTATACGTACTCTCACTCCTTACTAGAACGGTATATCATCAAATCCATCTGACTCCGGCAACATCCCCTGCAACTGATCCTCTATCCATTTCTTTAGCGCATCATCTGATCGTTCGTATATACGCCACGATCTCTACTAGCTGCTGCACATCTCCGTGGACAGGTCATCGTCCTTCTAAACTTGATCAACAGCTCCCCATTTATCTCGATGTCTGTCCTCGTTTATATCGTATCTCTCGCTCTCTGCTTGGCATCTTGTACACCCCTTCTCTCTGGCTGGTAAAATAATGTTCCAATAGTCTTCAATCCCACTTGCTTCCACTTTCGTCATTTGAGTGAGAGCGTTCAATCATCGTTGCAAAAATCAAACCCCGTTCCCCCTACCCAAGAACCACTTGAGCGCCAACGGAGAGACAGGGTGATGTCCTTCATCAATATATAGCGTCCCAGCCACGACTAACGGCATACGATCACACTACCATAATAGCACGGCTTTCCGGATAATAGCGGTCAGAAACCGGTCAAAAAGCGGTCAAATCCCGCAAATATGGCATTGAGTTGTAGACGGCGTTTTTCTTTTGCGAAAAATAAGCCAAGCTAGGAAACCCCCACTTGGCTTTGTTCGTTAGTATAGCTTACTTAATAATTCTGTAAAAGTCTCACACACATAGTAGATTTCATCTTCCTCATGATACCAGTATACAATGCTAGGCTTTTTGTCATTTTTACGGTAATCAAAACACAGGAAGTTACCCGCGGCATCTAAACCGAAGGGAATTACTTCATTTGGAAAATCATCATCTTCCGACATGTCAAGTGCTATTTGTTGAAAGCTTTCATCATCATGAGGATCAAAACTTAAAAGCGTATGAAAGTACCCGTTTAGCCCATTATTGTACTTGAAACGATGAGTTTCAAGTGAAGCTCCATGGTACTTCTGAATCACATGAATGAAATCTAAGGGGAACTTAACGCCTAATCTTTGCTCTACTAACTGAATAGTTTCCTCATTTACAGGATCATTGGTATATTCCCATTCGATTCCCTGCATATAAGCCCTCTCACCTATCTATATTCTTTACCCTTCTCAATTGTCGCGTTTCCCAGTACGACCCCCGTTTGAATCGAAAGAACGACCCCAGTAGTGGAGTCGCCCTAGATAACATACGACAAGTGTCGAGCTTATATTCGGTAGTGCCTTACACGTTATCTAATTCATCTTCATCCAACGCATGTTCAGTGAACAAATGGATAAATTCGGTGAACGTCTCACAAATCCAATGTTCTTTCTTAATTCTATCTCCTTCAAATATATCTTCCATAAAATCAGACCGATGGATATATATTATCCCTGTCGGCTCTTTTCCAAGTTCCCCCAAAAAACAATACTGTTCCAAAGCAGAATCTTGGGCAAAGGGAACCATCATCACTCCCTTATCACGAATTATTTCTTCATCTTCTTCAAGAATTTCCTCTACCATATTTTCTATTTGCGATGGGAATAGGATATTTACCAGCTCATAAAATTCACCATTCAACTTGATATGGGTGCTTTCTTCAAGACCCACATATTTCAAATACCACTCCAAAAAATCTTTCGGAAACTTTAATCCTGCTTTTTTTTCAATTTGCAACAGTTCTTCAAGAGAAACAGGCTTCTCCCTTTCAATCCATTTGATCATTTTATGTCCCTCCTAGCCTTTGTTGACCCCAATACTTGTGACCACCTGTGTGACGAAATGAATCATTTAGGTCGTAAGGAACTAAAATTAGTTTACCCGTTTCTTTATCATGATGCCAAGTTAGATTCTCCTCCATTATTCTATTACCACCCGGTCCAATAGGCCCTTTATTTTTCCTAATTGATTCCTTCTGTGCATCTGTAAAGCCAAAATCTGATTCCCAATCAGGATACTTCTCTTTCAATAATCTGGTAGCAAATCTTGTCTGATCTGGACTTCTACCAACGGTGGCGTCGTCGGGTAATATAATTTCTATAGGATTTCCTAACGAATCCTTTACAGCATATGGAGTGAAATCAGGAAGAGCGTCTCCATTATACCGAACCGTATAAGTATTCCCAGCAGGAGTTGTCTGCGTCTCAATTGTATTTGCTTTATCCCCATACCGAACCTTAAATTCTCTTCCATCACTAGTTTCAGCTATAAGTTTACCATTTTCATTTCGACTAGTTTCAAATGAAAAGTCAGGATCTCCACTCCGCAAACTAGGTGGTTTATTTGGATGGTCTGATCTACGATGCGATTCCACGTCATTTAGTGGACCTTGCCCATCCCCGCCTGAACCCGTCCCTCTTGACTCACGCACATCAGGTTCATTCCAATCAAAGCGCATCCCTGTACCCGCATCTTGTACTTGGGTGCGAGGCATCCAGCGTTCTAATGAATTCTGCGACTTTCGCTTGATAAAATCGAAAGCCTCATCGGCTACCTTCACCATCGGTATGCGACCCAGGATTTGCTCTGCTGCTAGAGCGGCAAGAACTATAGCAGCTTCTTGTGGTGGATGTTGGAGCATCTCCTTTGCCCACGACTTCGTACTTCCCCACGGATCTTCGATGAACGCTTTTGTCGGCTCCGGATTATCTAATACCTCCTTCGCTGTCAATGCTGCCCCTAGAGCAGTAAAGCCACCTACAATCCAGCCGCCTCCAGTTGCCACTGTCAATAGCGTGCCAAGGACGGTTACCGCAACAATCACGCCGCCTTTTTCCCATCCGTTAAGCCCATTCCACCAATCAGACAATCGATCCAAAAGACCTGAAAAGTAAGCATCCCCTGTTCCACTGTACATATCCGGAAGGAAAATAATGAGGAAGACCAACACCAGAGCAACTAAGAATCCTTCTAAGACGAGTTTATGCTGCTTGAGGGACGCTATCTGGGAAGTTCGATCCTTTGACTCTTCCTCGCGAAGAAGTGAGAAACCATAATGCCGTCTCTCACGGGTAAAGCCGAGAGAATGCCCAAAGGCTTTCCGCCCTCTCATCATCGCTTGCAAAATCACGATCCAATCCGACACCGGCTCTAATATCCTTTCACGTGGCAAAAGCGGTAATTGGTCACGTACACGGTTTAGAGTACGGTAGTCTAGGAAGATCGCAAGTGCAATGAATAAGACAAAGACCCACTTCAGTAAGTATCCATGGAATGATAGCGCGTAGAAAAAAGAAGCAACATCCGACATTCCTCCATGGTGAGCATTCCAAGCACCATGATCGAAAGTCGCCCAAGCAAAGAAGAAAAACGGAAGCAAATACACTTTCTTTCCCCAGCGACTCCGATAACGTAGAGCGATTCCAACCCCTAGCGTAATGAAGCCGGTCCACACTCCATGACCAGGAGAGATCGCCGTTCCATCTGAAAAGGCGCCAGGAAAGAGGGTGAATATCTCCCAGCTCTGCTCGGTGTCCACTAGTAGCTCCGCCAATAATTCAAAGAGACTGTTCCCTGAGTCCGCCGTCACCCAACGACGAACCATCTCCTCCATAAAGTTGAATCCGACACCTGTCGCAGCGCCTGCCAGCATATAATCGGTGAGGCTAAAACTCTTTGTTCGATTCGTAAACAGAAAAAGAAGTAGAAAAGGCAACAACTTAACTGACTCTTCGGTTAATGGACCGACAATTTCGGCACTCCATCTCGCCCCAATCGAGGCTGGACCCTCTGCAAACAATCCATGAATCGAATAGACAACCATTGCTGAAAGCGGCGCGATGACCCAAGCCCCGATGGCAAAAAAGCGGGCCATACCCGTCCATGTCAATGTCTTACTCCGCGCTAAGAACCAAAACTGCCATAGGAGATAATAACTCCAAAGAAACTGAATCAACGCTTCTCGAGCCGTTGGGATAAAAATCCACGCCAAGATAACCAATCCAAGAAGGAACCACGTCAATCCGATGTAAGTTCTCTTTATCCCCTTAAACAATAATGGATGTTTCTCTCTCCATCCCTCACGACGTCGCTTGCTATAATGCAGAACGGTCATTCCCCATGACCGTAACACTTCGAGCAAGAACATTCCCCCTCCCTTTCCTTATCTACCCTTTAACACTAGCATTATAGCATTTGTTGGTAGAGTAGGAAAGAGAGTTTAAAGTCGAATTTTCTCGTTAATATATCCCCTCTTTGATGACGACCCCCTGTCTTGATCGTACCGCCTGTTTGTACCCCACCCGTGTTTCTCACAGTACCGCCCCTGACTTAATTCCTGGCATCCAGGGTAGTTACAAGGACTGGGTGGTTTTTGTGGCATCTTCTTTCTCACTCCCCTGACACTGCTCCCAAAGCTCCTCGATCTCTTCCCGCTTATCCCACATGACACTCGTATTCCCGCGGATTGTCATCTCCGTTCGTATCAACACTTCGTTCATGTCGTACTTGTATCGAAACATCATCGGCACATCCGTGTCCAAGTCTCTACAGTACATATCCACAATGATCATACCGTCTCGCTTGTACAAGTTGACCTCATCATAGTTCGCTAACGAGATGTTGTCTGCTAAGAAAAACGGCGATATACCTTTGTCTGCGAGTAAACGACCGATCTTATGTTTGATCGCTTCCGTAGATTCCATCGAACCACTCCTTTTCATCGCAAAACAAAAACACCCTCGTCATGAGAGTGTTCAATCATCATTGCGATAATCAAGCCCTGTTCCTCCTACCGGAATCACTTGGGCATCAACAGAGAAACAGGGCCTAGCCTTGTTATCAATATATAGCGCCCCAGCCATGTCTAGTGGCATACGATCAAAATAGTGTAAGTTGATCTGCACTTATCGATCTTTCTGTTGAAGTAGGCTTTCCAACAAGAAACTTCATTCTTGAGTACTGCTTATCAGTCACCGTTAGCACTCTTACCGACCCCCTCGGAGGTAGATTTCGATTCAATCTGTCTAGGTGTTTTTGCATTCCATCATTTCCATTACAAATTCGACAGTAGACCGAAAACTGGAGCATATCATATCCATCATTAAGAAGAAATTTCCTGAACTTCGTATATTCGTTCCGATCATTTTTTCTTTTAACTGGTAGATCAAAGAACAGAAGAATCCTCATATACTTACTCATATCTATGTATTGCTATCGGTAAAATCCGAGGTAATTGAAGCAAGTTATAGTCATCTTGGCGACAAGCTGATGCATAGCTTTTGATCATTTCTTCTATCGATCGATGTATGCTATATACTTTATCCACCAACAACACATCCATATTTAATATGTTATACAGCTTAGAACGTACACCTTTATCAAAAGAATCCTCATCACTTACATTTGTCTGGACTAGCATGTCCACCATCGGGCGATACACCTCCATAAAATCATCCGCTAGGTTAAATTGGTTCAGATCATTATCATGGGTTATTCCTAAGCAAGGTAAAAATCCATAACTGACTAATGCCCTAGCGACTGCTCCCCGGACGATCGCATATCCATAATTAAGGGATATATTTATTGTATTTTCACTTCTTCGATGAAACTGCCCTTCAAATAACCACTTAAAATAAACTTGAGCACTATAGGCCTCCCGATTCGTTCCATCACCTGAATCAACCGTCTTGCTGATCTTAATGAGTTGCTCACTCCCACTCTTCCCTAAGATAGATAAACAGCTAGCCTGATTAAGGATTTTTTGTTTAATGATCTTTTGCCAAGTACGCTTCATAAAAGGTTTAGACAACGCGTACTGCATATGCAGTACGCTCTGTTGTCTTGAGTGCTTTTGATATCCATGCAATATACCATTAGGAAGATGCTTCTCGTTACATGTATAGAGAGCGATATTGAATTCACTGAATTTACTAAGGGTATGGCCCGTGAGAATTGAACTATTCTCTTCAAGGACTACAGATGCAATATCCTCCAGAGGAATTTTCACCTCATCTTCTTGGATAACAATAAGTTGGTTATTTCTAACACATAACTTAGCTTTTGTTGTTACCATGATGTGCCGCCAACTCAAGTCTCTTCTCACCTTTCACTTTTGTATAGTCGCCCAGAATACCCACTTGATACTTCTCAAAGCTCAAAAGAGTTCTCGAACCTATATCCTTTGCTTTATAAGAGCCATCATCCGTGATTACAGTAATGCCACCGTTAGATGAATGAACAGATTGATAGTAACCCAAAAGCTCATTTACAACGATTTTTTCGCCTGTAGATACTTTCGTAAGCTTAACTCCTTTTTTTGGAACAATTTTTACTAAGTCATTTTTAAATAGGCTAAATAAAAAGGAATACGATTCATCAATCTCCGGCCATAATCGAAATGCTGTATCTGCAGTAATAAATTTATTCGGTAGCGCATCTTTCACTAAATCAATTGAGTAAAGAGGGATCAAAAAGAATTTTCCACCCTTAGTAAATACGTCAGTACGAATGATTTCTCCATTATAGACTACTCCCTTGCCTCCATTAACCTCTCGAACAACACTTCTATTTTCCATTAGCTTAACTGATTTAATTAAAGGAGCGTTCCTTGATGCTTTACTAGGCTTGTACAGCGGCTCTTTAAAAGCTAACTTGGGATCATTCTTATTTTGTAACAATCGTTCCCTGATCGCTTGATATGTTATAGGATCACTTTCCTTACCATACATAGGGAAGTGTCCATTTTTATCTAATTCTATATTTTTTAGGGGGGTTTTTATAGCTGTAATTACCATGCCATCCTCTGTTTGTCCAACCCGTTTTCTTATTTTGTCTTTGTGCGCTTTACCCGTAACACTATGCCGCGGCATTCTTGATACAAATACTGGTTTTAGCTTAGATATAAACTCCTTATCATGGTTGTCCAATCCTAGCTCCCCTAAACATTGTTTTGGATCAGATGACAGCTTGCCTCGCAATTCCTTTCTAAAATCAGCCCAAGGTTCTGGAAAATGTACTTTCTTTCTCTTCAACGTTGCTTTACTCTCCTCGCGATTCTTGTAATAAGTTGTGACATCCCTGATAAACTTTTCATTTGTTACAGCAACAATAGCTGCATCTAATGCATGATGGAGCTCCCCTTCCTCACGATTCTTGTTAAACCCCCATCGACTTCGCAAATGAGCAGTCACCTTTCCGTTCACAGGTAATACTTTTTGTTCGCCCACGAAGTCCAGCTGATTTCGAATGAATTTAGCAAAGAAGGAAGAAATGGACCTTGTATCATTCAAATTGCGTTCTCGAAACTCGGCTTGCCCTTGTTCATTAAAGCATTTTCGGACTAGATGCTTTTTCTTTCTCTTATCCATATTTTTGTTACTTTCAACTCTCACTACATATACATCCCATCGATCGCTCCCCCCTAAGTATTCAAAAGGAGTCTGGTTCCCTTTATTCTGATTTTCCCTCGTCTTCACCAATACTTTGTTGTTATAAGTATCATCCAAGCTCCTGCTGTAGGGGAGAATATGATCGATCTCCACATAGCCTGGTTCGTGAAGCCTTCTTGCTTCAATGGGTTCATCACTGTACATACACCGTTCGTTTTGTTCTTTCCATAGCTTATACTTCACAATATCCAGACCTGATGGATCAATGTTGCCTAATTCACGAAGTCCTTCTTTTGCCTTCTCATTTCTCTTTTTGTTGGATTTATACTTCTTATCTATCTCATCACGTTCAGTAAAAGACTTAGACAATTCTCTCGCCATTTCAATATGGATGGCGGAAGGAGATCCATACTGTTTAATAAGTGCGTTCAAGACTTTTCTGGTCTGCGACAATGCACGTTGCACCACAGGATTTCCTATATTCGGTATAACCGGAAGCAACTTTTGTTTTTTTGATGAACTGGAACATCCCTGGAAATCGTAACCTGCTTTTTCACACGCTTGATTGTATTGCATTCCTTCCTCTAGAAAAGGCAAAATATTCCGAAGCGCTACTCGGGACAAATGACCTACTTTTGTAAAGTTCAATGTTACAAATTGATCAATCCACTCTTCCGGATAGCTCTTATCCGAGAGGTTGACCTGTAATTTACCCTTACTGTTAACATAATTATTACTTAAGTAATCTCTAATATCCTTATCATCCTTGAAAACAGTCAAGGCATAAGCGACAGTATCGTAATCTATATCTGTTACTAGTTGATCAACTTCGTCCTCACACACTTTTTCAAATATCGCACGGATTTTGTGAAAGCTTTCTAACTTTAAAAAGACATCACTTTCAACCTTCTTTGTCGATAGTGATGGTGCATAGTACAAGTTGCTAAAACGCCAACTCTCATCTAAATTCAATTTTTTCCTAATATCAGAGTACTTCACTTTCACTTTAGCAAACACTAATTCTTTTATAACATGACGCTCCGCTTTCTCTAATCTCCGGAATTCAGATCCATTTACAATCGTCAGTTTGTTAATCTCATCAAGAGCAATGAATCTTTGGAATGAAAGTGATGCTTTAGGTACTCTCTTTTCCTGTTCTTCGAATGTACAATATCCCAACATACTTTCGATCTGCTCTTTCGAAGCATAGGGTCTCTGTGAACCCCATATCTCCACATATGCTTGCTGGAAATCTTCGCACGCAAGTGCATTTCCATGTTTCCGCTGATAGTCAAACAATGTCTTAATCTCATTACGTACATCTTCCCGACTTACCAAGTTAAGATAGTCTCCTCTTCTATTCCTCTTATTGTGCTTAAATTTATCATCTTTCACCATCATTTCAGCTATAGTTCTGTACTCCATACCCTTCATGATTCTCTGATTTTCATTAATATTCACAAGCATAGGCTTATTGTCATCTGATCCATTTTCACTTCTTCTATTGGACTGAAAGCCTCTGCGCTGTGCTAAATGAATAAGTACACGCGCCCATTCAGGGTTTGTTAACCTCCTCTTTAATGCATCCAGACGCAATTCCCAAATATCAAGACAAAAGCGATCGTTATAAAGACAATTCATTTCCTGATTACTAAGCAAACCTTGCTTCACAATTAGGTTTTTTATGCGTTCAATTCGATGCTTTTTTCTTCTGTTTCTCCTTCGCGAACCACGAGCTTCTCTTCTAGGTTTAGCCAGGGGTTCTCCCCCGCTTTGCTCCGCTTTTTCAAACTTCCTTACCCCTAATGCTTGAAATCTATTATTATTCTGGTCAACAACAGCCCAACCACACGAAGTAATTCCAATGTCTAACCCTAATGTGTATCTCACATCTAACACCTCATCTTCCCAATTAAATAACATTATTACTAATATCATCATCAATAATACCAAAATTTTCATTCCAACACAAACGCAAATAATCTGGTCCAAAAGGAACCAGACTATCCAAAACGATCTATTCAAATATAGTGGGGAGAAATCCTAACATTGAGTTAGGATAAAATGGCGATCCCCAACGCCACAGGTCAATGCCTTTACTATAACAACTTCTGATGGAGTTCGATGTGATATGATACTCAAAATTATACAGGAAATCGATAAAAAAGCAAGTGTTAATTCAGTACAGAGCTATCCTTTTTCTCAAAAAGCGATTAAAAACACCTGCCCATCTCCATTATCTAATCATTTTTATATTGTTAAATCGTCTCCAAGACCGATTATTACTGAAGTTTATAGGTGCCTATCATATCACATCGAACTCCAACAGGGAGTTATAGCCGATACTGAACTATTGCCCCTAAAATAAGGAATCATATCACATCGAACTCCAACAGGGAGTTATAGCTGCCTGCACTATACCTACTATCCGCTATTGATCATATCACATCGAACTCCAACAGGGAGTTATAGCATATCTCTAAAACAGGGGAAAAAACCTACAATCATATCACATCGAACTCCAACAGGGAGTTATAGCTTCAAAGTACCCGAGAACATTCATGCTTTGATCATATCACATCGAACTCCAACAGGGAGTTATAGCGATGGATGAGCGGATGACGAGAGTGGCCATATCATATCACATCGAACTCCAACAGGGAGTTATAGCATGCACCGTCAGCTCACCTTGTTCAATAGATCATATCACATCGAACTCCAACAGGGAGTTATAGCTTCGTTTCCGTCCTCATCTGCCTCTGTTGCATCATATCACATCGAACTCCAACAGGGAGTTATAGCAAGACCGTCACTATAACGAATACGATCATCATCATATCACATCGAACTCCAACAGGGAGTTATAGCACTTTTCTTGATGAAGAGCCAACCTTGGAATCATATCACATCGAACTCCAACAGGGAGTTATAGCTAAATAGTTCATCTCGGAAGCTCTTGAATCATATCACATCGAACTCCAACAGGGAGTTATAGCTCGTTCACCTGTACCGTGTAATATCGAAATCATATCACATCGAACTCCAACAGGGAGTTATAGCCTCCCAAGAAAGATCCTGTCCTTGCTCTGAATCATATCACATCGAACTCCAACAGGGAGTTATAGCTTGTCTGGCTACCATAAGGGGTGCGTACACATCATATCACATCGAACTCCAACAGGGAGTTATAGCCATTAGAAAAGCGAGTGATGGAGGAGGCAGATCATATCACATCGAACTCCAACAGGGAGTTATAGCCAGAACAAGAGGCTCTCTATTTTCAAACCCATCATATCACATCGAACTCCAACAGGGAGTTATAGCGAAGTCAGTGGTTTGGTTCTTTCTGGATCTAATCATATCACATCGAAACCCATCAGGGAGTTATGGCCTATGGGCAGTGTCTGATTCCATTTGAAATAGTCATATCATATCGAACCTCATTAGGTAGTAGCTATAGTCAGACATGCTAACCTTGAATTAGTAAGCCCTAGGAATTGCGCATAATAATCTAACCACGCAAAAGAGCACACCCGAACTAGGTATTTTCTTTTTAATCTCTGTCCTTTAACAAATCAACTCCCAACATCACCGCCATCTTTCGCATTGCCTCCTTCTTAATCCTCCTATACGTACTCTCACTCCACATCAGCCTCGCCTGTACTTCCATATCCAGCCGATTGTTTATATACCGCTCCTCCAGTACCACCCGTTCATCGATATCCAACACACTAAGTGCCTTCTCGATCCGCTTCACCTTCTTCTCCATCCACTCCAGTCGTCCTCTCTGCTCGGCTCGTCTGATCCCATACCGCTCCGTGTCCGATACATACTCACTATACGCTGGGCTTGTCCGTTCTTCATAGACAGGGGTGCAAGACGGGAACTCTTCCTCCATCTGCAAGGTCGGTTTCCAGGTACGATAGTTCATCAATAGCTCCTCTACTTTCTTCCGATGCACAGGTTTCTTATTCGCCGATTTCGTCTCTGTTGCTACCGATTCCATACCTGCACCCCCATTGGTTTTGTTATCCTACATTGCCGTCGATATTATGGACAACAGCTTTGCTCGCCTTGGTCTCCACTTCATCTCCATTAGGAAGCGTAATCTTGATTGTTTCCTTCCAGTCTACTCCCTGCGTCACCACCACAGTTGCCTCAAACTCATCCGCATGACCACAATCCCTGAACTCTGGAACCAAACCTTCTGCCTGCAACATTGTTAAAATGAACCGATTCCGATGCGCTTCCACCTCTCTATGTGGCCGCTCCCCGATCATTGCATCTTCCCAAAAGTTTAAGAACAATTTACTCGCCATGATCATCCTCCTTATTTATATATCGGATAGTCAATCTCCACTTCCAACTCGTCCAGCCCATTTTCTCTACATATTGTGTAGATCATATTGGACTGCTTCTCCGCCCATCCAATATCCGTAGCATACTGATGTACCCCGGGATTCTCTGGGTTGTACAGCATCTTGTAGAGAGTGTCCTGTTCGTGACTGGAATACGTGTACCAGTCCGAGATGCACTTCGCCCCACCCATGATAGCCTTCTTCACATTGTTCCAGTTCTTCTGCTTCGCGTATGCCGCGCCTAGATTTGATGCGTCGCCATCGTAAGCAGCCACACCGAAAACGTTGTAGTACCCCTCATAGCCGTCGACTTCTCCGTTCGCCAACCTACTGGTCCCATGGCTCGTCTCCAGCAAGGAGTGAGCTATCAAATAGACAGGATCAACCCCATAGACGTCTCCTGCGGACTTGAACGTGAATCCCATCCCTTCGAGCGACCCCTTCCCTTCCAATGCCTGATCCAACAGCTCTATACTTACATCCATCTGATTCGATAGCAGAATGTGTTGAAAGATCTTCGAAGGTGACATCGTATTTGATGGCGATACCTTCTCTACGACTTCTCCCAATGTCGCACTGCGGAAACCGCCCAGCTCGTCATCCCATACAATCGCTCCGCTCGTACCATAGTCCTTGTGGATTTCAGATGCTTCTTCCACGCTCATATCACAAGACGTAAACGAAAACGACCGCAGTTCTCCACTCAACAGCTCTCCTACTTTAAAACCCATACTCATCATCTCCCCTTGGATTTATGTTTGATCATAAATTCTGCTTGCCAAGGCAACAAGTACTTTCCCACTCTCATCCTTGAAAATCGCCTTGGTGGTTGTCTCTTCTTGAATAACAAAAACTTGAGAAACAACATCATCTGCTCCGTTCTTAGTCTCCTGCTCATCCCCATCACCCACTCAATCAAAAATAGAATACTGTTCATTCATCAACTCCTCATACATATCTCGATCATGATCCACCTCCTTCAATTGATACCGATACCCACACACCTGACACTCCACCAAGTCCCCCGTCACCTTCAAATTCACCATCCTGTCTTCCCCACAAATCTCACATCTATTTTCAAACGCCACCGGATTGTAGTAGATGACGGCCATTCATTCTCTCTCCTTTCTCAGCTCCGGCATAAAGAAATCAAAGACCGCCGCTATACACAACCCAATACTAACTTCACACTCTTTCGCTCCATCAGTCGCCAGCTTGTCTACCATCCGCTTAAGGTTCGCTCGATACTCTGGATCGCTAATCTCCCTGTCTACTCTCTCTTTCATCCGTCCGACCCATTCAGGTGTTGTACTCATTCATTCCACTCCCTCTATACTCCACACATGCCTGTGCATTCTTCTGTAAACAAATCCAACTCCAACTGGTCTTCATGAAGGTAAACATCTTCAAGCGGGCGACATGATCGATGAAGGTACGCGTCCCCTTTAATCCCAGGTAACTTCTTGATTCCCCGATCGAATTGAACTGCCTCTCCCCAGGATTCAGGATCATGCTTCTTCATTTGCGCCCAAGTGTAGTCATCATGGTACGGACAGCCTATGCACGCGCTCTTCGGAGGAACCGGATACCCTCTCTTGTTCAGCCAGTTCACGCAATCAAGTCTGTTCATTCCCTTCTCGATGAGTGGATACCGATTCTGAATCCACCTTGACTGGTTCGGTTTCACACGCTGAATCTCGTCCGTGCTGATTCCCATCCACATGATCACTGTCTCTTTCACCCGTTGGCGCGGTTTGTATCCCAACAACTCCCGAACCTTTTTGTTGACTGGCTCAATCTTGTACTCCTGCGTGCACTGCCTACGAGCAATCCCTTTTGTACCATCTACGTTTTTGATGAAAAATGGCACAGAGGCGGATCTCTTCCCGCTCTTCGCAGAATTCAGAATGTCCTCTTTGATATTTCCCCCTGCTGTTCTGACTATCGAGATCCCAAACCGCTCCACCTCTTCCTCGAACCAGTCCAGGTGTTCATAGACCCCATGAGGCTCCCATCCTGTATCAGCGAATATCACATGGTCAGGCTTTGGTGTGATCTCATCATACGCTGCCATGAGCAGTAGAGTTGTTGACTGAACTCCTGCCCCGAGACTTAGGACGTTTATTACCTTCATCCTCACTCACCTCCCATACAGTGATTTCCGCTCGCTCTTCCGCCTTGGAAGTAACAGATATTTTCTCAATCTCCAGCCTTCGAACTTGTCTGTCATCCTTGTACGCAATCTTGTTTAGTCCATCCATGAAGGACTTCGCAAGATTATCCACGTCCATATCCTGACCACCACATAGGTACGCCACTGCCTCAACCTTTACGGGTCCCATGATCATTTTAGGAACTGCTATCCGTGCATTCCATCCAACTATATTCTTATAAGCAAGGTACCTCTGCGCCGGTTCGCTTACGTGCTTCGACCTTTGAGTCATCCGTACAGCTGCGACAGGTCTACCTTCCACCGTGAAGCGGATCATGCTTCCTCCACAATCCATGCCCCTGTGATACAACCCTCTAATTCTTCAGGAGGATAATAATACTCTCCACCTTCAGTGCCTATCAGAATGTAGCCTTTAACGAACCCTCTACCATCTTTTTCAACATAGATGCTGTCTTGGACATTGACTTCACCCTCGTAGACCAACCGCATTGCAAATTCCAGAACGTCCGCTCCCTTTGTGTTCCCTCCTGCTATTACAACAATCGTTGCAGATACCTCTTCCCGTTCGCTTGGTTCCATGTTCACCACATCTTCAACACGAACGTGCACGGTCTTGTGTGTAATCATTTGATTTCCCCCTGTTCAATCAGCTCGTCTCCCTTGAACTCCACCATGTTTGTAGCGATCGCTCTGATTACGTTTACCGTCACACTATTACCCGCCTGCTTATACAACTGTGAGTCCGATACGCCTGCTTCTTTCGCTCGATTAAATGCCCAATCAGGAAAGCCTTGAAGTCTCCAACACTCACGTGGTGTCAACTTTCTAATCTGATGGCCGTCTGACAAGTAGTTATTATCTTGGTAACTGTTAGTTGTAACCGTTGGCGCTGTGCTATGCAAACCGCCTTTGTTATTCCCTCGCCCTCGTTGCATGATCTTTGGTTCCCGATCTCCGCCTTGCATCGACGTAAGCGTAGGAGATAGACCGGACGGATCATAGATTCTGTTGTTTTGATCGTACTTGTAGGCGTTTAGGTTACCCGCGAGTTTACAATTAGTCGCTGTACCTTCTCCTGTGAGAGGAAATACTTGTCGGGTACGTTTTCCTCTAAGATGTCCGACAATGTAGACTCGTTCCCGGTGTTGTGGGACCCCGTAATCCTTGCTGTTAAGCACCTGCCATTCTGCATCATACCCCAGTTCATCCAGCGTTCGGAGGATCGTCTCGAACGTATAGCCATTGTTGTGGCTGAGGAGTCCTTTGACGTTCTCAAGGAGTAGATATTGGGGCTGGAGAACAAATGCGAACCTTGCGATTTCAAAAAACATTGTGCCTCGAGTATCGCTGAAGCCTCCTCGCTTACCCGCCACTGAAAAAGCCTGGCACGGAAATCCTCCGGTAATAATGTCAATGGGCCCTCGCTCTCTTCTAAGTAATCGAAGATCGTCATCTGTGACGCATGTGATATCATGTGCTGTCCACTCCCCGAACGGCTGATGTATTGCTTCATAGGACTTTCGTGCAAATTTGTCTATCTCTACCCACCCAACACACTCAAATCCAACGGGCTCCATCCCCAAGCGAAATCCCCCGATTCCCGAAAAGAGGTCCAACATCCTCATCCCAATCCTGCCCCTCGATTTTCCTTATAGCTGACCCATCGCTCTAGAAATTCGTCAGCTTCGTCGCCTAGCAGGACAATGATGTTTGCCCATTCATCGTATTCAAAATCCCACCGTGAACACTTCAAAATGACCAAAACCTCATTCTCCACCGCGTTCCCTCGGTCCACCCAAGCCACATCTGCTAGGGAGAATATTTCGTTAGCGCCTCGATAAACCATCGACTTAATCCCCATGTCCCCCACCTCTACCCAATGCATGCCTTTCTTCTGCACTTGTGGGCACTCAACCTCATCATACCGCCATTCCTTATACCTCAGCTCATCTTTCAAACCGTGAGAGAGCTTGTAGTAGCTCCCGCCATAGGCGAAGAAAAAATTCATCTCATAGCAGGGTTCACCTCCACTAGGAGCTGACTCAATAAAACGTATCCCTTTCCCCTTGTTGTGTGCCTCATCCAAGATCGGCTCAAGGTCCTCCATACGGAAAATCACTCCTCAAACCCCCACTCCACCGTTTTTTCTTTGTTTAATTCGTCCATTTCGTGCTAAATCCATCAACAGGACGAACACCTCATCAGGATCACGCTTGAAATGTATTGCCATCTCCTCTAGGCTGGCCCCCTTCTTCCACATCTCAATAGCATCGGGAACCTCTTTCACTCCGCACCAGTCGAAATTAAACGGCTCCCCTTCTCCGAGAGCTGTGTAAATCGTTTGACGTCGAAACGGGGTTGCCACTGGAATTTGTCCGGTCTGCATCAAAAACCGCCTCCTAGTCTGTAATCAGGGCCTTCTACTCGATAGATTCGTCCGTGCGACATCCCAAAGAGTCTAGATGTCGCACCTGCTCCTATTCGATCCTCCAAGGTGTCTCTGTCTTCATTTGAGCTATAAATGATAGGCAGTCGCTTCTTATACCGCTCATTGATGATGTGGAAATACATAGCATGTTTCGGTTCGCTAGGATTGCTCTTGCCAATGTCATCCCAGATCAACACAGGTACCTTCGTCACCAGTCCCAAGATACGATTGGTTTCTACCCCGCCGTCACCGACCATCTTGGACTGCATGATTTCTTCCATGAGCAGAACATCCGAAACAACGAGAACTCTCTTCCCTTGGCCAATCAAATGCTTGGCAATTGCTACTTGCAAATGGGTCTTGCCTAATCCGAAGTTGTTGTGCTTCTTCTTCAACTCACGGCGTTTCCCATAATCCCTTACTGCCTTAATCTTCTGCTCCCCGAACTTAGCAATGAATCCCATGCTGTTCTGTTGGGACTTTTGGATTGAATTGAACTCCTCTAAATATTTCTCAGCCGCTTGAAACAGAATCTCTTGTGCCTTATTGGTGCGTTTGTATTGGTCCAAGCGCGCACCAATGAACTCGTCTGGAATCATAGCCGCTTTTAACCGTTGCATCCCATGTTTCCTCTTGAGGCATTCACACTTCCCGAGGTACTTCCATCCATCGATAAGATAGCCCATTCCTTTGCACTTAGAGCATACGTCAGTTGCCGAACAATCCGTCGTATTGGTCGTAGTATCCTTGTCCATCATCTTCCGTCTCGCTCGTTCTCGAATGTTTTCCATCCAAGGATTGATTGACTGCATTTTGTCCGTTTTCTGCATAGGAATCCTCCCCTTTCGCTTTCAATGCTCGAATGACCGCGTCACAGTAGGAAAACAACTTAATGCTGTCACGCTTAAACTTAGGTTTGTAGGTGTCAAAAGCATGATCAATCCCTTGTTTTGCTTCTTCCAGGGTAAACCCATCATCAACTAGCTCTTGAATGAGTTGCATATCTTTTGCACTCAAGAGGGTTCCTCTGTTGCGTCTCTGGATGAAATGGGCTTCGATTTCCTGATTGATGTTTGAGCTTGATTGAGTATCATCATTCAACCAACCATCGTCTTGTTCTGTTAGTTTGTTTTCTTTTCTTTTCTCTTCTCTTCTGTTAGTTTCTTTTAGGAGTGAGTCCTCATTGAATCCTCCATGAGTATGCAATGAGTCTTTGATAGGCTTTTCATCCTTTGACTCTTCCTGCTTTTCCTCTGTATTTTCGGGTGGATCGGCTTTACTCGGGGCAGGTAGTTTCGACTTAGTTGCTCGATTGATCGTCTGGTGCTTCAAAAAGTTTGGTAGATGGATATATGATTGCCCGTCCACGTTATATGAAAGGATAAGTCCTTTGTCTTCAAGCTGTCTTAACCACTCACTGACATGTTCGTGAGTGATGTGTGAGTCATATGGGAATAGTTCCGAACGAATCAATGCAGGGTGCCCGCTTAATCTTCCTTCATCATCTGCGTTGCTAATCAAGCCCATGAAAGTCATTCGAGCCATTGGATCACACATGCCCAACTTTTCATCCGACCAGTATCTTGGATCAAGCATCCGTTTACGCGCCATCCAGTTCCCCTCCCTGAGATGTATAGGTGGGCGACCGTAGCCGCCCTTTCGGTTCAAATCCGCGTTAGTTCGCGTGCATACATAATCCCCAGTTTGTCCGTGCAATAGATGGTCTCGCTACCATTCCTCTTCACCCATTTGACCTTGCATGACTCCTTTGCACCTTTGACTTGGAGCGTATCACCCTCTTCAAGGTAATGCAGGTCACCTTTTTTACCTTCGTATTCGTACCACGCCTTGTAGTCGTTCATGCCTCTACCTCCTCTAACTCATCTATCGCTAGTAGCTCCTCTAATGCCCACTCAGAATCGCGCAATATGCTCCGAATGGCTTCAATCTCTCCCGTCTCGCAGGCGCGTTGGATTCCTGCCAAATCATATTTTAAGCACTCGTAGTAGTAACGTTTCCGTTCAACCTGTGGCGTGTCGTTCAAGATGTTCAGCTTCTTGTTGGGCTCCATCTCTCTCCACCTCCCGCAGTGTCTCTCGTGCCGCTCGTATAGCTTGTACAACCGTCATCCCTTTATATAGAAGCCTGTACTCTCCTTGGTAGTGGTTGTAGACTTCCCATCGGTGTTTACCTTCACGGATCATCGTCCAGTGATCGAAGTGCCCATCTTCGTTGACAAGCTGAAAGTAGAACATCATCCCATCACGGTCGCTATGGGACTCATGAATCCGTATATCAATCATGAAATCCCCAACTCCTTCTCTAACTCGTCATCATCAGGATCACTCACGTCTATCACTTCAACTTCCTTCGCTTCTTCTTCATCCTCCTCGGGCGGTGCTGCTATTAGCTCTGTCAGTTCCTCTTTGGTGTTGTCTCTGATATGTTTGATAAGCTCGTCCATCTCCGGAATGGTCGGCTCTCTGTCTCCGGGGTCAATGATCACTTTGAGAAGCTGTACGACCTGTTCGTCACTAAGTCCCTTGTTCCGTCCAACTTGAAGGGCTTCTTTCTTCTTGAGTACGAGTGGATCTTGTTTCGGCTGTTGTTGCTGTCTTGGCTGGGCTTGATACTGGTATTCTTGGTGGTAAATCTCCTCAGCAGATACTTCACCAAAGCCCACCAGATCGAGAATGGCTCGGTTCTTGGCGCGTGTGATTGCGTGGGCTCGAATGTTGTGGATGGTTTGTTGATTCTTCCCTTTCTCATCAAATCCACACGACCCGTCAGCTTCCTGATACGCCCCTGTCGCTTGATGAATCGCTCTCACTTTCGCCAACCACGCCACCGTTTTGCCGTCCTCTTTCAAAGGTTCGTCTTGAACAATCTCGCATGACAGGTTGAAAAACCTCTGAACTTTACGGACGAATGACTTCATGGGATGGTATTTTTCTCCGATCTTTTGAAAGTCCTCAGGTTGCCCAATACGCTTCTTCAGATCTTGGTAGAGCTTGAACTGGAGCATCGTCTCTTCAACTGAGCCCGCCGGAGTAATCATTCCAGCGGATTGTTGCTGTTGCTCAACGACTTGGAGGTTGTTCCTCTCGCTCATTTGACCTCGCCTCCAGTGGCTTTGCACAATAGTTCGTCCAAACAGTCATCACACACGTACATCTTTTCCCCGACTTGCGTGATGTGCTCTTCTTACTCACAATAGTAGCAACCGTTCACTAGAACATCCCTCCCGTAGAGTCATTCGATCCCAAGCAGATCCTTCAAACAGTCGATACAAACATCTTCGTCCCCTAGCTCCTTGAACTCACTACAGTTCCAACAGACACCTTCGTACATAGCACTCCCTCCTAGTCACAGGTCTCCCATGACCGCCATGTGACGATGTATTGGTCATCCTTGATCCGATCGACTACCACACACCACTGTCCGTATCCACATGGATCATGGATGGTCTCGCACGCTACGTCATATGCGAACCCGTCAACGGACTGCTTGTCCTCTCCAAGATCCCCGTCAACTTTTACATGCGCTTCGTGTTGCAGGAATCCACCATGCCGTGCAGGCTTCTTCTCGTGATGGGTGACTTCGAATGTGACTGTTTTCATGGGTTTCTCCTCCCTCTATCTGTCTATAAGACACAGGATTGCAAACGAAATCAAAGCTGCTAAAACAAAGCTGAACGCAATCAGGACCCCGTCAGTCATACATCCCATGAGTTGAGCCTCCTCTTGTCCTAGCACAGTGGTTGTGGTAGGCTATTGGTAATTGAATTAGGTAAGCCCAAGTTTCCGCTACCGCTGGACCCGGTGGCGGTTTTTCATTTGTTCGAAACTCTTCTTTCGTAGAAAGTTCATCCGCTTGCTCCAGCTGAGTTTGCGCCATTCACCCACTTTGATGTTCATTTGATCACCTCCCTTCGGTGGATAATCGTGTTCACCTTACTTCGTTTGAACCAACGCAGTCGACTCCAATCCCAACCGCTTGCAAATGTAATCCTCTCCTTTAGCTGTGACCAGTGTGGTTCCTTTGTTGACCACCTTGTTGCCCATCGTCACAGGTGTTTCTTTGACTTTGAAATATCCTTGCTCGATGTACTGCTGGTACGGTAGATTCCTTCTATCTCCGCTCGACATAAGTATTTTTTCTTCCCTCAATCTTCGGAATAAGATATTTGGTCCGATCCCCAATGCCTTCGCTACAGAGCTGACCGACTTTGCGTTTGATCCACTTAGGAAGGTATCGTATGACTGGGCTTTTGGAAGCATCACTTTGTTTTCTTCTTCTAATTGCGCTTTCTGTTCAGCAAGATCAGCCGCCAACCGTAAAGCATCCGGTAATGTTTGTGGGATATCTGCTCCATATTGACCTGTCTTACGGATCGAGGGAATGACTTCTTTGGTTATCCACTTCTTAAATTTTTTCGCTTCTGCTTTCCTACTCCGCAATATCAGCGAATACAGTCCAGACTCATCTACCACCTGCATTTTCTGCTTCCCGCCAAGGGTGTCATTAGTAATTACACCCTTTTCATCTTCATCTAAGTAGCTAAGTGCTTGACGACTGTTGCCGACTCCCAACACATCGCATACATCTTTCGCAACAAACCATGGTTCACTATCTCGGACGACCGTTCTCACATTTGCACCGTTGTAGTCAAACACTCGCTGAAGTTTGTCCATTTCACTCACTCCTCATAATAAGCTCGTCCACTCTGCCGAGCCGAAGCCCGGTCATACTGTTCTGCTACGCGACACTTTCTCATACAACTCCATCACCTCTGAAGAGATGCGCTCGTTCTTCTCAGGAAACATCACCGAGATGCGAAACGTCTGCTCCATGTCGGTCATGAGGTTTGCGAGGGCGATGTCACGGTGGCTAGGGTCGAAGTTGGCTTTCTGCATGATGTCGTGATATTGTTGCTCGAACGTTGTTGTGATGTTCATTTGTTGGCTCCTTTTGTTCAAAATATGGCGCAAATGCTTCACGATACGTTTCTTCTCTATCCTTTTCTCCATATGAGATAACGCCTAGTCGAAGCCCGTTCTTTTTCTGTGGTGCCTCTCCCATGTGATCACCTCTTTGGTCATGTTATGCAAGTGGGACAGTTGTACGGGCTACCGAATTTGTTTCTCATCAGTTAACTTTTCATCCAAAAAAATATCATCAGGATTCATATCAAAAACACTCGAAATCTTGACTGCTAGATCATAGGAGAGCTTGCGTTTTCCATTTTCGATATACCACAAGTACGGCTTTGTAATCCCTACCTTATCTGCTACCTCTTGAAGTGTCATTTTGTGCGCTACCCGAATTTGTCTCAACTTCATCATTTATTCTACTGCCCCCTATAGTTAACCTCTTGTTAACCATAGTATAGTTAACCATAAGTTATATGTCAACACCAAAAATAACTTTTTAGTTAACTAGATTAGTTAACTATTGGATAACTAAATAAAGATGATAAAATGTATACAATAGTGAATCTATCAATGTGAATATCTTACAATCGACTTAGTAAAGTGTACTTATTTGGTATTAGCGATTATAATGATTTATTGTATTCGTCATACTGTACCTGGAAGGGATGTAAAATCCAATGGAACTGTCTGCGCGTATTAAGAAATTACGTACTAAACACAGAATGACACAAGAAGAACTCGGAAAAAAAATAAATGTTACAAAGGTATCCGTTTCCGGCTATGAAAGCGGTACTAGAAAACCCGACTGGGAGACCCTTGGCAAAATCGCTGATCTTTTCGATGTTTCAATTGACTATCTGCTCGGACGTACTGATAATCCTCAAATAACTCTAGACCAAGAAATGAACATCAATATCAAAGAAGCACTCCAACACAAAAAAGCCCATTATGAGGGCTACGAGTTAACGGAGGACGAACGAAAAACAATCCAACGAATAATTCAGGCTGTCATCCAAAGGGAGTCGGAAAGTAACTAAAAACCTTTCCGACTCCTCAAATGAGCGGTCTTTTTAATTCCATCAATAATGCACTCGAATTCCGCCCTTTCTCGCTTAGTCATTTGGTCACTCCATGTATTATATATATTTTTAATATTCATCTCTAACTGGAATTTGAACAAAGACGCCTCTTTATTTAATGTTTTTTCTAAACTTTCGTTTTCCGAAAATTTTTCTTCCCCCACTGCAATCTCCTCCATAATGGTTATGTATCCAGACAAACTTTCCTCATAGAACCCTTGGATAAAAATCAAACAAGTGGTAAAATTGCATTGATGTTAATAATTGTACATGTGGATGAGAGCCTATTCAACACCCAAATAGTCACCTTCGACTTGACTATTTAGGTATATAAAGGTATTTTAGGTTTGATATAGCTATATTAGTCAAATTTGAATTTGACTGTATGCAAATCCGAAAGAAAAAGCGAGGGACTTTTTTGATGGATAAAAGAATTGATATTGACCCCCAGCTATTAACTTTTTATCGGAAGCAACAGAACCTATCGCAAGATAATCTCGTTGATAAAAAGCTATCTAAAGGGACAATTAACAACATTGAGCATGGTATTTCAAACGCCGAAAGTAAAGAATACTATATGGACAAATTGAAAATAACAGATAAAATTGCATCTGGCCTAATTGAAACAAAAGAAAAGCTATTTTTTGTACTATATGGTATTGAGACAATTTTAGATAGCGGGCAGCGCGATCAAGCTAAGAAGGAGCTCGATGCTTTTATAAAAACATACCCCGACTTCTATAAAGAGAAGGTTAAGTACTTAAAGGGGAAAATATTTTTGCGACAAAAGAGTTTGACTAAAGCTGAAAAGGAATTTACATGGGTGCTTAAGTCACCTCTAATCAAAAAAGAAAACTTGGTTTCGCGTTGCTATAATTATCTTTCGCAATGTATGTATCTGCAAAATGATTTAATTCGCGCTCTGTATTATGTCAATATTTCAATAAGTGAGTTTCGTGATGACCAAGAATTTGGTTACATTAAGTATGTTATACTGCTGAATAAAATGGTGTATCTAAAGACGATAGACAAAGTTGATGATGCTCTCGAGCTTCTCGAATCAGTAATTGACAATGCACATGGCGTCGCACGAAATAGTACGCTTTTAAAAATGTATGATCTCCGTGTCAGCCTTTTAATAGCGAAAGGAAGATATCTCGAAGCCAAGGGAATTGCCCAGAACGGCATTAAATTAGCTATGGTACATAAAGATAACGACCTTCTCGCAGGTCTCTGGTCCAGGTTAGGTGAAGTATATAATCACTTAGAGCAAGATTCAAACCTTGCTAACACCTTTCTTCAATATTCTCTCTCCCTAAAAGAAAACATCAATGATATTAGGAACTTATCAAATACGTATACTCTATTAGGGTCCAATTTCAAAAAAGCAGGGGAAAACAAAAAAGCGGAGGAAGCATTTGATGAGGCTATAACTATAGCAAAGCGCAATAATGACCAAGCGCGCCTTTTTGACGCCTTTTTTTTCAAAGCCGAGTTGAAAGAAGACATCGGGAACATTAATGAGTCTTTCAAACTCTATACTGACGCAGAGGATATCGCAAGTCACTACAATTTCCCCCAGAAGAAACTAGAGGCATTAATTAAACTGGCCGATCACTGCAAAAAGTACCGCACAACCGATTATCCGATGTATACAACTAAAATTCATGAAGCTCTAACCCAAAGGAGTGAACCTAATGCGGATTTTAAGTAGGTCGTTATTACTAATTATTATTTTGGCTAATTTAACAGTCCCTTGTAACACTCCTTCAGATAGCATTAATGCATCATCTCCTATAATGTTGGTTGAACCAGAAGGGGACTAATTTACATACCCACCTCAAAGGTGGTTTTTTATTTGTCTTATACTAAATCCAAGTCAGATGATGGCCGGACAAAATCAATCCGCAAAAGGTACGCATTACATTTGAGATATGATTGCGAACGGTCTTCTCGCTAATGAATAATTGCTGTGCAATCTCTTTGGTGGTCTTATCTTGGACGAGTAATTCAAAAACTTCCCTTTCCCTATTCGTCAACAAGGGCTTCCCATTCTGTTTGTGAGTCAAATGTCTACCCCTCCTTGCTCGAGCTCTTAGTGCACAAGGGTCAGGGACTCAGTCAAAATATTGTATGAACGGGCTTATTTATCGGTGAGCTTAAGGGGGGAAAATAGGCGATCGAAATGGTGGGGTTTTTGCATCCATGACTCCCTCTATCTTATGAAGCACACTCATCAGGTGTGACATCAGCGGAGAGAGAACAATTTTCTATCTATCCATTTCTCTTCTCCCTTACACTGCCTTTGGATGCCACTCCGCTACTCGTACAGAAAAAGAACCCCTTTAATAAGAGGTTCTTCAT
Organism: Mechercharimyces mesophilus; assembly: GCF_059818345.1. NCBI lineage: Bacteria > Bacillati > Bacillota > Bacilli > Caryophanales > Thermoactinomycetaceae > Mechercharimyces > Mechercharimyces mesophilus. Next base: position 221,990 of record NZ_JCBAPH010000004.1, on the reverse strand, counting down.
CCAACCGAGTCGTTGGTTTCTCTAAAGGAGCCGTATGATTCACTAATTAAGCGTCTGTCACCGTCACTTCTTTCATCACATCACCGTTTTTCATGCCTCTCACCGTTTCCAAACCGGAAGTTACTTTTCCAAAAACAGTGTGCACCCCATCCAAATGTGGTTGTTGCTCGTGGCAGATAAAGAACTGGCTCGAACCCGTATCTTTGCCTGCATGAGCCATTGAGAAAGTGCCTGCTTCATGCTGATGAGGGTTTCCTTCTGTCTCACACTTGATGGTGGTACCACTCCCGCCAGCACCCGTACCAGTGGGGTCTCCTCCTTGGCTAACAAATCCGGGAATTACCCGATGAAAGGTGACACCGTTATAAAAACCTTCCTTCGCTAACTTCTCAAAATTGGCCACCGTATTGGGTGCCTCGCTTGGATACAATTCAAACTCGATCTTTTCTCCATTTTCCATCGTGATCTGCCCTTTTTTCGCCATACGATCATCTCCTTGTTATGTACTTCCTGTTCAATTTACCACAACCCCTCTCACCAATCCAGATTTATTCCTGTCCAATAACCGATGGGGTTACTTTTGTTAAAGGAGAAGGCGGTGTGGCTACCGGAATGCCAGGGATTCTTTCCTTTATCCAACGGGCATGACTCTTTTGCTTACAATACACCCAACTTGCCGTCCGCATCGAGAGAGCTCGCACTCCCCATTCATGATGGCTCAATTGAAGCCTTGGATAGGGTAGCCTGTGAAAGACAAAGACCAGATCACCATAGCGAAGACATTCTCTTAAGCACATAATGACGGGGTAGTCGGGGGAGGAGCGTAAAAAGTGAACGGGTTCAAAACCGAATTGAGCGACCAAATGGCGACTATCCCTGCGCTGTTGACGTGTTCGACCCCAGCGTTCATCTAAAGATTGGAATACAGGAAATTGCTCTTTTGCGTGTTGAAATGGTATTCCATGAAAATACATCTGATTCCCCTTTTCATTTAAAGTGAAAATAGCCATTTCTATCTACGTTTGATATAGTAATAGAGAGAAATATCAGCACAATGTTCATGGATGGAGGTACTTCATGAAATTAACCCGAGTATGGATCAGTCTTACTCTCTTGGTCCTCTTATTTTTTCCAATTTCAGATAGTTCAGCGAAAAGCAGTCAAGCAACCGTTTCCCCAGATCAATACGCTTCCAGTTACCTCTTCGGTGTTCAGATGTCCCTAATGGAGACAGAGCACGCCAGTTTATTTAAAACAGAGGAAGAGAAAGAAAAGGAGAAAAAGAAAAAAGAAGAGCAAGAGAAGGAAACAGCATCTACTCAGCCGGACCCTGCCGATGATAAAAAAGAAAAACCGACTAAGCCCGATAATGGATCCGTCGATGGCATCCTCGCTATCGAACAAGAAGTGATCCAGCTTGTTAATCAAGAACGGAGCAAGCGAGGTCTTAACCCCCTTGAGGGAGATGCAAAGCTTAGTAAAGTGGCACGTACCAAGTCAGCTGATATGCGAGATAAGGGGTATTTCTCACATCAATCCCCCACCTATGGCTCTCCATTTGATATGATGACCCAATTTGGGGTTTCCTATCGCAAAGCTGCCGAAAATATTGCGACAGGACAAACAACCGCCACTCAAGTAATGGATGGTTGGATGAATAGTGACGGACATCGTAAGAACATCCTTGACCCTGACTTAACTGTCATCGGTGTTGGCTATGTCAAAGGTGGCTCATATGGAACCATGTGGACCCAAATGTTTATTACCCGCTAATCACTGCTAACGATATCTGACTATTCTTGCCCCCGCTACCGTGAACAATTCACGGTAGCGGGGGCTTTTAATCATGAGAAATTCCTTAAGGGAACTTCCCCAGGAACCGATGTGAAAGCGTTCTCTTTACGGTTATACATGGGTCAAGCAGCGCCTGACATAAGATGGTTATACAAACTTTACCTATGCAATCCGAAGGGAGTTCTCTTCATGACGAAGAAAACAAGACTATCTGCGATTTCTTTAGAGCAAACGTGGCCTCTACTCGATGAACAGCAGCTAGGATACCTCGAATTGGAACAAGACCCTCACTTCCCTTATCTTCGTCAAGAACAGCTTGCAGAATATGTACAGCGGGCACTCCACATGGGATGGAAGGCAACCAAAGAGCTTCATTGCCCTGACTCTTTGGGCGATCTAGTCAATGAGGTTTTAAAAACCAAAGCATCCATTCGCTTCGTCGATGACGTCACCCCATCAGAAGAGTGGATTCGTGCTCAGTACAAACCAAAACAAGCACTCATTCTCATCTACCGCTCCTCTATCCAGCAACTCCAGCAGTTTTTTGCTCGCTCTCATTTTGCAGTCTCCACTGAAGACCTGATCGCCCTACATCTCTACCATGAATGGTATCATCACCTGGAAGTAACACGTCTAGGACGAACCGACCACCTCTTGCCCAAAGTAAAAATCCAAAAATGGGGTCCACTAAAAAAGAGACACACGCTTACTCGAACCCGTGAAATTGCTGCTCACGCCTTTACGCAACGAGCAATGGGCTTACGTTGGTACCCTTTGCTACTCGACCACCTGTTGCTACTAGAAGAAAAAGGCTGGTCAAGAAGTCGCATACGGGAACATTTCCAAACCATACGCGAAGAAACAGAAGAAAAGATGTCCCCTCCTGCAATCAAAAGCGAGGCGGAAGGGACCGCAGAAGAAAGCGATTCCACCTTGCATTAATTCATCCTGGCGAGCTACGCTTTGGCTTAGTCTATTACACAATGGTCCGTTATCTATTCTGTATCACCTGAAAAAAACTGCCTCTGAAAATAGAGAGGATTTAGTGATTCATCGGTCGATTCTTTGATCAATTCCTGCCATGGGAGACACGCGCCCTGTTTAAAAATTTTCTCTTGAAAAAAATGCCCCGTCTCTGGATTGTTTACGAGCGGGTGTTGACCCGTTTTTTCTTCCATGTGTGTTAGCCACTGCGAAGCAATCATTTCTCCCAACAAATAATTTTGGTAATAAGCCGGTGCAATGCTCAGATGGATTTTAGCCGCCCAGTCTGGAGCATGGCGTGCTTCGGGTCGCGGTACGTATTGAAATTTCTCTACATAGTCCCACCAAAGTGTATTCAAGTCTTGATCTGGATTCGCATAAAGTTCCCGTTCAAAGTGGATCATAACCAAGCACCAACGGACAAAAACCAGCATAGAGAGCGCGCCTTGCTTCTGAAGGGTGTCTTGCCATTCATCGACCTTTTCTGCTGACACTCCCATCGTTTGCACCAACCAGGCCGGGTCAGTAGCTAAGCGCCCCATCGACATGGCTACCGCTTCCGTAACGCAAGTATGGGCCGGTGTTCGTAGTAGATAGGGAAGAGTAAGGTCCTTATAAGTGTCGTAGACTGCATGACCCAATTCGTGTAACAGTGTATCCATCCAATACCGATCATTCCGAAGGTTGCACAAAATGCGTACATCTTTTTCCCTATCGATATCTAAGCAGAAAGCATGTTGGTTTTTCCCCTCTCGCTCATAAAGATCACTTCTCTGTAAAATGGCTTCCACTTCAAGACCCAAGTCCGCAAACGTACGGATAGCTAAATCCTCAAGTGATTTCTCTTGATAAAAGGGGTCAAGGTCGACTGCAAACACGGTCGGAGCCTCCTGGAAGAAAGGATCTTCATAATGCCACGGACGGACTCCTTCCGGGCGAAGAAAAGGATATTTCTTAGCAATGATCTTGTCCATCTCTTTTTTAACATCCGTATAAGGTTGATCGGTTTGCTCTTTCACAACCTCCAATAGTTGAAACAATTCTTGCTCATCCATTTCATTTCCAGCCAAAGACATCTGGTAATAGTGTTCATACCCCTTCTCCCTGGCAATGCGGTTGCGCAAGTGAACGAGCTGTAAGAGCTTTTTCTCTACTTCCTTCCCAACTTGTTTACTCGCTCGCCATATTTCTTTTCGTTCATATGTATCCTGCTCTGTCTTTAGTCCCTCTTTGATTTCATTATCTGTAAGGGTACGCCCTTGATAGCTCGCACGAAAGCGGGAGAAAATCCCTTCAATTTCTGCCTCTAAGTGTACCAATTCCTGTCGATCTTCTGCCTTCATTTGATGCTGAATAAATTGAAAACCCAACAATTCCATTTGCCGTCTGTTCATCGGATCTTGCACTTGTTCCAGATCGATCGCTTTCCATTTTGCAATGTAATCTTCATTATTAAACAAGAGAAGCCATTCCGCTCGCTTTTGTGCATATTCGCGTTCATCACTTTCTTTACCTGTTCGATTCGCTTGCCAATACGCTTCATTGCATGCGCCCTCTATGCGAACCATTTCCGGTACCATCTGCTTTAGCAAAGCTTCAGCTCGCTCATCCATAAAGCTCATCTCTCTCCCTTTTTTCTCATGGTGGCTCTGATGGCTTGCTCTAGTATCTTTATTCATCCATGCCTACCACGGCTTCTTCACCCTATTCCTCTTTTTGCAACGGATATCCTGCTAATGAAATTCGTTCAGACGAAAATACACACCGCAATTCGCTCTTTCCTGTACACATGATGCTGCACCATGTGGGTTAATATAAAGGAAAAAGGAGGTTGTTTTTCATGTCATCCCCCTATTTATGTCCAACTTGTGGGACCAACCGAACACGTTTTAACTTGATTGAGCAAACACCAGAACCCATAAAAAAAGATCCGAGTACCGGAGAGATCATCGAGATCTTATCACCACCCGATCCCCTTCATATCTTTTATCAGGGTGCATCGTACAGAGTACAGTGTGGTGTCTGCGGTCTCATTGAATCAGAAGAAAGATTTATGAAAACCGCTCAAGCAAAGCCGTTACCCACGCCTACGACTTCCGGCACATGAACCGTAGTCTTACGATGAGGGAATCGATCTACTGAGTCCTCTTTCATCATGGTACGTACTCCATTTCACTTCTCTCTACGCTTTATTTGACGTGAAATTACATTCAATACCTGCGATAAAACTAACGAAACCTCACTCTATCTTGGGACTTTCAACGATAAAAGCCTTACTTAAAGTTAGAAGGAGGGTATCATGGTGAGGAAAGGGTCCTGACCATGAACCTCCTTCAAATCTCTGCTACATTTTTGCTAGTTCTCATCATTCGTTCCCTACAATTCTTAGCGATTCTTATGCAGAGAAGCTACCATCCCTCGTTGTAATATAGTTAAATTAAGAATATTCCATTCATTTTATCCATATGATTGGGATGAGTTTGAAAAAGAAAAACCATCTCTTCCTTATAATTTTTTATCAAAGGGTTCTTTTCTTTACATCCTTCCGCAAATATTGAACCACCATATCGACAAAAGAACGTTATTTAGTGTATGATCAAGATTGTTTCTTTCTTAACATAAATAGAAAAAAGGATGAGGAGAAATGAATCTCTATCTCCGTAGGATGATCCCTTTATTCATCGTGATATCTTTGTTGCTTCTTCCAGCTTGTGAGTCAAAACCAACCGCGTCTGAGATTTTAAAAACATACTTCTCACACTGGGATAAACAGCAATATGATAAAATGTATGCGCTAATCAGCAAGGAATCACAGGAGTCGATCTCGAAAGAAGAATTTACGCAGAAGCACGAAAGTATAGCTGAATTAATGCAATTGGAATCGGTTCAGCTCTCGCTCGATGAAGAAAAAGAAGCAGAGAAAGAGCCAACCGAAGGGATTTCCTATGAATGGAAGCTATCCGCTAAAGACTATGGCGACTTGCCTTACTCCGGAAAAGTTACGTTCACAGAGGGGAAAGAAGGTTGGCGTATAAACTGGAGCCCCTCCATCATCTTCCCTGATTTCGCCTTAGATGATGAAGTGATACAGGCTCGTGGAACATTTGGAAAACGGGGAGAGTTGCGAACCCGCAGTGGTGAGGTCATCGCAGAAAATCAAGAGACAACCTCTATTGGTGTGATACCCGAAACCATGAAAGATAAAGAATCGCTGATCAAACAACTAGCACAACAGTTTTCCTTGAAAGAAGAGGACCTGCGTAAGAAACTGGAACAAGAATGGGTAAAACCCTACACCTTTGTTCCTATAGCAGAAGTTTCTTCAAATGATAGCAAAGTCATTGAGGATGCAGTCGCACTTGAAGGTGTCACGTCACAACCTAGTCTTAAACGCCACTATCCACTGGGGCCTTTAACCGCTCACCTTATCGGTTACATGGACAGCATCTCCAAAGATCAGTTGGAAAAGTGGAAAGACCAGGGATACCGCGCAGGAGATCAAGTCGGACAATCAGGATTAGAGGAATCCCTTGATTCACGCTTGCGTGGAGAACCCAGCATGCGACTCCTCATCTTAAAAGCTGACGGCACCTCCAGAACGGAGCTGGCTACCACCGAAGCAAAAGATGGTGAAGACCTCACTCTTACCATCGATCTGGACTTACAAAAAGAATTGTACAGTATGGTGAAAAACGAACAAGCTTCCTCTGTCGCCTTTGATCCCAAAACAGGAGAGCTCTTGGCGGCCGTCAGCTACCCTTCGTTCGATCCCAATGTAGAAAAACGCAACTGGAACCAACGTAGACGTTTCGCTGATGCCTCCGTGCCTGGGTCCACGATCAAGCCATTGACTGCCGCCATCGGTCTAGAGACAGGGGCCATCAAGCCCTCTACTACCTTTAATACCGATTCAGGCAAATGGCAAAAAAATAGCTCCTGGGGAGGCTATTTTGTAAGACGTGTTTCCAATCCTGGGGGAGGAGTGGACCTCGCCGAAGGAATGGCTTGGTCCGACAATATTTATTTCGCCCGTACCGGCGTACTTGTCGGAGAGGAAAAAATGGTGGACTATCTGAACCGCTTCGGTTTTGATGGAGAAATGCCAGGTGAGCTCTCTGTTGACCCCTCGCAAATCTCCAATAGTGGTCAATTTGACGGGAATGAGATATTGCTCGCCGATACTTCCTATGGCCAGGGACAACTCCTTGTGAGCCCCTACCATTTGGCGCTCACCTATACTCCCTTTGTCAATGAGGGCAACCTATTAAAACCACAAGTGCTAGCGGAAGAAGGCACTGAAAAAAATCAGCCACAAATCTGGCAAGAGCAGCTCCTCTCCAAAGAGACAGCAGATAATGTTTATTCCGTCTTACAAGGAGTCGTTACGCGTCCTCATGGAACGGCTCATGATCTTTCCCTTTCAGGTGCTACCGTTGCAGCCAAAACAGGGACCGCTGAATTAAAAGCTAGTCGTGACGACAATAATTCGATAGAATATGGGTGGTTGACTGTTATTGCTGGCAAGAAGGATCAGGAACCTGATCTCTTAGTCACCACCATGATTGAAGGGGTACAAGATCGTGGAGGAAGTCACTATGTCTCCGCTCAGTTAAGACCTATCTTACAAAAAAGATATCCATAAACGGGTGCTCTCCCTTCCATCCGTTACCCTTAAGGAGGTTTTCATCCATGAACAAGCGATGGGCCAGTCTTTTACTTGCAGTGCTAATGATTTTTACGATTCTTCCTCCTGCGGTTCATGCCGACGCCGTTGTCGGTGAAACTGTTATAACGCTAGGACAAGATCTCACATCAGAACAACGAACCGCCATTTTAAACGAATTTAATGTCAAAGAAAACGAAGTTGAAGTTATTGAAGTCACCAATGAAGAAGAGCACAAGTATCTCGGTCAATATATGAGCAAACAAACCATCGGTACGCGCGCACTCTCTTCTTCCAAGATTATCCTCTCTGAAGAAGGAAGTGGCATTACCGTAGAAACAACGGAAAACATCTCGACGATTACGGAAACCATGTATACCAACGCATTGATTACCGCAGGTGTCCGAGATGCGGATGTCTATGTGACCGGTCCCTTTAAAGTGTCCGGAACTGCGGGTCTAACCGGGATCATCAAAGCTTTTGAATCCGCTACGGACACAGCCATCGATGAAGAACAAAAGCAAGTTGCCAATGAAGAAATGGTCCGCACCTCTGAAATTGGGGAACAAATCGGGGACAGTGAGAAAGCGGCACAATTAATTATGAAGGTAAAAGAAGAAATTGCCGAGCAACAACCGCAATCCCCTGAGGAAATCCGTCAGATTATCATCAATGTAGCAGGAGATCTCAACATTAACTTAACCGATCAGAACATTGAAGACCTGACGAAACTGATGGACAAATTCTCTGAGCTGGATCTTGACTGGGATCAAATCTCCTCTCAGTTGGATCAACTTAAGCAGCAGTGGGGCGATGCCTTGCAATCTGCGGAGGAAGCCAAAGGCTTTATCGACAGATTTCTTAACTGGCTCTCCGACGTAATTGATTCATTGAAGAGCCTCTTCTCTTAAAATAAAAAGCCCTCCGTGATGGAGGGCTTTTTATTTTTCTTTCACATCCACGACGATGCTGTCGAAGTATTCTCTATTTAAGTAGACTTCCAACCTCCATATTCCTGAATCCGGTATGGTGATATTAGATAGAACCTGTATATCAGCACCAGTAGTATGTTGAGATTCATTTATTTGTTGAAATAGTAATCTCTCGTTTTGCCCACCAAGCTTGCTGATCCCTCTTACTTCCATGGTTAGGCTAGAATCTTCACGAAATTTCTCCTCTAACCACAAATGCCACATGGCCTTATGTGCTTGATCTTCTATAAACTCATTTCTCTCTGATATGACTCCTAACTTTTGCGGAACACCGATCAAGGTAACGCCTTCCGATTGAAAAGTGGGATCGAGTTCCCAATCGACTTCTTCCGAAGGAACAGGAATCGATTCTTCTTGCTCAGGCTTATCAGTAGCTGCTTCTTGGCTTTGACATCCAGATAAGAATAAAGAAATGACCAGGAATGCAACAATGGTTTCTCTCATTAGAACCTCCCTTTCAACAAAAGTCTCTACAACACTCTATACCCTCTCTTCGTAAAATAAACACAATATTTCATAATTAAATTCCCAAAAAAAGCACGACCGTCACGGTCGTGCCTTTTCAACTTACTCCTACTGCTTTACCATCTGCACTTTTTTCATACGAACGTTATACAATAAGTCCTTAACGCTGTAACCACTTACGGAAGATGTATTTGGTTCCTTCCCAGTTCAAGGCAGCAATTGCTGTCGTAAGCGGAATTCCTTTTGGACAGGATTGCACACAGTTTTGCGAGTTTCCGCATTCCTGTACGCCACCCTCTTCAAAAATGGCTTCCAATCGTTCATTCTTGTTCATGGAGCCTGTGGGATGTTCATTAAAGAGATTGACCTGACCTGCAGCGAACGGACCTACAAAGTTGGAGTTGGAATTGACATTAGGGCAAGCTTGTAAGCAAACACCACATGTCATACACTTGGACAGTTCATAACGCCACTGCCGTTTGTTCTCTGGCAAGCGCGGTCCTGGACCCAAGTCATACGTCCCATCGATCGGAACCCAGGCTTTGGTCTTCTTCAAGGTATCAAACATGCGACTGCGGTCGATGATGAGGTCGCGCATAACAGGAAAAGTCTTCATTGGCTCCACATGGATCGGTTGCTCCAATTTATCGATGAGGGCAGAGCAAGCTTGACGTGGCTTACCATTGATCACCATCGAACAAGCGCCACACACCTCTTCCAAACAGTTGGATTCCCATGCAATCGGAGTCGTCTCTTTTCCATCAGCATCCACTGGATTACGTTGAATTTCCATCAGAGCGGAGATCACGTTCATGTTTTGCCGATAGGGAAGAACAAAACGCTCTTTATATGGCTTCTGATCCGGCTCGTCTTGTCGCGTAAAGATAATTTCTACGGTTTGCTCGCTCATTTCTTTTTCGCCCCCTCTTTCGCCACATCGTAGCGCCGTGGCCGTGGTTTGATGAGCGATGTATCCACATCTTCATAAGAAAGCTCAGGTCCAGCTGGAGTCCACTTCGCCTTCGTCGTTTTCAAGAACTTCTCGTCATTACGCTCAGGGAATTCTGGCTTATAGTGTGCCCCACGGCTTTCATCCCGATTGAGCGCACCCAAGGTAATAACACGAGACAGCTCCAGCATGTTCCACAGGTGACGGGTAAATTGTGCCCCTTGGTTGCTCCATTTGGCTGTATCTGTCATGTTGATGCGCTTATACCGTTCCATCAGCTCTTGGATTTTCTCATCCGTTTTCTTAAGACGATCATTGTGACGAACAACCGTTACATTGTCGTTCATCCACTCGCCTAGCTCTTTATGGATCTTATAGGCATTCTCGTCTCCGTCCATCTTCAAGAGACCTTCAAATTTCGCTTGCTGTTCCTTCGCTTTGCTTTCAAAGAGCGAGGAAGATAGATCTTGCGAAGCCGTCTCTAGTCCGCGTGCATACTCTAGTGCTTTTGGACCCGCAACCATGCCCCCGTAGATACAAGAAAGAAGTGAATTGGCTCCCAAGCGGTTGGCGCCATGGTATTGATACTCACATTCCCCTGCGGCAAATAGTCCAGGGATGTTGGTCTGTTGTTCGAAGTCGACCCAGAGCCCGCCCATCGAATAGTGAACAGCCGGGAAGATTTTCATCGGTACTTTTCGTGGATCTTCTCCCATGAACTTCTCATAGATCTCGATAATGCCGCCCAACTTGACGTCCAGCTCTTTCGGATCTTTGTGAGACAGGTCAAGATAGACCACATTTTCTCCGTTAACACCCAACTTTTGATCCACACACACATCAAAAATGGCTCGGGTCGCAATGTCACGCGGCACCAAGTTCCCATAAGAAGGATACATTTCCTCTAGGAAGTACCACGGTTTCCCGTCCTTATAGGTCCAGACACGTCCACCTTCACCACGAGCAGATTCTGACATCAAGCGAAGCTTATCGTCACCTGGAATCGCGGTGGGATGTACCTGGATAAACTCCCCATTCGCATAGTAAACGCCTTGTTGATAAAGGCTACTTGCTGCCGTACCTGTGTTAATCATGGAGTTGGTTGTCTTACCAAAGACGATCCCGGGGCCACCTGTCGCCATAATGACCGCATCTGCTGGGAAGGAATGAATCTCAGCAGAACGCATATCTTGTGCCAGGATCCCACGACAACGGCCTTCATCATCTAAGATCACTTCGAGGAAGTCCCAATGCTCATACTTGGTAACGCGCCCTTCTACTTCCCAGCGCCGTGTCTGCTCGTCCAATGCATAGAGCAATTGCTGTCCCGTCGTCGCACCCGCAAACGCTGTCCGGTGATGCTTGGTTCCACCAAAGCGACGGAAATCCAATAATCCTTCAGCTGTTCGGCTGAATGGGACGCCCATGCGATCCATTAAATAGATAATTCCAGGTGCTGCTTCAGCCATCGCTTTTACAGGTGGCTGGTTAGCGAGAAAGTCGCCCCCATAGATGGTATCGTCAAAATGCTCCCAAGGAGAGTCGCCTTCCCCTTTGGTATTTACAGCTCCGTTGATGCCTCCTTGCGCACAAACCGAGTGTGAACGACGCACTGGAACCAAGGAGAATAATTGCACATCTGCTCCTGCTTCTGCTGCTTTTACGGTAGCCATCAATCCAGCTAAACCGCCTCCGACTACGATAATCTTTTCATTCATTTAACAGTGCCCTCCTTTCATCGTTGTGCCAGTTGGTTTGTAAAGTCTGGGTCGACAAAGCCAAACAACGCGCTGACCCCTAAGTACGAAACAACCAAGAAAACCGCAATCCATACAAAGGTAGAAATACGTTGTGCACGCGGACCGACGGTAATACCCCAGCTAACCAAGAACGACCACATACCATTACTGAAATGGAATACAGCCGCAATCAATCCAATAATGTATAAGACAAAGGTAAGATCGTTACTTAATAACATCGCCGTGTGCGATGCCAACTCACTCGCTGAAAAATCATTAAGTAATAGTTGGACGCGTGTCTCCCAAACATGCCAACTGACATATACCAAGGTAATAACACCCGTTACCCGTTGCAACATGAACATGATGTTGCGAAAATAGCCGTAGTTGGTCACATTGTTCTTTGCCGTGAAGGCAATGTATAACCCATATACCCCATGGTAAAGTAAGGGAAGAAAAATAAAGAAGATCTCAAAAAACCACAAAAAAGGAATATCCCATAAATTATTTACCTTCTCTACAAAAGCGTCAGCGCCACGTGTGGCATACCAGTTGGTGAGTAGATGTTCCACCAAAAAAAAGCCGACCGGTATCACACCCAACAATGAATGTAGCCGACGACTAAAGAAACTACGTTGTTTACTCATGAAACGCCCCCCATAACCCAATTAAAATATCCTTAATAATGTCCTGTACGTCAACTATTCACCGCTTATGTGAATGCTTCAAGTGGGAGCTTGTAACAAGCCAGAAGGTAAACAGCTTCTCAATCTGCTCCCTTCATCTAGCATTTCATATTAGGGCAGGTTGACAACTACCCTATAGCCACCCTCATTTCAGGGCAAGCGGGAAGTACTTTCGTAAATCCTTCACTACCTAAGTAATAGTAAGATGGTCGCACCTTGAGAGGGCTTATCTTACCACAAATCACATGATCAATTGTACTCCCAATTTGACAATAGCGTCAAGCGATTGCCCAGGGGTTTGTTGGCAGTTGAGAAAGCTCTTGTGTCTATCCTGTTCGAGTCCTTCCCTTTCTATTCTCCAAACGGGAAAAGCCGAGACACTTCCTTAGCTGTCTCGGCTTTTCGGGGAGAACCTTATTGATAGTTTTTCAAAATGGATTGTAGCTTCATAGCCAAGGAGAGGTCTCCATCAATCTTTAACTTTCCGCTCATAAAAGCCATCGTCGGGTTTAGGTCACCAGCCACCAATTTGGCGAAGCTTTTTTCCGACAAACGCATGGTGCAGTCTGCATCACTCGGAGTTCCTTCGAAATATTCTGCTTTTCCGTCCGCAAATTTTACTTGATAGGTGCTACCTTCATCTAGATCAAATTGATAAATGGCATTCACACCGGCGATTCCTTCTGGCTTTTCATTAACCTTATTCGTCAATTCAGCGAAAATTTCTTTATTTTCCATATGTATCCTCTCCTTTTAGAGGTGGGAGTCATCCCACTGAATGTGCCTTCACTTATGTCTATGATAGGCGCCAAGAATAAATCTTGTCAAGGACATCCAGCTTACTTACGAAAAATAAGATAACCCTTCTTCTCTTTTCTACATTACGTTGTTCAAGCATTCTCCATCAAATCTTAACTGGAAATCTGGGCTTGAAATCGTTATAATGGGGAGAATAGCAGGTAAGAACTTAAAAAGTTCACATGCTGAATCGAAGCGAGTTCTCACTTGCAATTTTAGGAGGTCGTTGTCATGGCTCAGATCGGAATTCCAGGATTAATTCTCATCTTGATCGTCGCTCTTGTCGTGTTCGGACCTAGCAAGCTTCCTGAACTAGGACGGGCTGCCGGACGTACCCTGAAGGAGTTTAAAGACTCCGTATCTGGATTAACAGATGATCCACAAAAAACCGACGATACAAAAACGCAAGAAGTTAAAGGAGTAAAATCCTAAACATACGCCGCCCCCAGCTTCTCAAACAAGAGAAGCTGGGGGCGTTCCTATTATATAGATAGAACTATATCCCCTGTCTACTTCTTCAACACTTTTAAGATCTCACGTGCCAGTCGATCTCCAATCCCCGCTTCACGAAAATCATTTACACTCGCTTGTCTCATCTTCTCAATGGAACCGAAATGCTGAAAGAGGAGGCGTTTTCTTTTTTCTCCCACTCCCGGTATCTCATCCAACCTGGATGCGATCAGTGACTTGCTTCTGGTCTGTCGATGAAAGGTAATGGCAAAGCGATGCACTTCTTCTTGTACACGTTGCAATAAATAAAACCCTTGCGACCCTCTCTTCAAAGAAGCCACTTCGGGTGGATCACCATAGAGCAGATTGGCCGTTTGGTGACGCTCATCTTTCACCATTCCTCCAACAGGAATATACAGGCCCAATTCGTTCTCCAACACGTCTAGAGCGGCTCCCATCTGTCCTCTCCCCCCGTCGACGAGAATCAGATCAGGTAAGGGCCGGTCCTCTTTTAATACGCGCGTATATCGCCTGCGAATAACCTCACGCATCGTATCGATATCGTCGGGCTTATGGACGGTACGGATCTTAAATTTGCGATACTCTTTCTTATCCGGTCTTCCATCAGTGAAAGTAACCATAGCAGATACAGGGGAGGTCCCTTGTATGTTGGAGTTATCAAACGCCTCGATCCGTCGCGGTAACCCAATGCGAAGCGCCTCTGATAACTCTTGCATCGCTTGCTCCGTGCGCGCATCGTCTCGCTCCATTAATTGAAATCGTTCCTCCAAGGCGATGCGCGCATTTTTCGTTGCCATGTCCACCAATTGCTTCTTCAACCCTCGTTGCGGAACATGTACCTTCACCTGATCTAGCCATTGGGACAGGAGGGTGTCATCCACCTCTGCCGGCAGATGAATTTCTCTTGGCAATGTTGGTGCATGATGATAAAACTGTGCCACATACGAAAGAAAGTCTTCCGCAGGCTCATTATAATGAGGAAAAATAGAAACATCGCGTTCGATGAGTTTTCCTTGCCGACTAAAAAAGACTTGTACACACATCCAACCTTTTTCGCTCGCATAACCAAACGCATCCCGATCCACTTGATCCGAAAAATCCATGTGTTGCTTATGCATAATGGAGCCGATCTGCTGGATTAGATCACGGTATTCCTTCGCTCGCTCATATTGTAGGCCTTCCGCTGCTTCCTCCATCTTCTGCGTCAAATCTTGTTGTACCTCTTTATAACCTCCATTAAGAAAGCGCGTAATGTTGCGCGTCATCTCTTCATACACTTGTGGGTCTACTGGAAACTCACACGGAGCCACACATTGATCCAGGTGATAGTACAAACAAACCCGCTTTGGGAGTGTACGACACTTACGTAGTGGATATAAACGATCGAGCAACTTTTTCGTCTGTTGCGCCGCTCCTGCATTCGGATAAGGACCAAAATACTTTGCTCCATCCTTCAACACTTTTCGTGTCACTTCCAGCCGTGGATGTTTTTCTTTCGTCAACTTAATATAGGGATACGTCTTATCATCTTTTAGCATCACATTATAACGGGGACGATGCTTTTTAATCAGGTTACACTCTAATAACAGCGCATCCAGGCTTGTATCGGTCACAATATATTCGAAGTCGACAATATCCACAACCAACCGTTGTGTCTTGGCATCATGACTACCCGTAAAATAGGAACGGACACGATTTTTCAGCGACTTTGCCTTCCCCACATAGATAACCTCGTGCTGTTCATTTTTCATAATATAACAACCAGGATTTTCTGGTAGTAATGATAATTTATTCTTCAAATGGTCTTTCATCATCCTTATCCTCCTTTCTGTCAATTTCTCGTTTACAAACCAGCTTGATTTCTATACCATTGTGATAGGAAAGTCTGGTTTTTTACTCATCTACATAAATGAGGGGGTTCTATTCAATGTCCACCTATTTTCGCTTACTAGGTAAGCATGGATTTAAATTATGGGCAAGTCTGCTCGTTGGTAGCCTAGTTGGCGCTATCATTCTTTCTCTTTTTGTCGCCCTCGGTTTTGGTATTGCGACCATTATGGGCGTAAGTGAAGTGATAAATGCAATGGATGGAGTGGGAGGACAACCGGATATCAATCAGATCCTGATGGATTCAGGGACCACTCTTCTCTTGGCCTCCTTTTTTCTCATCTTCTTTGTCTTTATCGGCTCGCTCCTTGTCAGTTCTTTTCACACCGCAGGAACGATTGGCCTCATCAAAGAACCTCTTTACACCCACCAATCCCGCTTTGGTGCTTATTTTGTTTATGGGTTTCGCTTCTTTTTCAAATTGATCGGACAAAATATCTTACTTGGATTAGTCGCCATCCCTCTCATTGTGATTGGAATAGTAGCTGGTGCGCTTATGGCTGCGGGGAACGAAGGAGTAGGCATTCTACTCTACCTTCTCTATATTGTCGGTCTATTCATCTATTCGATGATGATCTTGCATGCCCCCATTATTCTCGTAGCAGATGGAAGAAAGAAAGCCATCCGCTTATCCTTTCGACTACTCTTCCAGTCTTTTGGCCAAGTCTTCCTCTCCTATATTAGCATGATCGGCATCATGATCCTAGGCGCACTGGCCTGTTTAATCCTAGAAGGATTCGCTGCCTTGTTGCAAGATTTCGTGGTGTTTGTCGTTCTCATTGCCGTGATTCAATGGCTTTTATTTATGTTTTTCTACATGGCTGCCTTTCTGGCCCTTATCTATCGCTACCGAACGATCTTACAACCCAAGTTAACGGGAGCAGGCGGTTTTTCCACCCCTCCATTGCAAGCAAGTGAGAAAAAGACACCGCAAGCTTATCCAGCTCAAACAAGTGGCCGGCAAACGAGTCCGCCCACTCAGCCACATCAAGAACAACCGCACGCATCTGGTGGGCAACAACAGCCGGACCCAGCAACACTTTTCACTCCAAATCAAGCAATAGAAAACAAAGATAATAATCGTCCCAACACCGCACAGTCGCCATCCCATGTGGCTGACACGCCGATACCGAAAGAGGATCAATCCAGTCCGAAAACGGAACCAACGCAAAAACCTGGCACATTCCATTTTCAACACTTTGACTATCCAGCATCGGAACAGAGTAGCCAACAAGAAAGCCCTTCTTCCGAGCAGAAGGAACAAGAGCAGGAAAAGACAGAAGATCGTTCCTCATCCTCTCACTTCCCTACCTTCTCCTATGATGAGCCGGCTGCAACAGCAGATAAGAAAACGGACACAGATAAATAACTCTTCGTTATAATAGGGGTAGACCTCTCTTCGAGGCTACCCTTCATTCTACTTTGTAAAGGAGTCACACGTTATGGATACATTTTTTCAAACATTTCGCCGGCATGCCGGTATGCTGTACCTCAGCCTTCTGGTTGGAAACCTAGCAATACAGATCATCTCCGGAATCTTTGGGGTCATCTTTTTTTTGATCGGTGCCTTGATACTGGGTCTTTTATTTGCTTCCGAGTGGCAAGCCATATTTGAAGCACCCACCCCTAATCAAGCGTTCGACCATTTTTTTGATTTGGTATTAGGCTCTCCTGCCTTTCTTCTCACAGGCGGTTTCCTTCTCTTGGTGATGACGGTGATCTTCCTGCTCCCCAGTTCATTTCTCCAAGCGGGGATCATCACCAGTGCACGTGAAGCGGTCTACAGCAACAAGTCACGATTTTTAACCTTTTTCAAAGAAGGTTTTCAGTGGATGGGGAAAATGTATGTCCTCCTACTCCTCGGTTATCTGCTCTACCTTCCATTTGTCATCTTGAACCTACTCTCTTTCCTACTCTTGGCGTCCGGCAGTATCGCCCTATTTCTGCTTCTCTTCTTCATTTCATTAATCATGAACATCCTCCTTTGGTTAGCTCTCTTGCATGCCCCGATTGCCCTCATACAAGAACAGCTAACACCTGTGAAAGCCATCAAACATTCGATGTCGCTCTTCCTCCGCTCTACGAAGAGCGTGCTAGGTACAGCCCTTATTGCCTTCGGATTTGGCCTCTTGTTCACCTTGCCAATCATGCTCATTACCGTACTGTTCGGAGCGTTTCTGATCGATCCCGATGCAGCCAGTCAGGCGAGCACAGGATTTAGTGAGATTCTCCTGCAACTTTTCACCAATGCCTATTCGTTTTTCGGCACACCGTTACTACTAGCCATAACGAATGTTATGGTCGTTCACCGTTATAAGAACAAGCTGATGAACCAATAACAATAAAAAAAAGAGCTGATGGGGCATCGATCTTGCCCTCCATCAGCTCTTTTCCTTCTCATTACATATGTTCACTTAACCACTCTTGTAATTGCTCTTTTGGTAGGAAACCGGACATCTTGTTAACCATCTCTCCGTCTTTAAAGAGCATCAGAGTAGGAATACTCATGACACCGTAACGACCGGAGACATCTGGATTTTCATCAACATTTAACTTGGCGATGGTCAGTTTTTCTCCCATCTCACTATCCAACTCTTCCAATACGGGCGCTATCATTTTACATGGTCCGCACCACGGAGCCCAAAAATCAACGAGTACAGCTCCTGTACCTGCCGATTCAACTTTTTCATTAAAGGACTGATCATTCACTTCAATAATCGCCATCGTCCATCCTCCTTCAATTCACAAAATCACGTACTGCACACTCAGTATACCACTCAAAACGCAAAAGACCAAGTATTTAGTATCACGAAATAAATGGTCTGGGTAAAAAAAGAGAGGCAGCTTATCGTTGCTGACCTCTCTTTTTTAGCTCAATTAACCTTCATTCAATACTTTCTTCAATTCCTCGGTTAACATCGGAACGACATCAAACAAGTCGCCTACAATGCCATAGTCAGCTACGCTGAAGATGGTTGCTTCTGGATCTTTGTTGATGGCTACAATCACTTTCGAGTTGGACATTCCCGCCAGATGCTGAATCGCGCCGGAAATACCGCAAGCGATATACAGATCTGGGGTAACCACTTTACCGGTTTGTCCAATCTGTAGGGCATAATCACAGTAGCCAGCGTCTGCTGCACCACGAGAGGCACCAACAGCACCGCCCAGTACATCGGCTAGTTCTTGCAGTGGCTTAAAGCCATCTTCGCTCTTCACTCCACGTCCACCGGAAACGATGACGCGTGCTTCGGACAAATCAACGCCATCGGTCGATTTGCGAACAACTTCCTTCACGATCGTGCGCAAGGAATCAGCAGCGATGGAAACAGACAGTTCTTCCACTTCAGCCGAACGGCTAGTATCTGCTTCTCCTGCGGCGATGTTATTCGGACGAAGCGTAGCAAAGATCGTTCCTTCTTTCACAGCCTTTTTCATGAAGGCTTTACCTGCATAAATTGGGCGGGTAAAGACGACTTTTCCATCTTGCACTTCCATGCCTGTGCAGTCAGACATGAGACCTAGATTTAAGCGAGCCGCAATACGCGGGCTAACATCGCGCCCTACTGCGGTGTGACCGGTCAAGATCATATCTGGCTCTACATGGCTAATCACTTCGCGTAGAGCTTGGAAATAGGCATCGGTCGTATATTGATCCAAGGTTTCATTTTCAACAAGTACCACTTTATCAGCACCGTGATGAGCCAGTTGATCGACCATCTCTTTCCCTTTGGTGCCAAACACGGTTGCGGTTACAGTTCCGCCTTGTGCTGCTTCCGTAGCCGCTGCCAAACTTTCCAGCGTAACGTTACGCAGTCCCCCATCACGAACATCTGCTAATACCAATACGTTTTTGCTCATCGGTTCGGGTCCCCCTATTCTTATATCACTTTTGATTCCGTACGCAATAACTGTACCAATTCGTTGACTTGCTCGTTCAAATCACCTTCGAGGACTTTTCCTTCCCCTTTTTCTGGTGGCAAGGAGATATCGAGGATTTCTGTTTTCGCAGCAATCTCATCTTCATCGAGATCGAGGTCATCCCAATCCACGCTTTCGAGCGGTTTTTTCTTGGCTTTCATAATCCCTTGCAGGGATGGGTAACGCGGATCGTTCAAACCTTGCTGTGCGGTTACCAAGATGGGAAGAGTGGATTCAACATATTCGATGTCGCCTTCCACGTCTCTCTCTACTTCCACCTTGTCGCCATCGACGGTCAGTTTCGTGATAGTGGAAATATGAGGGATCTCGAGCAACTCAGCCAGACGTGGGCCAACTTGAGCTGAACCATCGTCGACAGCCATATATCCACAAAGGATGATATCATATTCAAGGTCTTCCTCATCAATGAGGCCTTTAATTAAGTGCGAGGCGGAGTATTCGTCTCCTTCAAAATCGTCGGTATCCACGATGAAACCTTTATCCGCACCCATTGCCATTGCTGTACGCAATGCTTGTTCTGCGCGCTCCGGTCCGATGGTGATAACCGTTACTTCGCCACCGTGCTCTTCTTTCAGCTTAATGGCTTCCTCCACCGCATATTCGTCATACGGGTTGATAACAAACTCGGCGCCTTCCTCACTGATTTTTCCGTCTTCAATTACGATTTGCTCTTCGGTGTCAAACGTTTGCTTCAAGCACACCAAAATATTCATATCCCGACTTCCTCCTTTGAATGGGAATCTCGTTTTGCTGGATTACCAATGCCGTGCAAGAACAGACTGTGAATGGAGTCCACCTGATCCATCAGATCGTACTTAAAATCATTCATAATCCAGGATGAGACGGTCTCATCAATGGTACCAAAAATCATTTTGCGTGTAATTCTATGGGCAATATCCGATCGAAACACGCCTTTTTGGATCCCTACATCCACGATGTTATCCATCACGTCTAAGTACCTTTTTAAAATCTTTGCGATTCCTTGACGCACTTCCGGGTTCGATTGTCGCAACTCGATTTGCGTCACCATCGCTAGTTGATGATCGCGTTCCAAGTGGGCAAAGTGAAGCCGAATCAGTTCCTTCAGCTGATCAGACGGGTGCTCGATGATCGAAAGCGCTTTCTCCACATCACTAATAAAGGCGCCCATCTTCTCATTAAAGAGACAGATCAAGACATCATCTTTGTTTTTAAAATAAAGATAGATCGTCCCATCTGCAACTTTGGCCTCACGAGCTATCTTGGATACTTGTGTATTATGATACCCGTGCTGTGCGATCACACGCACTGCCGCATCGATAATCGCCTCGTACTTTCCTCCCGTCCGTTTGGCCATAGATCCGCTTCCCTTCTCCTACTTACCATGAGCCTCTTGCATAATAATGAATGGTCATTCATTCAACTCTTAGTTTAGTATGGTTTGATGTGACTGTCAACCAGCTTTTGCGGAATTAAACAAAGGAAAAGAAACGGCTACATCAGCCGTTTCACCTCATAGGATGAGAGGACCTCTTCCCTATTGTGTAACTGCCTCTTGCTCGTATTTTTCCTTCTCTTCGCGAACCAATTCACGCCGGAGAATTTTACCTACAGAGGATTTGGGTAGTTCATCGCGGAACTCAAACAAGCGTGGCACCTTATATTTAGCCAACTCTTTGCGACAATAACGATCCAACTCGTCTTCCTTCAGGGCCGCACCATCTTTTAAGACCACGAATGCTTTAACGGTCTCCCCACGATAAGGGTGAGGGACACCCACCACCGCTGCCTCTTGGATCGCCTCGTGTTTATAAAGCACCTCTTCCACTTCACGTGGATAAATATTATAACCACTAGCAATAATCATGTCTTTCTTGCGATCCATGATATAGAAGAATCCGTTTTCATCCATGCGGGCCATATCTCCAGTGGACAACCATCCATCTTCACTCAGCGTCTTCTTCGTCGCTTCGGGTCGATTCCAATAGCCCATCATCACTTGAGGACCTTTCACTTGCATTTCGCCAACCTCACCATCGGCTACTTCTTCTCCCGTCTCTGGGTCGACGAGACGGCAATCCGTGTTTGGCCACGGCAAGCCAATACTGCCGTTAATTCGGTCACCCCACACAATATTGCAATGCGTAACGGGAGACGCTTCGGTTAACCCGTACCCTTCAACCAAGTTCCCTCGGGTAATTTCCTCAAACTTACTCTGTACATCAACCGGCAACGGAGCCGAGCCACTGATACAAGCATCGACAGAAGACAAGTCATATTGGCCGGCTTTCTCATGATTGATAAGAGCCACATACATGGTTGGGGCTCCTGGGAACATAGTCGGCTTCTCTTTCGCAAATGTTTCCAATAATTGATCCGCATCAAAACGAGGAATGAGAATCATCGTAGCCGCCATGTAGATAGAATAATTCATCACTGTCGTCATTCCGTACACATGAAAAAACGGCAACAATCCCAGCACTTTTTCTTGTCCACGCTTGGTCTTGTACACCCAAGCCGAGCACTGTAGAGCATTGGTAGCTAGGTTACGGTGAGAAAGCATCGCTCCCTTAGCTAGACCCGTAGTTCCACCCGTATATTGAAGCAACGCCAACTCATCTGGCGAGTCAACTTGACATTCCATCGGCTGTGCAAGCGCTTTCTTCATTATGCTAGAAAAACGGTAGATAGAGGGGTCTTCATACGGAATATCCACTTGCATCTTATCCAACTTTAACTTCAGTGGATAAAGAACATTTTTCGGGAAGGGTAGATAATCTTTGATGCTAGTGACAATCACTTGCTTCAACATCGTCTGCGCTTTCACATTGGCCACTTTCGGATAGACCAGGTCCAAGCAGATGATCGTCTCCGCGCCAGAATCATTTAGTTGATGTTCCAACTCACGTTCGACGTACATCGGATTGGTCTGCACGACGATCGCTCCCAAGTAGAGTCCTGCATAATAAGCGATCACGGCTTGTGGGGAATTGGGTAGCATCAAGGAAATACGGTCCCCTTTTTTGATTCCCAGCCCTTTGAGTGCATTGGCTAAACGAAACACTTGCTCATGCAATTCACGATAAGATAAGCGTTTCCCCATAAAGTGAATCGCTTCTCGCTCAGGAAAGTCCCTGACAGCATCTTCAAGAAAACGGGTTAATGGTACATCCGGAATCTCCAATTCAGCAGGTACTTCTGCTGGATAGGAGGCTAACCATTTTTTCTGTTTATTTGTCAATCTATGTTCCCCCTTGTGATGGATAACTCGATCACTTCACTCAATCTCGATTTCATCCGTTCCCATTCAACTAGTTATGACAAGTTGATGACACGTTTCGTTTTGGGATCTCTCTAAGACATTTTACAGGACTTTCTTCACTTTTTGAATCACTTTTTTCTTCCTCAGCAATAGAAAAGCCGATTTTACCAACGAAAACCCTTGATAAAAACGGCCTTTTCCGAGCTGAAAACAGAGAAAAATTTTTTCACCAAATCGCCATAATGAACCCTTTCACCAAAAACCACCCTCCTAAACGGAGCAGCATTTAACGATCAGGATCTTGTGTTGACAAGACGCGGGGTCGTTTTTTCTTAATCGGAATGGGTGATCGAACCAACACGTCGAGCAACGCTTTTCCATTGAAAGGGAACAGCGGCCACAAATAAGGTTTGTTGAGGGAGCGCTCACGTGCTAAGAAAACCAGCCACACCACAATCGCAATAGCCAACCCTGGAGCTTTTAACAAGGCGGTGACAGCTAAGAAGATGAGGCGCACCATTTTGTTCGCCATACTTAATTCATAGCTAGGTGTAGCAAAGGTCCCAATCGCGGCAATCGAGATGTAAAGAATCACTTCCGGAATAAAAAGCCCTACTTTAATCGCCATTTCTCCTAACAAAATCGCGGCAATCAAGCCCAATGCCGTCGCGAGAGAGCTAGGTGTATGGATAGATGCCATGCGCAAGATCTCAATTCCCAGTTCGGCGATCAAAATTTGAATAAACAGCGGTAATTGACCCATCTTCTCCGGACCCAAGAATTGCAGAAACCCCGGAACAATCTCAGGCTGAACCGCAATTAAATACCAAAGCGGTAGTAAAAACACAGAAGCAAACAGTGCGAGAAATCGAACCCAACGGAGAAATGCCCCGACAGCTGGCTTCTGCCGATACTCTTCCGCATGCTGTACATGATGAAAGATGGTAGTGGGTGTAATCATCACACTGGGGGAAGTATCTACATATATCAGCACATGACCCTCGAGCAAATGAACCGCCGCCACATCGGGCCGTTCGGTGTAGCGAACCATCGGATACGGATTCCAAAAGTGACCAAACAAATACTCCTCTACGCTTTTCTCCGCCATGGGAAGCCCGTCCACATCAATCGCTTCCAACTTCTCCTTGACCATCTGAACGAAATCCGGATCGGCTATATCTTCCAGATAGCCCACGCAGATATCCGTCTTCGAACGCTTACCTACCTGTACGTATTCAAAGCGAAAGGAAGGGTCACGTATTCTGCGACGCGACAAAGCCGTATTCACCACGATTGTCTCAACGAAACCATCACGCGCTCCTCGTACCACTCTTTCTAAGTCGGGTTCCTCCGGTGAACGGACTGGATAAGTACGCGCATCCAAGATGAGGGCTTCCTCTTCCCCATCGATCAGTAAAATGATCGGACCTGAGAGCAATTGCGAGATAAGATCTTTTACCTTATCCGTTTTTTCCAATTCAATGTAGGGAATCTCGGTTTGCAGTAATCGTTGAATCGGCTTCAGGCTAAGGTCTGCTCGATCCAGTTCTGCTAAGTGCGTCATAATAAAGTTGAGAACATCATCTTTGACGAGCCCATCGACGAAATAGAGAGCAAACTTCTTACCTGCGTAGACAAGTTCGCGCTTATTCATATCAAAGCTTTTCTCTACTCCGAGAATTTCATCCAGGACCTTTGTATTCTCTTCCAGCTTTTTGTTTACCTTCATCGTCTGCACTTTATCTTTTAATGCGTGGCCCATTCAAATCCACCTTGTCTTGTATGTAGATTGTAGTCAACGGTAGTATGCCTAGCCAACAATAGAAGCATGCAAAGGAATGGGGGTGGGACCTACTCATGAATACGGCCATTTTTCTGTTGAGAGATAATTCTGAATTTTATTCGAAAAAATCATTTCATAATAGGAGCCGGCGTAACCGTTGGTCGTTCTTTCAGTGGTTCAAAAACGGCCCCCTCCCCTCCCCCTCTCTATGATAAAATACCAGTAAGCAATCCATTCATTAGGAGAGAATAAAAATGAACGCCTCGCCAAAGGCACACGAAATCCTGCGAAATACCTACGGATATACCTCCTTTCGACCCGGACAAGAAGAAATCATTGCGAGCATCATCGAGGGTAGCGATACACTTGCGATCCTGCCTACCGGTGGAGGGAAGTCGATCTGTTATCAAATCCCAGCGCTCCTCTTCCCCGGAATTACGCTCATCATCTCACCCTTGATTTCTTTAATGAAGGATCAGGTAGATTCCCTTACGAGCTTAGGAGTCGCTGCAACCTATCTCAATAGCACGCTCTCCCTCGCAGACACCAACAAACGCATCGCAGACATTCGAGAAGGAAAATTCCCACTGGTATATGTCGCTCCTGAGCGACTCGACGCTCCTTCTTTCCAATCCCTTCTGCAAACGATTCCTATCTCCTTCGTTGCAGTGGATGAAGCACACTGTGTATCGCAGTGGGGGCATGACTTTCGTCCCAGTTACCGTGCGATTGCTCCCTTGATCCATTCCCTTCCACAACGACCCGTCGTGGCCGCATTTACGGCAACCGCTACTCCAGAAGTAAAGCACGACATCAAATCGGCCTTATCTTTACAAGATCCCAACACCTACATCACCAGCTTTGCGCGGGAAAATTTATCGCTATCTGTTTTACGGGGAGCCAATAAGCGAGACTTTATTCGCCGTTATATCCAGACCAACCCGGATGCTTCTGGCATCATTTATACTGCCACGCGTAAAGAGGCAGATCAGCTCACCCACTACTTAAATCAATCGGGATTTCAAGCGGAAACCTATCACGCAGGGATGGCAGATGAAAAGCGACAGATCGCACAGGAACGCTTTCTTTATGATGATACCCAACTTATCGTTGCTACCAATGCGTTTGGAATGGGCATCGACAAATCCAATGTCCGCTTTGTCATCCACCATAACATGCCAAAAAACATGGAATCCTATTATCAAGAAGCGGGGCGATCCGGTCGCGATGGCGAAGCCAGTGAGTGTATTCTGCTGTTTGAGGCGAGAGACATTCAACTGCAAAAATACCTATTGGAGCAATCTGAACTCTCGCTAGAGAGAAAAACAGTCGAATACCAAAAGCTACAGACGATGGTGGACTACTGCTATACACAACAGTGCTTAACGTCCTATATCCTCTCCTATTTTGGCGAAAGCGCAAGCCAGCCTTGTGAAAAATGCAACAATTGTACGGATACAAGAGAAGCCATCAATATCACCGTAGAAGCACAAAAGATCTTTTCCTGTGTAAAGCGGATGCGTGAACGATTCGGTGTCTCCTTAATCGCCAAAGTACTGGTCGGCTCCAAGAGCAAACGCATTCTTCAATTGCAGTTGGATCGGCTCCCTACTTATGGGGTGATGAACGCACAGAAGGGCAAAGAGGTTGAAGACATCATCAAAGAATTAATTGCGGAAGGCTACTTAGGCATGACAGAAGATCAATACCCGGTGGTCTTCCTCCGCGAGAAGGCACTTTCCGTTTTACTAGGAAAAGAAGAAGTATACCATAAAGCACTGCAACCGCTAACCAAGATTGTCAGCGACAATGCCCTTTTCGAGAAGCTAAGAGAGGTAAGAAAAAAGCAAGCGGAAGAAGAAAAGGTTCCTCCCTATGTTATTTTCAACGATGCGAGTTTGCGTGAGATGAGCTACCGCCTTCCTCAGACCAGAGAAGAGATGCTCCTCATCAAAGGGGTAGGGGAAGAAAAGTGGAAACGCTATGGCACACTCTTTACCCAAGCGATTCAAGCTTATCTAACCGATCATCCAGATTTCCCTGCCACGCTATCTGAACCAGAGGGAGTAAAGGCAGCTCATACCGATTCGATCTCACCAATTTCTTCGGAATCTACTCCTTCCGCCAATAAGGAGGCGAGTCACTTCCTCACTTATCAGCGGTTTCAGGAAGGGGCATCGATCACGGAGATTGCCCAAGAGAGAGAAATCAAAGAACGTACCGTGGAAGAACACCTTCTCCGCTCCGCACAGGAAGGGGAAACGCTGGCCTGGGAGCGAATCCTTTCCGCCGAACAGGAAGCCTTGGTCCTAGACACTTATCAACGGTTAGAAACAAGTAAGCTCAAACCCTTAAAAGATGCACTACCAGAAGAAATCACTTACTTTATCATCAAAGCAGCACTTGTTAAAAATGGGCATTGGAGAACATAACCCTCCACGGTTTCGTCCTGCTATTCCATGAAAAATGGAATTAACAGGAAAATTTACTGAGTGCTGACATGACCAAGAGAGAGGTTACGGAAGCGGTTGACGCTTTACTTGGCTCCATCACGGGTACGCTATGTTCAAGAGACAAAGTACACATCGGTCTTGATAACTTTAATGCGGGAGCGTTTCGCAAGAAAGGGGCACAAGGGGAAGCAGCTTAAAAACCCGATGAACTAGAAAAGAGCCGTGAGGGATCCATCACTCCTCTACGGCTCTTTTCTAAAGTGAGTCTACTACTATCTCTCATCTCTTAATACTGGATCGGCTACAGTAGATTGGACAGAAAAAATTTAGTATGTCTTTATGAAATTGATGACCGAGATTCTTAGTAAATCCATCGCAAGATGAGGCACTCTCTGGTTTCCCATTGAAGCAAAAACGAGAATAATGGAAGTCTTCTCTTAATGGCGGTGACTTCTTGACCATCTTCTTGCACTCATCAAAATCACTCCGTGCCTGCCATGTGATAATTTTTTTACCCACCAAACTCTCCTCCACCAGCACCACGTGGTCCTCTCGGTCCCCTTGGTCCACGTCTGCCTCTTGGTCCTCGTGGACCTTGTGCCCCGGTGGCTCCTGCTGGACCAGTCGCTCCTGTTGGACCCGTAGCACCAACAGACGTTAGCTGACCGACTTTCGTAACAAAGGCATCAAACTGCCCACCTCCAAATTGAGATTGGAAAGCATTGGAAGTTATTGGGAAATTTGTAGATCCTGTCTGTCCTGTAAAGTAGGCATTTTCCTGGTCATCCACCGTAACATCCAATCCAGCATCGTTACCACTCCCCCCTAGATAGGAGGAGAAAGAAATCCCTTGTCCCGAAAAGCTCATCTGCGTAACAAATGCATCAAAACCTCCACTCCGACTATCTTGGAAGGCATCAGAGGTAAGTGGAAAATCATTGGAATTCGTATTGCCTGTCACCCATGCCTGACCAAATGAATCTACTGCAATTCCTCCGGAGGAATCCACAGTATTCTCAAGTCCACTTCCCCCTAAGAACGTCGAATATACAAGTTGACTTCCTATAGGATTTAACTTCGTTACAAAAGCACTCTGAATTCCAGGTCTAGTCATCTGAAAAGCATTGTTGGTGGTTGGAAAATTCGTAGATCCCGTAAGGCCTGTTATATAAACGTTATCTGCTCCATCTAGGTCTATAGCATCACCTACATCTTCTTGACCCCCACCTAAATAAGTTGAAAATACCAACGATGAACCTACCGCATTTAGCTTCGTAATGAAAGCATCCGAATCTCCTCCATAGATCGTCTGGAAAGCATTTGATGTAACGGGAAAGTTCGTTGAACTTGTTTTTCCTGTCACATAAGCCTGATCACTACTATTCACTACGATACCAAATCCTCGATCATCTCCCGAACCTCCAAAATAAGTGGAATAAAGGAGTGAAGTTCCTTCATCATTAAATTTTGTAACGAAAGCAGCAGCAGAATCATTTGTGCCTCCCGATAAAATTGTTTGAAATGCATTTGGCGTAACCGGGAAATCTGTTGATTCTGTGAAACCAGTCACAAAAGCATTATTCACTTCATTTACATCTATTCCTAACCCTACATCTTGTCGATCCCCCCCTAGATAAGTTGAATAAAGAAGGGAAGTTCCTGTTTCATTCAACTTTGAAACAAACGCAGTCCTCAACGCACCACTAATGCTCATTGTCTGAAAGGCACCTGAAGTAGTTGGAAAGTCCATTGAAGTTGTGCTTCCGGTTACATAAGCATTGAAAGAAGCATCTACTTTAATACCTCTTCCATTATCAGCATTGATACCCCCAATATAAGTAGAGTAAAGAAGAGAACTACCCGACATGTTGAATTTACTAACAAAAACATCGACTGACGCAAGAAACATCGTCTGAAAGGCACCTGAGGTAATTGGGAAGTCGATAGAGTTTGTTTGACCAGTTACATATGCATTCCTCACAGAATCGACGTCAATCCCAAATCCTTGATCTATATTCGATCCCCCTAAATACGTAGAGTAAAATACGACTGGATCAATGATGAGCGTATCCAATGGATCGTACGATTCTTTCTCAATAGCAAATCCAATGGATTCTTGAGGGCATCTTTTAAACTTTGTGGGTACACTCTTCTTTCCTTGCTTAGTCTGTTGATAGCTGATCGGCTTTTCTTCATAGAGAAATCCTTTTTTTGTACAGACAAACATATCGCCTTGCTCATTGAAAGAAGGACTCTCTCCATTTTCATACCGCAACCGAATATCTTCCACACAAGCTCCCGGATGAACCACCACATCGTACTTCAACTGCTCTCCCTGTCCATAGAAAACCACATCAATCCCTTGCCATACACCTTCATAGATGACACGTTCATATCCCCGTCCACTTAGCTCTAAACCTCTGGGAGCCACCCCATTATGTGCACCAACAAACCGTAATACCAACTCATCCAATCCAGCCAGCCTAAACTGGACTCCCTCTGAAAGAAACGTGTACTGTATCCCCCCGCCTTCTGCAACATAAGCTTCCCTTACACTACTATCCCCTTTACACACCTTGAACCGCATTCCAACCTTTTGTACATTCTTCATCCCATATTCCTCCATTGGATTGAACCATGATGCTTTATCCTATGCTTAACATCCATTTTGGGTATGGGCGTATGGCAAAATCACACCATTTCCTCATTCGCCACCGATTAAATCATTCTAGTTTTGTATTCTTTGCTATCCTGCTCCTTCTTCCTCTTCTCTGGATGGAGCTTATTATGACACGTTGCACATACACTCACTAAGTTATTCTCATCCAATGCCAGCTCTGGCCTCTCCGTCAAGTGTTCGACGTGGTGCACCACCACTGTTGGTGTGAGCTTACCCCTCTCTAAGCATGGCTGGCACAGGTAGTTGTCACTTATTAGTACCGACTCACGTGCTTTCTTACACACCTTGCTTTTGTAGAACGGTAGTGGTTTCTTAGCACCTCTTCATTTATAGTAGACCGATGACACCTACTCATCGCAAAGCAAAAACACCCTCTCATCATGAGAGAGTTTGTTTTAGCTCATCCCTTTCCTTGGTATGATTTTGTTTGCCAACTCTATTCTACTAATAGGGTTTGCGAATGGCTCTTTCTATTTTTCCTATTTTACACAGTATAATGGACTCTACTCTCCAGCAGACGGTAGGTTAAACGGCTGGGTAGATCGTAACATTAGGTAGTCAAATAGACAGTTTCACAGTAGGTTAGTCCGCTCCCCTTTCAGAACTCCCGCTCGTTGTCCTCCCTGTGACCGGGTCGCTTTCCCATTTTTCATAACAGTACACAACGCAAGTAGTAAAACCGATATGATTGCAAGCACGTTCACAGGCACAATTACAGGCACCCCGTAAAAAAAGAAGACGGAGTTAAAACCTGTCTACAAACGATACATTCTGAGTGATGTCGTAATGGTCCCGCTAACGCTTTCGGGAGGGCGTGTTGTCAAGTCTGATCTACCTGTATTTATGAGGCGGACGACACTCAAAGCAGGCAATCTGATGAAGTTATACCCAATCAACTGGTCAAGATCACCCTGATCTTCCGCATATGTTCGGGTAATCGCCCCGTTGTTAATATTGAGTTGTACAGTAATTGGAGTAGATGAAATTCCTTGAAAAATCCAATCAATTTGGTACGTTCCAGGTCGAATAGTAACTAAAAAATCGATCTCGCCCCTCGCATCCCGGTTAACAAAGATACCCTGCTGGTTTCCGATAGTAGTAAAAGTGATTGTTTCAGACGGAGCGAATGTTCTCGGTGTTTGACGGAAAACATCAACTGACTCTTCTCCTATTCTTGTTGTCAACTTTTAACCTCCTTTATAGAAATTAACGCTATCTAATTTCATACTATTCATTCTTTCGTATAGAAGGAAGTGCTACCGTTGATTAATCGTGACTATCTCAATCTATAAATAGTCTAAAATAGCATCATCAGAGAGACATAGATAGTAGAAGAAAAAAAGTTTGTGACCCTTGAAGTGGTGAGGGAGGCTTATAATAACGACAAGAGCCAAGCAGCGGTTTTCCTCTACTATGCTACAGAAAAGGAAGAGTGGTACCATTATCGAAGAGGAATCATAGGAAATGTAGCTGAAACAGCTGACATCACAAAGAAGGATGCCACGGAAGCGGTTGGGCTGTACTTAGCTTCATCACAGGTGTGCTGGCAACGCTAAACTAGAAAAGAGCCGTGAGGGTCCATGACCCCCTTCGGCTCTTTTCAAACGTGAGTCTACTACTAGCATACGCTCTCTCATCTCTTAATACTCATCCCGTGAGAATGACATTAGCAATAGATTGGACACAAGAAATCTAGAATGTCTTATGCAACTGGTGACAGAGATTCATAGTAAACCTATCGCAAGAAGAGGAGCTCTCTCGTTTCTCATTGCACCACCTCGACCAGCTTCTTTGCCGATGGTGGAGTCAGACAAAGTTCATTTAAGAGCATGCGTTGCCCCTCAACATACGAGTAGTTTATCTACCGGACTTGTTATCCCTCCAAAACGACTGTTGCCCATTGATAAAGAATTCAACCACTCCACGCTCTTTGATGTCTGCTAATAGCTCCGCCTTCATCTCTTCAAGAAGGGCACTGTTCTCCACAATG
Organism: Mechercharimyces mesophilus; assembly: GCF_059818345.1. Taxonomy (NCBI): domain Bacteria; kingdom Bacillati; phylum Bacillota; class Bacilli; order Caryophanales; family Thermoactinomycetaceae; genus Mechercharimyces; species Mechercharimyces mesophilus. The sequence continues at coordinate 190,473 of NZ_JCBAPH010000004.1, read as the reverse complement.
ATCACGGTTCGTTCGTTCAAAGAATCATCTATATCTAGCTCATTCGCTATTGTGTGAAACAATTCAACGGCCGCGATATCCTTGATGTATTTGCTCGGTTCAAACTGGCTCATGACATCCCCCCTAACGTAAGAAATTGGTTCGCGGTGAAAACGATAGGCCTCTGCCCTCTGCCGGTCCCTAGCCCCTTTGTTATCCGCTTTTTAGGGAGGGGGACTACTCAAAATACAAAGAACAGCCGCGATTCGGAAGAAGACCGAACGAAGTTGTTCCTATATTATTGCACATAAGTTTCACCCTCTATCTACCTTCGATTCAGCTACATACCGAACTCTCCCCCACCAGTACCACGCGACCCTCTCGGTCCCCTCGGGCCGCGTCTCCCCTTCGGTCCTCTTGAACCTTGCGATCCTGTCGCGCCCGTAGAACCTGTCGCGCCCATTGGTCCTGTTGCACCGACGGAGGTTCGTTGCCCTACTTTCGTGACAAAGGCATCTGTACTCCCTCCAAAAATACTCTGAAAAGAATTGGAGGTAATAGGAAAGTTGGTTGACCTTGTATCTCCGGTAAAGTAGGCATTCCCTAGTTCATCAAGCGCAACACCCAATCCTTCTTCAGAACCATCCCCTCCGAGATAGGAAGAGAAAGAGATTCCTTGACCGGAATAGCTGAGCTGGGCTATAAACGCATCCTGCTCACCTGCTAGACTATCTTGAAACGCATCTGAGGTAACAGGGAAATTCGTTGAGTCTGTCAAACCGCTTATCCAAGCGTCACCGAAAACATTCACCGCGATGTCGGTGCCAACATCGAGATCATTCCCCCAAAAGTAGGTGGAATACACAAGCTTACTTCCAGTAGCATTGAATTTGGTAATAAAGGCATCGCTCCCTCCTGAATTTACGCTCTGAAAACCATTAGGTGTGGTAGGGAAGTCTATAGAGAATGTTTGTCCTACTACATACGCTTTCCAAGTACCATCTAACGCAATCCCAAAACCTCGATCAAAAAAACTTCCACCCAAATAGGTGGAGTAAATCAAACTGTTTCCAGCCACATTGAGTTGGGTGACAAAAGCGTTAGAAAGACCCGCCAATATCGTTTGGAACACCCCTGCCGTCGTTGGGAAATCATTAGAAAATGTCACTCCCGTTATATAAGCATTGGTGCTCCCATCTGACGCAATGCCATAAGCTTCGTCGAGACCACTTCCACCCAAATAGGTGGAGTAAATCAAACTGTTTCCAGCCGTATTAAGTTGGGTGACAAATGCATCCGTCCCCCCTGCCAATATCGTTTGAAGCGCACCCATGGTTGTCGGGAAATTCGTCGAATCTGTTGCCCCTGTTATATAAGCATTTCCCGTTTCATTAATCGCAAGGTCAAAACCCACATCGCTACCACCTCCTCCAAGATAAGTGGAATATAGAAGGGATGTACCGGTTGGGTTGAGCCGGGTGACAAATGCATCCGTCCCCCCTGCCAATATTGTTTGAAAGGCCCCCGATGTAACGGGAAAATTCGTCGATGTCGTTGAACTAGCGACAAAAGCATGGCTACTTCCATCGACAGAAATGCCAGTAAAAGAAGGGAATCCAATAGACTCTGTGCCTGTCCCCCCTAGAAAGGTGGAATAGATTAAGGAAGTTCCTGCCGTATTAAACCGAGTCACAAAAGCATCGAATCCCCCTCTCAATGTTGTTTGAAAAGCTCCTGATGTTGTAGGAAAATCTAGGGAATCCGTTACCCCTGCGATATACGAATCGCCACCCGCGTCGACGGCAATTCCTCGTCCTTGGTCAAAGTTACTCCCCCCTAGAAAGGTAGAGTAAAAAACCACCGGATCGATGAGCAGTGGTTTCATCTCATCATAGGGCGCGAGGTCAAACCCGATTGAAGCATCAGCAAAAAGGTGGAACGATGTTGTAATCCGTCGTTTCTCGCCTTGAATCCATTGAAAACTGACTGGCTTTTCTTCCCGGACAACACCCTCTTTTGTATAGACAATCAATTCGCCTTGTTCACTCAATGCAAGGTCATCTCCACCCTCATACCGTAACCGAATGTCTCTAGCACAAGCACCTGGCTCAACCACCACATCGTATTTTAACTGCTCGCCTTCACCATAGAACACCACATCAATGCCCTGCCACACATCTTCATAGAGCACCTGTTCATATACCTGATTGTATTGCGGTAGTCCCTTAGGAATCACTTGTCGGCATGCATCCACAAATTTCAACATCAACTCATTAGATCCACCTAACGTAAACTGTACACCCTCTGACAGAAACGTGTACTGGACTCCTTGTCCTTGTGCAACATAAGAATCTTTCTCTATCTCATCGCACCGTTCAAACAAAAGCGATTGCCTTTTGCTTTTCTCCTTTTTCATTCCATACCCCTCCATTGAATGTCACCATGATGCATTAGTCTATGATCAACATGTATTTCGGGTATGGGCATCTGACATAAATTGTCACACCATTTCCTCATTCGCCACCGACTGAATTACTCTAGTCTTATATTCCTTGCTATCCTGCTCCTTCTTCCCCTTCTCCGGATGTAGCTTGTTATGACACGTTGCACATACACTCACTAAGTTGTTCTCATCCAACGCCCACTCTAGTCTCTCCATCAGGTGTTCAACGTGATGCACCATCACTGCTGGTGTGAGCTTATCCCTCTCCATGCATGGCTGGCACAGGTAGTTGTCACTTATTAGTACCAGACTCACGTGCTTTCTTCCATGCCTTGCTCTTGTAGAACGGTAGTGGCTTTTTCACAGGTTAACACCTCTACATTCATAACAAAAAACACCCTCATCATGCGAGTGTTCAATCATCGTTACAATAATTAAACCCTGTTCCTCCTGCACAAGCATCACTTGAGCGTCAAGGGAGAAACAAGGTACAGCCTCCATCAATATACAGCGTCCCAGCCACTCTTAGCGACATACGAGCACACTACCATAGTACACGGTTATTCGGCTAATAGCGGTCATAAACCGGTCAAAAAGCGGTCAAATCCAATATTATCAGCGTTAAACCTAATACAACTCCCATCACAAAGAAATAGATACCTATCGAATAGCGATCACCGAAAAAAATCATTTCAATTAGATTTACTAGAGTATCAACCCTGTATTTTTTTTCAAGTTTTTTCGATAAATTCGGAATCCAAAAAATCAACGATCCAAAAATCCCAATAATAAGTAGAGTATATCCTATTAGCTTAACTTCCCACATTTGGATGTTCCTTTCTAATATTTATAGAAGCTCTCCTCCGCAAAGGTAAAATGAATATATAGTATTCAGAGATTAATAATACCTTTGATGCTAGTTAAATAAAAATAGCTCTTGCAAGAGAAGTCCTTCATAATGAAAGTGCCGACAATCATAGGAGGATTCTCATGCAAGAGCACTTTCATTGTACCAAAGCCCTCAACCAAGTTTAAAATTTGTTTTCTAGGATATTAAAGGGAATCAAGCAAGCCAAGCAGGAGAAGGATTATGGGCTGAAAGGGTTGTTTCAAATGACCGATGAAGGCTTCGTTGTGAGATGTCCAAGCCTCTTCGTCGTCTCATTCGTTCCAAAAGGAAGCAGATCGAAATCCTGTTTTCGGGTCTTGTCGACACCTTTCACATAAACTGCCCACGAGCTATATCTTCGATCGGTTTTTATAAGTAAATAATCACCAATTAGACAATAATTCCATATACAATGAAAACAGCTCCAAGAAAAGCTATTAGTATCTTAATAAGATACCATGGGAGATCTTGCAAAAATAAAATCCCAACCAGCCGATCCCCTCCACATAGCTTTATGAAGCCTATCACTGTATAACATTGAACAAATGATGAGAATGGAACCGACAATCAATGATCCAATGTTCATTTATTTTTCACCTCACACTTTAGCTATTGGGTTATATTCAAGATGCATTTAATTTGTAAACGAGGGATGAGTTTCTCATCTCTCGTAATATATCCATGTAAAAGCAATCAATCATTTTCGTATACGCTAAATCCGAGTTAAAATGAAGGACTCAGATTTCCAAACTATCCAATCAAGTAATCTTCGTCGTAAACTCCAATTTTATATATTTCCAAACCCAAAAACCCTTCGTAATCCTTCTCTTTGAATAAAAATGCTACACCTTTACTTTTAACTCGATATACACTAAGAGTTTCATTACTAGAGAGCTTAAATACATAACATGGACGCCCATCCCTGAGTCCACGACTAAATATTTGATTTCGCCATGTTACATCTCCGCAAAACTCCCCTATGCTTTTTGCTGTTATCCCGCAAAATTCAATGGCTACAAGTTGTGAATCACTATTAAAATCCATTGTAATATCTTGGTTAACCTCTAGATCGACACTCTCACTGGAAATCCCATCACACATCAAGTTAAGAGAAGCCATTTTGGCTACAGGATCATAGCAAAGTTGACTGTTAAGCCAATCCTGGGATGGTATCCACTCTTTTTCTCCTTTATTGAAACTACCAATTTGTATGCTAGTCACTTTTTTTCCCAACTTCATCATCACCACTTTTTTAAGCTAATTTGCTTCCATCTTTTTTTAGGCTTACTACTCCAATAGACAATCCGCTTCTCTTTCTTCTCCATCCACCCTAGCCGTTCCCCCCTTCTCGGCTCGTCTGATCCCATACCGCTCCCTGTCCGATACGTACTCACTTTACGCTGGGCTTGTCCGCTCTTCAAAGACAGGGGTGCAAGAAGGGAAATCCTCTTCCCTCTGCAAGGTCGCTTTCCAGGTACGATAGTTCTTCAGTAGCTCCTCTACCTTTCGCTGATGCACAGGCTTTTTGTTCAATCGCTTCCATACCTGCACCCCCATGATTAATTTAGACTTCGTTATTCTCCTTCAGGCAATTCCACCAGAGCGACCAATTTGTCCATAGGAAAAACAGCTTCTCGAAATACCTCTGGATCAAGAAGACTTTCCACTTGGGCTCTTACTAAATTCCCCTCAACTACAATAGAGGGACCTCTAGCAATATACACGTCACCCGTCGTTGTAATCAATTCCGCTCTTGTAGCAGTTACTTTAGCTCTCACTTTCTTTCTTATCATCTCATTATCCAAATCTACAACACCTCCGTTTTCTGTCGGTTCAATCCCTCCTCTCTATTATTCTATGATTTCTCCTCTATTTGGTTCCGATTTACTAGAAAATCAATCAGATCCACCGTATATTACCCGAACTCATACCTCTCACAAGATAATCTCTGTCTGTTTTCTCGACCCACTCATTTCTACCCTGAAAGAATTGGACGGTGTCACTTGTTCAACAATTTCTTCCGTAGTGGCACTTCTGAACCCACCTGTTTCATCGTCCCAAAAGATCGTTTCTGATACTCCCTATACCTTGTGTATCTCAGCCGCCTCTGTAAAGCTCATCAACACTGGCTCCGGTCTTTCTCTCTTATAAATCAGAAATAAATACCTTTTCTATTAGTCGGTTTATCTTCTCCATTCTAATAAAACCTTCTTCTCTCTCCATTTTGTTCTGATATAATAGAAGAGTTGTCATCATTTAGAGAAAAGAGGTTAATCAATGAGTAGAACACTTTCACTCGGACTCCTTGCACTTATTCTTTTATTTAGTCCACTCACCGCTACCTATGCTGAGGGAGAAATCCAGTACATAGAAGGGGGACAGTCGGTTGAGGTTGGGGATCAGCTGGCGACACTCGATCTAGCAGAAGATCTGCTTTTCCTTAACAAAGAAGATACCATTCAATTGCAAAAAGAGATGGGAAACTTCCCTACCAACTTGGAGATCGGTAGTATCTATTCCGCTAACCCGGAAGAGTTTTGGTTCGTCGTTATGGAATATGAAGAAACAGGACATATCATGGATGATGAAACCAATATCGATGCGGATGAAATTCTCACCAGCTACAAAAAGGGTACGGAGGAAGCAAATAAAGAGCGCCCCGATACAGATGCCATTCATGTTGTCGGATGGGAAGAAGAGCCCAGTTACGATAAACAAACCCATCAACTCACGTGGTCGATGCTGGTAGAGGATACCACTCAGTATCCAATCATCAACTACCAAACACAACAATTATCAAGAAAAGGGGTTATTAGCTTCACGCTCGTAACCGATCAGGAAACTCTGGAACAACATAAAGAAATTCTCCACAATCAGATTCTTCCTCACTTCAAATTGCAGGAGGGAAATCGCTACGAAGACTTTAATGAGGAAACAGACAAAGTTGCAGAGTACGGTTTATCCGGTCTCATCCTCGGAGGATTGGGCCTAGCCGTCGCCAAAAAGGCCGGATTAATCGCAGCACTGCTTCTCATATTGAAAAAAGGCTGGATCTTTATCCTTGCTGGTGCTGGAGTAATCTTCGGATTTGTAAAACGAATGCTAGGACGGAAAAAAGCATCTGCTCAGCTTGAAGAAGAAACATCTCACGATACCAGCAAAGAAGAGGAATCCCCTTCTTCTCATGCGAGCGAGCAAGATGAAGAAAAGAAGGAGTCCTCAGACCAGAAGAGTTCCAACACACAATAAAAAATTCCTTTCACTCCCTCCAGTGCTTTCACTTAGAAGCACTGGAGTTTCTTTTTTCAGATAGAAGGGTGGTGCAAGACTTGTTTCCATGCTAGAAACCACTACTAATATCTTGTAAAATAATATAGTAAAAGAAATCAATCGGTCTTAATGGACAACTTTCTCAATACTTATTGAAATGGAGGATCTATATGCCAAACTTCTTTACACTCGTCCGCTCCCATTGGAAATCACTATGGGGACTCAGCATACTAGGCTATCTCATGTATTGTGCTTTGCTTATCCCTGCCTATCTCGTAGGTACTTTTCTCTTTGTTATTGCTATGCTATTTGTCGGGGCGATGAGCGCATTTTCCGGTGCAAACACCACTTCAAGCGACCCTTTTATAATCTTTGATCAAATGGGCGTATTCACAAATACTGTCTTATTCGTTATTTTTATGATCTCTCTCTGTTTTCTCTTATCATTTACTGTAGCTTTTCATAGTTCAAGCTTTTTGGGCGTATTCAAAGAAATTTTCATGAAAAATCGAGCCACGGTAAGCACCTTCTTTTCTACTGGATTTAAGAACTATTGGAAGACATCTATGCTATTTTTCGTTACCTTCCTGATCATACTTCTTCCCTATACCCTTGTTTTCCTTGGGAGCTCTTTCATCGAGACCTCTGTCTCTTTCCTATACCTCTTTGGTTGGATTCTTCTATTTATCGGTATCGTATCGCTTCTCATACTCTTATTGGCATTATTGCATGCCCCCATCTTCTTTACCACGGAAGGGCAAGGCATCTGGAAAGCCATTAAAAGTTCGATTCATGTATTCTCCCATTCATTCGGCACTGTCTTTGTCTCGGGCTTGATTCTCGCAGGTTCGTGGCTAGTGGCCGGTCTATCTTACCTTCCCGGATATGCATTGATCTTTATCATCAGCATGCTAGAGGATAATGTTGCTGTAGCAATCATGCTTGGTCTCGTGGCGATTCTCTATTGGATTTTTATTCTTTTTTTCGTCTTCCCCTTGCTCTACATCATTTCCTATAAAGCAGTTTTCTATCGTTATCTCAAATATATTCGCCCCCGCTATTTTCCACCACTCTCTCCTTCTCCACAAAATCCTGAACCGAGCCCCCGTTCAGAAGAGCCTACACCCTCTTCTTTATCAAACAATCATGGAGTAACAGAGCCAGGCAATCTCAATGTCAAGTGGCAATAATCCTTTTGCCCACTTCCTTACAAGGAAGTGGGCACCTTCATTTCACTACACCTGTGCCACTTGTTTCTATCAAGCATCCGATAGAATCATTCCTTCTATCCTCATCTAGGAGAAAAAACCTTCGCTTCCGGATTTCAAAGACCTTTCTTTTTTTGCTACAATAGCTTTCAAGCCCATATTTTTTGGCCGATGTATTCATTGCTTAACAGGAGGATTTTTCTTTGACCTACAAACCGATCGAACTACCCGCAGATTACATAAAGCAAATGCAGGATTTACTTAAAGAAGAGTATGAAGCGTTTGCCTCTACCTATAATGAGCGCCCTACCCGTGGATTTCGCGTCAATCCACTGAAAAGTAGTGTCTCCCGCTTCCTGAGTGTCACTCCTTTTTCACTCGAGTCCATTCCATGGTGTGAGGAAGGCTTTTACTATGACCATCAGACCGTACGACCAGGAAAAAATCCTCATCATGCCGCTGGTGTCTACTACATTCAAGAGCCAAGTGCCATGGCACCAGCAGAAGCATTAGACCCTCAGCCGGGAGAGCGAATTCTGGATCTCTGTGCAGCACCCGGTGGAAAATCCACTCAAATAGCTGGCAAGTTGCAAGGAGAAGGATTATTGGTCTCCAATGAAATTGATGGCTCTCGTGCCAATGCCCTAGTAGAAAACATCGAAAGGTGTGGCGTCAAGAATGCTGTCGTCACCAATGAGTCTCCTCAACGATTACAAAAAACGTTCCGCCACTTCTTTGATCGGATACTCATCGATGCTCCTTGTTCTGGAGAGGGAATGTTCCGCAAAGATCCTGAGGCAAGGACACGCTGGAGCATTCGCTCCACCGAGCGAGCCGCTGAAGTCCAACTGGAAATCTTAGAAGCCGCTGCACAAATGTTAAAAGCCGGAGGACGGCTCGTCTATTCTACTTGTACCTTTAATCCCAATGAGAATGAAGGCGCCTTAGAAAAGTTTCTACAACTTCACCCTTCGTTTACACTGGAAATAGTTCCACAAGCCGAGCATTACAAAAAGGGTCGCCCAGCGTGGAGTCATGCTCGTACTGAATTAGAAGAAAGTGCCCGCTTATGGCCTCATCACCTGCGTGGAGAAGGTCACTTTGTGGCTGTTCTAAAAAAGGAGGGGGAGGATGAGAACAAAAAGGTGCGACCCAGTAAGTGGTCACCCATCTCCACCCAAGACCGGCGTCTTCTCCAATCGTTTTATCAAGAGGTCCTCAACATCGAGGCACCATCCGGCACGCTTACGTTGTTCGGAGAGCATCTTTACCTTATTCACGAGGAGCTCCCTTCCCTGAAAGGACTGAAGGTGAAGCGACCCGGCTTTTATCTCGGACAAATCAAGAAAGGCCGCTTCATCCCTTCACACGCCTTTGCCCTAGCACTAACGGAAGAGGAAGCCCAACAAGTGGTTGCCTTCTCTTCCACCGATCCTGCTCTCTACCAATACCTACAAGGAGAAGCCTTGCCGACAGAGAAGAGTAAAGGCTGGACCTTGGTCACCGTTGATGGGTTTAGTCTGGGTTGGGGAAAAGTAGCTGGAGGTTTGTTAAAGAACCACTATCCCAAGTGGTTGCGTTGGGATGAGCGAATGTTTATGTAGAATTTCTCCCTTCTCATCCTTATTCAGTGGAGAAATAGAAGAATGGATAAAAGGACGGGGTAACCGCCCTTTTATCCATCATCAATTCATAGCCAATTATAACAGGGGCCTTATTTGAGGTTTTAGCCATTGCACTATTTCGATATACCCTTCGGTTCCATGCACACGAATTCGTTGTCCATCTTTGATTCTTTTCGTCGCATTTTCTACCCCGACAACTGCTGGCAGGCCATATTCACGAGCGATCACTGCTCCATGGGTCATCAGTCCACCAATTTCAGTAACCAATCCTTTTATAGATACAAATAAAGGTGTCCAGCTGGGATCAGTAAAGGCAGTGACTAATATATCTCCATCTTCTAAATCTGCTTCTTCCATGTTTAAGATGACGCGTGCCCTTCCCTCAATAACTCCTGAAGAAACAGGCAAACCAGCCATAGCTCCCGATGGAAGGTTTTCTCGTTTGTACTTGCCTGCAACTATTTCACCATCAGAGGTAATCACACGTGGAGGGGTTATTTTTTCGAATAATTTGTACTCTTCTTTGCGATTATTGATGACAGCAAAATCTAGTTTCTGCGTAGCTATGACATCGCGTAGTTCTTCAAAAGTGAGGTAATAAATATCTTCTTTTTCATGAATAACATTTGTCTGTACGAGTCGCTCGGCTTCTTTAAGCATAGCCTGCTTATAAACAAAGTAGCGACTGACCATGCCGTATTTGGGATATTCGCGATACCCGATAAAATTTCGCATTTTATCAATCATTTGTTTTGTTTCTTCGGCCTTTTGTTCACCCTCCGGCAATTGCTTCAATCGATCCAATAACTCGTGTTCTTTTTTCAAAGCTTCCTGTCGCCCTTGCTCAAATTTCCGATGACTGGCATTAGATTCAAAGCTTTTGATGTTATTGAGAATTAGCGGGATGAGTGTCGTTGGTTTTTCGCTCCAACGAGTCCTGGTAATATCTATTTCTCCGCTGCATCGCATCCCATATTTGTTGAGAAAAGCATTGAATGCATTGCTAGCTTCCTGTCCTCCATCATAAGTAACCAGTTCATTCAAAAAGTCGTTATCTTTTACATGTTGTAGATAATCAATGACTTCTGGGTAAGGACGAATCACATCTGCCACATCCATTAACGCCAGACCCATTTCCGAAGTAATATTGTGTGGTACAGATTGGGAAAGCGTATCTGCTGCGTTCTTCTCGCCCAACCACTCGTTCATTTTTTCATTGATCCAAAGTGAAGCATTTATGGCGGTTGTAAATACAGCTGTACTTTGTGGATCAAATAAGATCCTCTTCAACTCTTGGGTATCTTCTAGTATAAAATCAATTAAATTTGTTCCTGATTTCCCTTGTATATTTTGTTTTAACTCTTCAACAGAGGTTTGATTTTTTCTAATCAAATCCAAAACGATTGACTGACTGTTTTCCATTTGTGCTTGAGGATCTGCAGGTGGCTTCACGTTATCGCTATTACCAGAACGCTGCTCTTGCTTATCATTATTTGGTAAGCATTTTATAAAATCCCGCTCTATTATCGTCATAACTGCATCTTTTGTAAGCGGTTCGAGTTGTCTCATGTTACTTAATAACATTCTTCTACCGTCTGGTGACGCCAGCATTTGTCCCACATCAACAAACAGCCTTCCACCAGCTTTAAACCAGCGACCATACGATATTAACTCCATTAAAGACATTCCCAATGGTCTCAAGGGGTCGGTCATCATTTGTTGATGTCCCACAGATAAATAGACGTGTTTTTCATTGTCATTCGCTTCAGGAATTGGGTATAAAGTTGTAATTGGCCGGCTCTGGACAATATAAAAACGATCATCAACCAAACACCACTCGATATCTTGCGGAAAGCCAAAATAAGTTTCGATTTGTCGACCAATACGTGCCAGTTGTAAAATTTGTTCGTCAGTAAGTGTTTGCTTCTCTTGCTGATCAGGAGCGATCTCATGTACCTCTGTTCCACCTTCTTTTCGCCCATAGACAGCTGATTTTTTGGTTGCTACCCTCTTATCAATGATTTTCTCTTCCTGTACTTTATAACAATCCGCAGAAACGAAGCCAGAGACTAAGGCTTCACCAAGTCCAAAGCTGGCATCGATGGATAACAACTTGCGGTTAGAAGTGATCGGATCAGCAGTAAATAAAATTCCTGAAGCCTGTGAGAAAACCATCCTTTGAATGATGACGGATAAATAAACTTGTCTGTGGTCAAATCCGTTTTGCATACGGTAGATTACAGCACGATCCGTAAATAAGGAAGCCCAGCATCTGCTGATGTGTTGCAAGATTGCTTCTTTACCGATGACATTTAAATAGGTGTCTTGTTGACCAGCAAAAGAGGCATGGGGCAGGTCTTCAGCAGTCGCACTAGAACGCACTGCATAGGCATACTCCTCACCAATCTGGGAGAGAAAGTGCGTCACTGCTTGCACAACATCGTCAGGAATGGGTACTTCCATAATGATTTCTCGAATCTTCCCGCTGATTTCACCAATTTGATCTCGGTCCTCTACTTGTAGCATGGTTAGTTGATCCAACAAAGCCTGATACGATTCGTTTTGTCCAATGGCTTTTTGATAGCCCACTGTTGTAACACAAAATCCTTCTGGCACTTGTATTCCTTCAATTTTTGATAATTCCCCTAAATTCAACCCTTTTCCGCCAACAAGCAAATGATACGTTTTTTTCATTTCTTGAAAACCGAAAACCAAAGAGCTCATTCAAATCTCTCCTAACCATTAAATTTGAGAAAAAAACATTTGACAAGAGTTCTCCGGGATGATATGATAAAGATATAGGATGAGATATTATGTCATTTAGAAATTTTCGGAGGTATTCTGATTATATCACCGTGTTCGTTTATATGCAATACAAAAAAGCCTGATTAAACTAACCAGGTTCTTTTTTAGTGCCCATTAACAGCCTCACATTAAAAACCTATCTTTTACATATGGAGAATGGGACTGCAAGCAACGTACCAATATTTCTTGCACATGTGGCTCACCTCCCTGGGGTAACCCCAGGGAGGTGAGCCTTTTTGTTTTTGTTTGGCTTCTTCGCATTGCTTCCATAAACACATCCTCATTCATCACTGCCCGGTCACTTTTGCGCTAATTCCCTTGCTCTCTGGCCACTCCTCTTCTGACAAGACAGGACATCCAATGATATTTAGCACGCTATTCATTCAAATTAAATAAATTAGTAAGAGTGAACACTGATTCTTATAGAAAGGTAGTGACCAAATGCAAGTAACTCAGCAACTATGTGACCGCTTAAGTCGTATTGTAGGGGCAATGAATACTGACTTTTCTAATCCGCCCCAAACCTGTGCCCTTTCAAACTCTCGTACTTTTAACGCCACTCTTTTCGGACGACCCACAACCGATCCCTTAAATAATCTTCTCTGGTTTGGAAGTACGAATTTACCTAACAAGACACTCAATGTTGGCTTCTTGGCCTTAAAAGAAAATGAAGTAACTCCCGTTGTAAATTCCTTGACACGTCAAGGCTTCACCATAACCTCTGTCACTTTATATAGCACTTTTTTGAAACCTACTATTATCAACGTCTATTACCAAGTCGTAGCCAATCCGATTACCACAGCTATAATCTTAAGAGCTGTTTTAGACACGCTCCCCGATGTAGGAGATGTCTCTCGACCCGTCACTCCTCAATTCCAAGTACTATGTAATACTTTCCGCTCACTTCTCAACCAAGAACGAACCGATATCTTAGATGCAAGCTGTGAAGTTTTAGTCCCTCGCAATATTCCTGTAATCATCGCAGGGCAACCCACCATGATTGGGAGTGTTGCTCTAATTGGTCTTTCTTTTGAATCAATAGACAAACAAGGACAGGCACTCTGTATTGGGACTGTCTCTTTATTGCGTAGTGAAGTCCAGAAGTATCTAGACCTCTTGCGCCGACAAGGAGGATTTATGATAGGGGAAATCTACAATCGCTGGTTTTCAACCCCTTCTTTCGTTTATTTAAATTATTTCACCATACGAAACCCCATTGAGTTTGCCCTTCTATCCCGCCAAGCGATCAATCTTTTAGGGGTTCCAATAAATTAGTCAACCCTCTAATGGAACAGCAAGATGACAAAAGCAGAGAGTGGAGCATGAGGATACAATGGGCATGAGCCAAAATAATAATGAAGGATGTGCGCTTGATGCATAAAACCATTGACCCAAAAATCTTGTATTTCGGAACCCCCGTTGTCCTCGTAAGCACATTAAACGAAGACGGTTCGTTTAATTTAGCACCCATCTCTTCTGTATGGTGGATGAATCAATCGTGTATGCTCGGCATGAGTAGCTACTCCCAAACCGTAACCAATCTGATGCGAGAAAAGCAAGGTGGACTCAATTTACCCTCTGCTGATTTGGTTCACTCCGTCGATCAACTCGCCCTCCTAACAGGAAAAAATCCCGTACCCACGTACAAGCAAGAGCTAGGGTATCAACACGAATCAAATAAATTCTCCACAGCACAATTAACTCCCACCCCTTCAGAAGAAATCGAAGCCCCCTTGGTTCAGGAGTGTCCAGTACAACTGGAAGCGGTCGTGACAGCCATCCATTCCTTTGATGAGCCAAGCGCCGTAAAGGCGATTGAAATGAAGATTATCAAAACCCATATGCATACAGACATTTTAATGGAGGGTGAAAAAAACCATGTTGATCCAAATAAATGGAAGCCTCTGATCATGAACTTTTGTGAGTTTTACAGTTTGGGAGAGAAAATCCATCCTTCTCGCTTAGCTGAGCCGTTTACCACAGCATACTACGGCTAGCAACAACAACCTTGTCTCATTGACCCTAATCACTCTGCCCTCTCCAGCAACAATTTTACAGTTGCAGGGGGAAATCTCTCTTATAAAGCGAATGAGACAAGGCATAACATCGTATATTGTAATATATTTGTCATGCTTCTGTGACTCCTGCGGCTTCACTTCATTGAGTGCAGAGAATGGGTACTCCCTTAAAACCCTGCAAATCAGCTGTTAAAATACCGCATGCTGGCCATGTCACGTGCCTTCTCTTCCTTGCTTCAACAAAATCCCGTCATGAATCCTTTGTGCGACAACCTTGAATCCATGGTTGTCACACAAAGACATGCAAGATCGGCTATATACATAGGTCGTGAGGTGAAAATGTGATGTTCCCTGCGTATCGCCCTCCCTCTTCCGTTCCATGGTCCTATTATCTTCATACCACATGGTTCCTCAGCCTCTTGCAGCCAGGAATTGGCGCTCTCCCGTACTATCCCATCCTCCCTGAAGACAGCCAGAATGACACTCTCCCCACCACTGATACATCAGACCCCTCCACACCCTCCATTCGCATCCATATTCGTGCCCGCATAGAAAGTACATGATCTTCCTCATCCATCCTTAAGCGATCAGTCGCGTAATAAACTCTTACAGAATATAATCTCCATTAAAAGAAATGGAGGAAGGACAGATGGGTCAAGCACACCATCTGTTCTTCCTTCTGCTTTTATTAAACGCAAATCGAGTAGAAAGAACATGACAAATGAAAACAACTACATACTTTCCGTAAAGATAAACAGCAGAAAAACGAAGAGATGTAAGATTCCAAGCCACTTTTCTCTTACTAATATCCAGAAAGATTGCGAGTGATTTGCTGTAAAGTATTTTTTATCGAAATATTAAAATTTTTTCTGAATAAGCAGGATTGTCACATAATTTGTTGTATTTAATTATTAATCCAAAATTAAGGAGGTTGTTTGCAATGAGAATGATGCGTATGGTCTTCACCGTATTGTTGGCTATTATGATGGTGGTCCCCGCTACAGCCACCGCCGCTCCCAGTAGCAATCCTGACCTCAGTCTAAAGGAAAGCCTTAAGGACGCAATCCCCGATGAGTTGATTGTCAAGTTTAAGGAAGGAACCTCCGCATCTAAGAAAGCCTCTCTGCACAAAGGGGAAGCCTCACAGCTAAAAGAGCGTAGCTCCAAATTAGGATTTGACGTGATCAAACTCAAAGGAATGTCCGTTATGGAAGCCATCAAAGCTTATGAAGCACTTCCCGAAGTAGAGTACGTAGAGCCCAATTACATTTTCCACACTCAAGCAATACCGAACGATGAGCACTTTGATGAGCAGTATGGTCCTCAAATCACCGAAGCTCCACCTGCGTGGGACGTGGAACCTGGAAATGAAAACGTGAAAATTGCGATCGTGGATACCGGAGTGGACGATAGTCATCCCGATCTAGAAGGCAAAGTAATCAATGGCTATGACTTTGTCGATAATGACTCTGACCCAGATGATGAGCAAGGCCACGGCACTCACTGCGCAGGCATTGCCGCTGCTAGCACCGACAATGAAATTGGGATCGCGGGTATGGCACCTGGGGCTTCTATCTACGCGGTACGTGTATTGAATGCCAACGGTAGTGGCAGTCTTGATGATATCGCTGAAGGAATTCGTCATGCTGCAGACAATGCTGACGTGATTAGCCTCAGCTTGGGCTCACCCATAGGAGCAACCACGCTAAAGAATGCGGTTCAATATGCTTGGGATCAAGGAGCAGTCGTTGTGGCCGCCGCGGGGAACAACGGTCTTTTCTTCCGTAGCTACCCTGCCGGATATAGCGATGCCATCGCCGTTGCAGCCACTGATTCCAGCGATAAGAGAGCTTCCTTCTCCAGTTGGGGTAGATGGGTCGACATTGCAGCTCCCGGTGTAGATATCTTATCCACCGTTCCTGGTGATGAATATGCTTCCTATTCGGGTACTTCGATGGCCACTCCTCATGTGGCAGGACTAGCTGGACTCTTGGCTTCACAAGGGCGAAATAATCAAGAGATTCGTGAAGCCATAGAAAAGACAGCCGACCCCATCTCTGGCACCGGATTCTTCTTCCAGAATGGACGGATCAATGCGAATGCAGCCGTAAATTATTAGGTAAAGGAGCAGGTTAAAGCGTACCAAGAAGAGAAGAGGGGCCACAGATGGCCCCTCTTCTCTTCTGATTATGCATTTAGTAAAAACCAGATCAGCCCGATGCAAAAGAAAACAAGAGCACAGACCATTAATATTTTTGCTAACGTCTCCATTCTCCCTCTCCTGTATCATTGAAGTTGGACAACCGTCACTCCTGAACCGCCTTCGCGGTACCCACCTAGGCGAAACGAGTCGACATGTTTATGTTTTTGCAAAAAGTTTGTAACCCCAGTTCGCAGCGCTCCTGTCCCTTTTCCATGGATAATGGAAACTTGGGAGTAACCGCTCATCAACGCATCATCCAAGTACTTGTCCATCTCCGCTAGAGCTTCTTCTACCATTTTCCCTCGTAAATCCAGCTCAGGACGAGTCTCATTGGACGCTTGTCTCTGATAAGAAGTATAGGTTTTCTCCTCTGCTTTTTTCTTTCCTGACTTCAGTCGCTTCAACGCTCCCTTGCTCGCTTTCATTTTGAGGGAGCCCACTTGCACAAGCCATTCATCATCCCCCAAGACTTCGACGACTTCCCCTTTTTGTTGAACCGAGCTGACAAAGACCTCGTCACCTACACGGAAAGTTTCAGGGGTATCCGTACTTTCAACGGTGGAATGGGGAATTTCCCATGCAGGAACCGCTTCCTCTAATCTCTTTTTCGCTTCCGACAGTTGATGTTCTTTCAGTTCATCTGGGCGCAACTTCGCCCATTCCCGCAATTGCGCAAGCACCTCTTCCGCTTCTGCTTTGGCACGTGCAATTGTGGACCGAGATTCCCGACGGGCCTGTTCGCGCAACTTCGCTTTCTCTTGCTCCCAGTTTTCCAGCTTCTCATGCAGTTCGTGATGAAGTTGCTTTGCTTCATGTTGGTAAGATTCCGCTTCTTGCCGTTTTTCTTCCGCAATACGGGTATCTTCTGTCAGTGTGGCGATCAAGTCTTCCAACTGGTGCTGATCCTGACTAATTTCTTTCTTTGCCCGATCAATAATGTTTGCCGGGAGTCCCAGCCGTCCAGCAATGGCAAAAGCGTTACTTCGACCAGGAATCCCAACGAGTAAGCGGTAAGTGGGACGCAAAGTCTCTACATTAAATTCAACACTGGCATTGATCACCTGCGGATGCGTATGAGCAAACATTTTCAGTTCACTGTAGTGTGTGGTTGCGACAAAGAGCGCTTGCCGATTTAGCAATTCTTCCAAAATGGAGGTAGCTAGTGCCGCACCCTCAGTAGGGTCGGTACCTGCTCCTAATTCATCCAACAAGATCAAGCTATGTTCATCCACTCGCGAAAGCATGTCCACAATGTTTTTCATGTGGCTGGAGAAAGTACTCAGACTTTGCTCAATGCTCTGTTCGTCACCAATATCTGCAAATACTTGTCCAAAAATCGGCATTTGTGAGCCTTCATCTACTGGCAGTGGAATTCCCGCCTGTGTCATCAAAGCAAATAACCCCACCGTTTTTATCGTCACCGTTTTCCCACCCGTGTTGGGTCCGGTAACCATAATCCCTTGTTGTCCTTCCTCAATGCTCAGATCAATGGGTACCACTTCTTCTTTAGGAATCAACGGATGACGAGCTCGCTTCAAACGCATTTTCTTCTCCACACACACCGATGGACAACTGCCCCGATATTTCTGGCCAAAGCGTGCCTTAGCTAATACGACATCCATGTGGGTTAACACTTGTTCGTTGATGCGTAGGGGCTCCACCGATTGGGCCACTTCAGCCGATAGTTGCTGTAAAATCCGCTCAATTTCCCGCTCTTCTTCTAAGTGGGATTCACGTAGTTCATTATTTAACGACACGACGGTATTGGGCTCCATGAAAACAGTGGACCCCGATGCGGATTGATCGTGGACCAATCCGCCAAACTCGTTGCGGTATTCTTGTTTCACAGGGAGGACATACCGGTCATTTCGTTGTGTGACGATCGGGTCCTGTAGCATTTTTTGATACCGCGCACTTTTCACCATCTGATCCAGTGTAGAGCGAATACGCATTTGAATCGTTTGGATCTTACTGCGTAATCGGGACAGCGTTGGACTCGCCTGGCTAAGAACTTGTCCTTCTTCATCAATTGCTTGCTCAATCGCCTGCCTTAATTCTGGCAAAAGGGCGATTCGCTCTGCAGCTTCACGCATCAAGGGTAAGGGAAGTTCCTCGGGATCAATCGCACGAACCTTCGCTGTCATCTGCTTCCCATTGAGTAATAGGCGGTGAAGAATGACAAACTCCGCCGGACTTAAAATGCCCCCAATCTCTGCTCTTTGCAGACTAGATTCCATCTCTTCTAATCCACGTAAGGAAAGGCCTCCTTTCAAGCGTAAGAGGTCTAAAGCCTCCTGTGTCTCCTGTAATCTTTTTTTCACATCGACCAATGCCACGCTTGGCAACAATTCGTGTACTCGTTTCTCCCCAAGAGAAGAAGAAGCCTCTTCTTGTACCAATTGAAGCACGCGATGATACTCTAAAACACGTAATGTATGAGCGTCCATTTGCTATAATACGCTCCTTTCTGCCATAAAGCATTCACCCTTAATTATACCAGATTGTTGAAAGCGGGAAAGAGTGATTATCATAAGGACGGTTCATACTTCCAGCACTTGCAGGAAAGGATAACGATTAAAGGAGGTCTGGAATGAAAATCGTTCGACACGTTATTCGTTTCCTCGTCGCTGCGGTGGTTCTTTTATTAGTCGCGGCCATCGTTCCTGGTTTTCGCATCCTCGGATTTTGGAGTGCCTTCTTCTCCGCTATTGTCATCGCCCTCTTGGGCTGGGGAGTGGAGAAGATATTTGGTGAAGATATCTCTCCTTATGCACGTGGGGTGGTCGGTTTCTTCGTCAGTGCTGCTGTCATTTACCTCACCCAATTTTTTATTGGTGGGATGAGCGTCTCGGTCATCGGTGCTTTGTTGGCTGCCTTGGTGATTGGGATTATCGATCTCTTCGTCCCTATCAAAGGAAAATTTACAGCTAGAGCAGACTAATCTGCTCTAGTTTCTTTTTAAAATGAAGGCAATAAAAAAACTGGCTGTGAGCCAGTTTTTTTATTGCCGTTCCTACTTAGCAAAAACATGCTTTCCAATTTGTTTCGTCTGTGGACGACTCCAAATCCAGCTTGATTTGGCTGTATCCGGATTAAAGTAGTAAATCGATCCTCCAGTAGGGTCCCAACCATTGAGCGCATCATAACAGGCTTTCCTCGCTTGCTCATCCGGCTCCAGCCAGAACTGACCATTATCCACTGCTTCAAAAGCCAAGGGCTGAAAAATAACACCTGAAGGGGAGTTGGGAAACTTATTATCATCTACACGATTGAGTATCACTGCTGCCACAGCCACTTGCCCTACATACGGTTCTCCACGTGCTTCCGAGTAAACCGCTTGGGCCATTAATTGGATGTCTCCCTTGTCCATCCCACCCGCTTCTTTCTTCGTGATAGATGGTGCCTTCGCTTGCGCGGATGGCTTCTTCTCTTTTTGCGCAACATTCTTCTTCTCTCTATTCTCTCCAGCTTTGGGCTCCCAGTCTTTCGTTGCCAGCCACAATTTTTCTCTCGTCACCGCACCCACATTTCCATCTACAGGTAAACCAAACTCTCCTTGAAAACGGCGGGCAGCTTTGTTTGTTCCTTCACCAAAATGGCCATCAATCTCTCCTTTATAATAACCAATAAATTGGAGGCGTTTTTGCAACTCCCACACATACCCTCCTTCATCCCCTTTTTTATACACGCGATTGGAGACTCCAGGGGCCCATGCTTTCGTCGCTTCCCATAATTTTGTTTTCGTTCTCGAACCCACTACCCCATCCACATTCATTCCAAAGGAGTACTGAAACAAGCGGACGGCTTTATAGGTGCGATTCTCAAACTGCCCATCCACTTTTCCGGTATAGTAGCCGATGTACTTCAATCTATTTTGCAATTCGTATACATCCCCACCACTCGCTCCAACCTTTAATGTCTCGTCCCCGAAGGCAGATACAGCATGAAAAGAGGCGAACAGACAACCACCGAGGAGAAAAAGACTCAGGATCAAGTAAAAAAACCATTTATTCATTGCATGCCAACCTTTCATTCCACGTCAACCATTCATGGTTAATTTACCCGTTATTATCTCAGGTTCTCTCCATGAATATACGGCCCATTGTCGTGGACAAAAGTGAGACGTAAGTTGTGGAAATTCTTTCAATATAAAACCGTTCGCACGAATCGC
The DNA here is from genome assembly GCF_059818345.1 of Mechercharimyces mesophilus. Taxonomy (NCBI): domain Bacteria; kingdom Bacillati; phylum Bacillota; class Bacilli; order Caryophanales; family Thermoactinomycetaceae; genus Mechercharimyces; species Mechercharimyces mesophilus. The sequence continues at coordinate 169,862 of NZ_JCBAPH010000004.1, read as the reverse complement.
ATATGCTATAATGACACAAGGAGGGAGATGGAATGAAGAAGCAACACAAACTCAGCCTTTGGCGGAGGATTCGCCGGTATTACTTATTGTACCGTAGCATGTTTACAAAAAAATGGATTTTTCTAGTGGCAGGGGTTTCCTTCTCCCTTCTTTTGATCGCGTTGGCAACAGTAGTGCTCACAGCAAAAATTTATGACCTGAGTGATATGCAACGAATGCAATTTGCCTCTACTCTCTATGCAAACGATGGGGAGTCTGTCTTAAGACTAGGAGATAGTAATCGTGAATATATCGCCATTGATGATATTCACACCCCTTTACTCGTACAAACCATTCTCGAAGTAGAAGACTCGCGCTTCTACGAACATAATGGCGTCGATTATCGCGGAATGGCTCGTGCTCTTTCCGTCAATTTGCGTACATTGAAACCGACAGAGGGTGGAAGTACCATTACCATGCAAGTCGCTCGCAACACCATTCTACACAACCGCGAAAAAAGATTGGAACGCAAAATTCGTGAATGGTTTATTGCTTGGAACCTGGAGCGTCGGTATAGCAAAAATGAAATCTTAGAGGCTTATCTCAATTACATATACCTCGGCAATAACGTCAGGGGAATCGAAATGGCAACTAAGATTTATTTTGACAAAGATCTTAAAACTGACGAGTTACAACCTCACGAGGTTGCGCTCCTTGCCAGCTTACCGAAGGGACCCGATATTTATAACCCTTATAAAAATCCCGATTTAGCAAAAAAGCGACGAAATACGGTTCTTTCTGTGATGGCACGAGAAGCGTTAATCACAGAGGAGGAAAAAGAAAAATATCAGGCCATGGACCTGGGCGTCAATCCAGACAACCTCACCAAGCATATTAAAAACGATCCTTATCAAGCGTATGTCGATATGGTGATTACTGAGGCCACTGATCGCTTTGGAATGGACGCCGAAGAATTGGTCAATGGTGGCTACAAAATATATTCCGCACTCGACCCTCAAGCACAGATAGCGGTCGAAAATGCGCTCGATACCGATGAACTTTATCCAGAGGACAGCCAGTTCAACAGTGGCGCCATGATGCTCAATCCAACCACAGGAGAAGTGGTGGCTGTCGGAGGGGGACGTCAATACAAGCACGGCTATGTAAATGGAGCCCTTCTTCCCCAACAGCCAGGCTCCACCATAAAGCCAATCACCGTCTACGCCCCCTTAATCGAGGAACATGAATACCATGAATATACGACGGTGTCGGATGCCCCCTATAAAATTGGGAATTGGCAACCACAAAATGCCGACCAAACCTCACATGGCAGTGTTTATCTAAAAACAGCCGTAGCCCAGTCATACAATATTACGGCGGCTCGCCTCTTACATGAGACTGTAGGTGAAGAAACGGCTTTTAAGTACGGAAAAGAGGCTGGCCTCTCTCTACAAGAAGAAGATAAAAACCCATCCCCATTGGCACTAGGGGGACTGACGAAAGGAAGCACCACCCAAGAGATGGCAGAAGCATACAGTGCCTTTGCCAATCAAGGGGAGATCATCTCATCACATGCGATCAAGCGTATCGTGGATGCCGATGGAAAAGAGCTTCGTCCTTCAGAAGAGGTAAAGTCTCATCAATGGATAAGTGAACAAACGGCTTATTACATGACCCGCATCCTGCAATATACGGTTGAACACGGTACAGGAAACAATGCGGAGTTGGCAAATAATCGAGATATCGCAGGAAAAACAGGGACGACACAGGCCAATCAAGCTGCCTGGTTTGTGGGCTACACCCCTGAATTGGTTATGGCAGTCATGGTTTACCAACAGGAGGAAACAAACCACGCCCTTTCCGGCGGAACGGTTCCAGCACGTATTTTCCAGTCAGCCATGAATGCAGCACTCGATGACCAGCCCGTACAGTCTTTCCAAAATCCGGGAGTCTCCGTGCCTCAACCTCCTTTTCGTTTGCAGCCTGTACAACAGCTGGGTGGTTCCTACAACGAAGAGACACAGGAAATTCACTTATCTTGGGGTGATCAAGGCACACGTGTCACGTATGAGGTCCAACGATTGCAAGAAAGCCAGGAATGGGAGACCCTCACCACTGTTTCAGGGGGGTCTTATACCGATTCCGTTATCTTCCCTGATTCCGCCTTCGATCCGACCATACCGGAGGAAGAGCAAAAGTGGGAAATTGCCTATCGCGTGATTGCCATCGATAAAGAAACCAATAAACGATCCACTCCATCTCCAATATATGAGATAACACTACAACCTCTTATGAATGAGGAGGAGGAGGACGAATCGGAAGAACCTCCTTCTGATGAAGAAGAAACGACCGAAGACGAACCAGCAGAACCACCACTTAATCTAAGGGATCGTTTATTTCCCTAAAAAATTAATCAGCAGCAGAGGATTTCTCTGCTGCTGCTATCACCTGACCCTACTTGTGCACTATTTATTTCTCGTCATACTGAGGGAAGTACCTTTCCCACGTACCGTTTTTTGTTTGCCTTTGCCGTTGACGGAAGTAGCTACCGAGCCCTTCCCTTTCACAATGTTCTTTCTCCCTTTTCCATCCATTGTCATACCAACCGCTCCACGACCATTGCCCGTCATTTTCTCCATATCACGAATAACTTGTTTTAATAATTTCAACTCTTCCACCTCCTTCTTCTCTATTCACCCTATCTTATGCAATATTAAGAATCTGGTATCGTCAGTTGCATAAGATAAAAGAAAAACGAACGCATGACTAGTGCCCCGTCTGCGCATAGACACCCTCGTCTTCTTTAAGCGAAGTTCTGCGCTGAGGAAACCATCATCAAAAAGGAGAGGTTCGCGTAAGTACCGTTGGCGAATCTCTCCTTTATTTATGAACCACTTTCCAAGAATAATTTCCATAAGTCGGGTGATTCCTTCACTATCAACGTTCCCAAGGCGGACTGCTGAATCCAATTTTGTGTTTCTTCAAATGGAAGCATATTGATAAAGTTTAAACCGATCAGAAGTATAAAAAAAACATAGATAGTGGAAAATACCAGTCCACCTATTCTGTCCAAAGTTGAGAGAACAGGAAGTTTGATTAAGCGCTTCATCCAAGAGATCCCAATCGAGAGAGGTATTTTTATCAAGATGAACAATAGTAGAAACGACAAAGAATAATAGATTCCTTCTTCAATAGGAAAAAGGCCTGAAAATCCTTTCCCATCCACCGCTTCTGGTAGCGTTACGATTTCCTGAATGAAGGGTAGACACTCATCCGCAAAGGAATAGGCAAAGATTACAGCCACGATCAAACTGACGAGGGAGGCGATTTGCAGGAAAAGACCCTGCTGATATCCACGAATAAGGCGGAAGACAACAAAACCGAGGATGAATCCATCAAGCAGATTCATCAGGGCTCCTCATCCTCGATCAAATGTAAAATCTCCTCATGCTCTCGTTGTAACTTCATAAACTCATCGGCAATATTGACCGCGGATAACACCGCAATCCGCGTTGTATCCAAGCGCGCATTGGATTGAGCGATCGCATTCATCTTTTCGTCGACCAATCGAGCAATCTCTCGCATGTATCCAGGGCTTGCTTTCCCCGTGAGTGAGTAGGTTCGATCATATATCTCTACGTGTAGTTTATTTTTGCTCATATCGATCCTCCATCCCACTTGCCTCACCGCATCCAACATGAGACGAACCTATTTCCTTTTATTATATAATGATTGGGACAGCGAGGAAAAGGGGTCTCGCTGTCCCAATGTTATCTAATTCAAGATACACGACCTTTTATCATCATTCGCTAAACAATCATCTACCTGGTGCTTCAACAGTGCAGAAGCAAGAGACAGGAAACAAGAAGTAGGAAGGATTTTTCATCACCTTCCATCTTGCCTCCTACCCTGTATCTCTCATCATTCTCTATTGACGCAACTGTGCCCCCAGGGCTTCTTCAAGCTGGTTCACTATTTGCTGATGACGCGCCTGTACTTCATCATCCGTCAATGTCCGCTCTGGATGACGGTAGGTAAGAGCATAAGCTACACTTTTTTTGCCTTCACCGATCTGACTACCGGCAAAAACATCAAATAAATTGATTCTCTCCAATAGGTCTCCACCATTGGAATAGATTACTTCCTCGATCTGTGCAGCGGTCGTTTCTTCATCTACGACGAAAGCAAGATCACGCGATACAGATGGATGACGTTTAATAGGTTCAAAATAGATATCTGGACCCGCCACTTGAAAGAGGCGAGAGAGGTCTACCTGACAGATCACGGTATCGCTTAAACCATACTGATCAGCCACTTGTGGATGCAACTGTCCAATCATTCCAATCACTTCACCCTCGAGTAACATTTGTGCTGTCCGTCCCGGGTGAAAACCGGATGGCTTCGCTGCACGATATTCGAGATGATTAATTCCCAAGCGCAATAGCAACGAATGGATGACCCCTTTAGCAACAAAGAAGTCGGTTGGTGGGGACTGCCTATTCCAGTTGCTCGGAATCAAACTCCCCGTCAATAGCCCTGCTAATTCCCACCGTTCTTCTGGTTGCTGAGCCAGCTCTTCTTCACCATGGATAAAGGTCCGTCCGAGCTCGAACAAAGAAACACGCTCTTGTTGCCGTTTGATATTATAAGAAGCTGCTTCAATCAAATGTGGTAGAAGACTCGTACGTAGGACACTGTGTTCTCTGCTCATCGGCATCATTACGGGAATTGGCTGTGGTTGTACCCCTCCCGTGATCGACGCCATCTCTCTTCCTTCTCCCTTTTTGGAGAGTGTGTATGTCTTCACTTCAAACATCCCCATCGAACGCAGGGTTTGGCGAATAACACGACGTAGACGTTGTTCTTTAGTCAAACCACCTGGAGATTGCTTTCCCCATGGCAAGGTAGTGGGAAGACGATCGTATCCATATAGACGTGCCACTTCTTCGATCAGGTCCACTTCCAACATCACGTCTTGGCGTCGTGAAGGAACTTTCACCTGATATTCGCCATTCTCCTCTTCTGCTTCAAAGCGTAATCGACGGAAGATGGATTTCACTTCATTTGCCTTCACTTCTACACCCAAAAGGTTCGACAATCGATCATGATTCATGGTAACGGTAACGTCTTCAATATCTCCCACACGTTTATAGGAGATTTCCGACACCGCTTGGGCATCTGCATATTTCACAAGCAACTGAGCCGCTCGTTGCAGAGCTGGTATCACCCGCTCGGGATCAACTCCCTTGTCAAAACGACTGCTCCCCTCCGAGCGTAGACCCAAACGACGCGAAGTCTGCCTTACGATGGCAGGAACGAAGTAAGCTGATTCCAGAAGCACCCGTGATGTCTCTGCACTCACTTCGGAGGATTCTCCTCCCATAATACCAGCAAGAGCGATCGGTACCTCTCCACCATCGGTAATCACCAAGGTATCTGTACTCAGTTCACGCTCCACGCCATCAAGCGTGGTAAGTTTTTCTCCAGAACGCGCCTGACGCACCACGATTTGTTTGGATTCCAGCTTGTTGTAGTCAAAAGCGTGTAATGGCTGACCATACTCTAGCATGACATAGTTGGTAATATCTACAACGTTATTGATGGGACGAATCCCCATTGCCATCAGACGGTTTTGCAACCATTGTGGCGAAGGAGCGATTGTCACATCGAGCACCTGTCCAGCATAGAAAGGGCATTCTTCTTCTGCTTCCAGTTGAATATCCATTCCGTCTATCTTCGTTTCAGACGGTGCCAACTCTTCCACTTGTGGCAAATGAATATCACGATCGAAAAGGGCTCCTACCTCATAAGCCAATCCCCACATCGACAGGCAATCTGCACGATTCGGGGTCAGACCCAATTCGAGAACCTGATCATCCAAGTCCAGCACCTGGCTAATCGGTGTTCCTACTTCGGCTGACGTTTCCGTCAGGACCAATATCCCCTCTTCTTTTCCTTTGGGAAGAAGTTTCTCTTGAAGGCCAATCTCTTTGGCGGAACAGATCATCCCACGGGATTCCACACCACGTAGCTTCGAACGCTTAATCTTCATTCCTCCGGGAAGACGCGCTCCCTCGATAGCAACGGGAACCAGTTGATTCGTAGCCACGTTAGGGGCGCCACAAACGATTTGCCGCAATTCCCCTTCACCTGTATTAACTTGACAAACACGCAGTTTATCCGCATTGGGATGAGATTCGACCGCTTCCACTCGTCCGAGAATGACACCAGTCAATCCTTGATCACGCACTTCGATTCCCTCTACTTCAATTCCGCCAAACGTACATTTATCTGCAACTTCAGAGGCAGTGATCCCTTCAAGATTGACGACCTCTTGTAACCATCGATAGGATACATTCATCTAACTCACTCCTTAAACTGATCGGAACTGGCGTAAGAATTGAAGATCATTGGTATAAAAATGACGAATATCATCCACGCCGTATTTCAGCATCGCTACCCGTTCCACACCAATACCGAAAGCAAAACCGGTGTAACGCTTATCATCATAACCACTGCTACGTAAGACATGGGGGTGGACCATCCCTGCACCCAGGATTTCAATCCAACCGGTTTCCTTACAGAGACGGCATCCATCGCCCGAACATTTCATACAACGAATGTCCACCTCTACACTGGGTTCCGTAAAAGGAAAATAGCTAGGGCGCAAACGAATGGCTTGATCCTCTCCAAACATCTGCTTCACGAAAGCGAGCAACGTTCCTTTAAGTTCGGTCATCGAAACCCCGCGATCAACGACCAATCCCTCAATCTGCATAAACTGATGAGAGTGAGTCGCATCATCATCGTCCCGGCGATATACCGTTCCCGGACAAATAATGCGGATGGGGACGTACCCTTCCTTTTCCCTCATCGTACGAATTTGCACAGGTGAGGTTTGCGTACGAAGTAGCAGATCATTCGTTAGGTAGAAAGTATCCTGCATATCACGTGCGGGATGATCTTTGGGCACATTAAGTGCTTCAAAGTTGTAATAATCCTGTTCCACTTCGGGCCCTTCTGCTACCTCAAAGCCCATTCCGATAAAAATATCTTCCACCTGCTCGATCACTGCAGTCAGTGGATGAATCCCGCCTAACGGTCTAGGAACCCCAGGCATCGTCACGTCTACTTTTTCTTGCTCCAGCCTATGTAGGAGCGCCTCTTCCTCCAATTTTTCTTCTTTCTCTTGGATAGCCAGTTCCATCTCCTGGCGCAATTGGTTAGCCAACTGTCCTACTTTGGGTCGTTCCTCCGCAGATAAGCTCCCCATTCCGCGTAAAACCTGTGTGATTTCCCCTTTCTTCCCTAAGATCTTCACACGCAATTCCTTCACTTGTTCCAACTCTTGCATGGACTCCAATGCTTCTAAGGTCGCTTGCCTAATCTGTTCTAAGCGCTCTTGCATCTGAAAACACTCCCTTCCTGTATAAATAAAAAAGACCCCTCATCCAAAAGGGACGAGAGACCGCGGTACCACCCTCATTGAACAGTAAGATCACACGTCTTCATAAAGGATCAACCCTCTATAAAATCGGCAGATTCCTACTACTCCTCTTCACACGCGTTAACGGGCGCACCCGGTACCCCTCTACTTCAACCTTCAAGGGGACGGCTCCAGAGGGAACTTCAATCGCCCATCTTCTTGGAGAGTGCTCCCAGTCTATGACACTCTCTCCCTGACAAGGATAAACGATCTACTTTTCTCTATCGTCACCGTTAGCCTTCAGTAAAATTCATTCTTCATTATAGCAAGCCCGCTCGTACGTTGCAAGAAGAAGGAGGCTCCTTTCTGTAGGAAACAGCTCACTTCGGTTCTCAAACGTTCTATTTTAATCAGTTCACCGGTCTATATAGGCTCTCATGACCATGAAAATTAACAAACTCTTTACCTTAAGATGAAGATCATCAGCCAAAGGAGAACATTCCATTAACCCCATTGTCGTAACCACTCATAAAGAAGAACGGCTGCTGAAATGGAGACATTGAGTGACTCAACAGGAGATTGCATCGGAATGCGCACGGTCAAATCACATAATTGGGTAAGGGTAGGATTCACCCCGTTACCTTCATTACCAAATAAGAAGGCAGTCTCGGATGGAAATGCAGCTTCAAAGCAGGTGGACGCTCCGGCAAGGTCCGTTCCCACTACGGTGATACCGCCTTTTTGCAAGCGAGGGATCACCTCATGCAGGTTACCACGGCAAATGGGTAGACGAAAAAGCGAACCCATCGCCGCCCGTACCACTTTGCTATTATAAAGATCTGTCGTTCCTTCACCCATCCACACTTCTTTTACACCCACTGCTTCTGCTGTGCGCAATAGCGTACCCAGATTCCCTGGGTCTTGGATTGCATCCAAAAGTATGGTGGGACCTCTTTCTTTAACAGCGATCGGCTCATCAGGAAGGGCAATCTCAGCCGCAATCCCTTGGGGTGTTTCTGTATCCGTCACCTGGCGAAAAAGCGAGCGGTCCAGTTGATAAATGGGGACATTTCCTTTCTCCCCCAAAAGTTGCTGCGCTTGCTCCAAGGAGTCTTCCCGCTCGCTATCCACCAGTAGCGAATTCACTCTCCATCCTGCATTTAACGCTTCCATGAGCAGATGGTCCCCTTCGATCAAGAGAGCCCCTTCCTTCCTTCTCCCTTTGGCTGTCTGTAACTTCCGCCAGCGTTTCACTTTATCATTTGTTTGCGAAGTAATGGTTTGTATACGCATAGGTTAGGCTTTCGCCTCCAACTTGCTCAAATCATTGTTATGTCCGATAACCACCAGCATATCGCCTAAACGAATCATATCGTCAGCCAACGGAGCAATATTAAAGCCTTTGCCACTGCGAATAGCCATCACGTTACAGCCAAACCGCGCCCGTATATCCAGCTCTTGCAGGGTTTTATTAGCAAAAAATTCATTCGCACGAATCTCCACAATACTATAATCGTCGGCCAACTCAATGTAGTCTAAGATATTGGGCGATATCAGATGATGCACCACACGGACTCCCATGTCGCGCTCTGGATAGACAACTTTATCCGCTCCGATCTTATACAATACCTTCCCATGAAGGTCGTTGCGTGCCTTTACCACAATGTTGCTTACGCCACTCTCTTTTAAAAGAAGGGTAGTCATGATGCTAGACTGGATATCTTCCCCGATCGCTACAACAACCACATCAAAATTCCGCACTCCCAGCGCCTTAAGAGCTGTTTCATCCGTCGAACTGGCTTCCACTGCATGCGTCACAATTTGTGAATATTCCTGCACACGTTCGGGATCTCGGTCTATCGCCAATACCTCATACCCCATATCATGTAAGGTCTTAGCAACACTTCCACCAAACCGTCCCAGTCCAACCACTGCAAATTGTTTACTCATATCGATTCCCCTTTGGAGCTTGTTCATTGGTGGAATTATTATATCATAACTGGTTGCTTGGTCCGATAGATCGACCCTCTTCCATTCTCAATTACCATGAGAGTCATCTAAAGTACCTTCAGATAACATAGCAGATGCCAATCATCATCTAAGGACATGAGAAAACCGACCCTGTGCTGTGATAGATCGGTTAAATTCCTCAATCGATTAATAGTTTAAATATTTTTAATAATCTAAAAAAAGAAATCCGACCCTCTTCTTTTAGGGATCGGTAATCATGCTGCTTGATTAATCTCCTGGCTCGATGTTTTTTTGCATTACTGCAATCTCTTGCTGCTCTTTAAGAATTGTGGAGTGATCCATTTTGATCGTAGTCAAAACCACCATCATCAAGGATACTGATAGAACGATTTTAGTAAGCTGGTTTATCATATTCAACCTCTCCAATCTTTGAAGTCACATAATTCTTGTAACTGTTATATAGTTTATGCAGATGTTCTTCAAATCTGTCACTTCCTTCGTAACAAATCGCGATAAGAGCCAATAGTTTGTTCAACTCTTCCTGTTGATTGTGCTTCCTCGCGAGATAGAACCCCTTTTCATAAAATTCGACTGCTTCTCTTCTGTTTCCTGTTACATGTTTCAGATCACCCATACCACGGTAAGCCTCGATCAATCTGATTTCATCATTACAAGATTCTCCTTTTTGAATAGCAAGAGCAAACATTTTTTCAGCATCAGAAGATCTTTCTTGGTAGGTATACAAATTACCTAGATTTTTATATGTGTCTGTGATGCCCCGACTAGATTCATTATCTTGAAACTCGAGTGACATTTTCAAACAATCTTCTGCTGACTTGTAATCTCCTAACTCAATATTCACCTTTCCCAATAAGTCCCACAAACCTATAATACCTTTATAATCTCTTGCGGCGCGTGCAATCCGAAGTCCTTCTGTAGCATACTTAATCGAATCTGGATAATTCAAGGTCCTTTCAGAAAGAAGCGCTCGGAGGTGATAATACCCAACTTTGATACCTGGGTGTTCGATATTCTCAAGATCATCCCATACATTGTAAATAATGCTGAATGCCTCTCCAAACCTTCCCATGTGGTACAAATAGACGCCCTTATTTCTTAGAGTCGAATAGTAACAATCTTTCCTTTCGCCGTCCGCAACAAAAGACTTCAGACTTTGATCTGAGAAAATAATCGCTTGATCAAGGTCGCTCCGATGATAAGCACAAAATCCAAGGTTGTTATAAGACCATGCAACAATATTACTCGCCGGATCCCGATCGAGATGGATTGCTTTTTCATAGGCTCGTTCAGCTTTTTTCCATTGACGCTTTCTCGCTTGGATTTTCCCTTCGATGAAATACCTGGTTGATGCATAGGGATGGTCATCTTGTACGTCTAATTCTTTTAATGCTTCTGCGGCTGCTTCAACATGACCTAAATCACGTAAGCTCTCAGCCCTGAAAAGAGCGAGCCTTTGCGCTTCTAATACTTCTGCTGCTTCAAACATCAATTCATTCATTGCGCTCGTATCAAGTTCTAGCTTCTCTTCAATGAGGAAGTTGATCATTTCTGGCTTCACATGAGGAACACCACGCTCGATATTGCTGATCGTCGCGGGAGAGATTCTTTCATCTGCAAGGTCTTCCAGCCTTAGCCCGCGTTCTTTTCGTAATTTACGTGCAATTTCACCGATTTTTCTCCGTTGGAACGGCTCCACAAATTCCTACCTCCCCATACTAATAGTTTCTACACCAGTATACTATAAAACTGAATTATTAGAAAGAGAGAAAAGTAAAATAATTAAAAGTAAATTTTGTTGCTCATTAGTAGCCAGATAGCCGTATCCACTGGACAGACACAATGGAATAGATTAATTGTTTATCCATAGGATAAAATCCAAGTCCTCTGGGATCAAGGATAACAAGGATGATATAGATAAAAATATTAAATCAACAAGTGAGAATGGAATATTATCTATCGATACCATGTTGATGATATTTTTAATTAATATTGAATTCTCAACTCCTTACAAAGAAAATCTTCCTCCCATGTAGACTGTCAACGCTTTGTGAAAGCGAGCACTTATTCCTGCTTATTCTGCTAACAAACAACGCTTCAGAGCGCACCAAGATTATTGGCTTGATTGGCCCTTCATATTCAGATGCCTCATTCAGATATCAGGTTATAATCTCATTTCAAACTCAACGGATAAACCGCCTGCGATTGGTCAAAATAACGCTGTAAAGGAGGTAGATAGCATGAACATCGACGTGCGTGGAGCTGTGATTCATAACATTCATGAGATGAACAAAGAGCAACTTTCCGATATGATTCAAGATTCGATTCAGCAAGGGGATGAAAAGTTGCTTCCAGGATTGGGAGTGGTCTTCGAAATGATCTGGAAAAATGCTGACGAAGCGAAAAAAAATCAATTTGTCGATATTCTTCATCAGAACCTTCCAGAAACAGCGAAAGCACCATTGTAATGATAGTCAAGCCTACTTAGTAATGCATGCGAAAACCCCGTAAAAATGATGAGGGGAGGGGATTTTTCCCCTCCCTTTTCAGATTCAACAAAGCGTTACTTCAGATCCCCACCCTAACCCATTATCTGCCTATATCCTCATTTCTCTATCGCAGTAAACAATAGGAGATACATACATAAAGAGCCCGCAAAGCCCGCATGGTTGCTGCCACACATCCCTCAAGAAAGAAGACGGCATGGGAGTTTCGGCTCTCTCGGTGCCTGTTTGTTAGAAGGCGGCATCTCCTATCGCTTCCCTGATTAACGGCTCAAAGTCTCTCAAGGAGAAACCCTCTCGCCCATCTTCAACCATTCTTAAAGTGAGCTTTCTCCTCTATCCTCAAAGGTGGCTTTTCATATAGTGAAATCGAGTTTCCCAAATGGGGACTCTCACAAGAAAGGTGTGTGGATTTTCCCACACACCTCCGCAATTTTCATATATAAAGAGATGATCTCCTATATGCTTGTTGCTTCTTTCTTCACTTTAGCTCTCACGAATCGCCTTCACTGTAGATTCATCCAGTTTTTCGATGACGGCGACCAACAGCTGTACAGCTTGTTCGATATCATCTTTGTGCACGATCGACGTATGACCGTGAATATAGCGTGTGGCTACTGAGATCGAAAGCGTAGGAACCCCACTATCATTCAAATGGAGGAAGCTCGCATCCGTCGCTCCACCTTTCATCCATTCATATTGCAAAGGAATCCCAGCTTCCTCGGCTGTTTGCTGTACCAACCGAAGCAGACCACGATGAGCAATGTGAGCGCCATCTACCAATACCACTGCCGGACCTTCTCCTGCTTTGCACGGTGCGTCATCTACCTTAACACCTGGAGTATCCCCTGCGATGGCAACATCGACAGCAAAGGCGATATCTGGGTTAACCGTAGCTGCGGAGGTACGGGCACCACGACAACCTACTTCTTCCATCACTGTCCCTACCGAATACAAGGTGTTGGGAAGATCTTTGTGATGAAGTCTTCTCATCACCTCTACCGCAACCGCACAGCCAATACGATTATCAAATGCTTTTCCTAACCACATATTCTGAGCATTCATTTCGGTAAAAGGAGAGACTGGAACAACCACATCTCCTGGACGTACACCTAATGATTCTGCTTCTTCCTTGTCTTTCGCACCAATATCAATAAACAGCTCTTCCATCTGGAACGCTTTCTTTCGCTGTTCAGCTGTCATAATGTGAGGCGGCACCGATCCAAAAACCCCTAAGACCGACCCCTTCTCTGTTAAAACTTCCACTCGTTGCGACAACATCATTTGCGTAACCCAGGCACCCAGCATTTCAAACTTTAAATACCCTTCGTCGGTAATCCTTGTAACCATAAATCCAATCTCATCGAGATGGCCCGCCACCATGATGCGCGGTCCTTTCTCCCCTTTTCGTGCAATCAAGCTTCCTAAGCCATCTGTACTCACTTCATCGGCATAGGAGACAATAGCGTCTTTCATCACTTCCCGCACAGGTGCCTCGTTCCCCGGAGGACCTGCAGTCTCACTTAATACTTTTAATAGCTCTTTCATCTCTGTTTGTTTTTCCATATGTACTTCTCCTCTTTCCTTCACCAATTTCTCATTCATCTTAACATAAAAAGAGGCCTCTGCACCGCAGAGGCATGCAATCACTCGATTAATAGGGCCTATACCCATAGTCAGATATCGAACCATAAGCAAAACCCCACCAAAAGAATAGGAAAAATAAGATTATCAAGATAATAATGACGACCCATATATACCCGTAACCGATTCCATCAAAATAGCTACTTAAGCTAGCCTTACTCATCCCCTTCTCCTCCTTTTCGTTCCCGATTCCCATGCTCTATACTGTACGCTATGGATGACCATAAGGTATGGTCATCTGTCGAGTAAACAAGCCTCACTTCTTAACGAATACCCTTTTTACTCGCTTTCTCGTTTACGCTACAATGAAGAAAAGAACAGGACAAAACAAGAGGAGAGAGAAACCATGAGTATTTCACGCGCACTAACGATCGCAGGCTCGGATAGTGGAGGAGGAGCAGGGATTCAAGCTGATTTAAAAACATTCCAAGAGTTGAGTGTCTACGGGATGAGTGCGATCACGGCTGTCACCGCTCAAAACACACAAGAGGTAACCGCTATCTATGAACTTCCTCATGAAGCAGTAAAAAAGCAAATCGAAGCAGTGGTAACGGACATTGGAGTAGATGCAGTCAAAATTGGCATGCTTTCAAATAGCACGATTATCGAGACGGTAGCAGGAGAGTTAATTAATCACCACTTGACCAATGTTGTTCTCGATCCCGTCATGGTGGCTAAAAGCGGTGATTCGTTATTGATGGCAGAAGCAAAAGAAGCACTTATCGATTTATTGATTCCGCTCGCTCACCTGATTACCCCCAATATACCCGAGGCGGAAGAAATCACAGGAAAAAAAATTAGTAACTTTGATGAGTCCAAAGAAGCAGCCTATCTCCTATATGAAATGGGCCCAGGTGCTGTCCTGATCAAAGGCGGGCATCTAGAAGCGACCTATGCGACTGATCTCCTCTATGACGGGCATGAGTTTACTTCCTTTTCCTATGAATGGTTTCAAACCCCTCATACGCACGGCACCGGTTGCACCTTATCTGCAGCTATTGCTGCTGGATTGGCCAAAGGTCTTTCTCTACCCGCCGCTGTGCAATTGGGAAAAACGTTTATCTCTACAGCAATCTCGCATCCCATAAACATCGGAAAAGGACATGGTCCGACTAACCATTGGGCATATAACCAGTTCGTTCAAGAAAGGCGGCAGAACGATTAATACATCACTCTTCCCTTCCTGTCTACATACTTATTTGGTTATGGGTAGCCAAGATTGTCAACATTTCTCACCTATCACCGTCTTAGAAGAGGCGATTGCAGGAGGCATCACCTGTTTTCAATTTCGTGAAAAGCACAGTTCGCTCTCCATCCGAGAAATCATTCAACTAGGAGAAAAGTTACGTGATCAATGCAAGCAAAGCGGCATCCCCTTTATCGTAAACGATCGAGTCGATTTGGCTCTTATCTTGGATGCAGATGGCGTTCATGTCGGGCAAGAAGATCTCCCTGCTTCTGCCGTCAGAAAGTTGATTGGTAGCCAGCGTATTTTGGGCGTATCCGCTGCAACCTATGAAGAAGCACAACAGGCTGTCGATGATGGTGCCAACTACATCGGAATCGGTCCGATGTATGTGACCTCATCCAAGAGCGATGCCGGGCAACCACTTGGACCAAGTGCGATTCCTACTATTATGCCCACTGGAAACCAAGCGGTACCTACTGTAGGAATCGGTGGAATTACACTAGAAAATGCAAAAGATGTTCGACGTTTCGCAGACGGAGTTGCTGTTATTTCTGCCATCACAAATAGCCTACATCCTCGACAAGCAACAGAAATCTTACGGCAAGAACAAGCGACGTCATAACTCTAGATGAAGTCGATGGATATTTTTCTTCATAGTAATCCAGACTAATGCGCGTTAAGGATTTTCACCTTAACAAAACCTTGTTAAAGGGGGCCTTTTTGTGCAGCAACAAAATCCACAGAATCAGCAAGCGCAGCAACAAAACCAACAACAAACCCAACAGCAAATCCAGCAGGCAATGCAATCCGCACAGCAAGCGCAACAAGCTGTTCAACAAGCGCAAGCGGGCATGAATCCACAACAAATGCAACAGGCGCAGCAACAGCTTCAGCAAGCGCAACAACAAGTTCAGCAGGCGCAAGCTCAAGCGAATGTACAAGCCAATGCACAACAAAAAAGACAACTCCAACAAGCACAACAACAAATCCAACAAGCGCAGCAACAGATTGGTCAAGCACAAAATATGGCCTATTAAAAGAAGGAAGGACGCCCCTTCTTTAAAGCTGTCGAGACTTCTCGACAGCTTTTTTTATTTTGACTCCCGGATAGCGTTCTAAATAGTCACTTTAAAAAAGAGGGTCCTTGTGCTTTTAAAGCGAAGTGTGAGCACAAGAAAGGAGGAAGGTCATTGGCTGATACCACGATCAAGGTAGCAGACCGCGGTCCGCTATTGGTAAAAGGAGAAGTAGAACTGATCGACACAGCAGGCAACCCTTTTCAAACCAAGAAGACCTTCGCACTCTGTCGTTGTGGTCTGTCTGAGAATAAACCTTTCTGCGATGGCGCTCATGCGGGGCAATTTGAAGATTGCGCCCGTGCAAAAAAAAGCTTGTAACTGCTTAGCAGTCACCTACCTTCTCATTTCTCCACTCCAGCACCACGCAGCCCTCTCCACCCTCTAGGACCCCGTGGCCTTTATCTCTCGGCCCACGGGGTCCTAGTGCCTTCTATAGCACCCGTAACATACGGCGTTATCCCGTTATCTCAGTCAAATAGCAGACAAAGCACGCTCGATCGTAGTACCACAGCCCAAAAAGGTGGAATACAATATTGAAGTTCCCAAAGCATTGAGTTGCGATATGTGAACAACATGATCTGTAGCAAACTCCATTTGACCCTGGAAGTCTCTAGATGTCGTAGAGAAATTTTGTGAGTCTGTCACACTTGTTATATAACCTCGATTCGCACGATCTACCACCATTCCAATCCCCCTATCGATCTCACTCTCTTACACACCTCCTCCTTATTTTCTCTTCGAAAACCTATCTGCCTCAACAACTGACCACCGTCTAAATGAAAATCATTATTGACAGGGGGTGATGCCCGTGTTTTAATGGGATTAGATCATCTTTTGCACTAATGCAACTTATATGGGCTATACAAATAAAAGTTGATAGAGTCACAAAGAAACGCTTTGTGCAATAATTACTTGAAATAAGGGAGAGAAAGAGAAAAATGCAGAAATGGATTCGTACCCTTGGTGTCGCTAGCATTGCTATGGTCATGCTGATCGTTAGCGCCTGTGGCTCCACTGACGCAGGGAATAACAATGGCAAATTAAGAGTGACCGCAACGACCGGCATGATCGCAGACGCAGTTAAAAATGTCGGCGGAGAACATGTAGAAGTTACGGGATTGATGGGGCCAGGTGTAGATCCCCATTTATATAAAGCATCTCAAGGTGACATCGAGAAACTGGATAAAGCAGATATCATCTTCTACAACGGCCTTCATCTCGAAGGAAAGATGGGCGACATTCTCGTCAAAATGGCAAGTAACAAACCCGTCATTGCAGTCGCAGAAAATGTAGAAGAAAATGAACGATTAGAAACAGTTGATAAAGCGTACGATCCGCACATTTGGTTTGATGTTCAGCTCTGGACGAAAGCGGTTGAGAGCGTACGTGATGGGCTGATCGAAAAAGATCCGGAACACAAAGAAGATTACGAAGCACAAGCAGAAGCATACCTTAATGAACTCCAGGAGCTCAATCAATACGTAACTGAACAAATCTCTACTATTCCAGAAGATCAACGTGTGATGGTTACCGCCCATGATGCGTTCACCTACTTTGGTGAAGCATATGGAATGGAAGTAATCGGCTTGCAAGGAATTAGTACAGCTTCTGAATATGGATTAAAAGACGTACAAAAAATCGTCAATCTCTTGGTTGATCGTGAGATTAAAGCTGTATTTATTGAGTCAAGTGTCCCGAAACGTTCGATAGAAGCGGTAGTTGAAGGCTCCAAGGCCAAAGACCACCAAGTAACCATCGGCGGAGAACTCTTCTCTGACGCAATGGGTGAAGAGGGAACGGAAGAAGGAACCTACCTCGGAATGGTACGTCACAACGTAGATACCATAGTGAATGCTTTGAAGTAGAAAGGAAGAAACAGCATGAGCGAAACAAACAAACATCCGGTATCGGTACGGCAACTCTCCGTTGCCTACCACAAAAAACCGGTATTACGAGATATCGATTATGACGCACCTGAAGGAGAATTAATCGGTATAATTGGCCCTAACGGTGCTGGTAAATCCACTTTTATTAAGGCGATTTTAGGACTCTTGCCATTAGCAAGCGGAAGTGTTTCCTTCTATGGCAAGTCATACGACGAACAGCGCCACTTAGTCGGCTATGTTCCGCAAAGAGAATCGGTCGATTGGGATTTTCCTACCGACGTGCTCGATGTGGTCATGATGGGCCGGTATGGTAGCCTCGGTTGGTTCCGACGTCCTAAGAAGAAAGACCGCGAGATCGCGATGGAATGTCTGAAGAAAGTAGGCATTGATGCCTTAGCCAAACGGCAAATTTCTCAGTTGTCCGGTGGACAACAACAACGGGTTTTCTTAGCCCGCGCATTGGCGCAAGATGCACAAATCTACTTTATGGATGAACCCTTTGTCGGTGTGGATGCGGCAACAGAAAAGGCGATTATTCAAGTACTTAATGAATTGAAAGCACAGAAAAAGACGGTTCTGGTTGTTCATCATGATCTCCAAACCGTTCCTGAGTACTTTGATTCTGTACTCTTACTCAATATGCGCCTCGTCGCTTCCGGTCCCACCAAAGAGATTTTCACACCAGAAAATCTCCAAAAAACGTACGGCGGACGCCTCACCTTTATTCCAGGGGCAGAAGAGTTGGCTATAGTAGGTGATGGAAAATGATGTCGATCTTGACAGATCCTAATGCTTGGTGGGTCCTCTCCGGAACCACCTTGCTTGGACTTTGTAGTGGTGTACTAGGGAGCTTTGCCTTCTTACGTAAACGAGGGCTCATGGGCGATGTTCTGGCCCATGCTGCGTTACCCGGTATCTGCCTCGCTTTCATGTTAATCGGTTCCAAGAACTCATTCGCCTTTCTTTTAGGAGCCATCTTAACTGGAGTATTGGGGTCCCTCTGTATTCAGTGGATTACTCGTTACTCTCGTATCAAAGAAGATACTGCCTTGGGACTGGTGCTATCGGTCTTCTTCGGTTTTGGAATCGTCCTTCTAACGCAAATTCAACACAGTAATGATGGAAACCAATCCGGATTGGATAAATTCTTATTTGGACAATCCGCGTCGATGGTTCCCAGCGATGTCACCATGATGAGCATTATCTCTGCGATTCTGCTTGTCCTCTGCTTCCTCTTCTTCAAAGAATTGAAGCTCCTCTGCTTTGACGCTCAGTTTGGGCAGAGCATCGGTTTCTCGTTGAGAGGACTCGACTTTCTCTTGATGTTATTCTTGGTTATTGCGGTTGTCATTGGTCTGCAAGTTGCCGGTGTCGTCTTGATGGCAGCGATGCTCATCACTCCAGCTGCTGCCGCTCGTTATTGGACAGAGAAGCTTCATCTGATGGTTGTCATCTCTGCAGTCATGGGTGCCTTATCCGGTGTATTAGGAACATGGATTAGTTCTTTGGGTTACAACTTGTCTACTGGTCCTCTCATCGTCATGGCCGCTACCACCATGTTTCTTATCTCTATGGTTTTTGCACCGAAAAGAGGACTATTGGCAAAGTGGATACACCATCTGAGTACCCGAAAAGAAGTAGCTCGCAATCAATTATTGGAACGCCTTTTCCAGCATTCATTAGAAACAGAGAGCCTTACCTTTTCACTCACCGATATACCAAAAGCGAATCGTCCTTCTAAAGGGCAAGTGAAGTCACTTGAAAAAGAAGAGCTCCTTACCTTCTCTCCTTCTGAACAACGTATCGAGCTGAATCAAGAAGGCTATCAACTGGCATACGAAGTCGTTCTGAAAAAACGCATGTTTGAAATGTGGTTAATGCACGAGAGCGATCTCGAGGGTGAATACCCCGTCAGAGAAAGCATCTCACAAACTTATATTCCAGAAGAAGTAAAACAACGATTGCGCCAACTGCTCGTTCAGCACCATTACGAACCGCAATGGCATCCACAACTTCAAGAAAGGGGGATCACTTCATGAGCGATTTTTGGATCATCCTTACCGGTGGCCTCGTCGCCTCTGCATGCGGCATGCTCGGATGTTTCCTCATTCTGCGTCGAATGGCGATGATCGGAGACGCCATCAGCCACGCCATTCTGCCGGGAATCGTGCTTGCTTTTCTTTTTAGCGGGAGTCGTGAAGCCTTGCCGATGTTGATCGGAGCCGCTGTCTTTGGACTCTTATGTACCATCCTCATTCAGATGTTACGTGGGCAAGGTGTCCAGTCGGATGCCGCTATCAGTGTCAGCTTCACTGCTTTATTTGCTCTCGGGGTCATCCTTGTCTCCTTGTTCTCTCGTCAAGTGGACCTTGACCTCGATTGCGTCCTCTATGGAGAAATCGCCTATGTTCCGTGGGATACATGGACACTGTTCGGTATGAATCTTGGACCAGTAGCTGTCTGGGGAATTGGAGCCGCCTTCCTGTTTAGCTTAGGGCTCATCCTTCTCTTTTATAAGCAATTTAAGCTATGCGCTTTTGATCCTGCTTTGGCAGCAACCTTGGGTATCCCAGTCATGCTCTTCCACTACCTACTTATGGGCATGGTTTCTGTAACCACAGTCGCTTCCTTCGAAAGCGTCGGAGCCATCTTGGTTGTGGGCATGCTGATCGTCCCTTCAGCCACTGCTTACTTGCTGACAGATCGCCTTTCTGTCATGTTGTGGCTAAGTGTCATTGCTGGTTTCCTAAGTTCAGCGGGTGGTTACTTGATTGCTCAACAAATCGATGCGTCCATCGCTGGTTGTATGACATCGATGGCGGCCATCCTGTTTATCATCGCCTTCTTGTTCTCACCCAAACACGGTGTCGTCACCCGCTGGTGGATGCAACGACAATTACGCACGCAGTTAGAAGCTGAAAATGCTACGAAAGATAGCAAAGTACTTGCTACCGAATAACATAGCTAGGCACACTTGAAAAAGGCCATTCCCTACCAATGTAGAGAATGGTCTTTTCTATGACATTCGCCAAGCACCGAGAGAACCTGAAGCTCCTATGCCGGTTGCTTTCATCCCGAGATAAACCATGCCGGCTTTCTTTGATCCTCTCCTTCTGGTGATCTTTCTAGGAACGCCTCCCTTACAAATCTCATCTATCTATGAGACCATCCATTGGATAACCATAGGTCTGAAAATCTTTGACATAGAGCTTTTGTACTAACTTCTTTGACTCATGATCATAGAAATTGTAGTAGAGTGGTACACCTTTTCGCACAGCAGCCCGCGTCATTTTGTGCTCTGCAAAATGATGTTCTCCCACCACACCACTCTTTTTATGATGTGGTGATTTGACTATTTTGGCGAGCGGGGAGTGCTTTAGGTTATACTTCTCTTCTAATTTTCTAATTCGCCCTGCGAAATTCTCCAAATAAATATACCTCTTGATGAAGGCTTCTTCCTCTTCCATGTATTGAGGGGCAAGATGGACATCTACCTCTTGGCGAACCGATCTCATATGATCCAGGTAATATAAATATTCTTTGAAGGATATTCCATGCCCCTTTGCGCTACCGTTGACCCATTGATTTATTCTTCCCCACTGGATCCCATCCACACAACAATGAAGATAGGAACTTACCGCCCGGCTATATGGATTGCGGACCAATTTATAAGCGACCTTCTCCCCTTGCCATTGCTGCATGGCAATGTCACGGACCTTATAAGCGGACCCCGCTTGAAATACACGAATACGATAACGATGAACCCACCTGTGATACTTTAATGCTTTGTTTAAACACCCTAGTTGATAAAAAAACCATTTCGTTAGGGAGGTACATCCGCTTTTGGGACTCCAGTAGAGAATCAAAGGAAACCTCGCGTGGTATAAGGGACGACTATCTCCTACGATCTTCTGTAACACCCGATGGGATGTGCTACTCGTCACGCCTGTCATCTTGCACAACCTCCACCTTGATCCAAAACAAACTTCTTTCCCCCATTATATGGCTCTTCATTACCCAATGTTTGGGCAGTCCTTTTAGTCAAACAAACTCCTCTTATTCCCTGGCATAGCGTATAGAACCGAAGAAATAAAAAACCTATCATTTAGTTTCCCATCGATAGAGAGTATCCTGCTCTTTTCCCTGTGAAAAAATCAACTGCACTCCCCCATACAGACTGGAAACAATCAAGAGAGCTCCAGCCATGAGATAAATCCAATGGACACCGATCAAGTCAATTAAGAAAGTAATTCCGATCATTGAGAGAATAAAGATCAACTGGACGATCGTAGATCGAGCTGTCATCACTTTCGATAACATCTCTTCATCAACGCTATTTTGTATCATCGTCTCTTGCGCAAGGTCACGCATTTGAAAAGCGGGTCCCATCAAGAAGACCCAAACAAGTGCAAATAAGGGCTCAGTAAGTAGTCCATAACCAAAGGTAAGCATTCCAAATAGCAATGAACCGGCTAACATGCATAACACCAACCGCTGCTCTACGTGTTTGGCAAAACGAAAAACCAACCAACCACCGACGAGCGTACCAAAGAAGTAGCACCCATTAATGTATCCCCACCATTCTTCCCCACGACTTAGTACTTGATCGGTATAAGCAAGTGTAACCGGAGCAATCCATATCGTTCCCACCCAAGCTTCTAGCCAATCCATGGTCACAATCACACGCAGTCCGCGGTGATGAAAAAGAACCCTCCATCCCTCCATCATTCTTTCTATCCACGATGATCTTATTTCCTGGGAAAGTGTTGTCTGCTCCTCTCCATGATGAGGAATCAACCAGACACTAAGCATTCCCATTAGAAATAGTCCAATCGTCACCTGTAGCAAGAAAATCTCCCCTAGCTGAGCAACCAACCATCCTCCTAATGCCCAACCAGCAAACAAGAAGGTATGATCAATCGTACTCAAAAGTCCATTTGCCCGCACACGCTCCTTCTTAGCAACGAGACTCTTGACCAATGTGCTCTTTAATGGGCCCATCCAACCATTGAAAAAAGAGATTCCGCTCAGAGTAAGGAAGATAGACAAAAAAGGATAGGAAGCTGGCTCTTTATCCATCACCAAGAAAGTTAGGCCTACAACCAATAACCATTGACCACTCTGGGCGACCCAAAGCAACGTCCGTGTCGGTAATTTTCCCACTATCAGGGGTAAAAACAGGTTGCTTCCAATGCGAGCCAATGTACTGAGCAAAAAAATACCTGTTGCCATGCGAGCGGACTCTTGATATAGGAGCACCACAAGAGCGGTGGTATAAAAGATAAAGCCGAGATTGGTCGCAGTTAAACCAAACGCAAGGTGATAAAGTGGTCGATTCCGCAAATGGTTCTCCTCCATTTCTATGTAACTATCCATCCACTCGCCTTCACTCCATTTTCTCATTCGAATACAGAGAGGAAATCCGGAATTAGTCCAAAGACCGACTCCGCCTTTTGCCTGAGCCACCTTACTCTGTGCGCATCCCAAAGACCGCCTATCCTATCCTCTTTACATGTTAACATAGGTTATCTAATGGCCAAGGAATGATGAAGATGAAGATGAAAATAGAAACAGAAGAAGACATAAAAAAAATCATCCGTGAAGACACCTGGATGATAAATGTTCTATCTATCGTACATTCGTTGAATCTACCCGATTGGTGGGTCTGTGCTGGGTTTGTTCGCACAAAGATATGGGATACCTTACATGATTTTGAGAAACGAACACCCCTTTCCGATATCGATGTCGTCTACTTTGACCAATCAAACATACATGAAAGCAGAGAGAAAAGGATCGAACAACAATTACATAATAAGTGTTCCAACCTACCTTGGTCTGTCAAAAACCAAGCCCGTATGCATCGGATCAACCACTTCCCACCCTACTCCAACTCAACAGATGGCATTGCCCACTTTCCAGAAACGGCTACATCCCTAGGCGTTCGCTTAAATGCCTATGATGAGCTTGTTCTTACGGCTCCGCATGGTGTTGCAGATGCTCTCCATTTACGAGTCCGACCCACTCCTTTGTTCCACGAGAGCAAAGCCCTTCACTCCGTATACCAAGAGCGGATCAAACGCAAGCAGTGGCATACGGTCTGGAACAAGCTCAAGATCCACACTAGAGAAGAGACTTCTCCAGGGAATTAGCTTTACTTATATAAAAAATCCCCGCTATGCTTTCACACAGCGGGGATTTTTTATTATGCATTCACTTTCGATTTTGCCAGATTGGCAAGGTCAGCAAATGCTTTCTCGTCATGAATAGCGAGATCTGCTAGCATTTTACGGTTGATATCTACACCAGCTTGCTTCAGTCCATACATCAGCTTGCTGTAAGACATACCGTTCATACGTGCAGCTGCATTAATCCGTGTAATCCACAGTTTGCGGAAATTCCGCTTCTTCTGCCGACGATCACGGTATGCAAACATTAAGGATTTCATTACTTGTTGTTTAGCCGTTTTAAAAAGCGTGTGCTTGGAACCGTAGTAACCACGGGCCAGCTTTAACACCTTTTTGCGACGACGGCGTGTGACGACTCCGCCTTTAACTCGTGCCATGATCAAAACCTCCTGATTGCTTCAATTATTTCATGTAAGTGATTTGTTGTTCGATTCGCTTGGTGTCCCCTTTGCTCAGGAGAGCACTCTTACGTAATTTGCGCTTTGCGCTTTTTGGTTTGTTGATTTGCATATGGTTCATAAATGCATGCGAACGCTTAATCTTGCCGGTTCCTGTCTTTTTAAAGCGCTTAGCAACGCTTCTGCGCGTCTTCATTTTTGGCATGATTGATTTCCTCCTCGCTTAGTCTGTCGACTTAGGTCCCAAGATCATGATCATGTGGCGCCCTTCCAATTTCGGATGGCGTTCCACATCACCAAATTCCGTGATTTCCTTCGCGATCCGGTTCATAATCGAACGACCCAAATCTTGGTGAGTAATTTCCCGACCACGGAAACGAATCGTGAGCTTCACTTTGTCCCCATTCTTAAGGAACTTCTTCACATTCCGCAATTTGGTTTGCAGGTCGTTTTCCTCGATCGAAGGGCTAAAACGAATCTCTTTGACTTGAATAATCTTTTGCTTCTTCTTGGCTTCTTTCTCTCGCTTACTCTGTTCGTAGCGAAACTTACCATAATCCATAATGCGACAAACGGGCGGCTTCGCTTGCGGAGCCACAGCTACCAAATCAAGTTCAGCCTCTTGAGCCATGCGCAACGCTTCCTTGGTTGGGATGATTCCAACTTGCTCTCCGTCAGAGCCAATAACACGTACCTCACGGGCACGAATGGAATCATTCACCTGGTGATCCTTGCTAATAACTTGCCACCTCCGACAATGATATTCTTCAGAGTTCCCCGCTTACGTTTACCCACTAAAAAAGTGCGGACGTAAACGCCCGCACTTGTTCTTCCGTACCATCCCAAGAACCCGTCAACAGCATGATTGCGTCGATCAGGTGAGAAGCGGGGCGCTTCTGCTTGTTACTTCATGTATCATATCACGGTGTTCTCCTTAAAGTCAAGCAGGGGTGCGGAACGTATGGTTTTTTGTGCCCCACCACCTGTAATTTCCATTGATTATTATTTAAAATTAGTTTTTTGTCAATATTTTTTATTTACTTTATATAATATAACACCTTTGTGAATAGCTAAATTCTATTCTCACCAAAAATTTCAAGGAGGTCGTTATTCGCATGAAAAAACAACTAGATCCAAAAACGATCCCTCAATTTGTGAATCAACTATTTATCCCCCCCATATTTAAACCGAAAATAATAAAATGTAATGGTAAAGTCAAAAGCCACAATTATAAGGTTAGTATGGAAGAATTCTTTCAGCAAGTGCTTCCTTATCCTCTTCCTAAAACAAAGGTCTGGGGCTATCAAGGCATTGTTAAATACCCCTGTAAGCATCATGATTTCTATAAAGATCCTTGCTGTGAAAATCCTCATCAAGATCATGATCCTTGTCACGACCACCATAAAGATCCTTGTTATGATCCCCATCAAGATCCTTGCTATGAAGATCCTCACCAAGATCATGACCCTTGTCACGATCCCCATCATGATCCTTGTCGCGGCCACCATAAAGATGGTGAAATGGTTTTTCGCAGCTCACCTGGACCTACCTTTGAAGCGGTTCGCGGGATACCCATTAATGTCCAGTGGGTGAACAAACTTAAAGGTCCACATTTATTCCCAGTAGATCCTACCCTTCATTGGGCAAATCCCAATAATATGAAATCTCCTACATATTTCAAGCCATTCCCATCTGGCTATGCTAAAGCACAATGCCCTGTTCCTACTGTTACTCACTTACATGGTGGAGAGACAAAGCCTGACTCTGATGGTCATCCGGAAGCATGGTTTACTTTTAATGAGAATAAAGTGGGCCCAACATTTATGACAACACTTTATAACTATTTCAATGGGCAAGAACCTACTACGCTTTGGTATCATGATCACACACTCGGCATTACTCGTCTCAATGTTTCTCTCGGGCTAGCGGGGTTTTATTTGCTCCGTGATCCGAAAAATAAGATTGAGCCACTGTTACCAAGCAAAGAATTTGAAGTTCCTCTTGTTATTCAAGATCGTATATTTAATGAAGACGGTTCGTTGTTTTTCCCTGCTGATGGGGTGAACCCTGACACGCATCCCTATTGGATACAAGATTTTATCGGTGACTCCATTATTGTAAATGGAAGAGCTTGGCCAAATTTAGATGTGAAGCGAAAACAGTATCGATTGCGAATTCTTAACGGATCGAATTCAAGATTTTATCGACTTAGATTACAAGATAATCTAAAAAATTGCTTTCCATTCGTGCAAATTGGTACGGATGGCGGATTCCTTCCATCTGCAGTAGAGCTGACGGAGGTACTCCTAGCACCAGCGGAGCGGATCGATATCTTAGTCGACTTTTCAAAGTTCGATCCAGGCACTCAATTACGATTCACCAATGATGCTCCCGCTCCTTTCCCGAATGGTCCGCTTCCCGATCCAGATACTACAGGTAAGATCATGCAATTTTCCGTTATTGATTCTAAGCCGATTCGACCCAAACCACTTCCACCGAAACTAAATAAAATACCCAAACTATGCCCGAATGCTCCCAATCGCATATTGACGTTAAATGTCGTGCGTGACCCGAACACAAACAACCCTCTAGAACTACTGCTCAATGGGGAGAAATGGGAATCGACCACGACTGAACTACCCATCATAGGGTCAACAGAAGAATGGCAGATTGTCAATCTCACGGGAGCTGTCCATCCAATACACCTTCACTTAATACAATTCCAGCTTTTCAATCGGCAAGGAATAGATGCCACAGCGTATAACGAAACATGGATGAAAATAAATGGTGAACCTCCATTTAGTCAAAAACCAAAACCATTAGCGGTCGAACCCTTTCTCATCGGAAAACCGATTAAGCCTGAACCGAATGAACGAGGATGGAAAGATACACTGCAAATGAATCCTGAGGAAGTTACGCGGATTCGCATTCGCTTTGCTCCACAGGATGCAGATCCAAAACTAGCAAAGCCTGGCGTAAATTTATTTCCTTTCGATCCTACTAGTGAGCCAGGATATGTTTGGCATTGCCACCTGCTTGACCATGAAGACAATGACATGATGAGACCGATGAAAGTAATAAAAAAACTCCCACTAAAGATTCGCTATTTCTAGGATAGCTGCTTTTCACAGTGATATTTCTCCTATCAAAGGGCATTATCGCCCGAATGACCCGCTTTGGTTATCAAAGCGACTCCTACCTCCTCGGTAATCCTCTGCGGTCACCCGTAACGAAATGAAAACCATCCACTTCGCTAGAGGCTTTCTTAGTTCTTTCTCCCGAAGCGGTTCTTAGTTGAATACAAAGAAGAGGGCCCACAGTTTCTGGCCCTCTCTTTTGTATTTAAGCTTGTTCTCGTCAATGCTGTAATGTCTCGTAGAAGATTCCCTTTGAGAAAGTCCCTCTACTTCTTCTCGTTAATCGCTGTTACGATCTCTGCAATTACATCATCCACTTTGACAGCACCTACATCCCCTTCAGAGCGCTTACGCACAGCAACGGTTCCTTCTTCTTGCTCTTTGGCACCAAGCACCAGCATGTAAGGGTTTTTTTGCAACTGCGCTTCGCGGATCTTGTAGCCGATCTTTTCGTTTCGTGCATCCAACTCAGCGCGAATGCCCGCTTCCTGTAAGCGCGCCACCACTTCTTTGCCGTACGCTAATTGAGCATCGGAGATGGTGAGAACTTTGGCTTGTACAGGTGCCAACCATACAGGGAACGCTCCACCATAATGCTCCACCAGTACCGCAATGAAACGATCCAAGGAACCAAACACCGCTCGATGAATCACCACTGGACGATCCTTCTCGTTGTTCTCATCAATATAGTTAAGATCAAATTTCTCCGGCATTTGGAAATCGACTTGAATGGTTCCACATTGATGACTACGACCCAGCGCATCGCGAATATGAAAGTCGATCTTCGGACCGTAGAAAGCACCGTCCCCTTCATTCACCCGATACTCTACTCCCGAACTCTTCAGTACGTTTTCCAACGCTCCCTCTGCCTGCTCCCATAGGTGATCTTCTCCCATCGAATCTTCCGGACGGGTAGACAACTCTAGGGTGTAAGGAAAACCGAAGACGGAGTACATCTGATCCACCAACTCAAGGACATTGCGAACCTCTTCTTCAATCTGGTCTGGGCGAACAAAAATATGTGCGTCGTCTTGTGTAAAGGTACGAACACGGAACATACCATTAAGCGCGCCCGAGAGCTCATGACGGTGACATTGCCCGAATTCTGCTAATCGCATCGGTAAATCACGATAGGAACGAAGCTCGTTGTTAAAGATCAACATGTGACCCGGACAGTTCATCGGCTTTAGTGCATACACCGTCTCATCGACATCGGTGAAATACATATTTTCACGATAGTGATCCCAATGCCCCGATTGCTTCCACAAACGCTCGTTCATCATGAGAGGCGTACGTACTTCTTCATACCCCATCGGAGCAATCAGTTGACGTTCAAACGATTGCAATTCATTGTACAAGGTCATGCCATTGGGCAGGAAGAACGGCATGCCTGGTGCTTCTTCGGAAAACATAAAGAGCTTCAGCTCTTTCCCCAGCTTACGGTGATCCCGCTTTTTCGCTTCTTCTAGCAGGTGGAGATGGTTCTCCAGCTGTGATTGCTTGGGCCAAGCGGTTCCATAGATGCGCTGCAACATCTTATTATCAGAGTTCCCTCGCCAATAAGCCCCAGCCACGTTCATCAGCTTAAATGCTTTGATTTTACCGGTTGAGGGAAGATGGGAACCACGACATAGATCAAAGAACTCTCCTTGCTCATAGATGCTAATCTCTTCTCCCTCTGGCAACTCGCGAATCAATTCTAGCTTAAGTGGATCTTCCACCTCTTCATAGAGACGCATTGCCTCCTCACGCGAGACCACTTTGCGCTCGATCGGAAGGTTCTCCTTCACAATTTTTTTCATTTCCGCTTCAATCTTAGGTAAGTCTTCTGGGGTCAGGTTGACCGGAAGATCAATGTCATAGTAAAAGCCATTTTCAATAACTGGACCGATCCCTAGCTTCACTTCTGGATACAGGCGCTTTAGCGCTTGCGCCAGCAAGTGAGCCGTACTATGACGATAAACTTCCAGACCTTCTTCATCATCTAAGGTTAAAATTTGTACTTCCGCTTGATCTTCTACCCGTTGATGCAGGTCAACCACCTGTCCATTCACTTTGCCAGCAACGGCTTTTTTTTGCAAGCTTTTACTAATGGAACCGGCAACTTCTGCTACATTCACTTGTTCCGAAAATTCTTTAACTGATCCGTCGGGTAACTTGATTGCTATACTCATGTCCTTCTCTCCTTTTTAAAACAAATAAAAAACGCCCCTATCCCGGTAAAGGGACGAGCGTTGCCGTGGTTCCACCCTCATTCGACCATAGCAAGTTTCCTGCCACTATCATGGTCCTCATCAGTCACCAATAACGGGGTGAAAACCGTCAACTGATACTCACTTCCTATAGAAGTCTTCCCAGTTTCTGCTCAGAGGGGGTGCTTATTTGGGCAATGGTTAAAGGGCTTTCAGCCAAGTCCCTCTTCTCTGGTCACCATGCGAACAAACAAGTCTGTCCTCATCAACGCATTAGAAATATTGTTTGTAGTATAACCACATTAGCCACTAGCTGTCAAGCATCACCATTTAAAAATAGGCTAGAGGTGCAAGCAGGGCACCCTTCACAGATCAGGATACGATCTTCAAAGATCTGCACGAGCGTTCGAATGACATTTTCTTCAGGATGACGGGAGTGGAGGACCACTTTTTCTGGAGCCATGGTCAATAAAGTACTCACAATCAAATCTTCATGTGAGTGTGCTTGCTCCACTAAGTCAGACGGGGTCCCTTCTTCCTCCAGATTGAGTGGAGTCCCATCGATGTCTAACAAACGAAAACGACCTTTCTCCGCATGCAACACATGGACCAATTGTGTCTTGGATACCTGTACCTGCACAAAATACCGTAATAGCTGAATAAATTCCTTGTACTCCTGATCCAACATATAATCGTCAATCGCCTTTTCTACTAATCGATTCAAAGAACGACGATACGATTTCATCCGGAAGTGAAGGTACCCGTCAACTTCTAACTGAGGGAAGTCCGACAAATGTTGCGCTACACTACGTGCCACGCGATCTGCATAAGTAAGGCGAATTCCCTTCTCTTTCTGTTTACGTTCTCGCTCACGCAGCAAGAGATGAACATGCGCCTCAATTTCATCCGTCTCCGTCGGATGCGCTCGTTGTAGCTGTTTGTAAATCAGGGAACGAATGATAGCGTGCGACTTATACGAAAAGATATACTCTGCAATGGCCAGCCCGATGCCATAACGGAAGCGCAACTCCCCTACTTTCTTCTTCTCCGATTCTAAATGGAAGATGGTGCGCGTGTCGGTTACTCTTTTTTTATATGTACATGGATAGCCCAACTTCTTTAATCTTTCCATCTGTAAGTATAACGAGTCCTCCATTTGCCCCACATCATCCGTATAGCTTGTCGGAAGCGATACTCGATAAGCACTCATATCCCGCCCTCTCCTTTGTCCAACCATTTACTCATAGTATATGGGCGACGAATAGAGAGTATACGCCGATCAAGCTAAGAAAGAAGGTAGGACGCCGTTTGTAAGACAAGGTGCCACGCCACTTCCCTTCACTCTACTGGCAGAAACGAAGCGAGATACTCTTTTAGAAGTAAGAGAGCATCGTCTCAATCCATGCCATTGCCCACGTTCCCTCTTCAAATAAACCATCAAACAAAAACCAAACGCCCATCACAGCCGCCATCCACAAGGATGCCCGTCCGAGAAAGCGGTCTCCCCAGCCTCCCGTTGGAAAATAAAGACCCATTCGCCCCAGACCCATTCGCACACGCCAAGGCCACAAAAACGGGATCCCGCTCGGCGTTAGAGAATCAGCCAAAAGATGAGAACCATACCCTGCCAACACCGCTGGCATCAGTTCAGGTGAGGCGAGATAGGTAATTCCCCCTACGGCTGCCATCGCCAAGAGAGAGTGTGTCAGGGTTCGATGAGGGACAAACGCCACAGAAACTGCGAAAGCACCTGTGAGCAACACCCACAGAGGCGCTTGGTAAAAAAGAGAAAAAAGGATAATAGCCACTCCGACAAACGCCAAGGCATAGGATCGCCAGGATTTGCGCACTCCCTGAAAAAGGAACTTATTTACCACGGAGCCTTCATCATCAATGTCGGGGAGAATAGAAGCAACAGTGGCTACCGCTACAGTCAGGACAGTAGCCAAGGCATCACCATGAACAGAGTCCAAGCCTGCAACAGCAACACCAGACATCACCCCTAGTCCCCAATGGGTTTTCCCTGTCACATCAATCCCTTCCTTTCCGTTCCAAACGAATGTTTGGATGTTCTTGTCCATATCATATCACGGGCAGGAAGGTTTTTCATCTATAGCAAAAGGATTTTCTTCCGCAAGGTGACTTTCTCCAATTGTTCACGATCCACAGCATAGCCCATTCCCGGAGCGCTTGGAACAGAGATGCTACCCTGATCAACCACAACCTCCGGAGAAATAAGATCTTGTTCCCAATAACGGCTTGATGCCGATAGGTCGCCGGGGATAATGAAGTTAGGTAGCGTCGCCAAAGCTAAGTGTTGCGCGCGTGAAACTCCCGACTCCAGCATCCCTCCGCACCAGACAGGAACTCCTTCCTGAAGACACAGATCATGAATACGAATCGCTTCTGCAATGCCTCCGACTCGACCAATCTTCACACTCATCACCTGGCAACTACCCAGTTCGATCGCTCGGCGTGCTTCCTCATACGAAGTAATACTCTCATCCAGACAGATCGGGATATCCAATTCATCTGCCAGCTTAGCATGATCCACAATATCATCAGCAGCAAGCGGCTGCTCAATCATAGCAAGCTGATAGGGCTCTAATCGGCGCAGAGAGGGAAGGTCCTGCAAAGAGTAGGCGGAGTTGGCATCTGCAATCAGCATCAGTTCGGGATAAGCAGTACGTAACGCGCGCACCACTTCGACATCCCTCCCCGGCTTAATCTTGATCTTCACACGTCCATATCCTTCTTCATGATGGAGTTGACCCACTGCCTCCACCAGGTCAGAAATCGTCTCCTTCATTCCAACCGCCACTCCCGCGGCTACGGTCCGTGGACTCCCTCCCATCAGTGTAGCAAGAGGAATTCCCTGCCTCTTCGCACACAAGTCCCAAGTCGCTCCCTCAATCCCTGCCTTCGCCATCGGATTGCGACGAATCGATGCAAAGCGTTCTCCCACTTCCCACGGCGTATGAATCGGTATGTCCTTTAACTGTGGAATTAAGAAATCCTTCATGATATGCCATGCCGTCTCTACAGTTTCCTCTGTATACCAAGGAGAGGAAAAAGCAACACATTCTCCCCAGCCTGTCCAACCCGCCTCATCTTCTACCTCCACTAGGATGAGCTCTCGCTCTTCTACTGTGGTTAAACTATTGGTGAATGGGGTTTTTAACTTCATCTGAACATGATGGAGCGTAACGGCTTTTAACTTCAATCTGCCACCTCCCACTCCGCTAGTTTATTCCGCAATTGATGACGCAAAATCTTGCGCGACGCATTACGGGGAATCTCTTCGACGAAATAAACATCCTTTGGCACCTTATAAGAAGCAAGTGATTGGGAGCACAAAGCAAGCAGGTCTTCCACAGCTACCTCTGTTTTTCGTTTCACCAAAGCGACCGGCACTTGTCCCCAGCTCGCATCCGCGCGTCCAACCACCCCTACATCAGCGACCGCCTCATGCTGGGAGAGCACGGCTTCCACTTCAGCTGGATAAACGTTTTCTCCCCCTGAGATAATGAGGTCGTTGCGGCGATCCAACACATAAAGGAATCCTTCCTCGTCTACTTTTCCAATATCGCCGGTGTAAAACCAGTCATGATCGAAGACAGCGCGATTCTTCTCCGCCTGACGCCAGTACCCTTTCATCACATTCGGTCCGCGCACCACGATTTCACCCGCTTTACCTGCTGGCTGTTGCCTCCCGTCTTTCACAATAGCTAGATCAGATAGGAACAGGGGCTTTCCTGCCGAACCCAGTTTACGCAACATATCTTCTGGTGCAAGTGTCGCCAGTTGGGAGGCTGTCTCCGTCATCCCGTAGGTTTGATAAACGGGAATTTGCCGCTTGCGACACTGCTCCAACAGCGACTGCGGAGAGGGTCCTCCTCCTAACAGCACACAGCGCAAACGGGTCAGGTGGGAAATCTCATCGGGGGAATCCAGCTTCTCCATCATCTGCTGGAGCATCGTACTAACCACGGAGATATGTGTGATCCTTTCTTGACATATGGTGCGATTCACTCGCTCTGCATCAAACGAACGATGAAGCACGATACCCATTCCGTAGATAACACTGCGCATGAGAATAGAGAAGCCACTCATATGAAATAAAGGAACACAAAGTAGCCAGCGATCCTCTTCATGAAGCCCCAAGTTAAGTACCGATCCGATCGCGCTCCACCAGTGGTTTCCGTATGTAAGTTGCACCCCTTTCGGGTTACCTGTCGTTCCGGAAGTGTACAGAATGGTATAAACATCGTCCAAGAAAAAATGATCTTTCATCGGGGCTTTCCCCTCAGGTAAAGCAGATAGTTGAACAAAGGAGTAGCCTTTCACCCCGCTCGCTTTTTTCACTTCTTCGCCTTTCTCTCTATGGGAATCATCGAATATGAGAATGGAGACAGCGGCATCCTGCACCTGGTAGATACACTCAATCGCAGTCAAACGGGTATTGAGCGGAATCACAACCGCACCCAGATACGCCAATGCGTGCATACAGGTGATGGTCGTAAACTGATTGCCCATCAATAAGGCGACATGATCCCCTTCGTTCACTCCAGCACTCGCCATTTGCGCAGCAACTTTCTGTACACGAACATGCAATTGCTGAAAGGTTAGGCTGTCTCCATTCTCATCGATAACGGCCAATCGATTAGGGGTCGTATTCGCTCTTTTTTTCAACCAATTCGGTAACATTTGTTCTGATAACATTATAGGCTCCTCCTTCTCTTATGTAGAAAAGTGACCAAAAACAGCTTGCTATAAAAGCGAAGCTGTTTTTGGTCATTGTAGAGACAAGTAACTAGAAGCAAGAGGAAGGTACGTGCACCTGCCCTCATTCTTATCCCCCATGGCAACTCCTGGTGCAGGCGAATAACCCAGACAGCTATTCACCCCTTAAACGAGTGCTTTCGTTCAAGGAGAGCGCAAAGCTTACTTCCTACTCTTTGCTTACGGAAAACGCGGGAACTTGTCAAAGTCAGGCTTCCGCTTCTCTTTGAAAGCATCGCGTCCTTCTCTCGCTTCATCCGTGGTGTAATAGAGAAGCGTAGCATCTCCACCCATTTGCTGCAAACCAGCCAATCCATCGGTATCAGCATTAAAGGAAGCTTTCAGGAAGCGCAACGCCGTTGGCGATTTCTCCAAGATTTCTTCTGCCCACTGTACCGTCTCTTCTTCCAGTTTGTCTAGAGGAACCACGGTATTAACCAATCCCATGTCTAGTGCTTCCTGTGCCGAGTATTGACGACAGAGGAACCAAATTTCGCGTGCTTTCTTATGCCCTACAATACGTGCCAATAGACCCGCACCATAACCTGCATCAAAGCTACCCACTTTTGGACCCGTTTGTCCAAAGATCGCATTGTCCGCAGCAATCGTCAGATCACAAACGATATGTAAGACGTGACCGCCTCCAATCGCATAGCCAGATACCATCGCAATCACAGGCTTCGGCGTGACACGAATCAAGCGTTGTAGATCCAACACGTTGAGACGAGGAATTTGATCGTCGCCTACATAGCCACCGTGACCGCGTACCCGTTGGTCACCACCGGCACAAAAAGCTTTATCTCCCGCTCCTGCCAAAATGATCACGCCGATATCAGAGTCTTCTCGTGCATACGAGACTGCATCGATCAGCTCATGCACCGTCTTAGGGCGGAAGGCATTGCGCACTTCCGGACGGTTAATCGTGATTTTCGCCATGTGATTATACGTTTCGTACAAAATATCTTCATATTGTCGTTCTGACTTCCATTCAATCATGGATGGAGCCTCCTTTATCTCTCATTTTCATACGAGCATCTGTAAGCCCGTCCAACACCATTTTACCAAAAACCTGTGGTTGTTCCACATGAATTGCATGCCCAGCACGAGAAACCTGCGAAATCTCTGCATATGGAATTTTTTTCTCCATCTCATTTGCTATTTGAAGAAATTTTCTATCCCATTCTCCGACGATCAGGTGAACAGGCATCTCCAACTGCGAAAGCTCTTCCCAGTATGAGGGTTGTACTCCTGTCCCCATCCCTTTCAGGCTATTCGCCAGCCCGTGCGGAGCCTGTTGTAGCCGTTCCTGTCGCACCCTCTTCCTTACGGAGACAGGCAGGGACTTTTGTGTCTGAAAGAGTGGAATCTCTTCCCAATAAGCAGCAAAAGCTTCGATTCCCTCATGCAGGATGCGCTTTGCCAACTGTTCATCTTGTTGACGACGCTGAGCCCGGCTACTCTCCTGTGCTATGCCTGGGGAGCTACTCTCTAGTATCAGCGACTGAACGCGTCCGGGATTGCTGAGCGCAAAGGATAAAGCGAGCCTGCCCCCCATCGAATACCCGAGAAGATGAGCGCGATCGATCCCTAAATGATCCAGTAGTGACGACAAGTCCTCTACTGCATGCTCAATAGAGTACCGCGCGGGGTCGGATGGGACATCTGACCCCCCATGCCCCAGTAAGTCGATCCGAATCAATTGATAAGCATGCTCCCACAACGAGCGCAAAGGGGACCACGTCTCTAAGGAGCCGGTGAAGCCGTGCAAAAGCAGAAGAGGCTCCCCCTGCCCAGCTACTTCCACTTGATACGAAACATCGCCTACCTTGATACGCATCGGATTCCCTCTCTTCACTGGTTGCTGGTACCGGTTTGCTTCGTTATCGCGTCTGCCACATCCAGCCACATTTTTCGGTGAAGGTGAGCATTGTGTGTACGCTCTGTAGGAATTTCGACCACGGTCAACCCTTTGCTCTGGACCCCTCGTTTAACGGCTTGGGACAGCGCTTCTTCACTTCTCACTCGGTGAAATGTCCCGTCGTACATTTGCACAGCGCTTTCATAATCCAGCCCCAAAGGAGTCCCAAACAACAGCTCAAAGTGCTGATCTGCCTCCTTGGCTTGTGGAAGAAACGAGAAGATTCCTCCCCCATCGTTGTTCACCACGACAATTGTAAGAGAGAGTTTATATAGCTTGGCCGGCAAAAGACCATTCAGGTCATGGTAAAAGGAAAGGTCTCCTACCACTAGTACCACCGGTTTCTCCTCTTCGACAGTCGCGCTGACACCCAGTGCAGACGAGATCAATCCATCAATCCCATTTACCCCACGGTTGGCCAACGTGCGAATGCTCTTTTCCTGGCAGTGGAAAAACGTATCCAAGTCACGAACGGGCATGCTATTGCCTACGAATAGCATCGCTTCTTGTGGCAATACCGCCACCACTTCCTTGAGCACCCTTCCTTCAAAGCCAAGCGCATGCGTTCCCATCTCAGCCACCACCGCTTGTGTCTGCTGGTTGAGGAAAAACCACTGTTGCGCCCAATCGCCAGGGGGAGGATGCGCATCGTCAGCGGGATACGCATCCAGCAGATCTTGGCAGAATTGAACCGGTTCCGCACGTACCATGGAAGCTGTCATCAACGTAGGATCACGCCAGCCTTCGTGTTCGTCAACCACCCATTGCTCCGCCTGGACATGTCCTTTGAGAAACTGCATCAAAGCTTTTGACACAGGCATCGCTCCCAGCCGAATGATCACTTCAGGAGCCAAGCGCTCGTCTGTCCCTAAATGGCGCAAAAAAGCGTCGTATCCCTCTACCACCCAACTTTTATCATGAGGCCCACTACGCAGTTGCGATAATGGGTCCGCTAAGATAGGATAGCGCAACCGTTCTGCCAATGCCACTGTCGCTTCTGCTAAAGCCGGATCATCCTGTGGTCCACACACGATTAATCCTTTTTCCACCTGCAGCAACCTCTCTACCCGAGCTTCTAAGTCACCTGGGGGTAACTGACGTGGTCCCGCCGTCGTTTCCACATAGGGGGACCCCTTCGCTCGTCCTTTGCTCCACAGATCAGGAGCTGAGAGTAACGGGATGAGTGGCTCCCGCAGAGGAAAATTAAGATGAACAGGCCCCGCCGCCCCCAGCATCGTTGAGGCAAATGCGCGTCCCGCCACCGTGCGTGCATATCGTTCCATCTCTACCGATGCTTCCGGTAGCGACGCTTCGTGAAACCATTTGACAAATGACCCAAATAGTTCTTGTTGTTTCATCGCCTGTGGCGCTCCGACATCACGCAACTCATGAGGGCGATCGGCGGTCAATACGAGCAGGGGCACGCGAGCATAGCATGCTTCTGCGACCGCTGGATAATAGTTGGTCGCTGCCGTTCCCGACGTACATAATAGCGCCACCGGTCGACGCTCTGCCTTCGCCATACCCAAGGCAAAAAAACCAGCTGAGCGCTCATCGACGTGCATCCACACTTTCAGATCCGGATGGGCAGCACATAACATCGCTAGGGGAGTCGACCGGGAGCCAGGACTAATCACCATATGCTTTAAGCCTGCACGTACAAATTCATCCACAAAAGCACTTAGATAAGTGGTCATCGTCTCCTGGTGATTCATTCGCAGTTCACCCCAAGTGCCGACAACATCGGGCGAAATTTCACCTGAGTTTCAATATACTCACTCACAGGGTTGGAATTGCCCATAATCCCTCCTCCTGCGAAGAGCGAAGCATAGTTCTCACGAAGCAACCCCGAACGGATGGCGACGACAAACTCGCCATTTCCCGCATGATCGACCCAACCAATTGGCGCAGCATACCAACCGCGATCCATCTGCTCTTCCCGGCGAATGACCTCTAACGCCAAAGCAGAAGGATGCCCACCAACGGCTGGTGTCGGATGAAGCTGACCCACCACATCGATAAGCGAGAGGTTTTCTTCAATTTCTCCCGATACGGGCGTGTACAAATGCTGGTAGTCACGCATTTTTAAGAGAACCGGTTCATTGGGCACATGAACATCCTTGCACAGCTGACGAATAGCCGTCCCAATCTTACGTACAACCACCGCATGCTCTTCACGGTTTTTGGCATCGTTCATCAGTTCATTTCCTAATCGCTCATCTTCTGCTACCGATTTCCCACGCTGAATGGTACCGGCTAAGCAGGTGGATAGAAGCCTCCTACCCTCTTTCTGCACCAACCGTTCTGGAGTAGCTCCGATGAAACAGTCGCCCTCCCGTTCGATCGCAAACAGATAACTGCCTGATTGCTCTTCAGACAGCCGCATCAATATATGCTCGGCTTGCAGAGAATGCTCCATCGATAGACAAAGTTCCCGTCCAATGACCGCTTTATCAAGCTCACTCGTACGGACAGCATAAGCCACATTGGCAACCGCATTCAGATACTCTTCAGGTGCTACCTCCTC
This sequence comes from Mechercharimyces mesophilus, assembly GCF_059818345.1. Lineage (NCBI taxonomy): Bacteria > Bacillati > Bacillota > Bacilli > Caryophanales > Thermoactinomycetaceae > Mechercharimyces > Mechercharimyces mesophilus. The sequence goes on along the minus strand of NZ_JCBAPH010000004.1, from coordinate 131,027 downwards.
GATAGCATAACAACTGGATGCTAATTGGATCCGAGCAGATGCGGATTGTTCAAGCAGCGCTTTCCACTCCTGTTCCCACCGTGCTTGATCCATTTCCAACCCAGGCGTCACAAGTCGATTCATCGTCAACCAAGTACCATTCGGTGTACAACTTAAAAGAAAGGTAGGTAATACCATGGAAGCCGCCTCATATTTTTCCCACAATGGACTGCGAGATTTGAGCGGATCAAAGGAGAATCCTCCTAGTAACAAGGGGCCAACACCAGGTTGCTCTGTCTTTTTGTCCACGATGCTATGCTCCAGGAGCGATCGCCACTCTGTTTGCACGTATTGAAATCGCTTCTGTTGTTCATTCGTTTCAATTTTATGTTCAAACCCGAGCCCAACCAACGTAAGGTCCGCAGTGGGCGTTGCCCAATAAACACGCTGACCGTCGTAACTAGCCTTGCCCGCATGAAAAAAAGCAAGCGGAGAAACTCCCTCAACGAGCTCCGACATGCTGAGCAATACAGGCTTACCTGTTTGGTTGGCTTGTTCGATTGCTTTTGCACTAAGATCAACAAATGTTGAATACTGTGTTGCCGTCACATTGCTCCCTCACGATCTATATCAAATCCGTAGATTCTCTATCATATTTTAGCATACTCTTCACCCAATTTTCCTGTCAATCGTTGTCGGTCCCCATCCTACCATGTGAATAATTCCAAGCATCAGCCTCTGTCACCATTCATCACAGAAACAGCCACCTTCGACGAGGCGGCTGTTTCTGTGATGAATTCTATTTTATGATAGAACTTTTAGTAACTCTTCTGCAACTGCTTTTGAAGCTACTTGATCCCTACTTGTAAGAATTTGCTTATCTGCCCATACAACGAGTTCTTTCGTTTCCGGCTCTGTAATATAGGTGCCTACCTTACGCAGTTCTTGTTCAACGCTGTAAGGCAGAAATGGCAATGCCTCTTGTGGCTCAAATTCATCTGGATAAGCAGTTACTTTCTTTCCATCTATAATCGATTTTCCATCTCGATAGGTGAAAGCCAAGACTGATGGTGCATGACATTCTGCCACGACATAACCACCCTGTTCATAAATCTCGTTAATCAGACGATGAGCATTTGGATCATAAGCCACATCAAACATCGGTCCATGTCCTCCGACAAACACAACGGCATCGAAGTCACTACCTTTCAGATCAGCCAAACGCTTTGTTCCTTTCGATCGTCCTAACTCTTCAAACGCCTTGGATTCCCCATCGGGATCAAATTGATCAAGCAAGCTAATTTCATCCACTTGACCCTCCCCACCTTTTGGTGAGGCAATTGTTACCTTATGCCCAGCGCTTTCTAGAATGTTAAGAGGTACCCTAAACTCCTCCGACCAATAACCTGTCCGATAACTTTTTACTTGAATGCCATTCGAAATGACCATTAACACGTTTGCCATCACTCATCCTCCTCAATTTTGCGTACATCTATATCGTACCAACCGATATAGCCTATTGGTACTTCCCTTATATTCTTGCAACATAACAAAAGGTTATATCCCTACAGAAATATATTTAAGCTCCACATACTCATCCAAGCCAACCCTTCCGCCTTCACGCCCCAGCCCACTCTCCTTATAACCACCAAAGGGTGCTTGCGCAGCAGAAGGCAGTCCGTCATTAACCCCGACGATTCCATAATCTAAAGAATCTGTGAGATAGAATGCCTCACCAATATCCTGCGTAAAAACATAGGCAGCAAGTCCGAAGGAGCTTTGGTTTGCGCGCAGAATCGCTTCATCTACTGTTTTAAAAGTAGTAATAGGTGCTACTGGACCAAAGGTTTCTTCTTGCATGCATAACATATCATCCGTTGCATGCGTAATGACTGTGGGCTCCACGAAATATCCACATTCATCCATAATGGATTGACCACCCGTGGTAAGCACACCCCCCTTCGCCAGCGCATCATCAATGTGGTTTTTCACCTTCAGCACTGCTTGCCGATTAATAAGAGGGCCCATATCCACTTCTTCCTTCAGTCCATTTCCTACGACAAGTTTCGAGACCTTTTCTGTAAATTGCTGAATAAACGCGGGGGCTAGTTCTTCTTGAACAAGGAACCGATTCGCTGCAATACACGCTTGTCCTGCATTACGAAACTTAGAAGCAATCGACTGATCGACCGCTACCCCTATGTCTGCCTTGTTCGTAATAATAAAGGGAGCATGTCCACCCAATTCAAGGGATACCCTTTTCATGGTTTCAGCCGCATCACGCATCAGTAACTTCCCGACAGGGGTTGAACCTGTAAAAGTGAGCTTCCTCACTCTTTGATCCCCTTGCCATACCTTCACAATCTCTTGCGGATCCCCAGTAATAACATTAATGACGCCTGCGGGAATTCCAGCTTCAGAGGCTAGTTCGACTAATTTAATCGCTGTGTAGGGTGTCTCCTCAGAAGGTTTTAGACAAACCGTACACCCCGCCGCTAGCGCAGGAGCTAACTTTCTCGTCACCATAGCAGCTGGAAAATTCCAGGGAGTAATCGCCGCGACGACTCCAATCGGTTCTTTCTTTACAAAGATCCTTTTACGACTGGATGATGCCGGTATAAGATCTCCATACATGCGTTTTGCTTCCTCCGCATACCAAGCAATAAACTGATTTGCATACTCCACTTCACCTTTAGCTTGTCGTAGCGGCTTCCCCAATTCATTCGTTAGGATTTCCGCAATTCGTTCCTTATTTTTTTCCACTAATACATGCCACTGGTACAGTAGTCGACTGCGCTCTTCTGCGGTTGTTTTCGACCAGGACTGGAATGCTTCATGGGCTACATCAACCGCTTTTAAAGCCACTTCCTCAGTTGATTTCGGAATGAACCCTAAAATTTTCTTCGTTGCCGGGTTATAAACGGGAATCGACTCACTGCTGTCGATCCTCTCGCCTCCGACGATATTTTTACCCTGAAACATCGTACCCCCTCCTACTCCCTTTCGATTTTTATCCAGGCGATTCACCTTGCCTTTCTTCTATATTTGTTGTAATCGCCCTAACCTTACGGTATCATCGGTTTAGATCATGGGGTACTTCTATTCTCTTTTCAGGACATAACGAAAGGTTATAGGTGAGTACAATTGAAGATAGAGTGGCTAGAAGCATTTCAGATTACGGCCGAATTTAAAAGCCTAACGCGAGCAAGCGAGCATCTTCATATCAGTCAACCAGCACTAAGCAAACAGATCCGCAGTCTAGAAAATGATCTCGGTGCAAAAGTATTCATCCGTTCCACGACCGGTGTCGAATTAACAAAAGCTGGATTGGTTTTGCAAAACCGAGCAAAGAGGATATTGGACGAATTTACTGCCATGAAAAAGGAAATCTCTTTCTCTCTTGGGCAGGAAAAAATAACTGTTGGTTCTTGGCCCAGTATTGCAACCTTTTATATACCCGACAAATTGGCTCATACCACTGATCTTTCTTTGAAGGATAATATCTCTATAAACATCTCTCATAGTTTTTGGGACCTCCTCACTGGGTTGGAACGAGGAGAGATCGATCTCGTCCTTTGTGACGATACAGTGATTAAACATCCTTACTTTACAAAACCACTCTTCGCAGAGCCATTCATGTTATTTGTTCATGCTGGTCATCCACTTGCACTGGAAAAAGACTCGATTTCATTCGCTGATATCAAAGACGAATCCTTTATTACGCTACCATCAACGTGTGATATTCGTATGCTGCTTGAGAAAGCTTTCCGAACACATGGGGCTACACTGCAGATTTCTTCCGAAATCAGCTTCGGCCAAAGTATTCTTGGGATGATCTCTGCCAACCTAGGAATGTCCATCTTGCCAGAGATTTTTGTTCATCACATTCATAACGATCAAATAAAAACACTTCCAATCACAGATTTCCCTGTACAACGTAGCATCTCGTTAATTGCAAGAGAGGATGACATCGGGAAGAAGATGTACCCCCTACTTCGCGAAAACAAGAACCACTGATTTTAGTTGGAGGTACAAAATTATGGAAAAACAACATTCTTCACAGACAGAAAAGGAGTCACGCTGGCGGGTTTGGTGGCGACTACTTCGCCCCCATACGTTGACTGCTTCTTTTGTGCCTGTGGGTGTAGGAACCGCATTGGCTCTACCTGTTGGAAAAATAGATTGGTTGCTTTTCTTTGCCATGATGATCGCTTCTATTCTCATTCAGGCGGCGACCAATATGTTTAATGAGTATTACGATTTTAAACGGGGATTGGACACAGCGGAGTCGGTCGGAATTGGTGGCGCGATTGTCCGTGATGGGATCCATCCACAAACCGTCTTCAACCTTGCCATCAGCTTTTGCTTCATAGCGATTCTTCTAGGGATTTACATTTGTCTTGAGAGCAGTTGGTGGCTGGCGCTCATCGGATTGGTAAGTATTCTCGTCGGTTATTTTTATACTGGGGGACCCTATCCGATCGCCTATACCCCCTTTGGCGAGCTGGCGGCTGGACTTTTTATGGGGAACCTGATCGTCCTGATCTCTTATTATATTCAGACCGGTAGTGTGACATGGCAAAGTGTATACGTTTCCTTCCCACTCGCTCTTCTCATCGCCGCCATCTTGTTAGCCAATAACATTCGTGATCGAGTGGGAGACCAGAGGAGCGGTAGAAAAACATTGGCCATCCTATTAGGTCACCGAGGAGCCGTACGCCTTTTAGCCGGCTTATTCCTGCTCGCTTATGTATGGACGGGGTTAGGGGTCTTACTCGGTCTTACGTCCGTCTGGGTCCTCATCGTCTTTGTAAGTAGTCCCAAAGCGATTCGTTCCGTAAAGGGATTCCAACATTCATCCACTCCTCAACTCATGATGCCTGCAATGCAAGCAACGGCACAGACGAATACGTTATATGGATTACTACTTGCAATTGGGCTTCTCATTGAATACTGGACCTAAGAACCCCTTTAGAAAAAAGTAAGGGCACCCGCCCTCTACCTATCTCTAACTATGATTCATCGAGCCCGCAAAAAAAGTTGTTGCTCTTTCAACTTTCACCCTGAAGTTGACTTCGTGAGGCGAAGGATGCGAGTCAGTCATCTATTCGCATTCCTTGCCTCCTATTCCCTCCGCCATTTGATCCACAAAAAGCATCCAGGGAAAGCGATCCGTATAGAGCTATACTCCCACATTAAGAAGTGGACGAGGAAACGTGATTGGTCAAGAGTGCTCTCATCCCTTCTGGAAGAGAGTAGATTCCCTCTGGAATGGCTAGGGCAAGGTAGCGTCCATCTTCGTGCATCATCCATCCTTGCTCGACGAATAAAAAAAGCCCTCATGATGAGAGCTTACTAGTCATTTTCCCCTAAGAGGTTGCATCAATTGGATAAGTGCCTGAAGGTAGAAATCATAAAAGACGGGCGCAGTATAGTCAACACCAGACATTTCGATGGCTTTTATCTGGTTCTCTGTTAACTTCGTCATGGGGTACAACCCCTGGCAAAGGGCATATTGACTAACAAAAAATTGTTGCAGATCCTCCAGAGTAGCAGATGGGAATAGCCCCTTTAACAATTGAAAAATGCGAAGTTGAATCGATGTCATCTTTTCTTTAAATTTCGCAAGCGCTTTAACCGAAACGTTCTTTTCTAATACAGTAAATAAAATGGCAAGTAAACTAAGAAGGCGTTCATTCTGAGTAAGTAGCGTGGCCCACACCCCTGCAACATCTTCTACGGTATATTTTTTTCTTATATGAAAAGATGCTTCCACCTCTTTCAACCATAAATTAAGGTCCTTCATGAGGAGTTCCAATAATATTTCCTCTTTGCTCGAAAAATAACTATATAAATTAGACCTTGTAAAGCTTGCCTCTTTAGCAATAGCCGCGAAGGTAATCTCATCATAAGGTAGCGTATCATACAAACGAGCAGTAGCATTCATAACTTCTTCTACTCGTTGCTGTTTCTGCTCATTGGTTCGAGCACGTGAAAACCCCATTTCTTTCACTCCTTCTCGAGAGACAATTGACGCCACTTATTTTTTAATGATTCCTTATCTTTCATGCTACTTCAAAATTGTATAACCATGTAACCCTACTCTTCTCATAATCAAAATAACACAAATCCTTCTCTCAGGAAATGTGCCTCTAAGCGCCGCTCGCAAACCTACTTGGTCTGCCAATTATATTCTTTTGATCTACCTCGGGGATATGATGAGAGCAAGGGAAGAAGGGAATCTCCCCACTTCCCCCTCACGTTCATCCACCATCCATATCAAATAACTGCGATTACGATTCCTTCGTTTCCTCTTGCATTTGGCGAATCGTTCTCAAAAGTACTTTTTTTGGTGTGACAGGTATAGCAGCAACTTGTATACGTTGCAAGAAAGGTAGACCGGAAATAACATTCAACTCGCCAGCCATCATTCCTTTGTATCCATCCTCTGCCACCTTTCTAGCACTAGCCGACTGTTTGAACATCCCTGTCTTTCCTAAATCAGCAGTGCTTTCAAATTCGGTTTCGGTTGCACCAGGTAACAGGGCTGTCACTGAAATATCTGTGTCGTGCAACTCTTCAGCAATGGCATTGCTAAACGAGGTGACAAATGCTTTTGTTGCATAGTACACCGCTTGTAGTGGTCCCGCCATCAAACTAGCCGTCGAGGATACATTAAGGATTTTCCCTTCGTTTCGCTTCACAAAGTCCGGTATAAATAATCTTGTCAGTGTCGTTAAAGCAACCACATTCAGTTGGATCATGGCTAAATCCGTTTCCATGGGACGCTCATGAAATTTTCCATGTCCACCAAAGCCAGCATTGTTAATCAGATAGTCTATCTGTATGCCTGCTTCTTTTATCTCGTCATATATTTCGGTAGGTGCGGCAGGCGATGTCAGATCCTTGGTAATCATCATAACGCTTACACCATGTTTCTTTTCTATCTCTTTTTTAAGTTCAACTAATTTTGCCTCTCGACGAGCAACAATGACCAGGTCATCTCCCTTTTTCGCATGAATAAAAGCCAATTCTTTCCCAATCCCACTTGAAGCCCCGGTTATAAGGGCCGTTTTATTTTTTGTCATGCTCCTTTTCCCCTTTCAATTTCAATGAAATGAACAATACCCTTTCGTATCTAGTAATCGCCCTCCAGCTCTCCTTGTTTTTCTATCTCTTCTCTCTATAATAGACTCAATGTCTTTTAATTATATTTTAATTGACGTAACGTCTGTTGTCAACGACATAATATTGCCGAAAAGTCTGACTAGAAAAACCTTCCTTCTGGTCAAGTGTATATTCTTGCCCGTCCCTCTGGCCAGTATGCTATACTTACACTGGAAGAGTGTCGAGATGCCCACCACTCTTTAAACAAAACTAGGGAGCGATGTGTTATGTCTCATAAAGATAAATCCCATTCTGCTCCTCCTCGTCAACGTGAGGCAGGAGCTTTTCATTTTCCGCCGAATCTCCAAATCTTCGGCAGAGATATTACCAAGAACCAGTTGCGTTATCATCAACGCCGCGTAGCTGTGGAGAAAGAATTCACCTTTGATTCTTCGCATCATCTCCACCTTTACGAAGGCAAATGCAGGAGCCTACATGGACATACGTACCGACTCATTCTTCAAGTAAGTGGATTTGTCGATGAGATCGGATTGGTAGTTGACTTTAAAGATCTAAAAACATTGGTAAACGATCGGATTATGAAGCCACTCGATCACCAATATATAAATGAAGTCCTCCCTCCGATGAATACAAGTGTCGAAAACATGATTGTGTGGGTCTGGGAAGAGTTAGCTGAGGGCCTTACTGCCATGGGGACACCAGAGCAACAATTGCGCTTGGAGTCCATCCGTCTATACGAGACTCCCACTAGCTCTGCCTACCTGAAACGGGAATGGATGGTGGATGAAGCATGAGTGCCTCTTCTTTGGAAACCCAGCTTCCGATGGTGGAGATCTTTGAAACTGTGGAAGGTGAAGGGCAAAAAACAGGGTATCCGACAACATTTATTCGTTTATATAATTGCAACCTCCGCTGTACTTGGTGTGATACGCCTTATAGCTATGCTCCACATAAGCCAGAGTTCACTGCGACCATCGGGGAGATCCTGACCGAGGTGAAAAAGTATCAAAACCGGTATATCTGCTTAACAGGCGGAGAACCACTTCTTTATCAGGACAAAGCATTAGCACTGATAGAAGAGCTTGCCCAGCTTTCATTCATCGACGATATCCATATTGAAACCAACGGAGCCATCGACCTTGCTCCTTTTCATGCCTGGCGTACTCGTCATGCACTGGGAGCAAAGGTGCGTTTTATTATGGACTTTAAGCTTAGTAAAAGCGGAGAACGCGCGCGCATGCTGATGCCTAATTTTTCCGATCTCACCCCACAGGATGAGATTAAATTTGTGATTGCAGACAAAGACGACTTTCAGGAGGCCCTTTCCATTGTGGAAGAGCATGTAAGAGCCGGAGAGGTGCTCTTTAGTCCAGAATGGACCTCACTGCCATCCAGAACACTGGTCGAATGGCTCCTCTCATCCTCCAAAAAGGAAATCAAGCTCAATCTACAAACCCATAAATACATCTGGCATCCTGACAAACGAGGCGTGTAAAAATGTGAGAAAAGCAAGGAGGTTATTCTATTGGGAAAGAAAGCAGTCGTCATTTTAAGTGGTGGCTTGGATAGCACCACCTGTATGGGTGTAGCCAAAGAGGAAGGTTATGAAATCTATGCCCTCACGTTCCATTATGGTCAGCGTCACCATAAAGAAATCGAGAATGCCAAGCAGGTAGCTCGCTACTTTGAGGCTTCTGAACATCGAGTCGTGCAAATGGACTTCCTGCAACAAATCGGTGGGAGTGCCTTAACGGATGAAGCATTGGACGTTCCCACTGATGGAGTAGAAGATGGAATTCCGGTCACCTATGTCCCTGCACGTAACATCATCTTCCTTTCACTTGCCACCTCTTATGCAGAGGTAGTAGGGGCGGAGCGAATCTATATCGGAGTAAGTGGTGTGGACTACAGTGGTTACCCGGATTGTCGTCCAGAATTTATTGAAGCCATGAACCATGCTATCGGGCTAGGCACAAAAGCTTCACAAGAAGAGAACCCCATTCAAATCGTAGCCCCGCTCGCACATTTATCGAAGGCAGCGACAGTAGAACTGGGAAGTCGCCTCGACGTTCCCTATCACTTGACCACTTCTTGTTATCAAGGTGGAGAGGTGGCATGTGGCGAATGCGATAGTTGCCGTCTACGTCTAAAAGGATTTTCCGAAGCCGGCTTGGAAGATCCCATCGCCTATCAAAGCTGATCATAGTCCTTAACACGCATCAAACTACTCGCTAAATGCGAACGAAGAAAACCGCAGGACTCCATTTCTCCTGCGGTTTTCACTATGATTAAAGACTATCATTATCTCGAAATTCAAGGGACATTATCTCCCTCTATCTCTTGATCAATCCTATCTTCTAATACAGATTCAAACTTATTAATCAAAAAATCCAGGAAACCATCATATTCGATGTAACTTTCACCATCCATACTAAAGTCTACTACAGGACATTCTCCATTCCGTATCCTACTTGTATCCAAGCACATTGTGTATTCGTCGACATGTTCGATAGCCACGTAAGAGTTCGGAAGTCCGGTTGCTCTCAAATCTTCCGTTTCCTGTACACAGGTAGCTATCTCTCCCGGTATATCTCCGAGGATCTCCACTCCTCCTATGCCACCTTCACCAAACTTGCCAACAAACCAACGATAACTGTCCGGTAATTCTACACCCAATCTATGCTCGATTTCACTTATTCGCTCCTCTCCAACCTCGCCAGCAAAGTCTTTCTCCTCTTTGGCTTGCTCGATTAACTCCAAAACCCACCTCTTTTTCTCATCACAGCTTTTCGTTTTTAGTTTCTCCCACTTCTCATAGCCCAATATTCTATCTACCACCATATACGCTTTCCATACCGAATCTACCTCTAGCTCTTCGCATTCCTCCCTGGTCGCTTCGTACTCCTCTCCTTTAAACAATATCTTGTATTTTCCTGATGAATCGATTTTATAGCGGGGTGGTGGCCATTCCTCCTCTTCTTTCTTAAAAGGTCGATGGTCTATGCATGGCCACCTACTCGGTTTGATCATATCGCTTTCTATCTTCACGATGAATTGATAATCTTCATCTTCAGCTTCGGGGAGGTGATTAACATTCTCTCCTATGTGTTGATAAACCGCCATTGTCATCCCTCTATACAATCTACCAAATGCAAAAGATCCATTTGAAAGCGGTATCACGTAGACATTCCCTATCTTTGATCTCTTTTTATTCATTTCCTCTCAGCCTTTCCCTCATTTAATCCTTCTCGATCAAACAGTATTTATTCCGAGCTAGATTAGCTATCCTTAAGGTGACCTTCGCTTACAAGTTAGAGCCCTTGGAGTCGTTAGTGAGACCATCCTCTATTATACATACTTAAGGGAACGACTTTACAAAAACCACCCAATCCCTCTTCGAAGAGTGTTACCTCTAGCCCGCGTTTCTCTATCTAAAAATGACTCCCATCTCTCCCCCTTCTCCTCCATAGGATATTGCTGTGATGCATGATCCTATGATGCATCCGTCTAGCGGTTGCCTATAACAGACCCTTTCTTTTCGGTGAAGAAAAGTCAGCTCTTTCTACGACCCACCCCATCTGGGTCTTCATTAAAAGAAAAAGAACAACCTCTCCGAAAATGGGTTGCTCCTCTTTATTTCTTTTCTTCTATATATAATATTTTCTAAATTACTCACATCTCCCCTTTATCCCTTGAAGATAAATCTGTAAAATTTCCTCTAAGCTCTCTTCCGTTGAAACCGGAAGATTAAACCCCTCTTTCAACTGTAAAGAAGCAAATCCGTGAAGAAGGCTACGTAACCCGCGTATCATATGAATCTTATCTGTATTTGAGAGTGCATAAGGGGCGAACACTCTATCAAAGATACGGAGAATATCCTCTCCTATCTCTTTTAATCGCTCATCCATCAAGGACGGAGGAAACAGTGATGCCTCATATAAACCGGGATGACGATGGACAAAAGAGACATACGCTATTGAAATGGAACGGATGGCGTCCTCTCCCGATTTTCCGATCGCTGCTTCTGTTAAAGCAATTTTCAATCGTTCAAGCCCTGACAATGCTAAGCGTCGCTTCAGGTCACTCAATCCCTTGACATGATTGTAAAGAGAGGGGGTCTTTACTTCTAAACGCCCCGCCAGTTTAGCTAAAGTCAAGCTCTCCATCCCCTCTTGATCAATAATACTGATCGTTTCATTGATAATCCGTGTCTGATCTAATCCTCTTCTCACTTCACCATATCCTCACTTTCATTCTTTGAACCGCTTTCTCCATCTTATCATACGGCTCATGGATCCATGAGCCGTGACCGACCGCCAGGACCGACGGCCTTAGCTCCAACAGACGATTAGCACTTGCCAGTGCTTCTCCTTTATTCCACGTAGCCAATGCAGGGAAAGGAAATCGAATCCTTGTATCTCCTGCTACTGCTAAGCCTCCTCTAATTTGAAAAGCATCCCCAGCAATCAGAACCCCCGATTCGCGTTCCATAAAAGCCATCGAACCAGGTGTATGTCCCGGTACAGACAATGCCAAGAGTGACCCAACTTCCTCCCCATCCTCTAGCAAAACATCTGGTTTGGTCCGTATATTCTTGGGTACTCCACCTTTTATGGGGGTCTGCGGTTCGTCATCTGCTAATGAAACATCTCCTTTTAATAGACTAGCGTCTCGGCGTGAAATAACAATCTTCACTTCAGGTAACTCACTCTTTAACCGATCTAAGGAACCAACATGATCATCATGGGCATGCGTTAGGATAATCTCTGTAATCGGTTTTCCAATCGAAGAGGCCGTATGTAAAATACCTTTGTAGCTATAGGGAAGAGCGGTGTCAATTAAGGTGAGACTTTTTTCCCCTTCCACTAAATAGCAATTGACTGGAAATAATCGCGGCATAAAGGTTAACTGGTATACATTATGATGTTTACAGACAAACATGGTGTCCACCCCTTTTAAAACTAACTTAATTAGTATTATAATTAATTATATTAGTTTTGGCAACTGTTTATGCAAAAGATTTACCCAACCCCTCCAAATGGACAAAGAAGGATTGGGTTCTCTATTCATCATGAATCCCTAACTGGAAAGTAACACTTCCGCATAAGCCTTAACTTCTTCCCAGTCTTGTTTCGCAGTGTTTAAGTCTGCCTGCAAAAATATTGGCACCGCAGGATCTGCATCGTTGACATGATCAATTAAAACAGTGAGCTTACTATCCATCGTTGACCATTGAGAGGACATCTCAGATAAAGAACCGATAACAGAATCAATCGTATGAGTAAACTTGTTTACCTGCTCATTGAGTGTTTTTAATACCTTGATTTCTTGTTTTACTCGGGAGAGCAACTCTTCTTTCTCTTTTAACTGCTTCTGTTTTTTCTCTAGATCTTTTTGTGCCATGATAACAAATGGCAAGCCAATGAGACCCCCGAAAGATGCCCCAAGGATGATATCTTTATCTTTCTGTATCGCTTTTTTTAATGACCGAATTTCGTTCTCCAGTGAGGATATATATGCTTGGTCTCCTTCTAATTCAGCTAAGATTTGATCAGAATCGCCTGTGAAAGCACGTACGTCTTTGGTTAAATCTCCTCTAAATAACTTTAATTGATCAATAATTCCATCCACTTGTTGTTGATTTTGCTTGATCTCATCTTGTAGCTGACCTAAGGTGATGGCGATTTGTTCATTCTCTTCTTCCTGAATAAGTGTTGTCAGTGTTTGATATCGTTCCATAAAGGTATGATGATAATCTATAATCAAACGGTTTGTTCCTCTCACTTCCTCTTTCAATGAATCATTCCAATAATGCGCGTGCCCTTGCGCATCTTGTCCATGATCCACAAGCTGATCTTTTATATCTGTCATTTGTAGAGCAGATATATTGGTTTCAAACACAGAGTAGTCGCTAATAATCGTGTCTGCATATGAATCTAATTTTTCTATATTGGAAGTTGTCTCCTCCATCGTTTCTTTTATTGTACCCGAGTCCAAATACGTATCGTTTGTTGCATACGTAGTGGAAGGATAGACTGTGACATTTAAGAGCAAAAGCGTTAATAGTCCGATAGTAACTTGTAGATAGTACTTTTTCACCTTCTCATCTCCCTATAGTCATCGTGTGACCCCCCTCACCTTATTTGGTATAAGGGAGGGGGGGGTCATTCTCTGTAAATTCTACTTGATTTCTTCTGTGGTATAGTTTAAATCTTGGTAAAGCGTTTCGGCATACAGCTTAATATCACTCCAGTCATCTCTAGCTGTGTTGAGCTGTGGAATAACAAAGATCCCTAAATCCCCACTTGTATCCTCTACCGTGTTGATTAATGTACTGTATTTACTCCCCAGCGTATTCCACTGATCAGAGATATTCTGCAAAGAATTAATCGCAACATCAATCGTCTCAGCAAAATATTGCACCTGATCATTTAACGTCTCTAGAACAACAACTTCTGTTTCTAATTGGGATAGTTGAGTGGTTGTATCTTTCAACGCTTGTTGTTTACCTTTCAAATCCTCCGAAGCAAGAATAATCGCAGCCGTCGATCCACCCACAATAGCTACCCCTGTTACCATCAGGCCACCTCCTAAGTAAGGAGCCGTAGGGAATAAGATGACCCCTCCTACAAATGCGGCCACACCAACCACTTCTCCAACTGCTCCACCAGCAATAATCCCAATATCGGTGTTAATCGCTTTGTTGTAAGCGTTTATCTGACTCTTCAACTGTGGAATGAGGGCATCATTACCCGCTAACATGGAGTTAATCGTATCCGCGTCTGAGCGGAAGGATTGCACATCATGTATCAAAGCGTGTTTGAATGTGGTTAAATCCTCAATGAGTGCATCAACTTCAGCCTTATTTTCTACGATTTCTTCGTGAAGAAGACCCAAGCCAGTATTCAGTGTGTCCTTGTCGTTGTTTTCTGCTAAAGTGACAAGCGTATCGTGATAGTTTTGAAACTTCGTATTGTATCCGATAATGTCTTCGTTGACCTGTATCAGAGAAGGCTTCAACGTGTCAATCCAATACGAAGCATTCGTACGCGCAGTTGTTTGGTGAGTGGTTAAAGAGGTCGATAAATCACTGATTTCTAACGACTCGATATTTTGAAAGAAAATATCTTTCTGCTTCAGAATGGTTAATGCGTAGGCATCCAACACGAGTGCATTGGAAGCTGTATCTTCCATGGCTAGTTTCAGTCCTTCTGGACCGAGGTAATCTTCTGACACAGAATTTGTCCCAAGCATGACGGGCATTTTCGTTTTGATGGATTGATTCGCATGAATCGAATCTACTGATTTTGCTGCCAGAACGTCTGTAGGTAGCGTGGCATTTACTGAAAGGGCGAGAGCGAGTGTGGCAGAACTGACGAGTACCTTTTTATTTGTTTTCATATTTCTTCCTCCTCATGATCGATATCTTCAGTTACGACGGGAGCACCTTGTAGCTTATTCGCCATTTCGGATACTTCTTGCCATGAAACTTGTGCGCGAGAAAGCTGAGACTGTACAAATGCACTATCCACATGAACATCGTTTTCGATTCGATCAGTTAGCTCTGCAAAGCCGTTCCCCAAATCAACCCAACCACGTTCGATATCTTCAAGTGCTGTAATCGTTTCATCGATACTTTCTACAAATTGATCCACTTGCGATTTGACCATCGTCAAGGTTGCTACTTCCGCTTCTGTCTCCGATAAATCGCTTGCTACACGAACCAGTTCTGCTTGTTTTTCAATCAAATCGTCGGAAGCATATCCCACCACGACAACTCCGCCTACCGTCATATTGACACCTGCGATAATTGTCGCCACTGCCCCCGCTTTAGAAGTTCCTTCTGGTATAGCAACGACTGCAAACGAACCGGCTGTGATTAATCCGATGCCCGCAATTGATGTAACCGTACCCGTTACGATGAGTTTGACATCTGTTTCGATACCTTCGTTAATCGAATCTAAAAGTGCTTCTAGCTCGGCAATTTTCCCTTCTTCCCCTTCAAGTAGGGCTTTTGCTTGAGCAGCGTCGTTTACAAAGTGACTGTAGTCTGATTGCAAAGACTCTTTGAAGTACGTTAGGTTCTCAATGATGTTCTCTACGGAGTCTTTTCGACTAGCAATATCTTGCTCAAGAATGTTTAGTCCAAACTGCAGGTTCTCTTTAGATGCTTCATCTGTTTGTACATCGTCCGCTAACGAATACAATGAACTGTAGTAGTTTTGAAACTTATTATCAAAACCTATAACATCTTGGTTGGCTTCAATCACAAGCGGATGGATCGTATCCAGCCAGTAAACCGCATTACTCTTTGCTTGTTCAATATGAGAGGATAGTGTAGGAATTTGTTCCAGTTCGACCGTAGGCTGTTTTAATAAGCCCAGTGCATACGATTGCATCATGATGGATTGAGCATTCAAATGGCTTAAGTGAGAGGATAGATTAGCGTATTCAAGAGATGAATAAGTCCCACTCTCTTCTTCGGTTCTTCCTTGATCAGCAGCAAATACATCCAGAGGATGCAAACTGTTTATTGCCAATAATGAGGCAAAAGTTCCTATTGCGATCCTTCTCTTCATTTCTGTGTCCACTCCTCTTCCCAGTTTCTACTTTTCTTCTTCTATTCATGACTTTCATGACTTGCCATATTCTAACTGGCCATGTCATTAAAATCATAACCAGATTATAAATAGCGATAGTTTTATGGGTCAATGAGTTTTTTTATTAATTTGAGTAAAATATAAGGGCTCATTCTCCAATCCTTGTCACATCAAGAGATGAAGGATTCCTACATTTTGCGCCGACTAATTCTATCAGATACCTAGAGATATTCATAAATAGTATAGTATTATATATAAGAATTTGATTTCTTCTCATCGAGACAGATCCCTATTTATCTACTAATTCCATTAAATATGAATTAATTATTTTATATTTGATGTATTTACAATATTACCTAGCGCATTAAGCGATCGTAAAAAACTCCACCCTCACACAAGTCATTCGCTTATTCCATTTCCACTATCTATTAATATACTAAATATATAAGAAAGGAGGGAGAATAAGACATGTATACTCGTAAGGCTCTTCCCCTTTTACCCACTAAAAAAGCGACACGGGGTAGGACGAGGTCTGTCAGCCAAAGCAGGGCACTAGCGTTTAATATCACAAAAGTAAATCAACTCTCTTCACAAGTTACGATAAACGATACCGTTCGAGGGCTAAACTTTGCTTTAACAGAGGATAGCCCTTCATTAGAGATATACAACAATGTAACCGCATTTCCAATCCTATCAGGTACCCTATCCGTGGAGAGATTATCCTCCTCCTCCACTGTACCTCTCACCATCGTGATAACACTGATAAACGGTGGAACAAGAAGTTTCGCACTACCACCCGTCGACAATCAAAATGTGGGTATCGTAAGATCCTTCCGCAATATTAAAAGCATCACGGCAATCGGAACCTTCTCCGGGGGAGAGGAACCCATCGTTGGCTTATATTCGCTTTCCCTTAGTATCAAGGTTCCTCGTTCACTATTGTAAATCAAGGCATAAAGATGGCTTCTTCCATTGCGGATCAAATTCTTTACTGCGTTAATGTTTTTAGCCTTCTGTATAGACACAGCGACTGTTATGGACACGACGTTTGGATTTTCTTTATGATTTGACCCCCTTTCGAATAAGGCTGTAAGTGGTGTTAGTTAGGCAAACTTCTCATAAAAAGGTTACCCCCTACCTATCGGATACCAATGAAGTTAGATTTCCCCTTTTGTTCATTTCATTCCAACTAAACAGAGGCAAAAACCACCTCAGGTCGTGGTGGTTTTTGCCTCTGTTACACTATCAATAATCCCTATAACCCTACATAAGCCACATCATCATTTACCCATACCGTCTTTTCTTTTAACGGTCTACGCTTCCCTTCTTTCGGCATCATATCTGGATACCCGAGATAGATAAAGCCCAGCATCTCGTCGGCTTCTCTTAATCCAAACAACGCTTTCATCTTTGGATGATAGGTCGGTTTTCCTGTACGCCAAATCGCTCCCAAGCCCTGATCATGCGCTGCTAATAATAGATTCTGGATGCTCGCACTCACGGTAGCCATGTCCTCCAGCCAAATCGATTTGGGATGCTCTGGCGGAGTGAGGGCCACTGCGATAATAACCGGAGCTCGAAAAGGCTTCTTACTTACCTTCTCCAACTTCTCTTGACCTTCTGCACTCGTGGGATCATCCAATTTTTCTTTGGCGATCTCAGCGAGGGTTCGCCCTAAAGGACGGCGTCCTTCTCCTGTAAGAACAAAAAATTTCCAAGGTTCGGTATAGTAGTGGTTCGGTGCCCACCGTGCCGCATCCAACAACTCTAAAATAACCTCCTTGGGTACAGGGTCCGGTTTCACTTTGCCAATGGTTCGTCTGGTTTTAATCGCTTCTAAGGTATGCATTTTTCTCTTCCTCTCATATGTAAAGTAGTTATATTTGTCACCTAAAAAGTTTTCTATGAAAAGCCTCTATGTGATGCAACTCATTTCCACTGATGAGAAATCGGCCGTTGAAGATAGGGATGAAAACTCATCCTTAGAGTGATTGGGAGATGGGCCAGCGGTTTCCCCTTGAGAGACTCTGGTATAATTGAATTGAAAATGATTCTCATTCACAATCCTACCCACTTTCCGTTCATCTGTCAAGCCTCAATCCCATTCTCTCCACTCATAAGAAGGAAACCGCATCCTTCCTAGCTATAAGAATCGTGCCTCTCTCCTAAAAGGAAGTTTCTCTACCGAAAATGTCCCTTCCTCTAAAGCCACTCGTCACTTCCACAGTTTTTTAAACACATCAAAAAACCTTCCTTGATCTCTTTGATCAAAGAAGGTTGCGCTTGGTACCGAGGGTCGGACTCGAACCGACACGGTGGGAACCCACCCCGGGATTTTAAGTCCCGTGCGTCTGCCTATTCCGCCACCCCGGCAAACATGGAGCGGAAGACGGGAGTCGAACCCGCGACCCTCGCCTTGGCAAGGCGATGCTCTACCGCTGAGCCACTTCCGCTTATGGTGGTTCGAGACGGAATCGAACCGCCGACACGAGGATTTTCAGTCCTCTGCTCTACCGACTGAGCTATCGAACCACTTTTATTTGCTGACAAAAAATATTGTACCACGATCCTATACCCTGTGCAAGCATTTTATCTAAAATAATTTTATTTTTTTCCACGCCGATTGGGTCCCTCTACCAAAACGGGGCTCACATAATGAGAAATACGTTCCATAATCCGTAGCGCTTTGGTACGTTCTACGCCACCTTTATTGGAATACGCCAAGTGATCCGTCAGCTCTTCCGGAGCCATATTGGAAGTGTAAACGACGGGTAAGCCTTCTGCCACACGGTATTGCAAGATCGCTCCCAACACTTCGTCCCGAATCCATGGTGTGAGTGTTTCTGCCCCAATATCATCTAAAATCAAAACCGTTGCTTTCTTCAATGCATCCAGTTTTTCACTTAGGGAACCATCATGAATAGCATCACGGATCTCTCGCATAAAGTCGGGTACATACACCATCAGCGAATCAACGTCATGACGCGTTAAATCTTGTGCAATTGCGCCGGCAATCCGACTTTTCCCCACACCAAAGTCACCGTAGAGATAAAGCCCTTTCGGCGGAATTTCATCGGCAAATTGATCGCAGAAATGAATCGCTGCTTGCACCGCTGCAATCCTCGCTGGATTGGCGGTAATCGTTTCAAACGTAGCCTCCAAGATATCCTTAGGAATATAGTGGCTCTGGATTAACTTCTCTTTTTGTTGTCGTCGTTGATGGGCTTTCCACTTGGCACATGGACGCATACGCACTTCAAGATATTGGGCTTGATATACCAAATCTGGCTGGTGCCCTTGCATCAAGTTTGGGCACTTCTCCAAGCCCGGGCATTGCATGCAATTTTCCTGCTCTTTTACATATTGACGAAGGTGCAAGAGAGATCGAGCGTAGACCTCGCGAGTAAGCTGAGGATGATGACCTCGGAATTCCTGCAGAAGCGGATGCTGGAGCAGGGACTGAAGATGCTCACTCGCTCTTTTTTTCCCGATATGCACCTCTTTGTTCCCCAAGGTTTCCCCTACTCGTTTCATTTACTTTGCCTCTTTTCTCGCATTCGTTGATCCAACCTGCTACGCATACGCGTTAGTTGCTCCATAATCTCTGCCTGTGCTTGCGGATCTGCCTCCCACTCTTCTTTCGCTGGGGATGGCTTCTCTCCGCTCTTCGTTTTAGCGACTGCAGCAGGTAGCTTGTCCGTCTTAACAGGAGTCGATCGCCTTCCTTTAGCAGACGGTTTCTTACTTTGCTGTGTCTGCCGTTCCTCCAATGCTAACTCAACCGCTTCGGTCACTGTTTGCACACGTTGGCGCTTCCAGTGTCCCGCAATTTTTTCTACCAAGGGTCGTGGCAATTTATTGTTATGCGTCTGCAGGACGTAATCAAGTAAAACATTGATTACCCCATGTGGCAAACGATAATCTTTCATCAAACACTCAACCAACTCTAAATCTGCATTAGGGATACGTGTTCCTTGATGGTAGTAGGATAGAAACTCCAAAGGCGAGATCGATTCCAATTGGCGAAAATGCTTCTCTTCCTCTGTCTCTTCCTTCTGTTCTTCTTTTCTCTTTGATTCCTCTGCCACGGTAGGAGTTTCAATCTCTACTTTAGCAGACGATTCATGTGTATCATATGAATCAGTCTGCATCCACTCGCCTGATCGCCGTGCTTGGAGCTGAAATTCACTACGCACAAAGAATCGCAAGCGTTCAATGTGAATTTGACCATCACCGGTCACCTCAGGATTTTGCAAAGCACGCAATAAATCCCCATCACTTAACTTATACAAAAGTTGGATTTGACTTAATTGCTCTTTAACCGATTCATTCCATCCATCTGTGTTAAGTAACGGACGCATTCGTGTGTAGATCAATTCCCAATCCGGTCCTTCCGTCTCGGATGAGTTCTTCACCTGCATGCCCTCTACCGACTTGCTTGCTTGTGACACAGGCGAAAGGAAGGAATCCGCTTGTGATAATGATGGAGCTTGTGGTGATTTCACTTGGAGTGCCGGCGCTTCCAGGTCAAAAGCCACGCTCATCTCTGAAGGAGAGAGGGTTCCAAAGACTTCTTGGAAGGATTTGGTAATATCCATCCATGTATCCTCTTCCTCCTCTCCTTCTTTAGAAGGAAGCATCGCTTCACGCAATTGAAGATAACGTTCTTTTCCTAATCGATGATAGAGGGTGACATTTAATACATCACTAGCAAAAAAGTCCGCAGGGGAAAGGGGCGCAATCCACTCATACTCAAAACAACGCTTCTCCTGGTAATAAGTATGACGGGTACTGATGAGGCCCACTCCTTCCAGTTGAAAGCGTGCTTGAAGCATCTGTGTAAATGTGAGTGACGTTAAATTCATGAGATAGCGATGAGGGTACCAATCCGTTTTTCCTGCACCATGCAAAGAGGATTGATACGCCAATGTCAAGAATAAACCAGCGGCTGTTGCTCCAATCATGGGTTGGTACAGATGCAAAAGCCCATTGATGTCATGGAAGTGAAGCGGACGATCTGTCCGCACGCGGAAAAGATCCAGCGGTGAACACTCTTTCCAATTCATCGCATTCCCCCTGCCTTTCTACAAAACTGTCTTCCCATACTATCACAAAATGACCTTCCTTGCTGTCACCCTTACGAGGGGTCCTCTTCTTCCTTCGTAAGGGAATTGGGATCACGTGATCGATCCAATAAATCTTCCAATTCTTGTACAAAAACATTGATATCACGAAACTGCCGGTAAACAGAAGCAAAGCGCACATAAGCAACTTCATCCACGTGAATCAAGTGTTCCATCACTCGCTCACCAATTTCACGTGAAGGGACTTCCGCTTCTCCTTGTTCACGGAGAGATTTCTCGATATCATCCACCATTTCTTCTAATTCCCCGACGGGAACGGGTCTCTTCTCACAAGCTCGAATCAAACCATGGAGAAGCTTCTCCCGTGCAAACTCTTCACGTCGTCCATCTTTTTTCACAACAATGAGTGGCTTCATCTCCACCATCTCAAAAGTGGTAAAGCGGCGTTCACATGAATCACATTCACGTCGCCTGCGAATCGAACGGCCTTCATGCACGGGCCGTGAGTCCAATACTTTGCTACCTGTAAAATGACAAAAAGGGCACCGCATTCGTTTTCCCTCCCGAATCCGACTACCCTTTAAGTCTCTCCAATTTCATAGATGGTTGTCAAGGTCTTATGCCTTGCTCGTTGTCCCTTCTTCAATCTTCTTATCAATTGATTTGCCGACAAGATGTACGAGGTCAACCACACGGCAAGAGTAACCCCACTCATTGTCATACCATGCAAGCACTTTCACTTGTTTTTTCCCCGTCACCATCGTCGATAGTCCATCCACAATGGCAGAATGATCATTCCCATTAAAGTCACTAGAAACCAACGGATCTTCTGTATATTGAAGAACTCCAGTCATTGATGTATCTGCCGCTTGCTTCAAAGCCCGGTTAACCTCTTCTGCCGTAACCTCTTGATTCAAGTCAACGACCAAGTCGACGATGGAAACGTTGGGTGTCGGAACACGTAAGGCAATCCCATTCATACGGCCTTCTAACTCTGGCAATACCTGACTAATTGCACGAGCGGCACCTGTCTTAGTCGGAATGATGGATTGTCCACAGGCACGTGCCCGCCGAAGATCTTTATGCGGATTGTCCAAGTTCTTTTGATCATTGGTATACGCATGAACCGTTGTCATCAACCCGTGTTCAATCCCAAAAGTGTCATGCAGGACCTTGGCTACGGGTGCGAGGCAGTTCGTGGTACAAGAAGCATTGGAAACAACGTGGTGATCTTGTGGGTTGTAATCTTTCTCGTTCACACCGATGACGATGGTTGCATCTTCCTGTTTCCCCGGAGCCGTAATCACTACTTTCTTCGCTCCCGCTTGCAGGTGACGACCTGCTCCTTCACGATCACGAAATTTCCCGGTCGCCTCTACTACGACGTCAATATCGAGGTCATTCCAAGGCAACCGAGCAGGGTCCCGGTCAGAAACTAATTGTACGAACTTCCCATTTATTAATAAACCTTCTTCAACCGCTTGAATCTCATCTGTTAGTGCCCCATGAAGCGTGTCATACTTCAAAAGATGAGCCAGGGTTTCTGCTGGGTAACTTGCGTTGACGGCTACAATATCTATATTCTGATCATGCATGGCTTTACGAAAGACCATGCGTCCAATACGTCCAAATCCATTAATAGCGATGCGTGTAGTCATAATAAAAAAACCCCTTCCCTCAAATATCACACAATAATTCCTCCTATTATTATAATCAGTATGACACATATTGCAATGCAAAATAAAGGAAAACCCGCGTCTATTCTTGCTGATCGCGGGAAATTGGGTCCATATTTACCTCTCCGTATACGGTTTGATAGCGTTCGTAATAAAACATAACTTTTTGTACATAGTTCCTTGTTTCACCAAAAGGGATCTGGTCAATATTCTCTTTTGTTCCATCCCAAGTACCTTCTCCCATCCATTTCTTCACATTTCCTGGTCCTGCATTATAGGCGGCAATCATCGCTAATTGGTTCCCATGAAACTCCTGTTCCAGCCAAGACAAATACCACGTTCCCATATGAATATTAATAGCTGGGTCATTGACCGATTGGCTAAATGATGGAGAGAATTCAGCATCATCTACAATATGCGTCACCGTATCGGGCATCAATTGCATGAGACCCTGTGCTCCTTTATGTGACTCATTCTCTGGTCGAAAACGACTCTCCACACGAATAACGGCCATTACGAGGTAGGGGTCAATCCCATGGGCATCTGCACTATAGGATATCTCCTCTTCATACGCCAGTGGATACATCCATTTATTATAATAGGGTGTCAACAAGACAATCAGAGTAAGACCGACTAGCACGACGATCAGAATTGTCCGGACTGAGGAAATCATGCTCCGCCGAGAGTTGGACCGCTTTTGATCTGTTCGAGTTGTTTCCATAGTTGATCCACCTGACTTTCTGTTTCCGTTAACTCACCGGAATTATCGATACAATAATCGGCTAACTCTTTTTTCTCCTCAATGGGCCGTTGCGCCTTTATCATCTTTATCGCCTCAGCTTGTCCCATTTGATCGCGCGCCATAAGGCGCTCCAGCTGTAGCTCTTCTGGAACGTAAACCACGATCACCTTTTCCACCATGTACGTCAATTCTGACTCGTAGAGAAGAGGGATATCCAGAACGATGATGGCTTCCGGGTCTGCTTCGGCGTACTGTTTCATTCGTCTCTTCATTTCTTGTCGAATCAGTGGATGCAAGATTTCATTCAACGCCAAACGCAGTGTTTTATCCTGAAAGACGATGGCACGTAGTTGTCTGCGATCCAACGCACCGTCAGCAGTAATCACTTCTTCACCAAAGCGGTCTCTTACTTTTTGTATCCCAACGGTACCTGGCTCAACCACATCTCGCGCCACTTGGTCCGCATCAATGAGGATCGCCCCTCTCTCCTTTAGCCAATCAGCAACGGTACTTTTCCCCGTTGCGATTCCCCCCGTCAAACCAATAATCATGGACCACCCTCCTTTATACGCTAGTTAAGCCTTTTACTATGCCAATCAGGATAAGGATCAATCCTGGAACATATTTCATAAAGCGTAGCTTGCCCCGGTGTTGCAAGTGAAAACCCACTTCCATACCCACACGTAGAAAAAGAGCACACATGATAGCAATCATAATAGCAACCGGCCAAGATGGGTACCCCAGCAGTGCTACTCCTATTCCCGCTCCAAAAGCATCTAGAGATAAGGCCATTCCTAAGAGGAGAGCTTCTGGAGAAGAAATTGTCCCCGATTGATCCCGATCCGCTGTCATCGGTTTTTTTAGAATTTGGATCATTAAACCTAACGCGCGCAATTCAAGGGAGAAAATCTCTCTTTCCTTCGAAAGCGTTACCATATGACTCGGATCTTCTGCTTTCCGTGATTGTTTCCATCCTTGTACGAGACTCCATGCACCGAGTAGAATCAATATCGATGCTCCCCAATACCTACTACTGTCGACAGAAAACCAATACTCCAACCATTGTCCGGCCGCCATCGATAGGGCCATCATGAGACCTGAGCAACCGGCAATAATCACAATGGATGTAAGTGGAAGCCGCATACCTCTCATTCCATAGGTTAAACCGACACCAAAGCTATCCATACTGATAGCAAAAGAAATAAAAAGCAACGGTAGCAGGGTCCACACCTTCCATCCTCTCCCTCCGACCGATATCCTAACCTATCTTATGGAAAAGGGCGGAAAGGTGTGCTGAACCGCAATGAACCTCGAACACTCTTTACCCCTGACACTGGGGACAATAATGCGTTCCTCGTCCTGCTACTACTGTGCGCCTGATGGGGGTTCCACATTGGAGACACGGTTCCTCCTTGCGGCCATAAACTTGAATCTGCAATTGGAACATCCCCATCTCCCCATTTCCATTCACGTAGGAACGAACAGAAGAGCCTCCAACAGCAATCGCTTTTTCCAGCGTCGCCTCAATACTATGAAAGAGCTTCTCCTTTTCTAACGGTGTAAGGGAGGGGGCGGTTCGCGCCGGATCAATCTTCGCTAAATGCAAAGCTTCGTCCACATAGATATTCCCCAGGCCCGCAATGAAGGACTGGTTAAGGAGCAGTGCTTTTATGGACGTTTTTCGTCTGCTCATCCCTTCTGAAAAACGTTGTAAATTAAAATCAGGGGTGAGCGGTTCCGGACCTAATTTATTGAGCGGAGCCACTTCCTCTTCTTCTCCTCGACGAAAAATATGCATCGTCCCAAATTGACGTACATCCAAATAGCGTAATTCCGTGCCATCAGTAAAAGTGAAACGAACATGGGTGTGTTTGGCAACCGGTTCTGTCTTTTCTTCCACACGGTACTTGCCTTCCATACGCAAATGAGAAACCAGCACCCAATCGTCAAAATGAATCAGGAGAAACTTCCCTTTCCGCCCCAGTCCACGAATCGTGGTGCCGAGCAAACAAAGGCGAAAAGCTTCCGGTTCTTGTGGTTCCTGAATAATCCGTGGCAGCGTTATCACCACATCTTCAATCGTTTTTCCGATGATCAATTCACTTAATGTACGTTTTACCGTTTCCACTTCTGGTAATTCTGGCATTTTCTATCTCCTACTCCTTTACGTCTATCGCAACCTCTTCCTTACTTCGCTTCATACCAAGAAGCACCACTACTCACATCCACCTTGAGCGGGACAGAAAGCTGAATCGCACTTTCCATCACTTCCGTCACCAAGGCGGTCAATTCTTCCCGTTCCTCCGGTGGCACTTCGAAGACCAGTTCATCATGAACTTGTAGCAACATACGGCTTTTTAATCCTTGTTCCTGTAGCTTGCGATCCATGCTTACCATCGCCTTTTTGATGATATCGGCATTGGAGCCCTGAATCGGTGTATTCATGGCTGTACGTTCAGCAAAGCTACGGCGGTTAAAATTAGACGAATGAATATCCGGCAAAAAGCGGCGACGATGAAAGAGCGTTGTCACATAGCCTTCTTTTTTCGCTTGCTCGATCACTCCATCTAGGTAGGCTTTCACATCTGGGTAACTCTCAAAATATTTTTCGATGATCGCGCCTGCTTCCTTGCGCGTAATGTTCAGGTTTTGTGATAGACCATAATCACTTATCCCGTAGACGATCCCGAAATTCACTGCTTTCGCTTGACTCCGCAAAAGAGGGGTTACTTCATCATCATCGACACCAAAGATGTCCATTGCCGTTTGCGTATGAATATCCCGGCCCTGAGTAAAAGCTTCGATCAAATTCTTGTCTCCCGAAATATCAGCCAGAATACGCAATTCGATTTGTGAATAGTCCGCCGCCAACATGAACCACTCCGGTTCCGTGGGTACAAATACGCGGCGAAGCTTGCGACCTTCTTCTAAACGTATGGGGATGTTTTGTAAGTTGGGATGTGTACTACTTAGTCGTCCCGTGGCCGTAATCGCCTGATTAAACTGGGTGTGAATCTTTTCTGTCTCGGGTTCAATAACCTTTAACAATCCATCCACATAGGTGGAAATCAGCTTGCCCACTTGCCGATAATGCAAGATATACTCTACCACTTCATGCTGTGGTGCCAGTTTTTCTAGTACATCCGCACTGGTGGAATACCCCGTCTTCGTCTTTTTCATGACGGGAAGGCCCAACTTATCAAATAAGATCTCACCCAACTGCTTGGGAGAGTTGATGTTAAACTCTGTACCAGCCAACTCATAAATGGTACGGGTCAGCTCTTCTAAGCGCGTTCGCAACTCATCGCCTAACGCATGGAGCTGCTCCACGTCAATCTTCACTCCATCTCTCTCCATGCGTCCCAATACATCCGCTAACGGCATTTCTATCCCATAGAAAAGCTCATCCAACTGATCGTTTTTAAGCTCTTTCTCCAAAATGGGTTGCAAACGGATAAGGGATTGCGTCTTCCTTGCGAGATGTTCGGCTAAGGCTTCCCCAGTTAAGGCTTTCCGCTTAGCCCCTTTACCATAAACGGTTTCATCATCAGGAAGACCTCCACCTAAATACTGACTCACAATCCCACTCAAAGAAGGCCCTGATTCGGATGGATCTAATAGATAAGCCGCCAATAAGATATCGAAGGTAAGTCCGATCGTGTCAATGCCTTCTCTTGCCAATGCTACTTGGGTTCTTTTCGCATCATACACCACTTTTGCTTGTTTCTCATTCGCCAGCCAATTTTGACATGCCTCCCATCTGGAGAGTACTTCCGAGGAAACATACATTCCTTTTTCTCCATCCGAGATAAAGAGACCCACCACCTCGCCGTGATGATAATGTTCATCGGTTAATTCGACAAAGAGAGCAAGCTTCTCTTGTTGTAACCATTCTTCCCATGTGGCATTTGGCTCGGTTATGATTTCATACGAAACCTCATCCAAGCTTTCTTCCTTCTCATCAGCTTGTCCAGTGCCTGGTTCTAGCCTCTCCAACAGCTTTTTGAACTCTAATTTTTGAAATAGCTCACGTAGGGAATCGTGATTGGGTTCATCACACCGCAAATCGTCTTGCGTCAAATCGAGTGGCACTTCTCGATAGATCGTTGCTAGTTCTTTACTCAAACGGGCTTGTTCTTGATACTCTTCCACCTTTTCCTTCAGTTTCTTTCCTGGAAGGTCATCAATATGAGTCAATACATTTTCCACTGTCTCGAACTGATGCAACAATTTAAGTGCCGTCTTTTCACCCACTCCAGGAATCCCCGGGATATTATCGGAAGAATCCCCCATCAATCCTTTCAAATCACGGATCTGATCTGGCTTTAGACCATACTGTTCTTCGATTTTGGCGGGATCATAACGGATCGCATCCGTCACTCCTTTTTTGGTCATCAGAAGGGTGACTTTATCATTGACTAACTGCAACAAGTCCTTATCTCCTGTCACAATCAACGTTTCATCCGCTTCTTGCCCCATCGTGCGAGCCAGTGTACCGATAATATCATCTGCTTCATATTGTTTTTTCTCATAATGATGAATGCCAAATGCATCTAATACTTCTCTCATTAGAGGTAATTGTTCCGACAACTCCCCCGGCGTTTTCTGACGGGTCCCTTTATATTCCTTGTACTGTTTATGACGAAAGGTTTCTTTACCCGCATCAAAAGCCACAAACAGATGGGTTGGTTTCTCTTCCTCCATCAGCTTCATTAACATCATCGTAAAACCGTACACTGCGTTGGTAAACAGCCCCGACTTATTCGACAATAATGGGAGTGCATAAAAGGCACGAAAGGCAATGCTGTTGCCATCGACTAAGATCAACTTCTTCATTTTATACGGCTTAAAATCAGCCTAAACCTCCTTGGAGAACCCGTTTTGAACCAAAACAAACGGCCTACTATTCTGCCTCTATTGTACCATGCAGGCTTATCGTGCTTCCAGGACAAAGACACATGCGAACACGGAATCACGAATGAGCGTAAATACCCACACGTACTAATTACGTCGTTCATACCCTTGATGACTGCCTACATATATTCATCTATACCTACTATGATAAAATAAACAGGATGAAAGAAGAAAATCATTTACTTAACACAAAGGTGAGGAGGACTTTCCTTGAAACCAGTCACATGTGAGCAATCTCGTACCATTCAATCCAAAATTGTCTTGCCTCCAGACACCAACTACCTAGGCAATGTTTTTGGTGGCAAAGTTCTTGCCTTTATTGATGAAGTGGCCGCGATCGCCGCTATGCGCCATTGTGGCAAAACCGTCGTCACCGCATCCATCGATTCCGTCGATTTCCTCTCTCCGGTCCGCGAAGGAGATATTATAACCCTCGAAGCGTTTGTTTCCTGGACAGGACGAACATCCATGGAAGTCTATTGCAAAGTACTCCATGAGGATATTTCCACAGGCAATCGAGAGGTGACCACGACCTCCTTTTTAACCATGGTTGCTATTGATGAAAATGGAAAATCCACTCCTGTCCCGCCTGTTCTTCCGACCACACCAGAAGAAGAGAAGCTTCATCAAACGGCTCCCCTTCGTCAACAAGAACGAAAAAAGCGTAAGAAGAATTCTTTCTCTTAAAAAGCAGCAAAGCTGGAACCATCAAGCAACCTATCCCCCAATCTCCCCTCCCTCTCCTCGTGGCCCTCGCGCTCCTCTGGGCCCACGGGGACCGCGAGGGCCTGTAGGACCCGTGGCACCCGTTGGGCCCCTTGCATCTGTAGGCGAAAATCGGGTAACCGCAACAGAAGAATCAAAAAAATTCTCTTTGGGTGGAGGACTCTCCTGAAAGACACCGTCTGTTGTAGGGAAATTGGCAGACTGAACAATACCGGTTACGTAGACGTTGTCACTGCGATCAACAAAGAGGCTCGTTCCCAGATCATTTTCTGTTCCTCCTAAGAAAGTAGAATACATGATGCCTCTACCACTAGAACTTAATTGCGTAACAAAAAAACTCATATTCCCTAACATTCCTACTTTCCCTATATGCGCCTGATACGCATCCGAAGTAAGAGGAAAGTTAGGGGAGAGTGTAAACCCAATCACCCACACATTACGAAAAGAATCAAGCCCCACCGCACTCCCTCCACCTGACACACTGCCCCCTAATAAAGTGGAGAATTTCAGATTGCTTCCCGCCTCATTTAATTTTGAGACAAAGGTAATCCCACTTTCCGCAGTGTTGAACGTCTGAAAGGCAACCTCCGTAATCGGAAAATCTCCCGAAAACGTACTTCCAGTCACATAGGCATTGCCGAAGGAATCGACCGTAATTCCACAGCCACCATCACCACCGCTTCCCCCTAGAAATGTCGAATAGACAAGGGCAGAGCCCGTTGCATTTAACTTGGTAATAAAGGCACTTGTTAATCCTTGCGTAATCGTCTGAAAAGCACCTGACGTGACCGGATAGTTTGGAGAATCCGTAAATCCGGTAACATACACGTTATTGGACTCATCAATAGCAATATCCTCGCCAAAGTCTTCTTCAGAGCCTCCAATATAGGTAGAATACAGAAGCGAACTCCCGGTGACACTTAATTTCGTCACAAATACATCTTCACTTCCATTCAAAGTTGTCTGAAAAGCACCTGTCGTGACAGGAAAATCAGCTGATTCCGTTGCTCCAGACACATAGGCACTTCCTACCGCATCCACTGCAATACTCGCACTTGGCTCAAAGCTACTCCCCCCTAAGTAGGTGGAATAGATAAGTGAAGTTCCTGTCTGATTTAGCTTAGAGACAAAAGCATCAGAGGGTCCACGTAGCCTAGTCTGAAATGCACCCGCCGTCACTGGAAAATTAGGAGAAATGGTCGTCCCCGAGACGAATACATTATTAGAGACATCTAGTGCAATTCCAAAGGCCCGCTCTTCTCGGTTGCCACCCAAAAAAGTAGAGAACACAAGAGAGGTTCCCGTACTATTCAACTTTGTAATAAATACATCCGTTCCCCTGCCAAAAATCGACTGAAATGCACCTGTCGTCAGCGGAAAATCACTTGAACTTGTCCCGCCCGTCACATACGCATTCCCGTCTGAATCGGCCGTGATAGCCAGCCCAACATCTGATGCCCTTCCCGCAAGGTAAGTAGAATATAGAATATTCACTAAACATCTCCCCTTCTCTCCCGCTAGTTTATGCCCCAAGGATAGAGAAGATTCATGATTCACATGATTCTTATATCGAACACGCATACACGATCAAACTAGATTCAGCTCGTGCTGCCACTTCGAAATAAGAGCAAATGGACTCCCTCTGATGGGAAAGAAGTTGGCGTCTAAGACCATTCAGATATAGGAAACCATAGAAAAAAGGCATGACATCGTCTATACCCTGTTGAGGATCAACGATCGACATGCCTTTTTCTTCTTATCTTTAATTTAGATCGACACGCTTGCCTGTTTCAATATAGACGATGCTCTCAGCGATATTCGTCGCGTGGTCAGCAATCCGTTCCAAGTAACGGCTCACGAAGCAGAGCTGGAGCGCCACTTCGGTATATTGCTGTTGCTCAATCATGTGCTGAAGTAGCTCTTTCACCACTCGTTCATAAATTTGATCCACTTCGTCATCCGTCTTGGCTAGTTCACGCGCTAGCTCTACATTTCCATCAATGAAGCTATTGATGCCATCATGCACCATTTTTTGCGTGATTCTCGCCATCTCAGGGATATCAACTAGCTCTTTAAATAGCTTCTGGTCACCACTAACCAACTTAATCGTGATCTGTGCAATATTGCCGGCCAAATCAGCCATGCGTTCCATATCGGATGCGATCTTCATCGCCGCTATCACCTTGCGTAAATCGGTGGCGACAGGTTGTCTGGTGGCGATGAGCAAGGATACCATGTCATCAATATCATTTTCCATATCGTCAATGACATAATCCTTGTCTAAAACCTCTTGTGCCAAATTCGCGTCAAGATGAACCAACGACCGAACCGCCTTATCAATAGCGATCTCTAGCTTTTCACCCATTGCTAAAAGGGCTTGCTTCAATTCTTGTAGGGATTGATCAAACTGCCTCATCATCCCATTCACTCCTTCCATTACCCAAACCGTCCCGTAATATAATCCTCCGTTTTTTGGTCATCAGGATTAGAAAATAGTTGCTGGGTTTCATTGTATTCAATCAGGTCTCCATTTAGAAAGAACGCAGTCTTATCTGAGATGCGGGCTGCTTGTTGCATGTTGTGCGTAACAATCACAATCGTATAATCGCTTTTCAGCTCTTGCAGCAATTCTTCAATCTTCGCTGTCGAGATCGGGTCCAACGCCGATGTAGGCTCATCCATCAGGATAATTTCCGGTTCCACCGCTAATGCACGGGCAATACAAAGCCGTTGCTGCTGTCCACCAGAAAGCCCCGTCGCACGATCTTTTAAGCGATCACTCACCTCATCCCACAAAGCCGCCTGCTTTAAGCTCTTCTCCACGATTTCATCCAGTTTTTTACGATCGCGAATGCCATGAATGCGCGGGCCATAAGCGACATTATCGTAGATGCTCTTGGGAAAGGGATTGGGGGATTGAAACACCATGCCCACTTGCTTTCGTAGAGATTCTACGTCCACTTGTTTATCATATATATTTTCGCCATGAATCGTGATATCCCCTTTAATACGGACACCCTCAATCATATCATTCATACGGTTTAGCGTACGTAAAAAAGTTGACTTTCCACAGCCCGATGGGCCGATTAGCGCAGAAATGGAATAAGGTTCGATATCCATCGAAATTTGATTGAGCGCTTGTTTCTCTCCATAGAATAAATCAAGATTGTTCACTGAAATTGCTACATCTGCCATCACCAGAGCCCTCCCCTATTTTTGCTGGAATTTATTACGTAGAAAAATAGCTAATGCATTCATAGTTAATAAGACACCTAATAAGACAATGATACCGGCCGCCGCCAAGTATTGGAATTCTTCTTTCGGCATACCGACCCAACTATAAATCTGGATGGGGAGTACAGTAAAGGAATCCATCACACTACCTGGTGTAAAAGCAACATAAGTTGCTGCACCGATCATAATGAGCGGAGCTGTCTCTCCAATCGCACGCGAAAGCGCCAGAATCGTCCCGGTCAAAATTCCTGGCATAGCGTAAGGAAGAACCACCTTTTGAATGGTTTGCCAGCGTGTCGCTCCCATTGCAAAGGAGGCATGACGTAAAGCGGAGGGTACACTAATAATCGCTTCACGAGAAGCTACGATCACAATCGGCAACACGAGCAATGACATCGTAAATGCTCCTGCCAAGATGCTTGGACCAAGACCCAACTGCCGCACAAACAAGGTGAGACCTAATATCCCGAACACAATCGACGGAACCCCTGCCAGATTACTAATATTTAATTGAATCAAACGGCTAAACCAATTCTTTTTCGCATATTCTTCTAGATAAATCGCAGTTGCCACCCCAAAGATAAATGTAAGAGGCGCAGTCAAACTTATTACCCAAATCGAGCCCCATAAGGCTGCTTTAATCCCTGCCCTATCAGGAAG
The DNA here is from genome assembly GCF_059818345.1 of Mechercharimyces mesophilus. Taxonomy (NCBI): domain Bacteria; kingdom Bacillati; phylum Bacillota; class Bacilli; order Caryophanales; family Thermoactinomycetaceae; genus Mechercharimyces; species Mechercharimyces mesophilus. The sequence continues at coordinate 98,284 of NZ_JCBAPH010000004.1, read as the reverse complement.
ACGAGAGGCAAAGTTTTCAAAGAAGTGAGGAGTAATCCATCCCCACCCATCACGAAAGACATCGAATAACAAGATCACAAGCACAACGATGCCAAATAGTGTCGCTAATAAAAACAGCCCATGGGCTAAGCGGTTTTTCATGCGACGTAGCGCAATCCGCTTTCGTTCTGCATTGGCCGAATGATTCCCTTGTGAAGATACATTTTGATTTTCGCTGATCGATTCTCCCCGCATCAATATTCCTCCTTATAGCGACGAGCAATAAACTGCGCCAACATGTTCATTAAGAAAGTAAATAGGAATAAAGTCATTCCCACAGCATAAATGGATAGATAAGGAGTACTACCATACGTATTATCCCCTGTTGCAGCCTGCACCATATAGCCTGTCATCGTCTGAATCGATTCAGTCATATTTAAGGTTAGGTTAGGGGTCGATCCGGCGGCAATGGTTACAATCATTGTCTCTCCAATGGCTCGCGATATACCGAGTACAAACGAAGCCACAATACCCGATAAGGCTGCTGGCACAACCACTTTTATCGCTACTTCCAACTTCGTCGCGCCTAGCGCATAGGCTGCTTCTCTCATTCCTCGAGGGACAGAGCGCATCGCGTCTTCCGATAAAGAAGCAATCATGGGGATAATCATGATTCCCACTACAAGGCTGGCACTTAACGCGTTAAAGACTCCCATGTCCGGAAAAAAGCTTCGCAAGATCGGCGTAACAAAAGTTAAGGCAAAAAAACCGTAAACAATGGTAGGAATCCCAGCGAGTACTTCTAAAATTGGCTTTATCACACGACGCAAACGTTCTGGAGCATATTCACTTAGGAAAATGGCACTACCCATTCCAATAGGAATGGCTACGAAGGATGCTCCTACTGTAATCAATAGCGTACCCGCAACAAGCGACTTCACACCAAATTGTTGTTGCTCTCCACTAAAGAGTGCCGTCCACTGATCGGCCGTCACGAATTCAATGAAAGAGACCTCCTTAAAAAAGGCCATCGTCTCAAATAACAAAGTAAGAACGATACCGATGGTCGTAAAAACAGAAACAAGTGCCATCAATAATAGCACTTTTGGAATGAGTGCTTCCACTCGATTCTTCCTAGTTTTGGGTGTCCGGAACCGATTCCCGCTAGTTTGTGCCGTTCGATCCATCTTTTTCTCTCCTTTCATAAACACGGCAAACGTGCGACACTCACAGGGTGCTTCCCAGTGAACGCCACACGCTCCGCCTCGTTACTTATCCCTTACTTAATCATGTTCAGGCCTTCCTCGTACTTCTCTGCTGGTAATTTGATGTAACCCACAGAGGGGATCAATTCTGTACCATCAGTGAGGTAGTACTCAATAAACGCCTTTACTTCTTCTTTTTCAAGAGATTGCTTACTTGGATAGATAAAGACCGGACGAGCAAGCGGGTAGGTTTCATCGTTAATGGTTTCGTCTGTTGGCTCTACAGCGTCACCTTCACCTTTAATCTTGACCGCTTTTAGCTTTTCTTGGTTTTCCACGTAGTAAGCATAACCGAAGTATCCCAAGCTGTATTTATCTTCAGATACACCTAACACCAACTGGTTATCATCTTCACTTTGTGTATAATCCGTACGGCTTTTACCTTCTTCTCCCACAACTGCATCTGTGAAGTAATCGAAGGTTCCAGAGGAGGTTCCTGGACCGTATAATTTAATGGGCTCATCTGGGAAGTCGGAACGAACGTCGCTCCAGTTTTTCACCTTGCTATCTGGTTCCCAAATCTTTTGCAACTCTTCAATCGTCAACTCTTCGACGAAGTCATTATCTTTATGAACAACCACCGTGATCCCATCGAACGCTACGGGGATTTCAAGTGGCTCAATACCATTAGCAGATGCTTCTTCTTTTTCTTCTGGTTTAATTGTACGTGAAGCATCGTTAATATCTGTTTCACCTTTTACCCATTTCTCAAATCCACCGCCGGTTCCAGATGTTGATACATTTACTTGAACCTCAGGGTGTTGGGCCATAAACTCTTCTGCTACTGCTTGTGTAATGGGGTAAACGGTGCTGGAACCATCCACCATAATTTTTCCAGACAAGCTTTCAGATGCTTCACCGTTCTCGCCACTGCTTCCGTTCTCTCCCTCATTGTTCGCATTACAACCAATAATCATTCCGAAAGAGAGAGCAATGACTCCTATCAGAAGTATGGTGCGTTTTAACATAACCATGTTTCCCCCTTGGGTGAATATGAGATAACTTCTACAGTTCATAGAATAGCTTTCCCGTTTTGCGTGATCATAAACGAAATGTAAAGGTTATGTTAAGTTGCTAGAATTCTATTCGACTTTTATCCCTACAACCGTGATTACTCCCGTATTTGTGGCTGTTCTTTGGGCAAGGGAAAGGTTGCCGTAAATACCGTTCCTTCTCCTACTTTACTCTCTACTTCCAACGTTCCCTCATGCGCTTCTACTAGATGTTTGACAATCGCAAGACCCAATCCCGTTCCCCCCGACTCACGGGAGCGCGCTTTATCTACTCGATAAAATCTTTCGAATACGCGTGGCAAATCTGCTTGCGGAATCCCGATTCCCGTGTCAGAAACCCTCAACTGCCATGATTTCTTCTTCTGTATGACTTCCACTGCTATCGAACCATTTGTTGGTGTATAAGCAATCGCATTGGAGAGGAGATTAAGTAGGATTTGTCCAAATCGATCTTTATCAATATAAACACGAAAGGTGTCTGTAGTCATTAATTTTAATGTTTGATTGCGTTTTTCCACTTGGGTCTTCAATGTACGTACCGTAGGCATGATAAGCTCATCCGTACGAATCCATTCCCATTCCAATGTCAGCTTCTTAGACTCAATCCGTGATAAATCCAATAAATCACTAATCAATCTTTCCAGCCGTAAGCTTTCCTCTAAGATGATATGAATAAATTGCCGACTAGACTCTTCATCTTCCAAAGCCCCATCCAATAACGTTTCAGCAAAGCCACGCACAGAAGTAACTGGCGTTTTCAATTCATGCGAAACATTGGCAACAAATTCTGTCCGCATCTTCTCTAAGCGACGAATCGCTGTAATATCATGTAAAACAGCAACGACACCCATTCCTTCCGCATCTCCTCCGATAGGAACAACCCTTACTTCAATGGTTCGCTCTTCAGGGAAATAGAGATGGATCTCTTCGCGAATTCGTTCCCCACTCTCGATACAGCGATGGAGCAACGCCCTTAATTCATAGGGATAAGGAATGTATCCAACGTTGACGCCAACGACTTTCTCATTGGCAACCCCTAGCATTTCTTCGATCGCTCGGTTGGCAAGATTCACTTCCTTTCTGCTGTTTACCATGAGCAGACCGCTTTCCATCGTTTCAATCACCGTCGTGAGGCGTCGTTTGCTTTTGCGTATGGAAGCCATCTGTTTCTGGTGACTACTTGCCATTCGATTGATCGCTTGACCTAAACGACCAATCTCATCTTCCCCTTGAACCGTCACAATGCGCTGGAAATTCTTCTTTGCAATATCGGTTGCCACCTTGGTCACTTCTTCTATCGGACGCGTCAAACCATAGGCCATCCTAGAACTAGCCCAAGCCGCTAATAGAAAGGCAATTCCACAACCTATGAGTAAAAAGGTCCAGATTCGGACCAGTTCACTATCCGTCACTTCATCTGCTATCTCCATCCGTATAGCACCTTGAACCTTGTCCCCTTCTATCATTGGGATAACGACTATCAATGGCTCCTCCCAAATAGAAGGAGTGATATAGGTCTCTCCCTGTTGCAATGCTCTTTGCAGTCCATCGTCGGTAGCAACATCTGTTGCCTGCGCTTTCTCTTCCGCAGAATCTGCTACCATTTGTTCGTCCGCATCAAAAAAAGTAATACGCGCCTGTAATAACGCCGCATAACGATCCGCCGCCGATTGATAATCAAATGTTTCACCGCGTTCCGCTTGCATTTGAACAGCATCCGCTACAACTGCGCCTTCTTTCTGTAGTCGCTGACCCAAGGTATCATGGTAGGAAGATTTGACGAGCCAAACCACAAACAGGCCAGTGGTTACAATAGAGATCCCAATGGCCCATAAAAACTGGCTTGTCAACCGTTTACGCATGGTTTTCATTTACGATTTCGGCCCTTCAAATTTATACCCAATCCCGCGAACCGTCTTAATATAAATCGGCTTGCGGGTATCTTTCTCGATCTTCTCACGTAAGTGGCTGACATGAACATCAACGATTCTTGAATCTCCTACAAAATCATAATTCCATACCGCATTTAATAGTTGATCACGCGAGAGAACGCGCCCCTTGCTTTTAGCCATAAATACCAATAGTTCAAACTCTTTTGGTGTCAATTCTAACAAAACTTCATCCAGTTTGGCCTCGTATCCTTCCGGATGAATGGTTAAATCACCGATACGCATCACTTCTTCGCTCTGTTCCACTGTAGCCGGAGCATGTGCCACTTCTACTCTGCGGAAGATTGCCTTCACACGAGCAACCAATTCACGGGGACTGAAGGGTTTTGTCATATAATCGTCGGCACCCAGTTCCAAGCCCAGCACGCGATCAAATTCTTCATTTTTAGCCGTCAGCATTAAGATAGGCATATAGTGCTTTTCTTGACGTAAGCGGCGACAAACTTCAAGTCCATCCATTTGTGGTAACATCAAATCGAGTACAACTAAATCTGGGCTTTGTTCTTTTGCTAGTTCTAGTGCTGTTGAACCATCTGTAGCAACTTCTACTTTGTGTCCCTCTTTCTCTAAATTAAATTGGACCAATTTGACGATGGATGGCTCATCATCTACGACAAGAATCCGCTTCATCACCAACAGCTCCCCCTATCTTTTGTCTCTATGCATTTTTATTGAGAAATTGAAAGCTCTCTCCATTCACCATCATAGCACAAAAGACAGAATAGAGGTCGACCGGGAAAATCGTTTTTCTTCCCTCTTCAGCGAAGACATAAAAAATAGCCTTCTTACTTCTTCCATAACGGAAGAGAGGAAGACCCAATCATCTAACTCTTATCATTCCCTCTATTCTCTATGTGATGGAGGGTTCTTCTACTGTGCTCTAGAAAGCGCGAATGCTCCTTAAAAGTTGTCATAGGTTTGTGCCAAAATCGAGGTGACCCGAGGTGGAATAACCTCGATTTCCCCAACCACCACTTCTTCCTGTCGTTCATTTCGAACAGAAACACCCAAACGAATACACGAAGTGGAATGATCCCTATCTAACACTTGTAGCGAAAGTTGAACGGTTTCTCCAGGATAGGCCCGCTTCGGAAAAGAAAGAGACTGTCCACACACCACACTACCTGGACCCGGTATTTGCGTGGAAACAAGGGATTCTAGCCATCCCACTAGAAGGCCCGATGGCACGACCAGCCGTTCATACGGAGTTTGTTGTGCATAATTCTCCTCTAAGAAAATGGGGTTCGTATCATCAGTCAGACCCAGATAAAGCCGAATATCACGTTCTACAATCTGTTTCTCTATCTGGATACGCGTTCCCTTGCTCAGCTCTTTCCGCTCTTGTTCCCACTCTCTTTTTTGGTTACTCAACTTGATCGCCCCTTTTTGTATGCGCTTACATTATACTATTTGTTAAAAACCAGTACAATAGCGGAGGGATCACCTTTAGTAAGAACTTCGAAGAAAGCATCAAAAATACAAAAGCTGGCAAGAGATGAATCTCCACCAGCTTGATGAAAAAGAAGAGTTACTACCCTGGTCTTCAAAATTGGTTTTTCATAAACCCGGTTGCTTTGTCTCAACCCGGACCGAGTTCATCCATTCGTCTCCCACTGCTTCATCCATGTCCATCAGGCTAAAACGTCCTTTTCCAATACCTGACGCCACTTGCACTTCTAACGTGGTAAGATGGGCACGTCTTTGCAAAGGGTTTTCCTTATGTGAGATTGATTGAATACGCCGACGAGTGAGGATGACTGTCATACGGCCCAACAAGCGCCACACGCGCAATTGATAGATATCCCCACGCCTTCCATAGCCAGAACCGAGGTATTTGAATAAGCCCCAAAGACAAAACAGTGGGAGCAAGCTAAACGAAAGCATTCCCCATGGATAAAAGGCAATGGATAGCAGAATCATTCCTAACAACGGGATGCGTGTCGAGCGCAAGAGATAGCGTCTACGTGCGCGAAGCGGTAGCCTCGTTATTGGAGTTTCCAATGCAAATTCGGGTGTGAATTGTTCTAGAAAAGTCGCTACCTCTTTTCTGTGAAGCAAGGGAAACAAGACCGCCGAATTTCCATCTTCTACTCCATACCCTGCACTCTCTACATGAAGGGAAACAAGACCAAAGGGACGGCGAAGGATTCCTTCCACTACTCGAATAGCTTGAATGCGCGATAATGGAATCGTCGCTCGCCGTCTTTCTAACAGCCCTCGTTCCAAGCGTAAATCATTTCCTTCTCGCCGAATGGTGAAGTTGGCATGAGCAAGCACCGTACCCAGAATAGCAACCCCCCAAGAAATCAAGAGCACAAAAACGAGTAGGAATAAAATCCATACCAAGGAGAGCGCGGTAAAAGAAGACTCGAAAGTCGACCACTCTATTCTAAAAGGAAGCCAACCATCCATGATTTGCATTCCTTCGTCTAGAAAGGAGAAGAGTGCTCCGATAAAAGGAAGAACAATGCCAATACCGCCCGAAGTGGCTCCAGCGATCAATAGTGCTTTCCAACTCAACTTTCTCCGCGGAACAACTTGCTTTTTTTCTTGTCCCTCTTCTACTTCTTCTATTCTCTCAACTTCACTTGTCAGAATTTCTTGTAACCATTTCGCATCTTGCCTTGATAATGCGTTAAGAGAAACTTCTGGTTCCGATCCTCCTGCTGTTTCTATGCGGACACGGACCAATCTCAAAATGCGATGAGGCACTTTTTCGACGAAGTCAATGGACTGGATACGCGAACGAGGAATGGTTCGACGCTTTCGCACCCAGACTCCTTGTCGGATGAGAAGTTCATCTCCCTCCACACTATATGTATATCGCTTCCACCAAAGATAGCCATAGAGACTCGCTAACGCTAACAGGAGAAGAAAACCGATTGCTACCAATCCAGCCACCCATCCACTTACCTGATCAGATGAGAAAATGGAAAACAAAAGAATCACGATGGGGAAAATACCTTGACGAATCACTTGTAATACCTGCAAGATCATCGAGAGCGGATGAAGGCGACGCATACTAGACATCATCGCTCACCCTCGCTAATGCGGCGATACGGTCCCTTAACTCGCCCGCCACCGCTACAGTGAGCGCAGGAATTTCGTGCGTCCCTGAAGCAGTAGAAATCGTGACACTAGCCAATCCATAGCGACGAAGCAGAGGACCTTGCTTTGTGTCTACGTGTTGGACACGTACCATCGGAATGAGGGTTCGCCTTACGATCCATACCCCATATTGTAAATCAATCTCCCGCTCCATCACTTCATATCTCCAGCGTTTCCAATACAATTGCGGACGCAACCGTCCGTGCCAGAAAGCAGCAACTAAAAGCAATCCATCCCCAAGGATTACTAACCAAATCGGAAGCTCCAGTAGAATCATTCCAAAAGTAAAAGCCGTTGCAACAACCAGCAACACCAATGCCGTCAGCGCACCGGTCCAATACCAGACCGTTAACGCCCGATCAGCGATGCGATGTTTCGGTTCAGCCCTCACGAAGGCTCCTCCTCTTTTGACAAAAACCCAGGAAACAGAGCGCCTCCTGGGTTTTTGATCTTCTATTTTCTATGCTTCTATAATAACTTCATGACATTACGAACAGAGTCAGCGGATTGATCCAGTGACTTTTTCTCTTCTTCTGTTAGATCCAGTTCGATCACCTTTTCGATGCCGTCGCCACCAATAATGGTGGGAACACCGAGGTACATCCCTTTATAGCCATACTCACCTTCTAGGTAGGCGATTGTAGGTAGTACCCGCTTCTTATCTTTAAGAATGGCTTCTGTCATCTGTGCCAAAGCAGCAGCTGGTGCATAGTAGGCACTCGCATTTTTCATTAGGCCTACAATCTCACCACCGCCTTTACGTGTCCGTTCCACTATCGCATCCAAACGATCCTGCGAAATCAATTTCGTTAGCGGAACGCCACCTGCATGGGAGTAACGAATCATCGGTACCATGTCGTCTCCATGACCACCCAGTACAAATCCACTTACATCCTCTACAGATACATTTAGTTCTTGGGCTATAAACGTGCGGAAGCGGGCAGTATCCAGTACACCAGATTGTCCGATGACACGATTTTTCGGGAAGCCAGAAGTGCGGAACACTTCGTATGTCATCGCATCAACCGGATTGGTTAAGACAATGATGATGCTATTAGGGGAATGCTTCACCACTTGTTCCGTCACACTCTTCATGACTTTCGCATTGGTTGACACCAAATCATCTCGACTCATGCCTGGCTTACGCGCAATGCCCGCAGTGATGATGACAACATCGGAATCAGCCGTGTCTTGATAATCCGCCGTCCCAACAATGTTAGAATCAAACCCTTGTACAGGACTCGCTTCCAGCATATCCAGTGCTTTTCCTTTTGTCGGATCTTCCACCTTAGGGATATCTACCAAGACAACATCCCCTAGCTCTTTTTGAGCAACCATTAAAGCCGTTGTCGAACCGGTAAATCCAGCACCAATCACGGAGATCTTTCTTCTTTTAATTGCCATCATCGATTCCTCCCAAGTTACATGTTTTCAATCAAGTGATCAGCAAACTGGGAACACTTCACTTCTTTTGCATCATCCATCAAGCGGGCGAAGTCATATGTGACGGTTTTTTGCGAGATGGTTTTCTCCATCGCAGCGTAGACGAGATCTGCTGCTTCTTGCCATCCGAGATGCTCTAGCATCAACACACCAGATAGAATCAAGGAGCCAGGGTTCACTTTATCCATCCCTGCATATTTGGGAGCGGTTCCATGAGTCGCTTCAAAAATGGCGTGACCAGACTGGTAGTTGATGTTCGCACCGGGTGCGATTCCAATACCACCTACTTGAGCGGCCAATGCATCCGAAACATAATCTCCATTCAAGTTCAACGTAGCAATGACATCATATTCATTGGGACGTGTTAAAATTTGTTGCAAGAAGGCATCCGCAATTGAGTCCTTAATAATCACTTTGCCTGCTGCTTCAGCTTCTGCTTGTGCTTGATTGGCTGCTTCTTTCCCTTTCTCCTCCACAATGCGATCGTACTCTGCCCAAGTAAAGGTTTGCTCGGCAAACTCTTTCTCTGCTAATTCATAGCCCCAACGCTTAAAGGCACCTTCGGTAAACTTCATGATGTTGCCTTTATGGACGAGCGTGACACTCTTGCGACCATGGTCCAATGCATATTGTATGGCAGAGCGCACCAAACGTTCGGTTCCTTCACGCGAAACAGGCTTCAACCCAACCCCCGAGGTGTCCGGGAAACGGATTTTCTTCACTCCCATTTCATCCTGTAAGTACTGAATCATTTTCTTGGCTTCAGCGGTTTCCGCTTGCCATTCGATACCCGCATAGATATCTTCGGAGTTTTCCCGGAATACAACCATATCCACTTGTTCCGGACGTTTCACCGGAGATGGAACCCCTTCGAAGTAACGAACAGGACGCAAACAAACATACAGGTCCAGCTCTTGACGTAAGGCCACATTAAGTGAGCGAATCCCTTCTCCTACCGGCGTCGTAAGAGGACCCTTGATCGCTACGTGATAGTCACGAATAAATTGCAAGGTGTCTTCCGGTAGCCATTCATTCAGATTGGTGTGCGCCTTTTCACCTGCATACACTTCATGCCAAGCAATCTTTTTTTCGCCTGCAAATGCTTTCTCAACCGCCGCATCCAACACACGACGTGCTGCTTTCCAAATATCCGGTCCAATGCCATCTCCTTCGATAAATGGGATGATGGGATGGTTAGGAACATTTAGTTCTCCATGGTCAAAGGTGATTTTCTCTCCAACATTGGGTTGCTTCAATTTCACATCGGTTTCCGGCATTCTTCTAACCCCTTTTTCTTCGACATAGGTAATTTCTACAGGTTTATATTTAAATGTTTATAGGATTTCTACACAAAAACAGGGACCTAATTAAAGATCCGCCCCTGTCTTACTGCACTTCTTAGCGCTCATCGATTGGAATATAAGGCTGATGTGTTGGACCGACATACTCTGCACGAGGTCGGATCAAGCGATTGTCTGCGTATTGTTCCATCACATGAGCTGTCCACCCCGTTACCCGACTCATAGCAAAAATTGGAGTGAAAAGATCACGTGGCAATCCCAAATAGTTGTAGACAGATGCCGAATAGAAATCGACGTTTGGCTTTAAGCCTTTCTTCTCCACAATCATATCATCAATGATGGTGGACATCTCATACCATTTCTTTTCGCCGGTCTGCTCTGCCAATTGGCGAGACATTTCACGCAAGTGCTTTGCTCGTGGGTCTCCATCTTTATACACACGGTGTCCGAAGCCCATGATTTTTTCTTTATTAGCTAGCTTAGTGGAAATAGCTGTTTCCACTTCTTCTAGCGTACCAATCTCTTCTAGCATCGCCATAACCCGTTCATTCGCACCACCGTGAAGCGGTCCTTTCAGTGTGCCAATGGCCGTCGTAATGGCAGAATACATATCGGATAAAGTAGCTGTGGTGACACGTGAAGCAAAAGTAGAAGCATTCAATTCATGATCGGCATGCAGGATAAGCGCTTTATCTATTGCCTTCACAGCGATCTCATCCGGCTCTTCACCCGTTAGCATGTATATGAAGTTGTTCGCAAATCCATAACCTACTCGTGGTGCTACTGGTTCTAACCCACTGCGCAGACGATGAAGGGTGGTAACGATCGCCGGCAACTTCGCCGTCAGGTTAATCGCTTTGCGCTGATTGGCACTTTCACTATTATCGTCAGCTTCTGGATCGTATAAGCCAAGAGCTGAAACAGCCGTACGTACAATTGCCATCGGATGAACATCTTTTGGATAGGCACGCAATTGTTCTATAATAGCCTCTGGAAGGGCCGCATGTGCATCCAATTGTCCTTTTAGCTCATCCAATTGAGAACGGGTGGGTAAATTCCCATTCCACAATAAATAAATAACCTCTTCGAAGTTGGCATGATTGGCTAAATCATCAATGTTAATCCCGCGATAGGTCAAAACACCATCGATGATTGAGCTAATTTGGGAAGTGAGAGCTACAACACCCTCAAGACCTTTTGCATTTGACATATGATTGGTCGCTCCTTTACTTGAACGTTTACGGCGCACAATTTAGCGCCACGGTCGAACAGCCGGTCCTACCAAAGTGTATTTTAAAGCCGTTTATCGAATTTCCCTGTTTACTCAATCTTAGAGTAAACCGAGAACGGAAGAAAGCAACGTGAAAGTCATCGATCAATTTTCACCATCCAGAAAAACCTTGATTCAGACTCAGTATGTAAAAATTAATCAGATGCTTCACCTCAAAAGCGAAAATGAATCCTGACTGTTTTGCCCCTTTTAGTTTACCATAAATATCGCTTCATATCATCCATTGAAGTAGAATCTGCCCTTATTTTCATTTCGATCATTCATGCTGTTTTTTCTTTTTTGCCCAAGCATTTCATAGTATAATAAACTGGAAGGACGAACGGAGGAGTTTCGATGAATAATCCGCTACGTGGGCAACTCTTACGGGGAATCATTGTCATTGTGACATCTTTATTGATTGCTCTTACCTTATTCATATCCATCCCATTGCTTTATCCATTTCTGATCGGTGGGTTGATCGCTATGATGATCGAACCCATGGTGCGATGGTTACATCGGCGAGCTCGTCTCCCGCGATGGGCCAGTGTCAGCTTGCTTTTAACCATTGTCGTGGGTGCTTTTTCTGCTACTTTTTTGTTTATCGTTTCCCGCATTGTTGTAGAGTTAACCCGATTAGCCGAACACCTACCCACCTATTTTAACGATCTAAATCACTATCTATTCAGCACCTTCCTCCATGAAGATTCAACCATTTCGCAGATCATTTCGCAAACACAAGATTACCTAGCAAACAACCCCAGTCAAAGAACACAAATCATGGATAGTATTCGAGCCAACTTAGGTGTCTTCACTGAAAAAGGGACAGAGCTACTTACTTCCATTATTAATTGGATCGCCATTTTTCTCGGTGAGCTCCCTTATATCCTCACTGTCCTCATCTTTATTATTCTCGCTTCCTTTTTCATCTCCCTACGGTGGCCAAGACTAAAGGCAAAAGGACAAGATCTCGTCCCCGATAAAATACACTCCACTATTGGGGTCATCTACACGGATCTTCGTCGAGCACTCTTTGGATTTTTACGGGCTCAATTAACTTTAATCAGCATCACTTTTCTGCTGGTCTTTATTGGCTTATCGATCTTACAAATTGAATATGCCCTTACACTGGCCATTATTATTGGCTTGGTTGATCTCTTACCGTACTTAGGAGTAGGAGCCGTCATGGTTCCCTGGATCGGTTACCTCTTCCTTTCCGGTAACATCCATCTTGGAGTTGGCCTCTTAATCCTCTACACCGTGATCGTCGTGGTGCGACAAATGATTGAGCCAAAGTTAGTCGGAACCAATATTGGATTGGACCCCTTGCTCACCCTCATCGCTTTCTTCATGGGACTTCAGTTGATGGGAATTATCGGTTTAATTGTCGGTCCTGTGGTGATGGTGATTATTCTTACTCTCTACCGAGCACATGTGTTTCAAGATATCTGGCGTTATGTTCGTGGGACACCCATTCAGTCCCCTGACAACTATAAAGACTCTCCTCGGTTCTAGTCTCATCCATTTATATTGCAAAGGGGAAGAAGTGTCTCCTGTATGGCTTTAATTCAAACCACAGACGACACCTCTCCCCCATTGATTCAAACATCAACGGATCGATTGCGTGATTAATAACGACGCCACTGAATGCTTCCGTTCTCCACTTTTTTCAATAACCAACGCTTGACCCATAACTTCACAATCCCACGCGTATAGGGAATCAAGAGGAAGAAACCAATCGCATCGGTAAAAAAACCTGGCGTTAAAAGCAAGAGACCTCCACTCAAGATAGAGATGCCATCCAACACCTCATCACCGGGAAGCTTTCCTCTAGAAAGCCGGTGATTGGCTAATTGCCAAGTCTTCAACCCTTCTGCACGTGCCAAATATCCTCCAATAATCCCCGTTCCAATCACCATCAACACGGTCGGCAGTGCTCCAACCCACCTTCCCATGCTAACCAAGCCCCATATTTCCAAGGCTGGGATGACAATTAACAAGAGCATCACCCATCGTAACATTTGCTTCCCCCTCCTTTTTAGCCGTTTCCATAAGATAACGTTAAAAGTTCCTTGTAGGTATCAATATTTTTATACTCCAACACACATACTGTAAATAAACACATCTCAGCTGTCATCCATATGATATAGAAAACCTTCACGGCTCGCTCTGCATCAATCCAACAGATTTATATGAAAACAGTATTCAAGCGAAAGGAGTTCTCTAACGTGAAAGAGCGCATGCGAAAGAAACGAAGGCGGTTACGCTGGTGGATATATCCACATTTAGGTGTCATTTAAGCTTGATGAGGGAAAGCTGACGCTCCAAGAGGGAATGCCTCAAGGTACGTCAGCTTTTGTCATGTTTACTCACTCGTTAGAGCACATTCGCTCGTCCGGAATAAATTCGTCCTTTTTGCGCGTCTAAGGTGATTTCCATTCCATCCTGCATGATTTCCGTCGCCTTTTTGACCCCTACCACGACCGGAATTCCCAAGCTTAAACCAACAACCGCTGCATGCGAAGTTAATCCCCCTTCTTCTGTAACAACTGCCATTGCTTTCTCAAAGAACGGCATCATTTCACGTTCGGTTCCATAAGTAACCAGAATATCGCCCTCTTCCATCTTGCGAGCCAATTCTTCAACAGTGGTTCCGACCACCACTTTTCCTGTCACTACTGTTCCGCCAATCCCTTGCCCTTTGCCGATCATATCTCCGATGATATGCACTTTCATGAAATTGGTCGAACCTGAGGTGCCCACAGGAACGCCAGCGGTAATAACCACTACATCGCCCATTTTTACAATCTTACTTTCTAATGCCGAATCAATCGCTTTCTGTAGCATTTCATCCGTGTTCTCCACTCGTTGGCCTCTTACCGGGTAAACCCCCCAGATCAATGACAAACGGCGCAAAACTTTTTCATGAGTGGTAACAGCCACGATCGGAACACGAGGGCGGTATTTGGATACCAACTGTGCGGTATATCCACTCTCTGTCGGACAGATTATCGCTGAACTGGGAAGATGTTCTGTCGAGTGAACGACCGACTGGCTGATAATATCGGTCACACTATATTTATGTTGACGAGCTCTTTCCTTAAACATTTCGCGGTAACGCAAGGAAGACTCCGTTCTCTCGGCAATACGATCCATCGTTTCCACGGCTTCCAGCGCGTATCTCCCCACCGCTGTCTCGCCAGACAACATAATCGCATCCGTACCATCGAAAATAGCGTTGGCAACATCACTCGCTTCCGCACGGGTCGGGCGAGGATTTCGCTCCATCGAATCCAACATCTGCGTTGCCGTAATCACGGGTTTTCCTAACTGATTGCACTTTTGGATGATTTCCTTTTGTACAAGCGGTACTTCTTCTGCCGGAATTTCCACACCAAGATCTCCCCGGGCAACCATCAAGCCATCAGATACCATGAGGATCTCATCTAGATTTTCGAGTGATTCTTGGTTCTCAATTTTGGATATCACCGGGATATCCGCGTCGCGTTCCTCTAATATTTTCCTTAAATCGAGAATATCCTGTGCTTTGCGTACGAAAGAGGCCGCGATATAGTCCACTCCATGCTCGATTCCAAATAGCAAATCACTCGCATCTTTGTCTGTAATACCAGGTAGATTTACTCTTACACCCGGTACATTAACCCCTTTTTTCTCTTTTAACACTCCCCCGTTGATCACGGTACACTTTATTTCATGCCCATTCACTTCTTTTACTTGAAGATGAATTAGTCCATCATCGATGAGAATGGTGGAGCCCTCACTCACATCATCCGGAAGTCCTGTATAGGTAATGGAGACGCGAGAAGAATCACCAAGAATCTCTTCCGTAGTCAGTGTAAATTCAGTTCCTTCAACCAATTCCCAGCTACTTTCCGGAGATAGTTTCCCGGTGCGAATCTCCGGTCCCTTGGTGTCCAAAAGAATAGAGATATTCTTACCAGTCTCCTTCGCTGCTTGGCGGATCGTGCTGATCCGAAGCTGATGCTCTTCATGTGTGCCATGTGAAAAGTTCAGACGGGCAACGTTCATGCCCGCATCCATCAGTGATATTAGCTCAGATAACCCTTCACTTGCTGGTCCAATAGTACATACGATTTTCGTCTTACGCATTTTCTCCACCCCGCCTTATATAGCCAGTATTCCAGCTAAATCATACATCGAAAGATCTATTTTCCGCTCGCTATCAAGCGTATTTTGTAATGGCATTCCTTTCAACTCATTCCCTTGAATGCCTACCATTTCACCGGTCCCACCGGTGAGAAGAATATCAACTGCTTTCGCCCCCATCCGACTGGCCAATACCCGGTCCATCGCTGTCGGCGACCCACCTCGCTGAATATGACCCAACACCGTAACACGGGTATCAAAACCCGTTAGCGATTCGATCTTCTCCTTTACATCTGCGCCACTATGAACGCCTTCCGCTACAATGATAATGCTATGTCGCTTCCCTCGTTTATCCCCTCTTTGTAAGCGAAGCGCAATTTCTTCCCATTCAACAGAAGCTTCGGGTATGAGAATAGATTCTGCTCCATCAGCTAACCCTGACCACACCGCGATATCCCCTGCATTTCTCCCCATCACTTCGATAATAAAGGTACGTTCATGCGAAGAAGCCGTATCGCGGATATTATCAATCGCTTTGATCACTGTATTGACAGCGGTATCAAAGCCAATGGTAAAATCAGTTCCCACGATGTCATTATCAATGGTACCCGGTACGCCAACTGTCGGAAACCCACGCTCAGCTAACTTTTGTGCACCGCGAAAAGAGCCATCTCCTCCAATCACGATCAATCCTTCAATCATTTCTCTTCGCAAATTTTCTAAGGCTTTCTCTTGTCCGTCATCCGTCCGAAATTCTTCGCACCGTGCAGTATGTAACATGGTCCCTCCACGATGGATAATATCCCCTACCGCACCGATGGTTAAACGTTTCCAATCCGCCTCGATTAACCCCATATAACCTCGATGGACTCCATAAACCTCCATTCCGTGGTAAATCCCTTTGCGAACAACCGCACGGATAGCCGCGTTCATGCCAGGAGAATCACCCCCACTGGTTAATACCGCGATTCGTTTCATGTTCGTGATCCCTCCTTGAAAACAACTCTTAAACGTATTTTGTCACACCTTCCATTCATAACGCTAGATGAAATAGAGAAGCCGTGGGATTACCCCACGGTAGAGTAGACGCCAATCTGGGCATATTTTAGGTAGCGATCTTCCAATAGTTGGTTCTCATCCAATTGCACTAGTGACTCCAGTTGGGTAGTAAGAGAATCCTTTAGGAGCTTCGCCTGTTGATCCGGATGATGGTGTGCGCCTCCCTTAGGCTCAAAGACGATTTCATCGACAACCCCTAATTCTTTTAGATCCTGGGCGTTAATCTTTAAAGCACTCGCTGCCTTTTGCGCTTCGGCAGCATCACGCCACAAAATAGCGGCCGCTCCTTCTGGAGAAATCACAGAGTAGTAAGCATGCTCCAGCATCAACAAGCGATTGCCTACACCGATGGCAAGAGCCCCCCCACTTCCGCCTTCACCCGTTACCACCGACAAAATCGGAACTTTAAAGCCAGCCATTTCACGTAAGTTGCGAGCAATCGCTTCACTTTGCCCTCGCTCTTCTGCTTCCACCCCTGGATGAGCTCCTTGGGTGTCAATGAAGGTAATGATGGGTCGACCAAACTTATTGGCTTGTTGCATCAATCGCAAGGCTTTACGGTACCCTTCAGGATGTGGAAGCCCGAAATTACGAGCGATCTTCTCCTTGGTATCTTTCCCTCGCTCATGTCCGATGATGGTAACCGGACGACCACCCAATTTTGCCACCCCTCCAATAATAGCGGGGTCATCGCCATAAAGACGATCGCCATGAAACTCAAGAAAGTCTGTAAAGATCTTATCAATGTAGTCTTTGGTAGTTGGGCGCTGCGTATGACGAGCAATCTGCACTTTTTGCCAAGGGCTTAAATTACCATAAATTTCATCCTCTAAACGCTTCGCCTTTTCTTCTAAGCTTCGGATTTCCGCAGACATATCAATCTCTTTCGCCTCTGTGAAAGACTGAAGTTCTGCTATCTTCTCCCGTAGTTCGTTTAGCGGACGTTCAAAAGGTAAATGTCCATTATTCATCATAGGAGATCCCTCTTTTCACAGTGCAGATCTAAGATCGTCAGGACTGTTTCTCGCATTTGATGACGAGGCACAACGCGATCCAATTGTCCGTGCTTTAGAAGAAACTCTGCCGTTTGAAAATCATCCGGCAGTTTTTCTCTTACGGTTTGTTCAATGACACGTCGGCCAGCAAACCCGATCAGCGCACCCGGTTCCGCTAGATTAATATCTCCTAACGAAGAAAAGCTAGCAGCCACACCCCCGGTAGTAGGGTAGGTCATGACGGAGATAAAGAGCACATTGGCTTCATGAAGGCGTTGGAGAGCGACACTTGTTTTTGCCATCTGCATGAGCGAAAGGACGCCTTCTTGCATACGGGCTCCACCTGAGGCTGAGAACAACAGGAAGGGATATTTTTTCGTCGCCGCCTGATTTGCTGCGCGAGCAATTTTTTCTCCCACTACGGAACCCATGCTCCCCATCCGAAAGCGCGCATCCATCACTCCAATAACTACAGGGAATCCACCTATCGTCCCTTCGCCTGTAATGATGGCTTCTCGTAGGCCTGTCTTCTCCATATCTTGCTTCAACTTTTCCGGATAGCTTGGAAAGTGCAAGGGATCTCCTGAGATCAAGTCTCTATCATATTCAAAGAAGCGTCCCTCATCAATCATGGCTGCGATCCGTTCGGGAGCGGTCATCGTCATATGGGCTTCGCAGTTCTTACATACTCTTAGATTCTTTTCTAGCTCTTTGGCATAACTGATCGTTCCACAAACCTGGCACTTTTGCATAATGCCCTCGGGTACCTCCCGCTTAGCTTGATCCGAGGGAACGCTTGCGTATTTACGTTTCTTACGAAATAAATCCTTCAGCACGATAACACCTCTTCCGCATGATGCCAAGTATTCTACGATGAGAATAGTAACCATCATACTATTATTGCCAAACAAACAGAAAAAAGAGTCATGCTTTCCATTGTGCTAATTGCAGAAGCGTACCCAATGCTGACCAGCACTCTCTTGCACGCAGGGATTCAAGCAAAGAATACCGCAAAGTAAAGGTTTCTCTATCTATTTCTCCGTCACGCCAAAAAGGAGGAGAAATTTGCGAGCCATACTGCTCTACCAGTTGCCACATACGGAGCAATAGAGAGTGATGGGCAGAGCGGACGAGCGTATAATGAAATTCCTTTTCAACTTGGATATAACGATCCATCTCTTCCGTTTCTTTTTCCATCTGCTTTAAAATTCGTTCCAACTCGATAAAGTCAGAGTCGACCGCTCGTTCGCTCGCCAAAAAAACAGCACATGCCTCCAACATCACCCATAGCTCCAAAAGCTCATCTTGCGCTTGTTGCTCTCGTAAAATGTAAAAAGCAAGGATCTCAACAAAGCGAGAATTTTCCACAGTACTGAGAAAGGTGCCTTCCCCACGCTTGGTCTCAATGATGCCCAGCAACTCTAAGGAGCGCAATACTTCACGCACAGTGGAGCGACCCGACTGAAGACGTTCCGATAATTCCCGTTCTGAGGGAAGGCGGCTACCCGGTTGGATCTGGTCTTCATCTATAATTTGGTTGATTTCTACTAACAAAGATTGAAACTTACTGGATCCAACAGTAGGTAACACGATGATCCCCTCTCTCCATCAAACACGGCTACTTCTTTTCCTCTGTCAAGCGCATCGTTTTGTCATAGACCGCCTGTGGGTCCACTTGGACTCGTGCTTCGCCTGTTTCCATCGCTACGCGCGCCACCTCTTGTGCCACATGGGCAGCTACCCTTCGGTCAAAGGGAGTAGGAATAACGGTATGAGATTGATACAATTCATCCTGATCTACTAAGTCCGCAATCGCATATGCCGCGACTACTTTCATCTCTTCGTTGATGGAACGAGCACGTACATCTAACGCACCCCGGAATATCCCAGGAAAAGCCAATACATTGTTTACTTGATTAGGGAAATCCGAACGTCCTGTTCCCACTACTTTTGCACCTGCTTCATAAGCTAGGTCTGGCATAATTTCCGGAACCGGATTGGCCATTGCAAAGATGATCGGATCACGATTCATCGAGCGAACCATCTCTTGCGTCACGGCTCCCTCTACCGATACCCCAATAAAGACATCTGCACCCTTCATTGCTTCCGCCAGCTCTCCTTGAACCCGCTGATGATTGGTCAGGCGAGCTAGATCTTCTTTCACTTCATTCATTCCATATGGCCGACCCTCATAGATCGCCCCTTTACTATCACACATGATAACATCGCGCACACCCATGTTTAATAACAATTTAATAATAGCAATACCTGCTGAGCCTGCGCCATTTGCTACAACCCGAATCTCACTTAGCTTTTTGTCGACCAATTGACAGGCATTGATTAAACCCGCTAACGTAACAATGGCGGTTCCATGTTGATCATCATGAAACACCGGTATATCCAATTCTTTCTTTAAGCGCTCTTCAATGATAAAACACTTGGGAGCAGCAATATCTTCTAAATTAATTCCACCAAATCCAGGGGCGACCAACTTCACGGTTTCCACAATCTGATCGATATCATTGGTATCTAGCACGAGTGGAAAAGCATCCACTCCGGCAAATGACTTAAAAAGAAGGGCCTTCCCCTCCATTACTGGCAGAGAAGCATGTGGTCCAATGTTACCTAGTCCCAAGACAGCCGTACCATCAGAGACGACGGCTACCATATTCCCTTTCATCGTGTAATCATAGATGGTCTCCGGTTGGGTATGAATCTCTTTGCAAGGCTCTGCCACCCCCGGTGAATAAGCCAAACTTAAATCCTTCGTATTTTTAACAGGAACTTTTGATTCTACACGTAACTTTCCTTGGTGATCACGATGTAAGCTGAGCGATTCTTCGCGAAATGAAGACAAACAGGTTCACTCCTTTTCCCGTGCAGTGGTCTGACCACCTCATCAATTAGTATTATAGCAGAGTTTCTCTATGAAAAAAATTTCAACAAGTATCATTAAAGAGAGCCCAAGGGTCCCCTTGGGCTAGGAATTCGACAAAATCAAAGAGAATCCTTTTCCGCCGGGTTCTCATAGTGGCTAAAATCAGGATATTCATGTGCAATTCTGGCAGAAGCAGCTGCCGCGATCCCCGAAACCAAATCATCCAAAAAAGCATGCACCTTTCCACCATGGCTATTAAGTTGCTTTATGATCCCAACCTTCTTCTTATCTAAGTATCCAAAACTAGTAAGGCCAATCGTTCCATAAACATTGGTAATGCTTAAAGCCAAAATCTCATCGATGCCATAGAGAGGCTCATCGATCTCCAACATTTGCTGCAGTGGATAGGGAAGTTGTTTTTTCTCCGCTAATTCGTCTAAGGCCACACCAGTGATAATGGCATGCTGGACCTCCCTCTTCTTTAACACCGTATCAACACTATCAATGCATTCTTTCTTTGTTAATTCTGGATGAAATTTTAATTGTAAATCATACACGATCTCGGCAATTGCTTCAATGGTCACTCCACGTCCATTTAAAAGCTGGATCGCATGTTCGTAAAACATTGTCATCACCTATTCTCCTATATTTATGGGAAACCGCCATGGATCTCTCCACGTCTCCTCAAAAAAAGTACTTCCAGCAGAGGAATTCTCTCAAATACAGATACCTCATCGTATGTCACTCATGGCATTCCCGTGTCTGCTCCATCTGCATCACTGCCATGAATCAAACGAAACGTATGCTTTCCTAGGATGGACTCAATGCGCTCCTTACATTCTACTGAAGGTGAGATCCCATATTTATCGGGAGGTAAAGCTAACAGTTTCTGCTCTTCTTCATAATAGAGATTAACAGGCACCTTCCCTGGGCACCGTTGCAACACTTCTTTTAACGCCACTAAAGAGGTTTCTCTTTCCTGGGAGATGCGCAGATACACTTTCGGACGACCCAACTTCTCCTGTCCGCGTGTTTCTCCCATACTCCTGTACCCTTCAGTGCTCCTTTTCAATTCCTCTTCCATTGGCATGTCTACTCTATCTAAGCACTTCATCCGTTGTACAATCAAACGCATACCTTTCTCATCTTGTTGAACGCGACCCGCTACCAAAAACGGTTCATCGCTGGTGATACTCCCCTGAACTTGGCTATAAACCTTGGGAAAGAAGATTAATTCCACACTCTTCACTTGATCTTCTAAGGTTGCAAAAGCCATTGCTTGACCTCGCTTCGTCGTGATTGCTTTTACATGAGTGATCAACCCCCCCACACGAACCGTCGCACCCTCTTTTTCTTCCTCGGCTTCGGTAAGTGAATGCGTAACCAAAGCTTTCACCTTGCTCGCGTAAGCATCGAGAGGATGACTGGAAACATAGAGACCCAACATTTCTCGCTCTGCTTTCATTCTTTCCTGTGCGGAATAAGGAGAAACCTCTTCATAGCGATAATCCGGTTGGGATCGTGGCGTCTCCTCTTCCGTAAACAAGCTCATCTGGTCACGTGAAGCGTATTTACCCCCAGCTTTCTCTATAGCCTCATCCAGCATCGCTAAATGTTGCGCACGATGCCCCGGAAGTGAGTCCATTGCTCCCGCTTGAATGAGTGCTTCTAACACCCGACGATTGACCACACGATGAGGAAGACGTGCACACAGATCAAACAGATCACGATACGGACGTTGTCGCCGTTCAGCAATCATCGCATCGATAGCATGAAAGCCCACATGCTTTACTGCTGCCAGTCCAAAGCGAATCCGACCTTCTTCAACCGAGAAATCACGCCCACTGGCATTCACATCAGGTAATATCACCTCGATTCCCATCCGTCGACTCTCTTCAATGTATTCCGCCATTTTGGTATGGCTTCCCATCACTGAGGTGAGTAGAGCCGCCATAAAAAATAACGGATGGTTGGCTTTAAGAAAGGCCGTCTGATACGCAAGCACGGCATACGCTGCGGAATGACTACGGTTAAAGCCATAGTCAGCAAAACGCACAATGAGATCATACACTTCGGTCGCAATCTCTTCTGAATACCCTTTACCCATACATCCCTTGACAAACTTCACCCGCGCTTCGTCTAATAGCTCCCGCTTTTTCTTGGAAACTGCTCTCCTGAGCATGTCCGCTTCTCCCAAGCGAAAACCCGCCATCTGCGAAGCGATGCGCATAATTTGCTCCTGATAGACGATAATTCCATACGTATTCGCGAGAATCGGAGACAGGTCAGGGTGGGGATAAGAGACACGTTCCTTGCCATGTTTGGCCCGAATAAAGCGTGGAATCTGTTCCATTGGACCCGGTCGATACAGTGCCAGCACAGCAATGATATCTTCAAACTCTGTGGGCTTCAGTTCCTTTAAAACCCTTCTCATTCCTGCTGACTCCATCTGGAAGACTCCCGTCGTATCCGCGCGAGCGAGTAGTTGATACGTCGCCTGATCCTCATACTCTTTCTCTTTTTGGAGATGAACGGGCTGTTCCCCTGCCTCTTCCATCAATTGAAAGGCTCGTTCAATCACTGTTAGATTGCGCAATCCCAGGAAGTCCATTTTCAAGAGCCCAATCTCTTCTAAGTCCCCCATCGGGTACTGGGTAAGGGGAATGCCTTCGCTTCCCTCCATCAAGGGAACATGCTCGGTCAACGGACCGGCCGCTATCACGATACCCGCCGCATGCGTAGAGGCATGCCTTGGAATGCCCTCTACCCGCTCAACGACTTGCATCAACTTGGCCACAGCCGGCTGTTGATCACACACTTCTTGCAGTTTAGGCTCCAGTTCAAAAGCCTTCGCTAAGGTCATCCCCGGCTTGCCTGGAATTAGCTTCGCTACATGGTCAACTTCGTGATAGGGAAGTCCCATCACACGTCCCACATCCCGTACTGCGGCCCGAGGAGCCATCGTTCCAAAGGTAATGATTTGCGCGACGCGATTCTTTCCGTATTTTTCTTTCACATAATGGATCACTTCATCTCGTCGTTCATCGTTAAAGTCAATATCGATATCAGGCATACTAATGCGTTCTGGATTTAAAAACCGTTCAAACAGAAGTTCATAACGTAGTGGGTCTACATCCGTAATGTAGAGCACATAGGCGACCAAACTACCGGCCGCTGACCCTCTGCCCGGTCCCGTAGCAATCTTCTGCTGATGAGCATAACGAATCAAGTCCCACACAATCAAAAAATAGTCACTAAACCCCATTTGATCGATCACGGACAGTTCATACTGAAGCCGTTCTTTCACTTCCGTTGTCATTTCTCGGTATCGGGTTTGCGCCCCTTTCATGCAACATTTTTTCAGATAAGAGGCTGCTGATTCTCCTGCAGGAACCGGATACTGGGGCAAAAGACGTTCGCCCAAAGGAATCTCCAGTTGGCAACGATCTGCGATGCGGCGGGTGTTTTCGATTGCCTGGGGCACATGACGAAAAAGAGAGGACATTTCTTCTGAAGACCGTAGGTAAAATTGATCGCTAGGAAAACGTAGGCGGTTGGGCTCACTCAATTTCCGACCGGTACCGATACAGAGGAGACAATCGTGAACACTGCTGTCATGTTGCTGAATATAATGCACATCGTTGGTCGCAATGAGAGGAACATTCCACTCCTGGGACCACTGGATTAATCGACGATTCACTTTCTGCTGTTCCGACAACCCATGATCTTGTAGCTCAAAGAAAAAATTCTCTTCTCCAAAAATCGCTTGGTACTCTTCTGTGAGCTGACGCGCATCTTGAAGTCGGTCTTCCAAAATGGCCTGCGGAATCTCCCCCGCCAAGCAGGAACTGGTCGCGATGAGGCCACTGTGGTATTGACGTAGCAGTTCCTTATCCACTCGTGGTTTATAATGAAAGCCTTCCAGATGAGCTAGTGAGGTTAGGGCTATCAGGTTTCGATACCCTTCTATATTGGTTGCTAAGAGTAGGAGATGGGTAATATCTTTTCCCCGAGTCGCTGCTTTTTCTTGATGACTACCAGCTGCTAGATAGACTTCACAACCGATAATCGGCTTGATCCCATGAGCACAACACGCCTTATAGAAGGGTATAGCCCCATGCAAAACCCCATGATCGGTCATTGCAAGCGCATCCATTCCCTTCACTTTCGCTTCCTTCACCAATTCTTCTATGCGCGCGGCACCATCCAAGAGGCTGTATTCTGTATGTACATGTAAGTGAACAAAAGATCCCTTCATCGGATCGCACTCCCCGAACTTATGATCGCTTTCATTATAACGTAAGCACCATCACTTTTCCATTCTCCCAATCCTTAGGCTATCCATCAAAAACAGCCAGCTGGAACTTTCTTCTTCCAGCTGGCTGTTTCCCCCCACTCCATCCCTTTTTAGTCTCTCACTTTCAAAGCCTCACCATGATGGGTAAAAGTGGCCTACCATCATACTTATTTATGATTTTCTTCCCATTCCCGACGCAAGATTCCCATAATGAGGCGGTCATAACTCTTTCCATCACGCAAGACCGCCTCTCTCATTTTTCCTTCTTGGCGAAAACCCACTTTCTCGTACGCACGAATCGCACTTTCATTGTACTGGATCACATCTAACCCCAGACGATTCAGATTTAATTCGTGAAAAGCATACCGCAACATCACTTGCATCGCATCTGTTCCATATCCTCGATGGCGATAAGAAGCATCGCCGATACCGATCGCCAATAGGCCTGCTTGGTTGTTCCACTCAATGCTGTGTACAGCCACAAACCCGATGAGTTTATCTTCAGCAAGGGTGCGTATGCGAAACTCAATCGCATTGGAAGAACGACTTCCTCCCTTGTCTCTTGCCTGTAGTTCTTCCATTGTGGAGGGAAAAGCAAGATCCGTATCCAGCAGACGCAGATAATCTGCGTCTTGTCCCCACTGGACCATCTCCTGCGTATCTTGCGCCTGAATGGCAGTCAATCGAATTCTCTCTCCTTGAAAGAGAGAAGAGGGATGCTTGATCATTTTCTGTTCTCCTTTGTATGTTATCTGGTCACCTCACCTTCTAACGACAATATCCTAAGCCAAATCATAGGTCAGAGCCCCTTTATGTAAGTTGATTTTTAGTATATTGAATAAAGACAGAAAAAACAATACTCTTTTCACTATTAGCCCATACAAGAGAAATCATTCATAATGAAAATGAGATTCGTTCAATAGAATGGACACAAGAAACCTAGATTGTTCCTGACGTCGCTATCTTTTTATTAATACGAACCGCATCCGCTCACATTTTCCGTAATCGGATTGACACAGGTCATATCATCCACAAGAGCGTCTATCTGAAAGGAAACCGTAGCGGACAGATGAATGGCACATTATTTGTTGGAGGAAAAATGAATGAGAGTCGAAAGATTATTAGCTATTATTCTTCTGTTGTTAAAAAGGGGCGTTGTCACGGGAAAAGAAATGGCAGATGAATTTGAAGTCTCCTTAAGGACGATCTACCGTGATATCGATAAGTTGTGTCAAGCAGGGGTACCGATTGCTTCCATGGGAGGTCATGGGGGAGGCTTTTCACTCATGGAACACTATAAATTAAACGAGATATTTTTCAATCATGCTGAGATCCAGGCACTTCTACCACTCATGAATTCCGTCTCTACTCTAGTCGGTAAAAGTGATATCTATGAGAAAATACTTCTTAAACTAGCCGTGCAGTATCCAGCTCAAAGGATCAAACAAGACAGTATTCATATCGATATTTCACAACTTAACATGGAGGAAGAGATACAATCTATTTTCATCTATGTTAATCGTGCATTGCAAGAAAACCGCTTGCTTCAATTTCAATATATCAATCGTCACTTCAAGCAGGAGACAAGAATTGTCGAACCTCTTCAAATCGACTTTCACTATGGGTATTGGTCTGTAGTCGCTTTTTGTCGTTTGAGAAATGATTACCGTCGCTTTAAATTATCACGTATGAGTATGGTCTCTGTTGGTGAGAGCTATCATCAGAAACCGATCTCATCTAAAGAATGGCAACTGGCTCTTAGTCAGGGTTACTACCAGAACTGTATAAAAGTAAAACTGAAGTTTTCTGCGAATATAGGAGCACATCTTCCAGAGTACTTTCCCTTATCAAGCATACATCGGGACAAGGATGGGAACTTTCTTATCAAACATGAATATCCCCATGATGAAGGGCTATTTCGCTTTATCTTATCTTTTGGAAAAGAGTGCGAAGTGATAGAGCCTGCTTATTTACGAGAAGAAATAAAAGAATACCTCAAAGAGATGATGACCCTCTACTAAAATGAATTTAACTTGGCTGACAATATGTTGTCAGCCTTATTCGCTTAAGATGAATGAGAAACGAAAAAGGGAGAGAATTTTATGCGAAAACAAAAGATAGCAGACGGAATCCATTTATATCAATTTGCGCCCCAAACAGGTCACTGCGGATTTAATATTCTTGCACTCGTTCATGAAAATAAAGTTCTTCTAATCGATACGGCTCTCAAGGAACATGCTCGCAACGTTTATATAGACTTAGCACAAAATGAGCTTATCCTTGAAGGCATCATCATTAGTCACTTCCATGGTGACCATATTGACGGTTTAAAGGCACTTCCTGATGTTCCTCGATATGGACATGAGAATGGGCAAATTACTCTAGATCAATGGACAGCAAAAGAGGAACATCCTTCTATTCTGCCAACGGTTGCGATCCAAAAAGAGACACAAATTAACTTTGGGAGCTTTGAAATTACCATGATTCCTTTACCAGGTCACTCCCTCTGCACCATGGTGATTGATATTAATGGTCAATACTTGTATGTGGCAGATGAAATCATGACCTCGAATGATGGAGCGCCTCTTCTACCATCTATTACTCATACCATTCAGGATCATGTCCAGTCACTCGAGGTACTAAAACGATATGGTGATTACACGATGATTCCTAGTCACGGTGTTCCCCTTGAAGGAAAAGAAAAGATTCTATCTGAAATAGATAACCGACTTTCTTATTTGAATAAGATGTTGGTTCATGACAAAAAGATTTCGATTGAGAAAGCAACCGCTAATTGCCATACCCCCTTTCTTCATTTGGAATGGCATGAGTCAAACTGCAAGTAGAATTATGTATCAAAAGAAATTTCAGATAATATTAGATCGTGTATAATATTAGATCGTGTTATGTAATGAATCAAACCAGAAAAAACAATACTCTTATTCATTCGCCTTTTTTCAATACCCCCGTCATCTAAACTACCACTTCCTTTTTTACTATCATATACTACCGTAGTGTGAAGGAGAGGTGGAGTGTTTATGGGAAAATTCCATTACCCAATTGTTAAAAACCCCAAAAAAATTCACGCAGATGGTAAAGCACCTTCTGTCGTTACCTTTCAAGGAAGTGCTGTCGGATTACAGAAGGCCATTTTAGCTAATTTTCAACAGGGAGATCCAATTTTAGTTCTTATCGAAGGAAGTGAAATCGGCTATTTTGCCGTCCAAGGAATCTTCGTCAATGTGAGAAACACTGTGCTAACCATATCCGATTCCTCCTTAACAGGGGGAACCGATTGGATCGAGCTGGATCATGTGGATGTCGTTTCTAATGCCACCCTTGTCAATAGTACAGGCACACAAGAACAAGGTGCTCCCAATAAACAGATGAAGAATGGTAAAATGAAAAAAGCAGGCTATAACCTAAAAAAGAAGTAGATAAATAAGCCATTTAAAGTTTTCATTTCTATAGAGCGATCTCGGTTGCTGTGAAGGAGACCATCTTCCTTCACAGACCACTACATAGCAATCTAGCAATCTATCTGCAGGAAGTAGATAACAAACGATATCTTAATGATAAGGACTGGATACACGATGAAGCTATTTGTCATTCCTCACTAAATTTCGCTGTGTTTTTCAAGAAAGGATAATCAATAGAAAAAGGATTGACCTAGGATGACTTTTTTTCTCGCTTTGCTACCCATCGTATTCATATTTATGCTACTTTTCCTTCTTAAGCGCACCGCGGTCGAAGCAGCGATTGTTGCCTGCTTGATGGCCATTGCTATCGGATTTGGTTATGAAACATTTAACTTTTCATTCTCTATGCTGACAGACGCCTTCATCGACGGACTTCTTACGACCAGTATTGTCGCCTATGTCCTCATCTTCGGAACGCTCTTGTACCACCTGATGAATGCGGCTGGTAGCATCCAGGTACTCGCTCAGTTCGTCTCCCAAGTTACCCAGCATCCGATACGCCAAGTCATTTTACTGGTTATCGCCTTCTCCCCCTTATTGGAGTCAGCAAGCGGTTTCGGAGTATCTGCCATCGTGATTGCCCCTATCTTAATTTCTTTGGGGTTCGATCGTTTCAAAGCGGTCTTGCTCTCTATCATCGGACTGGTTGCTGTACCATGGGGAGCCCTTGCAACGGGCAGCGTCATCGGAGCCAATCTGATCGATTACTCTCTCACCAAATTAGGAGCGGGAACGGCTTTGCTATCCATCCCCATCTTTTTCTATTTCACTACGCTTATCCTGGTGATTAGTGGAGGGCGGTCCGCATTGAAGACGTACGGGCTGGAAGCCTTTATGGTAAGCGGAACGCTCTCCTGCTCAATCTGGTTTTTTAGTACCTACATAAGTGTAGAGCTTGCAGGGGTTTTCGGAGGTTTTCTGGCACTATCTCTATATCTCGTACGGTTGTGGTGGCTCCGTCAGCGAGATAAGAAAGTGATTAGTCAGCAGGGTGAGCAAGAGAGGTGGGAAAGAAAAGAAGGAGAGAATTTACGTAACAGCGCATCTCCCACAGCAGCCTCTCTCATACGAGCAATGAGCCCTTATCTTTTCTTGATACTCTCTCTCTCTCTGACTCGGATGGTCCCCATCATAGAGAGCATTCTTAAGCAAGAAGCTGTTCTTGCTCTACCTAAATATGATTTCACCCTTCCCCTGCTGTTTGCACCGGGGTTTTATTTGTTGCTTGCTTGTTTGTATACAATAGCCTTCTTTCGATTGAAACCAACCGTGATGGTGGATAGCATCCAGCGGTCCGCACACCAGTTATCTGCTGTCCTTCTCTCCACCCTTGGTTTTGTCGTTCTCTCAAAAGTGATGGTAGCTACTAACATGACACAAACACTCTCTCAATCACTCGCTCTCCTTTTCGGACACGCCTACCTCTATTTCGCTCCCATCATCGGCGGACTGGGTGGCTTTCTCACGGGTAGCAACACCGGTTCCAACGCCATGTTTATTCAACTTCAGTTACAAACTGCTCAGCAGTTGGGACTTGCGGATGATCTGGTCGTGTGGGTTCAAAATACGAGTTCATCCCATTTGACAATGGCCTTTCCCTCACGCATTGTGTTAGTCGCTGCCATTGGTGGTGTAAGAGAGCGAGAGAGTCAACTACTACGCACCGTCTTTCGAATCGGTGTGGGAACACTCATCTTGATTATGGTCGAAGTCTACTTGATTGCTGGTTTCTTCTCGTGAGAAAAAAGAGCTTATCTGATTGAACAGAGGATTGTCAATCAGGTAAGCTCAAAGGGGCGAGTACTTTGTGAGAAAGGGTAAAGCTCCTTTATCCATTCCTTGCCAAGTACATTTTGTTATCGTTCTCTCGTTCTATATGAATCTACTATAAAGCTTCTTTCACTTTCTCTCTATATGATTCATCATCCATTACGGCTCTTAGAAAACGCTGAAAGGCTCCTTTCGAATGAAGCATCGAAGAATAGTTTGGCTCTAGTTGATTGGCAAAGAATACGATCTCACTTCTGGAACCATCCTCTTCTATGTACATAGCATGAGTAAGGACAAAAGCCGTCGATCCTCCCTTTCCTCCTACCTTACGTTCACCCAGCTCTCTCTCCATAATCCCCTGTAGCCGATTCTTCTCATTCTCATTTAAACCCACCCCACGACTGATGTGGGACATGAGCTTGGCATAATCGTTTGCTGAGGCTTTCGTCAGCCGATCAGACCAAATTTTTTGTAATACCAGTGAATTTTGCAGATCCGTTGGGTAACGATGTTCGCCACTTTTTAATTCTGCATGGATCCATTGAGTGATTTTATGATATTCCTCTATCGGCATCGATTGAAGGGCGTCTGTTAGCTCATCCTCAGTGGTATAGCCACCCTCTCTCTTCAGATACAATGGAACGAGTAACGCAGACGGACTAATGTAATGAACGGGATCATGAGAAGACAAATCATATTCTTTCAGTACCTGATTGACATTCTCCAATCCCAATCGATCCAAAAGGTATTCGGTGTTCGCATTCGAGCTATACTGGATCATCCCTTTAACGACTTCCTCCAACAACACCATATCCCTGCCCTCCATTTCGTTCGATAGCCATTCTCGATGAGCATTTCCATCTGTTTTAGGGAAATGGTATTTCCGTAACGCAGCAATTGGAATGTCTTCTTGCGGATTCATGATCCCTTTTTCTACTTGCCTGACATACTCAAGTGCAATAACCACCTTCATCGTGCTTGCCAAAGGCATGGGTTGATCACCATTATGGGAAAGAATATTCTTCCCTTCTCTATTAATCACAAGGGAAAAATGATTTGGGTCCTTCACGATTAATTCCAACACCCGATTCTTGCCTTGCGCATACTTATTGATTGCCACGAAACCAATGAAAAGAAGACAAACAATCGTTAAAACGATCCACAATATAATCTTCAAGGAATCTCTTCTCCTTCCTCTCCTTCTCCCTCATCCTTCAGACTCCCAAATTCTTTTATTGACACTCACTGATCCTTCCATCTACCTTACCAGGGTTAAAGGTGAATTTATTCGATATGTTTCAGCAACATATTTGTCCCAATCTGTCAGTCCGCTTTCATCCACACTTCCCAATAACAGAAAAGCAGAACCTATATAACTTTGATATAGAAAACCCGCATAGTCTATGAAAGCAGTTAACATGAGAGCACCATGTTCTCTCACTGCCTGGTTGATGGGCGGCGGCATCTCCTTTCACTGCCTGATCCAGGGCTCAGAGTCTCTCGAGGATAAATATTCCAACCACTTTTAGGGGAGCTTTCACCCTTTCTCCCCTCTTAAAAAACCAAGTGTTAAAAGCAGATCTTCCACTCTCTAACATCCTGCTTCCAACTTCCTACCTCCAATTAAACATACCCCTCTTCTCCTTTTCATAGGATAAAAATAGACAAGCAATGAGGAGGGAGCTTAGATGATGGGGCAATTTTGGTCAACAACCGTCTTGGATTTCTTTATTGCTCTCGGAGTGGTGTTAGGTGGCTCAGTACTTGGTGGCCTAGGAGCTTTTTTAACCAATCAGCCTCCTATGGATGCGATGTGGAACCTGGCGGACCAATTAAAGATTTGGGCGTTGGTCGCCGCACTTGGTGGCACCTTTGACACCATTCGTGCGTTTGAAGTTAATATATTGGGAGGGGAACTAAGCCAAGTCGCACAACAATTTATCTTTATCTTAAGTGCTTTCATCGGTGCTCATACAGGTACCATTCTCATCCGCTGGCTCATCGGGGAGCCTTCGTAGGAAATGATGAAAATCCGTATGCGCTTATTCGTCTCTTTTCTCCTCGGAGCCTTGGTCGGAGCTGCTTTCACCCTGTTTCATGCAGGGCAAAAAATCGACAGTCTCTATTTAGAACGAGCTCAACTTTACTATTCCAATAACCAGAAGCAAAAAGAGATTATCCGTTTGGGAGATGACCTAGAAAAATATGCAGAAAAAGATCAGAATCGTCGTGAACAAGCCGATATCATCGAGAAATTTCAAATAGAAATACTGAGTGAACAGCGCTTCAAACAAGAAGATATTAAAGAAGAAGTCGGCAACATCCTCGACCCATTTATTGGCAAATCAATGAAATGGATCAGCACCAACCCCGAAGCGCTGGATAACATGCTTACCGACCGCACGCTCTCCATCTCTGGCACAGGAAATGCAACAATAAAAGTCACATTGACCTTAAAATATCTGATTTTCGAGAACTCCACTTTGCGTATTTGGGTAGAAGCAGTCAAAGTAGAGGAGTAAAAGATATGTTTTTTTTGTACCTATGTACCTTTGTACCTGATGGAAAGCAACATCAAAATAGATTTTCAAACAGACATTTTGTCTTCAGAAGCAGATCCTATTGCTTAAGTAAAACAGAGACATACATCATTCACAGATTTTTATGCATAAAAATAAAATGTTAACAAACTGGTTACAGAAGCACAAATGTAGTCGCAAAAACCACTTTAATCAGGTATAATAAAGTGGTAAGGAAAGGGGGAATCCATGTATGATTATCAACCGTAAAAGTATCTGCAAAGCAAAGTTGAGAAGATTGTTGGACGGTTATTCTGCTTATACAGAGTCGGATGAGATTACCCAATTGCTCATCAAGGAACTCCAACACCTGGATATCCCTGTGTATATCGATCGAACCCCTCATGGCAATTGGTTTATTCCTGAGGAAAGCAAAGAACGGACTCTCAGCTAAGCCGTCATGTTTACTAAGCTGTATCAGGAGGCACCGCAGTGAATACCCTACTTGTTACTTTTGTAATCGTAACGCTCGTTTTCACCACTTACCACAGCATTCGTTTCCGACGCGCCACCAATACGCAGCAACGCGGCCTACACCAGGCAAAGATGAATGTCTTTATGGGGCTACTCTTTCTTGCCATCGGCGCAGTCAATTTTCTCTATAGCGGTGGCGTCCTCCGATTACTCATTATCTGCTTCATCTGCCTTATTGGAGGGTTTAATCTGATCGTGGGGATTCGAAACTGGCAGTTCTTTAAAAACCATGCGCAAACGGACACAAGTACAAAATGATCACCTCCGGGAGTAACCACCGGGGTGATCATTTTTCGTTTCCTGAGTACCCCTCTCAACGCTCCATCATCTGCGCACTCAGAATTCCTTTCGCTACAATTTGTCCCTCATGGTAGACCTCTACATCCACCTTGCCTACTTTGCGCCCAACATCCATGATCAGGGGACGAATATAAATTTCACTCTCCAGTTGTACCGGCTTTAGCGTATAGATCGTTAAGCTCTCTAACACCATATCGCCCCGTTGACGATGGCGTAGCTGACGAAAAGCGGCCTCGGTCATCAATCCCGACAACACCCCTGTACTCATGTTGCCTAAAGCATCCGTCATCTGTGGCGTTACGCGGCCACGGAAAACTTGTACACCCTGTTCATCTTCTTCTTCGACAAACCGCTGGAAGATCAAATCATTGATCGTTTCCCCTACATGAGGCTGTTTCTGCATATACTGAAGGGACTTAATAACATCCTGCCTGCTGATCACACCCAAGAGATGGCGCTGATCATTTACTACTGGTAGAAGCTCTATTCCCTCCCACACCATCTTATGTGCCGCTGTTGCCAGCGAGGTCTGCGGATGAACCGTAATCGGGTCTTTGGTCATGATTCTCTCCAAACGTTCATGAGAGGGATGCCCCATGACGTCTTTTGCCGTTACGATCCCTTGCACGCGCCCCGCTTCATCTACGATCGGATAACGGCTGTGACCGGAGTCTAGTACACTTTGATCGTATTTCCAAATAGGATCCGTGAGCGCTAAGCTGACAGGTTCGGGTTCATCACCCAACATATCTTCAACCAAAAGGATTTCCTTCTTGATCAAGCGGTCGTAAATGGCCCGATTGATCATGGAGGCTACGGTAAAGGTATCGTAACTACTAGAGATGACGGGTAAGTCCAGTTCATCTGCCAACTCTTTCACTTCCTCCGTCGCGTCAAAGCCTCCCGTAATCAACACCGCCGCCCCATGCTCCAATGAAATGCGGTGAACATTGTCGCGATTACCCACAATCAATAAGTGCCCTGGTTCCACATAGCGCATCATCGCTTCCAGCTTCATCGCCCCAATGACAAATCGGTTCAAAGATTTATGTAATCCTGAACGTCCTCCTAATACATTACCCTCTACAATATTAACCACTTCGGCAAAGGTAAGGCGTTCAATTTCCGATCGTTGTTTCTTCTCGATGCGCACCGTCCCCACACGATCGATGGTACTTACCAACCCTTTTGCTTCGGCATCTTTTATCGCACGATAGGCCGTCCCTTCACTGACTCCCAATTCGCGCGAAATTTGGCGTACTGAGATTTTGTGACCCACTTCGAGGTTCTCAATAAAAAGTAAGATTTGTTCATGTTTCGTGGCCACTGGAAAACCCTCTTTCTTAAGTCACGCTGGCACGCTTTTTATCCACATTATACACGCAATCCCTAATCAGAACAAAAAAGAAGAGGCATCTTCCATGCTCTCCTCTCGGAAAGTGTTTCCTTTCCTCACAAGGAAGGAAGTTTTATGTGGAACTGAGAGCCTTCTCGCTCTTTTTTGAGGTCCGATTGCTTCTTTTTTTTATCTTCCGCTTGCCTTGCGTAATGAACGGTGGGAGCTTTCACTTTGCGTATGCAGCCATCGCTTTCGTCTTGCTTGCTCGGCCTTCCTCTTCTTTAATTCACTCTCAGTCAGCACCCTCCGCCAGTTTGCTGCTATGACTAGCAGGGCAAAGCCAATCCATAAAGTAGAAAAAAGTGCAGAGGGTTTTTCCCATCCGGGGGACGGTATGCGTATCACGGCAATAACCAGCAGGCTTAATGCCATGACTAGAGCCAATCCAAAACGATTCCACACTATTTTCACGCTCCTTCACTTCTCTCTTTCTCCTCTTTCATATCTATGTACAAGCCTCTTCCTCTATGCAGAAAAAGAGATGTGCCACGAAAGCACATCTCTTTTATAAGGGGGTTTTATCTTGCTTTCATTATACGATTTCTTGATTACAATGAGATTACGACTTAGTAACAATTTCGTGAGCCTTCGTTGAAGAGTCGTTGAGTTTCTGTAATGGTAAAATAAACTACAAAGTAGTCATCTCTCCTGGTTCGAGGACCATTCCTTCAATCCCTGCTCCTCGTAAACGGTCCACAAATCCGTCCCCATCTTGTTCAATGAGGGGGAACGTATTATAGTGCATCGGGATAACCCGTTTCGCTTGTAACCAATGGGCTGCCGTCATTGCATCCTCTGGTCCCATGGTAAAATTATCGCCAATCGGCAAAAGTGCCAGTTCAATATCCGCACGCTCACCGATCATTTTCATATCCTGGAATAACGCAGTATCTCCCGCATGATAGATCGTTTTCTCTTCAAGAGTTAGCAATAGTCCACAAGGCATTCCTGTGTAGATGATTTCCTTCTTCTCTTCATCGATATAGGCAGACCCATGAAACGCAGGAGTTAATTTGACTCGGCCAAAATCAAATGAATGGCTTCCTCCAATATGCATGGGATGCACGTTTACTCCTTGCCATCCAATCCAGGTGGCCAGCTCAAAAGGAGCAATGACCGTAGCATCATTTTGCTTGGCGATCGTAACAGTATCACCTACATGGTCTCCATGACCGTGTGTCAATAAAATGGTGTCTACTTTGATCTCTGCTGGCTTCGCTACAGCGATGGGATTCCCTTCAAGAAAGGGATCGATGATGAGGCGATGATTTTTCTGATGAATTTCAAAGCAACTTTGACCATGGAATGTGATTTGCATGGGTTCCTCCTTCTCTCTCTACTGCTGAAAAATCTTCTCGATCGGCTCCGATACAATTTTATTGATATCCTGAATTAAGAGACCGACTCGTTGTTCTACTTGCATGAAATTCTGTACCGCCGGAGAGCCGTTTACCCTCTCCATCAATGCATTCACGGCTTGTTTCTCTTCATCACTCAGCCCCGCTCCGCTCATTTGTTTCTTTGTCAATTCGGCTTGCTTTTGTCGTAGCTCATTTAAGAGCGCTTCCTGTGCTGGATCCAACTTTACTGCTTTCAATGCATTTTCCAACGCTTGCAATTCTTCTGTCTCACTTAAAACCTTGGCCAAATCATGCGCAGCATCGTACGGATTTTTCATGTTTTTCACCCTTTCTAATAGCGAACATCACCAGCTTTATGCCCCTCTTCTTATGGTTATACCACATAGAGCCAAATCATCCCTGTTTGACAAGCCTCTTTTTTTCACCGCAAGATACATGCCTTCAT
This sequence comes from Mechercharimyces mesophilus, assembly GCF_059818345.1. Lineage (NCBI taxonomy): Bacteria > Bacillati > Bacillota > Bacilli > Caryophanales > Thermoactinomycetaceae > Mechercharimyces > Mechercharimyces mesophilus. Next base: position 61,795 of record NZ_JCBAPH010000004.1, on the reverse strand, counting down.
ACGATGAAGTAGTCACTTACAGGGGAAGGGGATCTCGATGGGTCAAATACGTAAGAAAATAAGAATGGTTCCTGATCATTGGTTACCATCCCCCATGCATTTTGTTATCAACCTACAAGTAGCTAAGTCACTGGGCCTTCCTCCGCACCCCATATGGGTTTCATTTGGATCTACCATGCTCAAAGGCGTGGCATACCCAGAGCAAACCCAGACCTCATATATTAGTATGGGCTCTCGTATGGTCAACCGTTTAAATATCATAACGGGAACGAACCTCTCTCTACAATACAATCCAAAACGATACCTTCTCAAGCTGGGAACCCTGTTAGGTATTTTAATTAATACCGATATTCATCCCGATTCTGACGATGCAAAAGCAGGGAGGATGACACGTTTTTTTGAGGAATGCGTCGTTGCTGGTCAAAATCAAGGCGTTCTTGTTACTGTCTTTAAACCTTCCGATATATCTTTGAATGCAGAAACAGCATATGGAATGATGTTCCATGATAACAAATGGACATTAAAAAAAACCCCGCTACCCGATATCATCTATAACCGGATTACCTCCCGTCGTGTAGAAAACAAATCCTCTCTAAAACTCACCTTACAACAAATACAAGATATTTTTTATATCCCTTTGTTCAACGAACGGTTTTTAAATAAAAAACAAGTACACGACTTGTTGAAAAATGTGCCAGAAGTACAGGATATGCTTCCCGAAACCCATGTCTATTCAGCACCTTTGCTCCTTCCTCTTCTCAATAAATACAAAACCGTCTTCCTCAAACCCAACAACGGCAGTCACGGAAGTGGGGTCATGCGTGTTAGTTACCCCAATGAAACCTATACCGTGCAATATACCAACCGAGATGGTACCCCCATTGTTCACACCTTTGAATCCATTAATGACATCCTCCGTGCTCTAAGAAAGAAAATAGGGAAAAACCCCTATCTCATTCAACAAGGACTCAATCTCGTGCGCTTAGAAGGGCGATCCGTCGATTTTCGCGTACTAGCACAAAAGAACCGCCGAGGGGACTGGTCAATCACTTCCGCTGTAGGTCGGGTAGCCGATGATCAACATGTCGTATCTAACCTAGCCAGAGGAGGGATCGTTCGTAAGGCAAGTGAAGTGTTATCTGAACTGATCACACCCAATAAACCCACTGTGAAGCACCTGGCTCACCAAGCAAAAACGATCGTTGAATCCTTCGATCAGATTTGTCCCGGTCATTTTGCTGAACTAGGAATCGACTTGGCATTAGATACAAATGGAAAAGCATGGCTTTTAGAGATTAACTCCAAACCCTCCAAAACCGATGATACTGTTACTGAAGAACAGAACATTCCCCGTCCTTCCGCGAGAAAGCTTATCGAGTACACCTCTTATCTATCCAAACAAGAGATACTTGTACCTAAACCGAGCCGCTCAAACAATTTGAGGTCATGGAGGAAGTCGATATGAATGAACATCATCCATATAAAAAACAATTAGGAGTGATCGTCTGTAAAGCCAACCATTCTCCCCCCTTCTTTGAGGAAAGTTATTTTCGTGCTCTCACACGTGAAGGGGAAAAGCTAAGAGTGGGCCTCATCGTTTTCTCTCCCCGTTCAGTCAACTGGAGTACACGCACTGTTATTGGCTGGACTTATCATAAGAAGAAGGATCGTTGGATAGAAACAAAAAGCTCTATTCCTAAGATTATTTACGATCGCTGTTATTACATCAGCACGCAGCATTTCCTCTACTACAAACCGTACGTCTCCAAAATACATCACGATTCGGAATGCCAAATACTCGGAAGGCCACTGAGTGGAAAATGGCGAACGTATGAACTTCTAAAAAGCTTCCCAGAACTAACTCCCTACTTACCCCTCACCTATCGCTGGAAAGAAGCACAGCAAGTTCTACAGTTTCTGAAAAAACAAGGCTCCTGTTTGCTCAAACCAAATGGAGGAAGCCATGGCCGAGGAATTGTCTCGATTACTCCGGAAGACCAATCCATCCTCGTGCGTGGACGATCACAAGAAAACCAACCTTTCCACTTTAATTTTCATAAGTCAAAACAGATGGAGCATTGGCTTAACTCTTTCATCGGTACCACTCGCTATATATATCAACCCTTCCTCTCCCTTTCAACCAAAGACAATCGTCCCTTCGATATTCGAATTCTCGTACAGAAAAACAGCAAGTTACAGTGGGAAACCACGGGTAAGGCTGTTCGATTGGGAAAACCCCATACGCTCACTTCCAATCTGCACGGTGGAGGGAGCGCAGAGCGCTTAAATCCATTTCTAACAAGAAACTTTCCTCGTCAAAAAGAAGAGATCTTGCATGCCATCGATTGGCTGGCCAAAAAGGTCCCCTCTTCTATTGAACAAAAACACGGGCGACTCATTGAGCTCGGACTGGATGTTGGTGTTGATCGAACAGGAAAAGTATGGTTGTTAGAGGCGAATTCTAAACCTGGACGCTCGGTATTCGTACGAACAGGAGAACGTAAGGTTCGTATTCGTTCCATCGAGCTTCCCATACAATACGCCAACACATTATTGGAAGGCACAGTAGGAGGGAAACAATGAGCTCGTTCATCTGTAAAGTCCAATGTGTTTCCAAAGCCCCCACCAAAGCGATTATTTTATCCCAACCTTTGTTTGAACAATGGAAATGTAAACGCGGACAGTCCATTAAGGTCTCCGTGGGCAAGAAGACGCTCATCATGCGTGTAAGCACGGTAAACAGTGAAAAAAAAGCCGTCTATTTTCACCCTAGTATCGCCCGTCAACTGGCCCTCCCTCCTCTATCGGAATTACGTGTTCATTATCACGCTCGTCATCTTCGCCTGGGACCTGTTATTGCAATATTGACCACCGGCTACACCGGATCTTATGTTAAGCCCTTCGGTGAACGCTCCAAAACCTTTCGCAGCTTTCTACTTGCCTCTAAGCAAGAACATCCCATGTTTTATGTTTTCACTCCAGAAATGGTGAACTGGAGTAGTCAAACCACGACAGGTTGGTTTTATCAAAGAAACTCCGATGGCGAGTATGGATGGAGCAAACGAACGGCTCCCCTGCCCGATGTAATCTATGAGCGCATTCCCAATCGAAAAGCGGAATCACTCCCACAAGTTCAATCCTGCCTTTCTCGAATCAAAAACATGGGTACTTGCCCTGTCTTTAACCAAGGTTTCTTTAACAAATGGTCCATTCATGAAATTCTTTATCAACAGCCCCAGACCTCCTACTTTATCCCTGAAACTTATATCTCTCCTACGATCGAGCTGATTCGTTACATGATCAATAAACACCACATGGTTTATCTCAAACCCAATCGCGGTAGCCTTGGGTTGGGCATTTTACGAATTACAAAGAACAGGAATAAAGGTTACTTCTGTCGCTTCCGCAATGGTGAGCGCAACATCTTACGCAAGTTCTCCACTATTGATCAACTGATTCAACAACATTTCGGACATCAAAAAGTCCGCTTCAATCAATACCTTGTGCAACAAGGCATTCGTTTGGTGAAATACCACGATCGCCCTGTGGACTTTCGGATACACATGAACAAAAATCGCGAAGGCGCATGGCAAGTTGTCGGTATTGGTTCCAAAGTATCCGGAACGGGAAGCGTGACCACTCATGTTCGTACAGGTGGCTCCCTCGTCTCCACCACCAATCTCTTACGCGATATCTTTGGCTCACAAGCCTCCCTTGCAGAAAAAGCGCTACGAAAGTCATCCATTCTCATTTCGGAGACGGTCGAAAAATATATTGACGGTCCCATCGGAGAGTTAGGACTGGATATCGGAATTGATCAAAATAACCATGTTTGGTTATTTGAAGTAAACTCCAAACCGGGTAGACATATGTTTGTTCATCCTAGTTTACGAGAAGCCGGGGTGCAATCTGCACGCTTGATCACTGAGTACAGCCTCAAATTAACGAATTTCGTTTGATGGGAGGAGAAACATTACCATGCAGACAGGATGGCTTTCTTTAAGTAGACAGGTGAAATCACCCGTTTTCATTCCCTCTGAGCGGTCTAAATTACAACTTCCCAGCACATTTTCGGCCCAGATCGGAAAAAAATTTACGACCAACCTTTCGCTCTCCCATGCCAAGGTCCCTCCCACTCTCTCGAAAGCTTTGCCCACACGGATTATCCAGGCATCCCCTCATCATTATCGCGTCGGTCCATTTGTTGGAATTCTCACATCCGACGACCCTAAAATGCCGTTTCGTGGAAACTCATCTAATTTTGCCGACTTAATTCGCATGGGAAGAAAGATGGGAATCACCGTATTCGTCTTAACCCCAACAGGTATTCGCACAGAACGAGACACCGTACGTGGTCTCCTTTTGGATACACGATCAAAAACCAATCGCTGGTTATCAGCCACCCTCCCTTTGCCCGATGTTATTTACAATCGCATTCCTTACCGCTCTTTTGAGCAACGGGAGCAAGAACAACAAGCCTTAAAAACATTCAAGAAATTAACCATCCCTGTTTTCAACCCCTCTTTCTTCAACAAATGGACGTTATTCAAATATCTTCGTCACTCTAGCTCACTCAAAACGTTCTTGCCAGAAACCTATCCCTTCGGACACATCAACCGTCTGCAACAAATGCTAGAGAAACACCCTGTTCTCTATTTAAAACCCGTCGATGGCAAAGCCGGTAACGGGATGATTCGCATTACCCGACGACAACATCAACACACGTTTGATGTTGTCTATCAGACAAAATCAGGACGCAAAACGTATCAATTGGATGCCAACTCGCTTATGCCCACACTCAATCGCATCATTCAATCACGCGAATACATTCTTCAACAAGGAATTTCTCTGGCTCTGTATAAAAATCGTCCGTTCGACCTTCGCCTCCTTTTACAAAAAAACGAAGTGGGCAAGTGGTTAGTCACCGGTATCGGTGTCCGGTTAGCTGGAAAAACGGCTATCTCTACTCATGTTCCTCAAGGAGGCTCCATTGAAGATGTGACCGCTGTATTAAGCGAAGTATTTGGTACACGTCATCCACTCATCTACAGAAGAGCCGAGGAAGCTGGGTTAAAGATCGCTCCCTATATTGAATCTCACACCAAGCAGACACTGGGTGAAATGTCGATGGATATGGGGGTGGATCAAAGCGAGAAAATTTGGTTCTTTGAAGCCAATGCAAAACCAATGAAGTTTGATGAACCGCAAATTCGTGAACTCTCTTTGCAACGAATTCTTCAATATTCTCTTTATCTCAGTGGTTATCACGAACAAGAGGAGGCACGGTAAAATGGAGTTTCAAATTTTAACTCCCACGCAATTTAGCCGGATGTGCCCCTATCTCATCTCCTTTTTCAAGAAATATGGAGAAAATCGGATCACCCATCGCGCTCTCCACTGGCTTCAATCCATTCAACAGGACGCAGGTGAGCAGGGGACCCACATAGCAATTGCTTTATCCAAGAAGAAGCTGTTGGGTAGTATCGTTCTCGGATACTATGGTTTGGAGGAGTCACTCTTAGTCGTCCACCCTTCCTATCGCAACCATGAAATTGCTGAGACGCTCCTCCTACAAACCAAAGAGGAACTGGGAAGAATTTATGGAAGGGTGGCCTGTGACAACACCCCCAGCCTCAAAACATGCTTCAACGCCGGAATGGTGGCTTTCCGTCTCATCAAAGGGCCAACCGGTAAACCTACCCTCTGGTTAGGTGGTGGCGATTGGAGTGAAGAAGAGCTTGATCATTATGTTGAACAAACCTCACTCTCTACATGAGTGAGGATTTTTTTATGACAGGGATGACATGCCTCTTTTCTGCAAAAAGGGTTGTTCCTTTTTGCAGAATGAGTCTACACTTTTGCCCCTAATGAATATACCTATATATAGACACAGAAAAAGGAAGGGGATGAGCAATTTTGGCTCATTATAAGAAGAAAACCCAAAATCGATCCCCCAAGAGTAAAAATAATCTCAGTAGAGAAGACGAACAAGTATTAAAGCAAATCGTACATCAACAAGGCGACCCCGAGCCGGGGCAACAAGCCACCATTTGGCTATCTGATACAAAGAAAGGAAAAACAAAAGCAAGTCCCTCTCCCACTAAATCAACAGGAAGAGCTTCAACAACAGAAACCGATCATCTTTCTCTCATCCAAAAATACCATGACAATGAAGGAAATCGTCATGAGAACGTTGACCATCATGATTCAGATGAAATTTCCATGATCTCGTCCATTTTAAACCACTCTAATCGCTCTTCTGCTTCTAACCACAACGATGAAAATCATTCGTATATTCAAAACTTTGTTGGATTGGCAGATGAAAATCACACAACCAAGCAAAAAAAGAGCGCATCGGTTCATGAAAAAAACACACGACAACAGAATCAGAAACCGCCTACCACCAGGAGAGCATCCAGTCAAAAATACATGACAGATAGCGAAGAGGAACCGTTTCACTTACCAAAAAAGGTGATCTTCGGGGAGCACATTGCGCACGGAGAAATTCACGGAGAACACATTCAAAGTCGAAGTATCGGGGGAAGACATCTTGCTGAAAGTATCGTCAAAAGGCTGACTTCTCCTTACATTGCCCCAGCCTCTGTCTCAACAGAACATCTTATGGAAGGGGTCGTCAACACTTCCGGTCTAGCAAATGAAGCAGTCACAGGAAAAAAAATCGCTCCTTATTCCATTCAATCCAAGCATCTAGAAAGAGATTCGATTGATCACCACCATATCCGTCATCTCTCCATTCGCAGTGACAATCTCTCTCCCCAAGCAATCACACAAGACAAAATTGCTCCAGAAGCCATCCAAGCCAAACATATCTCCTCTCAGTCGATCGAAGGGGTTCACTTTAAAAAAGGAGCCATTCAAAGTGAACATATTCTGTCCAATGCGATTGCTTCTAAGCATATTCATCCTAAATCCATCCAACCTCAACACATTACACCCAACGCAATCCAGGAAGAGCAGTTAGCCGATGAAGCAGTCACTGCTAAAAAAATCGCTCCCAAGGCGATCCTTGCCAAGCATATCGCTCAAAACACGGTACAAAGAAATCACCTCGCTGCATCCTCTGTCACCAGTGATCACCTTGATCAGCAAGCCGTTACGGGAAAGAAGATTGCTTTATCTGCTGTGCAATCAAAGCACATCGCATCTCAAGCAATCACAACAGACCATCTTACCAATGAATCCATCTCTGGTGAAAAAATCAGCCCCCATTCCATCGACACTCAGCATTTGGTTTCTGAATCCATTAACGAAAATCACTTAAGTAAGAAAAGTATTCATGGGGATCATATCACCCCTGGTTCTCTTGCTTCTTCCCACTTCGGTAACAAAGTGATCAAAGAGGAGCACCTCAGTTCTGAAGCTGTTCAGTCACACCATCTGTCTAACGATACGGTGGAAGGGAAGCATTTAAAACCAAATGCTGTGCAAAGTGAACACCTCAGTGATAAAAGCATTACCACCCGCCACTTAGACAAAGAATCCATTTTAAGTAAACATCTGACTACCCATTCCATTCAATCAGAGCATATTGCTCCACAGTCCATTCATTACGGACATCTAAAGAAAGAAGCTGTACAACGGGAAGCCGTAGCAAAAGGCGCCATCACTGGTGAGCATATCGCCGAACAAACCATTACGGGGGATAACCTCCAGTTTGATACGGTTGAGGGGTATCACATCGCCTTTGATACACTGGAAGGAAGCCACCTTCAACCCGCAACCATTCAGAGTACACACCTCGTCCCTCAGTCCATTCAAAGCCAACACCTTGCCCAACCATCCGTCTCTGGTGCACATCTTCACAAAGATATCATTCAGTCAGAGCACATCAAGCCAAATACCATTCAAGCCAAGCATCTGGAAAAAAACAGCGTAACGTCTGATCAACTCGCTCCACATGCGGTTAGTTCGGAGCATGTGGGAGATGACACGATAAAGAGTCACCATATCGAAAAAGGATCGATTCAGACAGAACATCTAAATCCCAAGATCATGTTAGTCCGTCCAGCAACCATCGGAAGTCAGCAACTTGTCCAACGTTCGATCGGTTCCGATCATGTGCAACCAAGAGCGATCCAGAAGGAGCACATCGCCGAAAGATCGATCCAGTCCGAGCAAGTGGAACGCAAAGCCATCGCCAGTGAGCACCTCACTGAAAAAGCCATTGAATCCGAGCACATTCAAGAAAAAGCCATCACGCGAAACCACCTCGCCGATCACTGCATCACAGCAGACCATCTCACTGAAAAAGCGGTTACTTCTAGTCATCTTGCTCCTTCTTCCATTGGGAGGGAACACCTTTCCAACCAATCGATTGCCAACGAACATTTAACCAAGAATTGCATTACCTCCGATCTGCTAGTAGACGAAGTCATTCAGAGCCAGCACTTGACTCCACAGTCCATTGAAACGAGCCACCTCAAAAAGGGGTTAATCGGGCGAGATCACTTGGCAGATCATGCCGTTTCCACTGAACAGTTATCTCACCACTCCATTACGGAAAATCATCTTACCGAGCAATCCATCGGACCGATCCACCTAAAAACAGGTGCGGTGGAGCGTGAACATATCGTGGAAGGGGCCATTTCCCCACACCATCTCGCCAGTAATATCATCAATGACGACCATATCCAACCTCAGTCTATCCACTCTACTCACCTACAATCGAATACCATCCAAAATGAACACATCACCAATCACGCCATCTCTACACGTCATTTACAACCAGAAACCGTAGTAGCCGAACATCTCGCCGAAGAAGCCATCCAATCCAAACATATTGCCAAAGGGGCCATCACAGCAAATCACTTTGAAGATATCACCATCAAACGTCAACAACTTGAGGAGAATGTGATCTCTTCACAACAATTGGATAATCAATCCGTTCAAAGTCATCATATTGCGGAAGAAGCCATCCATACGCACCACCTCCAAAACAACACGATTGGACAGCAACACATTATAGAGCAATCCATCGATGCCAAGCATCTCACGAATCATTCTGTTTCCGGTGAGCATATCGCACCAGGCTCAATCGAAGCCAAGCATCTATCCATGAAATCCATTCATGGTGAGCACCTGACAAACCAAGCGATAACAGCCGACCATCTCGCCAGCCATTCCATTACGGATGAGCACCTCACTCCTTCGTCTATCGACAAAGATCATCTGAAACAAGGTTCGGTTCAATCGGATCACCTAGCTGATCAAGCGATCTCTTCGTCACATATTTCGCCAAATGCAATCACTACAGAGCATCTCGCTGACCAGGCAATTGAGAAACAGCACCTTCAAGATGAAACGGTTCACAGTCATCACATTGCCCACCACTCCATCAGCTCTCAACACTTACAAGAAAGATCCGTGAACAGTGCCCACCTTGCTGCAGAGACGATTGAGACCGGTCACCTGAAGAAGGGAGTCATACTTGGAGAACACCTCATGGATCATTCCATCACCTCCAGGCATCTTGTCAGTCACGTAATCAATGGCATGCATCTCGCATCAGCCAGTATTCAATCCAATCATCTTTCCCCTGCCATTATAAAAGCGGAACATTTTCAACCAAAAAGTATTCATGGTGCTCTTATCAAAGAAGAGGCGATTTCCAGTAAACATATCGTGGATCAATCCATCTTCTCGCAACACCTTACCGATCAAGCGGTCCAGACCACCCATATCGCCGAAGGGGCGATAGCGGCCCAGCATCTACAAGATGATGCTGTCGAAGGCAAACATCTCACCCAACACTCCCTTACTTCCGATCACCTGATGGAAGGGATCATCCAAGAGCAGCACCTCGCTCCGGAAGCCATCCATGCCCAGCATCTTCAACCTAACACCATCTCCAGTGCTCATGTCAAAGATCATTCCATCTCCTCTCAGCACCTTACCGATCAAGCGGTCCAGACCACCCATGTCGCCGAAGGAGCGATTGCGGCTCATCATCTACAAGAAGACGCGGTCTCCAGTACCCATATCAAGGATCAATCCATCTCCTCTCAGCATCTTACCGACCAAGCAATCCAGTTCAATCATATCGCCGAAGGGGCGATTGCGGCCCCGCACCTCCAAAAAGACACTGTCTCCAGTACTCATATCAAAGATCAATCCATCTCCTCTCAGCATCTCACCGAACAAGCGATCCAGTTCAATCATGTTGCCGAAGGGGCGATTGCAGCTCATCATCTCCAAGAAGACGCCGTTAATGGCAGACATCTCGCCCAGTATTCCCTTACTTCCGACCATCTGATGGAGGGAATCATCAAGGAACAGCATCTCGCTCCGGAAGCCATCCATGCTCAGCATCTCCAAGCAGGTGCCATCTCCAGTACTCATGTCAAAGATCATTCCATCTCTGCTCAACACCTTGCCGACCAAGCGGTTCTGTCCAAGCACGTTGCCGAAGGGGCCATCACAGCACACCATCTCCAAGAAGGCGCTGTTAATGGCAAGCATCTCATCCAGCATTCTCTGACCTCCAACCACCTGATGGAGGGAATCATCCAAGAACAACACCTCGCTTCAGAAGCCATCCATGCCTATCACCTCCAAAAAGACGCGGTCTCCAGTACTCATATTAAGGATCAATCCATCTCCTCTCAGCACCTCACCGAACAAGCGATCCAGCTCAACCATGTTGCCGAAGGGGCGATTGCGGCCCATCATCTCCAAGAAAACGCCGTTAATGGCAGACATCTAACCCAGTATTCCCTTACTTCCAATCACCTGATGGATGGAATCATTAAGGAACAGCATCTCGCTCCGGAAGCCATCCATGCCCAGCATCTCCAAGAAGATGCCGTCTCCAGTACTCATATTAAAGATCAATCCATCTCTTCTCAGCATCTCACCGACCAAGCGATCCAGTTCAACCATGTTGCCGAAGGAACGATAGCAGCCCATCATCTCCAAGAAGGCGCCGTTAATGGTAAGCATCTCATCCAGCATTCTCTGACTTCCGATCATCTGATGGAGGGAATCATTCAAGAACAGCACCTCGCATCGGAAGCCATCCATGCCCATCACCTCCAAAAAGACGCGGTCTCCAGTACTCATATTAAGGATCAATCCATCTCTTCTCAGCATCTCATGGAGGAAGCCATCACCGGCAAACATATTGAGGATCAATCCATCGGTATCGAAAAACTAAACTTCCATCCCAATATCATCTTCGAATCCCCCTCTTCTGCCCAATGCGGTACACAAGAGTTTCACCTTGCACCACAGATGGAGAAGTTACCACTAGAAATTCCACTGGATCAGCCCTACAACCAAAACAAGTATGTAGTCGTCTGCATGACTGACAATACCTCTACGCAGGTTCATCTAGTCAAACGATTCAAGGATAAATTCGTGGTCCAAATACAACATTCTGGCGAGGAAGCCCATTCTACCTCCGGTCAAATCTTCTGGATTGCGATGGGAGCTTCTCTTCCACTGCAACAAATTCGCAAATCACAAAAAGAACCCAACAAAATGGTCAATATTCCCTCTTCCTTTCATGCCGATGCCAAGTGGAAACATCCATAAATCAACATTAAAAATAGCCGGGGTGTGGTCCCGGCTATTTTTCTGCACGCCTTTTTCTTTGCTTATTGCTCACAGAAAACGGCGATTGCACTTGTTCCCATTGTAACTAAACAAAACGGACCGGCCTTCAATAACCGTCTCCACATGTACTGTCCGTCCCCAGAGAGCAAACACATGGGGCAGCGTCTTTTCTAAATACTTTACATCCAACTCAATTCCTTCGTACTGGTTGGCTACCAAATTAGAAGCTGTACAAGTATCCAGAGTAGTTACAAGACCAACTATTCCCTACATCTATACAAAAGTTTTTGTATAGATACCCATTATAAAAATTTGGATAGCGGTATTCAGAGTACAACCTCGAATTAGGCACATTCCACTCATTGGGGTAGATCGTTTTTGAGAAGTAGTCATACTTCGTTACATAAATGGAGTCGAATTGCGGAGTGATCGCGTTATTTGCGGTAGCAACAGCAGGAGTTGAAAGGGTCATGACCAGGGCAAAAGCCATCAAGACGAGCCATACTTTCTGCATTTGCATCTCCACCTTTTTTAAAAATAGAATAGTCACTTGCACTATAAATTTATCAAAATAGTAGATATTTTTCAAACAAAAAGATTATCGAATTCTGTCTTCTTTTTTATTTTGCAAAATTTGCGGCTGGCGGATCATACCACTACCTATCAAAAATAGCCGGGGTGTGGTCCCGGCTATTTTTATGCATGCCTCGTTCTTTTCTTATTGCTCACAGAAAACGGCGATTGCACTTGTTCCCATTGTAACTAAATAGAACGGACCGGCCTTCAATAACCGTCTCCACATGTACTGTCCGTCCCCAGAGAGCAAACACATGGGGCAACGTCTTTTCTAAATACTTTACATCCAACTCAATTCCTTCGTACTGGTGCTTCAAATATAGCTCCCGATTTTGCATATAGTCTCCCTCTTGTACCACCAAATAAGGATGACTCCCGTTAATACGACTGGCTACCAATTGGTCCCTTACGGCCTCCCAATTCTTATCCTCTATTGTCCAATCATTTCCTCTTCGTCCGAAAACATATAAGTCGAGTTCATTGACTAGATTTTTAGTAAGATAATTCCGAATAAAAGAAGTATCCGAATCCATCTCCCTCACTTCGAATATCTTTTCTCTTCCTCCTCCCCATTTCCGTCCAAACTTCGCTTGCTCCTCTTCACTCGGTTCATTCCATCTTTTTTCAATGTCCTCCAGCATCTTTAATCCTAGATAGTAGGGATTGATCGAAGTCGTAGATGGCTGAATCACAGAAGCGTTTAGCTTCGCAAACTCGACTGTCTCTTCTTCACTCAGGTTCATTTCTCGCAAAATACGAATATGCCAATAGGAAGCCCAGCCCTCATTCATAATCTTCGTTTCCATCTGTGGCCAGAAATAGAGCATCTCCTCACGAATCATGGTCAAAATATCTTGTTGCCATCCCTCGAGGATTTGGCTGTGATGCATAATGTACAGAAGTAGATCTTTCTGCGGATCCATGGACTTGGTGCGCTTCGTCCGTGTGGTCTCTTCCTGCCTACCCCTTTCATCCAATCTCCACAAATCATCATAAGCGCTTCTCTGTCCATCAGTAGTATGCTTTTTTTTCTCTTCATCGTCTTCTTCGCGAGAGGGTACCAAACTGGGATCAATATGTTCTTGAATCGCCAGTGCATGATCGAGAAACTGCTCCACTTCGTTCTTGCCATACTTCAACTCATAAGAGCGAACCCGCTCCGCACTCGCGGCCATACTTTCGACCATATCACGCGAGGTATTGGAAAAATGAATGTTGTTTTTAAAGAAATCACAATGAGCCAAGACATGGGCGACAATCAGCTTATTCTGAATGAGGCTATTCCCCTCTAGTAAAAATGCATAGCAAGGATTGGAATTAATCACAAGCTCATAGATCCTGCTGAGGTTTAAGTCGTATTGCAGCTTCATTTTATGGAAAGATTTTCCAAAACTCCAGTGAGAGAACCTTGTCGGCATACCATAGGCTCCAAACGTATAAATAATATCCGCCGGGCAGATTTCATATCTCATCGGGTAAAAATCTAAATGAAATCCACGCGCAATTTCGGTAATCTCATCGATCGCGCGCTCCAGTTCGTTCATTTGATCTGGCATCACGGTGGAACTCCCCTTCCCCAGATAATTATCAAGAAGAGACGGGACAGCATCTTGTGTTATCATTATACGTCTTTATGGCCAAGAACGTTTCTATCTATAACCGTTCTTGGCAAATACATAGGGAAAAATGAAGACAAGAGCAAGAGGTTAGAGGCTGAATATCTTCTTTTTGTCCTCATTCTTATCTCTTCACTCTTGCCCTGTTCCGCCTTCATTCTACCCTTTTCCCTCTTCAGCTCCGTTGCCCAGTGCACGCAAAACAGCACGTACAGGGCTACCATCCGCTTTTTGCAGAGGCAAAGGCAGGGCGACTAACTCATAGAGACCTGGGTCGATCTCCTTTAAAACTGCACCTTCCAATATATGAATCCCCTGTTGGTGTAATGCATGGTGCGCATCCAAGCTTTTGCTATCTAACGGATCGACTGAAGGAATATCCAGTCCAAGTAGGCGCACACCCTGTTCCGCTAAATAAAGGGCAATCTCTGGCTCCATATAGGTGATGTTCTGAGGAAATTGAGAAAGATCAGACCACGAGTCTGTCCGGATCAAGAGACGACTCACACCACGTAAGTCGTAGAGACTAAGATCTTTTATGCCGATTGACGAGCGTCCAGGCAGATGGATCACGCGTGCAGGACCTATGTAAAGGGAGACGTCTAGATCGATTACTCGCTCTCCCTCTTCATCGAAATGATAAGGAGCATCGATATGTGTACCTGTATGTGTGCTCATTTGCAGTTGACCCACATTGACTGAGCCTGTCTCTTCTTTCGTCCACGTCAGTCGATAAGTGAAAGGAACGTCCCCTGGCCACACGGGGACTCCTTTCCCTAAGGGTTGTGAAATATCTTTCCATTGCATGCTAAGCCACCACTTCTCGTTTCTTCTCGTATTGCTCATACAGCTTCTCCTGCATGATTTTTTTAAGCACCTGCACCATCTCCCACACATCTGTAAAGGACGTGTACAAAGCAATCGGAGCCAGACGAATCACATTGGGTTCACGGTAATCCGGAATGATTCTATGATCTTTCAGTGCCTTACAAATTCGCACAGCCTCTTCGTGAATCAAGGCGACATGCCCTCCACGGCAATGATCTTCCTGAGGGTTTCCAAAAGAAAATCCTTCCTCACTCAGTTGCTCTTCTATCAGATCCATTAAGTAGCGTGTCAGTTGCAGTGATTTTTTGCGAATGGCTTCAATGCCCGCCTCTTCAAACAACTCCAATGACCCATGGAGAGGAGCCATACTTAACACATGAGGCGTACCAACCTGGAAAGCTCCTGCTGTATCCGCTGGATGGAGTTCATACTCCATATCAAATTGCTTATTTTTGTTCGAGCTAAACCATCCAGCCAGTGCCGGCCACTCTCCCAAGTGTTGCTCATGAACAAACAGACCTGCCACACTGCCGGGTCCGCTATTTACGTATTTATAATGACACCAAACGGCAAAATCCACTTCCCAGCCGTTAAAGGCATGCGGTATCGCACCGATAGAGTGGCAAGCATCAAAGCCGATGAGAATGCCTCGTTTTTTCGCTTCGGACGCTAATCGTTGGATGTCAAGAAGTTGGCCACTACGGTAAAGGACAGTAGGCAATAAAATCAAAGCCACTTCTTCCGACATCATCGAAATGATATCCTCTTCCACCAGACAGTGCCCGTTTGCGCTCTCTACCTGTAGGAGATGCTCTCCTGGATCATAGCCATGGAGTTTCAGAATGCTTTGCAGCGCATAGATGTCCGAAGGAAAGGTAAGCGCGTCGGCCAATATTTTGGTTCGATTTCCTTCTGGGCGATAAAAAGTAGCGACCAACTGGTGGATATTGATCGTGGTTGATCCTGTTACAATGACCTCTTCTGGCAGCGCACCGATGAGCGGTGCCACACGAGCACCTAGGTTCTCCGACATCTCAAACCAAGGGCGCTTCCCTTTCAACCACCCATCAATCCCATACTCCCGCCAGTCTTCCATTACTTCTAACAACGCCCTTTCAGCCCGCTTCGACATGAGTCCCAAGGAATTGCCGTCGAAGTAGAGAGCATCCTTCGCTTGATAAAATTCTTCTTTGAAGCCAGCCAAATCATCTTGACGATCCAACTCTTCTGCGTATTCCCGTCGCGAATCAAATGGATTTTGGCTCATCTCTATCCCACCCTTTGCTCTCTTCTTTCATTCAAATCTTTGTGCGTAACTCCCACAGCTCTGGAAACATACACTGGTCAATCACTTTCTTTAAGTAAGAGACGCCAGAGGAACCACCTGTTCCCATTTTCATCCCTATCACTCGTTCCACTGTCTTCATATGGCGAAACCGCCATTGTTGAAAACGGTCCTCTAAGTCAACAAGTTTCTCCGCTAACTCGTATAGGTCCCAATATTTCTCTACATCCCGGTATACAGTCAGCCAAGCATCTTCTACGCTTGGATTCGGAGTATAAGCTTCCTTCCACTCCCGATTGGTCGCTGTCTCATCCACTGGAATCCCACGCTTAGCTAACGCTTGGATAGATACATCATAGATGCTGGGCTCGTGTAATAGCTGCTCTAACCTTTCGTAATGGGGACGATCGTGTTCATATACCGCTAATATGCGCTCATCCTTTTTCCCGAGTAGAAATTCAATCTCGCGATTTTGAAAGGATTGGAAACCAGATGATTTACCCAAATCCCCGCGAAATTGCATATAATCCGCTGGTGTCAATGTAGATAACACATCCCACGATTGAATCAATTGTAGCTGGGACTTGGATACCCTGGCTAGCATCTTGAATGATGGCTCCAAATCCCCCTGTTGGATGCAAGCTTTTGCCGCTGATAGCTCATGGATAATCAATTTCATCCACAGTTCACTCGCTTGATGGATAATAATAAATAACATTTCATCATGATGACCCGATAACGTGCGCTGACTAGATAAGATTTGATCAAGTTTTAAATACTCTCCATACGTCATCTCATTCTTAAAGTTGGTGTGAACCCCTTCGTCCCACACTTTTCGATTCTCTTTTTTTGTCATAATCGATCCTCCATCCTTCTTCTCTCTTCCTCTATAGGATACCTGATGTCTTCTTAATAATCATCCCACATCAACTCTCTCCTACAATCCATATTATTCACACATCTTCCAGCCTATTGCTCGTAATGAAATAATCCTTTCTGCTTCAACACGTTAGCTTCACAACGTTCTATCCCACATAATAAAAAAATAAGATAGAGTGAACTCCCCTTATCCGTAAAAGTAGTTCTTTTAGCAGGAAAAAGCCTCAAACACTCGTATCCCTCAATATATCCATTCTACTTTTACAATTTCTTAAAACAATACAACACAGCCCTAAAAGAAGCCTCCTATACTAGAAAGCGGAGACAAACTTCTTAACTTTTCCGACCCAGTGCAATTCAATTGAACATGGGCAAAACAGGAGAGCAATAATGACTGATCATCTATATATTCTTATCTTTCCAGGAGGTTTTTAGATGAATTTTTCTCAGCATGGCATCAAATGGGCTTCCCTTTCATTAGCCCTCGCCCTTATTTTTTCCTACAGTATGATTACACTCCCTTCCAAAACGAAAGAAGTTACTGCCGCCGAAAACGCCTTTCGCTTTGTGGTGATGGGGGACAGTCGTGGTGTTTTGGACGGCATGAACGAACGTCGCCTCCGCTCCTTAATGCAGGAAGTAAAAGAACAGCCTGACCAACCTTCTTTCATTCTGTTTACCGGTGACCAAGTATCCGGTGGGTCCGATGTGAAAAGTGAACTTAAAGCATGGAGTGATCTCGTTGATGACTACTATCCCATCAACATGATTTATCCGAGCCTTGGCAATCACGAAGATGATGAAACGAAATTTAGTCAGGTATTTACGCACCTCCCCAATGAGCAATTAGAAGGTTACCAGCGTTCCGCTTACTACTTTGACTATGGAAACACCCGTATCATCAACCTAAATTCTGACCGCAAGAACAATAAAGGCGAGTATGTGATAGACGAACAGCAACGAAACTGGCTCGAGGAACTACTGCAAAACAACCCACAAACACATACCTTTGTACAATTTCATGTACCCGCTTATCCGATAGGATCACACTATGGCGCTTCGCTTGATGAAGATGCGAGTGAACGGGATGCCTTGTGGGACCTCTTTGATGAATACGGAGTGGAAGCCGTCTTTGTCGGACATGAGCATAACTACAATCGCCGCTTGATTGATGAGACATTTAATAGCAATGGTCACACGTTTGAGAATGATATCTATCAAATTACGCTGGGCGGAGCAGGTGCTCCTCTCACCAGCACCGTGCGGGATGGAAAAAACGTCAATGTCGGTCCACTCGCTACTTATCATTATATGATGGTGGAAGTGACCAATACCCAAGTCACGTATACCGTTTATGACGATCGAGGAAACATCATCGATGAATTTTCTAGCTCCCATCAGGCGCAATCCTTCCAAGACGGTGTCGCTCCTCATGCTGATTACGAGGGAACAGAGGATACCTATCTAAATGAAAATAAAAAGAGGAAAAACGATGGGGAAGGTAGTACCCTTTATGTGGACGGTGACTCCCCCTACTTAAGCACAAAAGACTTATCCTCTCTTCTCAAATGGGATCTTTCAGAACTTCCGGCAGGTAAGGAAGTAAAGTCGGCTAGCATCACCTTGCATGTCAAAGATATGAGCTGGGATTCGTATTCACTTTATGCCGTGAGACAAGACTGGGATGAAGCTTCTGCCACGTGGACGGAATATGCAAGTGGACAATCTTGGGACAAAGCAGGTGCTCAAGGAAATGAGGATCGAGGGGAAAAGGTAGGAACCATCCAACCCTGCTTTGAAGGATATCAAACCATTCAACTGAATGAAAAAGGAATCGCCCTCGTGCAAAACTGGATTGATCATCCCGAAGAAAACCATGGCATTCTGATCGCAGACAGGGGAAATATGAATGGTTCCGATTTTAGCTCCAGTGAAAGTAACGATCCTAGCAAACGCCCACAAATCAACGTTACTTTCGAATAATCTTTGCTCGCTTTCTCTGCACTTTTCGATACAGACTTTGAACAAAGGCAGTTGATATCTGTGATCAAGAGTTGGATCAAAAGTAAAGATGTAGCGGCTACGCAAGCAGGCGTTGCCGCTCTTCTCTTTCTGCTCATCCCTTTTTTCAATCTATTTCTTCCGCACCCCAATTACTGGGCATCCATCTTACATGGGGTCGCCGCCACTCTCACCTTGTTTTTCGCTTCTCGTGTTGCACACCTGGCCTTTCCGCTCCTACGAAAAAACAAGGCCACTCCCACCATCCTATTTCGCTACCTTGGATGGTTAACCAGTCTCATATTGCTCTCGATCATCTTTGGCAATTGGCTTTATATCGCTTATCGCGGACCCGATGGATTGCAAGAATGGCTCCTCTATCATCAACCTTCCATGCATTTAATCGTGATGGAGTACAAGGAATTCGTCTCGCTTTTCCCTCTCCCTCTGTCCGTCGCTTCCTTATGGATCGTGGGCCGATACAAAGAGTCCCTTCCCACTCGTCCCGATATTGCCACGATTGTCGCTATCCTCATCACATTTTTGTGGATCAGCCTCTTGATCAGTTTCATTCTCGGTATTGGGTTAGTCAAAATGCGATAGTGATACCCATAATAAAACCCTCCCTAGGAAAGGAAGACAACCTATGAATGAGCCATCCACTGAAC
Organism: Mechercharimyces mesophilus; assembly: GCF_059818345.1. NCBI lineage: Bacteria > Bacillati > Bacillota > Bacilli > Caryophanales > Thermoactinomycetaceae > Mechercharimyces > Mechercharimyces mesophilus. The sequence goes on along the minus strand of NZ_JCBAPH010000004.1, from coordinate 42,368 downwards.
CATCTACACGAGCTACAGGAGAGATTACAGCAGTACTCGCTTCCGTCTGGATTGGACTCGCCATGCTCATTGCTAGCCACTGGTGGAGTGTTAACGATCCCCTTCAGGCCAATCAGATCTTGTACCGACTCGGCTCTTGGATGCCTGGTTGGCAAGGAATTGGCCCCTTTGCGGGAAAAGAAACGATCGGGCTCATCGCTTGGCTCTCCAGTTGGTTTCTCTTGCATTTCTTATTGCGAAAAAAAGAGATTTCTCCTAAGAAAGCAGGGACCACTTTCTCCCTATTGCTTTTTACTTTGTTTATCTTCAGCTGGCCCCCTTTTTATCATGCCATTCTGGGCTGGTTGCCGCTCATGCCAGGCTAAATCTTGATCATCAATCACCTCTTGATAATGAGGTAAAAGTAAAAAAATCGCTCCCTTAAATGAAAGAGAAGACGGTTATTTCATATGCAGTTTTCATGAAAAGGAAGGATGCTATTATGAAAAATTGGTTGCGCAACTATCGACTACTCACTCTCACCCTCATGGCCCTCCTGCTCATGGGATCTTCTTTCTTTTGGTCAACCATTCCAACGGAAGGGCTACTGGATGCAACCTCTTCTTCCGCTCCCCTCTCTCGCTTTGCTTATCTTCCTAATCAAGAAAAAGAGTGGGATCTCGACAGATTGAGAGAGGCGAACGCATTCGATTTTTATGCTTCGATTCCAGGAAAGCACCTTTCTCCATCCAAGCAACCTGCCTCCTATTTTTATCCGATCTATGATCCATCGATGAAAATCCAAGACTTCTCCAATCTTTTCTCCTATTTACCCGATGCTTCTTTACCAGACATGGGGAAAACGGCTTACGCAATTGAATACGGGCAATCTCACTATTTTTTTCTCAATGCTTCTCAGCTCCAGCAAGAGCAAGAGAAGCAAGTAACCTGGCTAAACCAATCTATCCCTTCCGATTCAGAGCAGACACACATCGCTCTTCTTCATCGCCTTCCCGATCAAGAAGAGATTTGGACCACACTATATGAGGCCAATCTTCATCTCATATTAACTGAGGAGAAGGCTTATCTCGCCTCACATGCCGTATCCACACCACCACGTGGGCTTTCTTCCTCTTCCCATCCACAATGGAAAGAGTGGAAGATTCCGCAAGGAGCCTTCCTGCTATTAGAAAATACGAAAACGGGGCTGCAATTGCGCACGGTCACTCCAGCAGGTACCACGCTGGACGAGGGTTTACTCGTCCCCTCTCCACTTCATCAGGAGGCAAAGCCACGCGAAAACCTCATCTCCCTTCAATCACAATGGCGCTACCATGGAGGGGACAAAATCCAATCCACGATACCTGCAGGAATGGACCCTTCTGGAGAGAAGCCCCCACCTGAACAAGTATCCTTACCTGCAAATGACTGGCGCAGTCATTCATTTAACGATAAAGATTGGATAGAAGGACGCGGGGTTTTTGGTTACACCACCCACGAGAATTTCCAATCGCTGATCAACACTTCTCTCACTCCGGATAGAGAATCGCCAACGACCTATTTTCGGCATACATTTACACTCTCCAGTGATCCCACCACCTTTGAGGATCTCCTCCTTCATCTCACCTATGAAGATGGCATTGTCGTCTATCTCAATGGGCAGGAGATTTACCGCAATGGTATTCGCACCGGTTGGCTCTCATCGCAATCGCTAGCCCATCCCAATGAAGCCACTCTTTATCAGGAGATCCGCATACCGAACGGGGCAACGAGACTACAAAAAGGGGAAAACGTCTTGGCAGTCGAGGTTCACCGTAGCCATCCCAAAGCACCCAACCTATTATTCGATCTTTCTTTACTGTCGGAAGGAGGGAGTTCTTCTTGAAACTTCGTCAAATTGGGATAACGTTTGCTTATTTGCTCGTGGTTTGCTTGCTAAGTGCCTGCTCTTCTTCGGACTCCCCTACACTGCAAGCGAGTGTGAGTGCAACCAACCAACACCTCATGATTACCAATGGGGATGCAGATGTTTGGCGAGAGGTAACCATCACCCTAAGCGATGACTTCACCTACCAGACCGATATTTTTCCACGGGGGAAATCGAGCATCCCTTTTCGCTTTTTTACCAATGAACAGGGGGAAAGTTATCAGCCTCGTTCCTTCCAACCTCCCACTCTCTCGATTGAGGCACAGACAGGAAAAGGCGAAGTTGCTCATTTTCGCTGGTAAGAGAGGGCGAGGATTCTAAATATATTCAGCTAGTTTCAGTATGAGATGAGATCTCGAGGAATCTGATCAAGGACAGTGGATTGAAAATAGAAAGAACTTAACAGACAAAGTTGAGGCGTCACTTTTTCTGGACTTATTCGATAAAATAGAAGGAAGATCGTATTCCTCGTGAAAAGGAGTGTGCCCTACCATGAATATTATCCATAACCTACCCCTCGGAAGCTTTGATTTACACCTACACACCACGGCTTCCGATGGCCATTACTCCCCGACGGAAGTGGTTCAAAAAGCGAAAGCCGCCGGATTGTCCACCATCGCTATCACAGACCACGATACATTAGCCGGTGTGGATGAAGCGATCGCCGCCGGAAATAAGCTGGGGATCACCGTCATCCCCGGGGTTGAGATCTCCACTCGCTGGCGCGGACGCAACATTGATATTTTAGGCTATAGCATAGAGCATCCCAAGGAACTACACCAACGCTTAGCAACGTTTCGTGATTTTAGAGAGAAAAGGGCGGAACATATCCTAGAGAAGCTGGCTTCCTTAGAGATGCCCCTTTCCTTAGAAGAAGTGAAAGTTTACTGCGGAGATGGCTTAATCGCACGTCCTCATATTGCTCAGGCGATGGTGGCAAAGGGATATGTTTCTTCCATGCAGGTAGCCTTTGACCATTACCTGGGAGATGGAAACCCAGCCGATGTAGAAAAGAAAGAGCTCTCCGTCCCTCAAGGTATTCAATATATTCACGATACCGGTGGGCTGGCTGTCTTGGCGCATCCCGTATATATTCAGAGCCTGTCACTCGTAGATGAGCTTCTGCGTGAAGGATTTGATGGAATCGAAGTTTGGCATCGCAACCACCGCACGGAGGATAGTCGACATTTTCGACGCTTGGCAAAGAAACATGAACTGGTTATCACCGGAGGGTCAGATTTCCATCATGACGCGCATAGCATCGGCTCCTTTGTTCCGTAATGTGTCATCCTTCTTCATTGAAACTACTTCTTCCGCGTGGCCCTCGTGCTCCTCGTGGACCGCGCGGACCCATCGCTCCAGTCGGTCCAGTTGGCCCGGTTGGTCCGGGAGAAAAAGTCCCTATTTTTAATACAAAAGCATCCGCAAACTGACTGGTCATCTCTGTCTGGAATGCCCCAGGTGTTGTTGGAAAATCTGTGGATAGAGTAAAACCAACGACATAAGTCTGCTGTTTTGCATCAACGGCAATATCGATTCCGAAGTCGTTTTCACATCCTCCAAAATAGCTGGAAAAGGCAAGACCCGTACCCGAAAAATGAAGTTGCGTGATAAACGGATCTGCGGACCCACGCAATCGATCTTGGAACGCATCCGATGTTATGGGGAAGTTCATGGAGCGAGTCGTGCCAGTCACCCATGCTTGGTCAAAGCGATCAACCGCCACACTAGATCCCAAGTCGTCTCCACTGCCCCCGAGGTAGGTTGAATAGATCAGTCTCGTTCCGCTCTTGTTAAATTTGGAAACATATGCGTCATTTATTCCTTGTAACAGAGTTTGAAAGGCACCATTGGTCGTAGGAAAATTGGTAGAGGAAGTCGATCCAATCACATAGACCTGTTCTCCTCCACCCAATGCAACGGCACTCGCATCTTCAGCCCCGCTTCCCCCAAGAAGAGTGGAAAACACAAGATTAGAACCTGCTTGATTCATCTCCGTTACAAAGACCGCCTGATCTTTTGCTTGCGTCTGGAAGGCACCGGAAGTCACAGGGAAATCAGTAGAGCGTGTGAATCCGACTACATAAGCATTCCCATCACGATTAACAGTAATGGCTTCTCCCCCATCGTCTCCCGTCCCCGACAAGAAAGTAGAGTAAACCAGCGAAGTGCCCGTTGGATTTAGTTTGGAGATATATGCGGCTCCTCCGCTTCCCGGAATTTGGGTCTGAAAAGCTCCCGAGGTAACGGGGAAGTTGGGGGATGTGGCTATTCCCGTAACATATGCTTGATTCTCTTGATCTACAGCTACACTTTCAGCAGAATCTGGAAACTCTCCTCCTAAAAAAGTAGAATAGAGAAGAGAGGTTCCCGTCGTATTTAATCGGGTCACAAAGGCACTTGTAAAACCGCCAATCTTGGTTTGAAATGCCCCTGAGGTCACAGGAAAATTGAAAGAGTCTGTAATTCCTGTAACAAATGCTTGCTTCATCTGATTTACTGCAATTCCACGCCCCGTCGCCTCACAATCCCCTCCCAAATAAGTGGAATAGACAAGAGAGCTCCCCGTAGCATTAAATTTGCTCACAAAACCACTACACACTCCTGGATTCATCGATTGAAATGCCCCTGATGTAACGGGGAAGTCATTAGAGACAGTAACCCCTGTCACATAGGCCGCTCCCTCATCGTCCACCGCAATTCCCATGCCACCACTTTGTAAATCTGAACCATCAAATCCACTTCCCCCAAGAAGGGTCGAGTAGAAGACAACCGGATCGATGACAAGTGGGCGTTGGCGGTCATACCCACTTACCTCATAGCCGATATGTCCTTGTTCATCCAGTATGAAAGAAGTTTCTACCTCCACCTTCATTCCATTTATCCATTGATAACTAACCGGCTTCTCTTCTTTTATAACCAGTGAGGGAGAATAGACGAAGAGATTCCCATCCGCATCGATAGAAACCTCCCTCGCCCCCTCATATACGAATTGAACCTGTTCTAGTTGACCTCCTGGCCAAACGATAAGATCATACTTTAGCTGATTTTCTTGTCGATAAAAGGCCATATCCATCTTCGGGAGTATCTCGCTATACACCAGAAACGGGAGCTTTTCATCGCTTTGTTGATAGCGGTGCCAGTTCACATGTGGGTTTGTATTCTTCATGTACCAGCGCAAGAGTGAGAACTTTTCTTTGCTGTCTTTTCTGCTTATCAACGAACTTCCCATAAGGATTTCTCTCGATCGAAAACAAACCTCCACATCTTGAAACAAGGTCGTATAAGAGTGGGACTCATTCCACTGTTTCTGCTTGGTGATCCATTGCTCCTTCGATGCTCTTTTCACCTTCACTTTCAACTCCTTTCCTCTTTTCTTTGCCTAGACTAAAAAGCACGTGGTCGTTTTATCGTGCACCACCAGACTCCTTTCACGTTTAGCGCCATCGTTTTAGGAAGTTTTCATTATCCTGTTCACCATTCGTCTTTTACCATCGCTAGCGACAGGAGAGGGACCCCATTTTTATAACCATTACCGCAACAGTACACAAGGTCATATAACGAGGAGTACCCTCTTCCCACCTACCAACGATTGAATTGATCTGCTTCTATCCTTACCAACAATCCTCTCCTATGCTTCACCCGACTCCATCGATCAGATAACGTCTCTGTACGCTATCCCTTAGCCGCCAATTTCTCCACCCATGCCGCGGGGACCTCTTGCACCACGGGGACCTCGCGGACCTCGTGGACCTGTCGGACCCGTTGGTCCTGTTGGACCCGGAATGGCAAGTGGCCCCAACTTGATTGCAAAGGCATCCTCCACTCCACCATAAAGGGTTTGCTGAGCTGCAGACGTCGTTGGAAAATCGGTTGACTGCGTCTGCCCAGTTACATAGATATTGGTAGAAGAATCGACCGCAATTCCTTCTCCTTGATCATTGCCGGATCCACCTAGATAGGAGGAAAAGGAGATTCCCGTGCCGGCAAAACTAAGTTGGGTAATAAACGCATCGGATGGTCCACGTAAACGTACTTGGAACGCATCGGATGTGAGGGGATAATCCGTTGATTGCGTACTGCCTGTAATGGAAGCATTGCCAAATTGGTCGACAGCAAGGTCCTCCGCTTCATCATCACCAGAACCGCCCATAAATGTCGAGTAACTAAGAGCTGATCCTGCTCCATTTAACTTGGTGACAAATGCGTCCTTCCCTGCCCCCTTACTTCCTTGAAATGCACCTCCAGTCGTAGGGAAATTCGTTGAATTGGTAAATCCGCCAATATACGCATTCCCTGCAACATCCACTCCAATGCCTTCTCCCTGCTCTTCTCCGCTTCCACCAAGGTAGGTCGAATAGATTAATCCTGTTCCGTCCGGATTTAGTTTGGTCACAAAGGCATCCGACGGACCTCCCTGATAAGAACCTTGAAAAGCAAAGAACGTTGTCGGAAAGTCAACTGAATCGGTAAAGCCAGTTACATACGCATTATTATCCGAATCAATGGCAATGGCTTCGGCTTCTTGAGAGGAAGTTCCCCCAAGGTAGGTAGCGTAGACAAGGGAACTTGCCTGTGCATTCAGTTTGGCGACAAATGCATCCAACGTTCCACTTAATACCGATTGAAAGGAACCAGAGGTAACAGGGAAATTGGTTGAATTAGTAAATCCAGTCACATACGCCTGATCCAAATCATCCACAACAACCCCTTGCCCTTCATCGCTTCCACTCCCTCCGAGAAAAGTAGAGTAGAGTAGTGAGGTTCCAGTCGGGTTCAACTTAGTGACCATTGCATCTACCGCTCCTTGCAAGCTCGTTTGGAGAACCCCCATCGTTATCGGGTAATTAGAAGAGGTTGTCATCCCAGTAATATAGGCATTTCCTGTAAGATCAACCGCAATCCCTTCTCCTTCATCGTCCCCACTTCCTCCAAGATAGGTGGAGTAAAGGAGCGTTGTTCCAGAGGAATTATATTTCGTGACAAAAACATCGCGCGTTCCTTGAAAGGTTGATTGAAATGCACCTGCTGTGATGGGGAAGTTCGTCGACATGGTTTCACCCGTTACATAAGCCTCGCCCGAGGAGTTAACGGCAACAGAAGCCCCCTCGTCCTCTCCGCTTCCGCCAAGAAAGGTCGAATAAAATACGACAGGATCAATCACTAAAGGAAGGGTTGCATCATAATCCCCTTCCAGTTCAAAGCCGATGCGGTTTTTCCTTTGCACATAGTTGGTCGGAATGGTTACTAGTTTTCCATCGGTAAACTGGTAGCTGACAGGTTTTTGATCACTCCATGTCCCCTTTTTCGTCTGCAGGTTCAAATCACCATTTTGATCTATAAAAAGCTGCTCCATTCCTTCAAATGAGAACCACACGTTTTGCAAATCAGCACCTGGATGAAGAATGAGATCATATTTTAGCCGTTTCTCTTTTCCGTAGAAGACGAGGTCAACCGAGGGCCAAATGTTTTCATAAACCAATTCTTGATACGCCCAAACCCTTCTCTCTCCATCGTTTCCTTTCTTCATTACCCTCACCGGCCGACGCCCTCGTACTTGGTCAAACTTCACCTGTTCAAGGAATAGGGAGATACTCTCTTCTTGAAATGGATCGTCTCTTGTAAACACAACTTTGTGACGATACATAAAGAGGGTATATCCTTCCCCCTTCCCAAGAAAAAGCGCATTCTCTTGGGAATCTGCCGGTGCAAAAATCAACTTATTTTCTCCGCTTAGTTCCTTCGCCCCACTACGATCAAGAGGTTGTTCCGTCATCCGTCTTTGTTTTCTATCCATATCCTCACACCCTTTCATTATTTCTAAAGTACGCACTAGGTGCAGGAATGGTATCCGCGAACAGGTCGTCCATATTCTATTTCTTTAACTTATACGTTTGTTCCAATAAAAAAGCGATCCTTCGTGGACCGCTTTTTGTCTCTTTCTCAATTTCTATGATTATAAAGCGAACTCTTCTCCTTTTTCCCAACGATAAGGAATACGGTCCACCGCAATCGCCAGTTCCAGCTGTGCCTTTCCTTCCGTCAATGCATCCAGATAGCTCCATTCGTCACGCTCCACCTTAATCGCTCGCTCTTTCCATTTCCTTTCATCACGCGTTACCTGAACGCGATTGACTCTTCTCTTAAGCGGTTGGTACGACAGCCCATATGGCTCATAGCGCAACATCTCCATCGCCTCTTCTGTAGAGGAAAACAGGGAGTTTTCCGGTCTCTTTCCCTCTTGATTCAGGCGAAGCGAAAGATCCGCCTCCCCCTTTCCATCAGAAGAATGTGTAATGAGCATCCTCTTCTGATCTCCAGATTCCTGCCACTTCATATTCGCGTGATGAAAGTGAAAGTCCGTCATCCAATTTCCTGCCAAGCTCATCATACGGCTATTGGCATCACTGCGGAGGAAATAGAGCCCCGCTCCTTCTTTCCATGTGACATACACCCGGTAAGCAATATGATGATACCCTACTCCCATCCATCCAGGAAAAGGGGCCGGTCGCATTCCTTTCAGTCGCGAGACGACGATTCCAATGATCGCTTCTCCTCCATAGGTTAATAAGTGAAAGCAGTCGGGTACATGAGGGCGAATAAACTCAGGTGGGCAACGATACATCAACAAATAACATTCCTCTAACGTTCCCAGCATGGTGAGCGGATTTTTCTTCATAGTAAAACCTCCTTAAAGCAGTAAAAGAAGAGTGCACCTGATCCATTGAGTAAAACCATCCAGAGGGAAAAGGATACTTTTGGCGGTACTCTTTTCAGAGCGAAGCGCTTCATCACTTGCCTCGCCATAACCACATTGGAAAGAAGAATCATGCCTATATTCCACCACATGATCCACCCCCCAGTTAGCGCAAACACCATGATAAGCAGATTGCTTAATGAAGCAAACATTAATACAGCAATACCATAGGACATCGTCGCCAAACTAGCATCCAATAGAAAAGGGAAAGAAAGCTTCTGACGTTGAAGCACCCAACTCCCTCCTAGAAATACAAGCCATCCTCCTCCTGCTGAATAGATCAACCACTGTGCTCCTGTATCTATTTTCCACAAAGGGAATACCAGACTTAAACTCCCTCCATAAATGGCGGAGCCTCCTACAGCAATCAAGATAAATAACAACCAACGACGCATCATTTCTCTTCCTCCCTAAGCTGTCTCCCTATGATCCATGAACAGGCAATCAAGCCGGCATTTTTCGTAATGGCTCCAAAAGGATGGGTCAATAAAGAAGGCTCAAACCAAGGCAGAACCAAGGAAAAGAAGAGTAACATTCCCAAAGAAACCCTAGCAGCCCAGCGTATTCGATATCCAGACAAAATCCAACACCCAAGAACGATTTCACATCCACCGAGAAAGGGGAGAAAAGTAGATGCTTCCCACCATGCAAGTCCCGTCTGGTTCACCAACTGAATCTCTTCCGTAGATGGAAAAAGTATTTTAGGGACTAACCCTTCCCAAATCCATACAAAGGAAAGAGCGACCCGGGCCACTGTATGAGCTGTCCATCGGCCACCAAGCGTCATAACGATCACTTCCTCTATGTAAATGATACACAAAAATATGCTCTGAAAGGAATATTTCTATTATATCAGACCCTGTCAGGTGATAGATTTGAGGTTCTCCCCATCGATTGCCAGGTTCAACTCCATATTAAAAAACCCTCATCTACCAATAAGGATGAGGGTCGTAAGGATCTTAAGTACTCAAACCAAAAGCGTGAGAAAGTCGTGCAGTCTAGTCTCGCTCCTGATCATTTCTTCTCCGAAGAGCTCCGTTCCGTTGCTATCAAGTGCTGAATCTTCTTGTCCATACTACGAATATGCAAATCGCGCTGAGGAAAGGGAATTTCAATGTTGTGCTCAACCAGAAGGCGATGGATACGAAAATAGAAGTCACTTCGGACTTGAACCAAGTAAGTCGGGTCATTAATCCATACAAACAACTCGAAATCAAGCGACGAGGCTCCAAAGCCAATGAAATTCACAAAAGGAGCCGGGTTCGTTAAAACCACCGCATTCTTCTTCTTTTCTTCCTCAACCGATTGCTCCAATATTTTCTTAACCAAGGGTACATTTGACCCATATGCTACCCCAACCGGAATAACGACTCGTAAACGTGGATCGTCGTACGAGCGATTAACCACTTGCTCTTCTAAGAAATAAGAGTTAGGCATAATAATGCGTTCATTGTCCAATGTTTTAATAATCGTCGCTCGCATATTGATCTTTTCTACATCTCCAACTACATCTTGTATCTTCACGCGATCTCCCACTTTAATGGGCCGTTCAAACAACAAGATCAAACCCGAAATAAAGTTGGACATGATGTTTTGCATACCAAAGCCCAGACCTACACCCAAAAAACCAGCAAAAACCGTAAGCGCACTTAAATCGATTCCCAAAGTAGTCAAACTGACGAAGGCCGCCGCCACCATAGCTATATAATAAAAGACACGATCAAAGGAGAAGCGAATTCCTCGATCCAAATGATACCGTTGATAAATAGAAGGCAATAAATAATGGATAATCATTTTTGCTACTCGGTGCGTAAAGAGGATAATCAGTGCAACGATCATCAACAGAAACAAGGAAATTTCAACACCACTCAAAGAAAACATTTCAGCAAAGACCCATTTTGAATCTGCAAAATAAACCAGTGCAAAGATGAGAGTTCCATATGTTGTAACACCATTAACCATTGACTGAAAAAAAGGTTTTAAAAGTGGATGAGAATCTTGCTTTTCACTCTCCATTCGATCAATCATCGCACTAAGAGAACTACGTATGCCAAGAATAATCACGAGAAACAACAGAAACCAAGCGATATCTATCCAAAAACCCATGTTCCAGAGCTTATCCATACCATTTTTAAACCAGTCCATTCGAGTATAAACCGCTCCTTTCGGATGACAATGGCCATATAGTCGATTGTCATCATTAACTTTTACTCCATGGATGACGTAAGCCACATCCACTCGCTCACTTCTGCCTGAACCTCTCCCTCAACAAAGGTACGTTCCAGCAGACTCACGCGCTCCTCTTCCAGCCATATCAGCGATGAGGAGCGTGTCCCATAGCCAGGAATTTGAATGAAGAGCGGGGAAAGCTTTTCTTCTATCTCTGCTCCTACTCCTGTATCTGGTAGACTCTCTTTCGGAGCCGGTTCTGCCGAGCGTAATACGTGAAAGAAAGGTTCGACGTCAGGTGCTGTCTCATCCATGGTTTGAATGCATGACTCTAGCTCCCTTTTCCCCTTCTCTACTTTAGGCCAGGGTGTATTGAGAAAGGCATTGCTAACCCCGTGGATTCCCTTCTCCACTTCTTGTATGACTCCTTCTCGGTTATTAAAATGCCAGAGTGATTCACGATCTCCCACTAACAAGTTATATCCTTGATACTTCTCTTTGCGTAACGCCACTTCTGCTAAATACTCTTGCGGGGATAAATCGCTTCTCAAAAAATCCGAAACCAGCTCTCCACGCGAGCGTTTTCCTCCCTCCTGTTGCGGATCACGAAAGTTGGTCACAGCCGCAAATTTGCCTCGGCGGTTCACTCCCATCCATGTTCCTTTACTCACCCCATCGCGCCCAGCTAAAATTGGAGCATCTGGCCAGAAATGAGCTTTCTCTGTAGGACGATCAATAAACTCATCACGGTTAGCCGCCACGATAAGAGGATAGCGAGGATGAACTTTATAAGCGAATAGAATAATACACATTTTCCCGGCTCCTCTATTGGTATATACTGCTCTTCCGTTCAGACGTTCTAGCAGTCGATCGTTACATTCATAGCTGTATCATTCTTTGATCCTTGTCTTTGACTCAAGGCCCACCCCCACACGCCACCAGCTAGCATGGGAGCATCTGGTTCTTTCATAGCGTGGTTGATGGGCGCATCTCCCTTCGCTCCATGATCCACGACTCAGAATCTCTCAAGGAGAAACCGAGGAAGATAAGTTATCGGCCGCATGCTTTCCTGCAGAAAATCCTGTAGCAAAAGCCGCCGTGATATTGTATCCACCTGTATATCCATGGATATCCAAAATTTCACCACAAAAATAAAGCCCCTGCATAAATTTAGATTGAAGGGTCCCCGGATGAACTTCTTTCAAATGGATTCCGCCTCCCGTAATAAATGCTTTGTCCAGGGGCAGTGTTCCATTAATGTCGATGGGAAAAGATTTAACCAGCTGACAAAAAGTACTCCACTTCTTTTTTGACAGATTATCAAATACCAATCCACCATCCAACTCCGCTCTCTCCAACAATATTTGAAGACCGCGTTCGGGCAATAATGGCTTTAGTACATTGCGAATCGCTTTCTTGGGTTCTTTAGAAAGACGTGACCACCACTCCTGTTGCACTCTTTCTAGCGATAAGTTCGGAACCCAGTCTAATGTAAGCCGCACTTTCTCCAAATCAAACTTTTTCTGTGCTTTTACAACAAATTGACTGCAACGCAGCGCGATAGGACCCGACAAGCCAAAATGGGTAAAGATCATGTCCCCACGATGGGTGACCAGCTTTTTCCCTTTTGGATTCCAAACGCTCAGCTCAACACCCCGTAAAGAAAGACCTTGCAGTTGTTTCTCTTGAATAAAGGGCTCGTCCGAAGTTAAAGGAACCTCTGTCGGATATAACTCGGTAATGGTATGGCCTGCAGCCTGCGCCCATGCGTATCCATCACCGGTCGAACCCGTCTTGGGCACCGACTTTCCACCTACTGCCACAATGACAGCTTCCGCCATTATTTTCTTTCCATCTTGTCGCTCGATTCCAATCACTCGCTGATCTGCAGCATATAATAACTGTTTGACAGGCGTATTTAACTGAAATTGCACACCTGCCTTCTTCAGTTTTTCAATGAGGGCATCTACGACCGACTGTGCTTTGTCACTAATGGGAAACATCCGCCCTTCATCTTCTTCCTTTAGCGCAACTCCTAGCTCTTCAAAAAAAGAGATAATATCTTCATTATTAAAGTTGGAAAAGGCACTATGCAAAAATCGTCCGTTCCCTGGTATATAGCGAATCAGTTCATCAAGTGGCTTGCGGTTGGTCACATTGCAGCGACCCCCTCCTGAAATCGCCAGTTTCCTGCCTAGTTTTTCTCCTTTTTCGATGAGTAGGACACGGGCTCCATGCTGACTTGCAGCTGCCGCTGCCATCAGTCCCGCTGGTCCTCCTCCTACGACAATCACTTGTTCCTTCATCTACCGTATCTCCTTGACTTGTTGTCTACCTATATTCGTCTATCCTATCTCTCTTTATACCTTATATACTTTGATGGAAAATGACTTTGCCACTCACTTCTCTTTGTCTGGTTTACACTACTATTCTCTGCCCTTTTTGCGCTAATCGAACCTAAGCACTCTTTTTCTCCATCCGATGCAAACCCAACTTGCGCTGATACAAGGTGGCGTTAATCTCACCTCCCACCAGGATCATGAGTGCCATTAAGAAAAACCACATCAGTAGTACCATTACCCCACCAAGACTACCATAGGTAGCAGAGTAATTACCAAAGTATTGAAGATAGAAGGAAAATCCAATCGAGATTAACTGCCACCCCATCGTAGCAAACAGGGTTCCCCAAATAATTTTACGGAAGGGGAGGTTTTCATTGGGGGCAATCCAATAGATGCAAAACAGCACAACCATCATCGTCGTTACTCCCACTCCCCAGCGTAGGAGGTTATACATTAATCCCCAATGTTCCGGATTAGGGACAATATCTTGAATGAAAGGCAAGAGTACACGACCAAAAACGGGCAACGCAAGGGTAAAGGCAATCAGAAACACCATGGCAATGGTTAAGCCAATGGATAAAAAGCGTACATAGATAAAATTACGCGTCTCAATTACGTTATACGCTTGATTCAATCCACGAATCATTCCATTAACGGCTTTCGAAGCAATCCATATCGTCAGTAAGAAGCTAAATGAAATAAAACTACCACTTGTTTGGATCGATGCCATCGTTTCTTTAATAGCATCACTCACTTGCTCTGGTGCCATATAAGGCAAAGTACTTAAAACCTGTTCTACCTCAAAGGAGAAGTAAGAGAGCAATGAGATCAAAAAAATTAATAAAGGAAAAATGGAAAACAAATAGTAAAAAGCAAGGGCGGCTGCTATATCAATAATGCCGTCTCTCATCGATTGTTGCCAGAGGTGCAGAAGAAAAGGTCGGTCTGAATCAAACATCACTAAATTTTTTCTGGGCTTGGTTAATGGCATTAGAGAATCCTCTCCTCAGGTTGTTCTCTTTCCTTCATCGTACTCCTATTTAAGCATAGCTGATGAAGTCGAGCAATCTATCACGCCAACAGAAGAGGATTCAACTAAGTGATCACTTCCAAAAGTACAGGTGGTTGGGTGCATACGATCCTTCCTGCCTATGATGGGTACGACGTCCATCTTCATCCGCTTCGTCAGCTTGATAGCCTCCACCCCTCCAATGGTTCCCATACGGTTGTCCCCAGCGATCGTGTTCCCAACCATACCCTCGTCTGTTGTCGCCATTACTATAACCTCTACTACTATCCCTTTCATACCAATCATCATGATACCTTGGCCATTCTGATGGGGTACGTTCCCTATTCTGGTTGTATACGTTCTCATTGCGATGGTGTTCCTTGCTCTCCCAATTCCCACTATCCAACTGGTTCTGACTCTCATTTCCGCTCTCTCTGTGTGGGCTCTCTGGTAATGGATTCTGAATTGGAGAAGGGGAGGGATACCTACGTGAAAAATCCCGCTCATAGCGGGTTCGATTTACCCTCCATGACTCCACGATTCCATAAGCCGTATTGGGATCATAGCCCTTTCCCAATAAGTATGCGATCGCCGCAACTTCGCGCATGACTTTATCCAAAGGAGACTTCTTCGCTTCAGACAGCCCATATTGGATAAAAGGCTCAATCATTCCCAGGGTTGATTCCTTCACACCGCTATCTTCCTTCTCCGGTTCGCGATTAAAACCCTCTTTCACATTCCACTTGTGCTCTTCCCAAGCGCCACGCGAGATACTTTGCACCTCATCATACGGTTGATACCAAAAGTCACATAGCCAAGTCCGAAAGAGAGCCAAATCTTTTTCGTTCATGGTGCTTCATCCCTTCTATTGGTCCTAATGCACCATACGTGTCGAGTGGCCCTTTCGTTCTGGGTGTCTGTCCCCCTAAGGATGAATAACAAGGGATGCTTCGACAAAATAAGAGGTAACATGAAGAGCAGTTCCGAACCTCACCTCTCTCAGTCATCGCCTACGCTACGTTCCACATCTTGCACTCCCACCCTTGTTAACCACTCCTTCATCAAGGTAGTAAAAACTTCTGGTCGTTCCATTTGCAAAAGGTGTCCCGTGCGATCCAATACTACGTAACTCGCTCGTGTATAGTATTCAGTCAGGGACCATGCATCTTCATAGCCAGTAATAGCATCCTGTTTGCCCGTTAGAATCAAGACGGGATTCACAAAAGGAGAACCTTCCTCCAACGCAAAGGAGAAAGGATAATTTCTTTTGAGTCGCTTTAAGAACGCAGCATCTGATTGGTGTGAAGGCTCCCAAATTTCATCACGAAAGCGCTCCCAAGAATCCCTGTCCTGCACAACGGAATAGGTTTCAAAAGCGTTTCTTTCTTCCTTTGACAACTGGTTAAGCATCTCCTCATCCTTGTGAAGCACTTGTCGCTGGGGGAGGGTACGCTCTCTCTTGCGTGCATAGACTGCGGGACAAATGAGTGCCATCCCAGCTACTTGTTCCTTACGTTTCGCTAACACGCCACGAGCAAGATAACCTCCATAAGATTCCCCTACAACGAGAAAAGGCTGGCTCCCAATCTTCTCTTCGACGACAGACAATAGCCATGTCACGACATCATCTGAGCTTTGCATCCACGAAGGAGCTACTGACTGCCCCATCCCTGGTAAGTCTACATAAATCCTCTTCCAACCATCGCCCTCTGTAAAAAGTGGCTCCATACAGGACTTCATCATCACATGATCCATGGAAAAACCATGGATCATCAAGATAGGGGTTCCCTCTCCTCGGATGAAGATCCCTTTATTAGCTTCCTTTCTACTACTCATCTCCCTCCCCCTCTCCCCACCGGGAATTTCCTCATATCACTTGCTTTAAATCCATCCAAGTAAGCGGTGAAGCTTGATTGACCTGAATAACTAATCATCAAATGGGTTTTCGCTCTGGTCAAGGCAATATAAAAGAGAGAGACTTCTTTCTCTTTATCTTTTTCCCATTTCAGAGGGAGGTGATGAGCACCCACGACAAAGACGGCTTCATAGTCGAGTCCTTTGCTACTCTCAATCGTACTCACTTTCACTGTCGGCTCTTGCGGATCAAATTGACGTTTGCTCTTGGCATCCCTCGTGATCCATGTGGTTGGGATACCCTTCTGCTTCAGCGTAGACAACAATACTTTGATCACGTCCAGACTGGAATACTGTTTAACCCGATAGAGAATGAGCATTTGCGAAAACGGTACTTGGCTCTCCTTCCGCAAACGGTGAATGCTCTCCGCTACCCATTCCACTTCCTCTTGAAAAGAAGAGAAAGAGGAAATAAGTGGAGCTGGCCCTTGACGGGACGTGGTTTGTGGAGGAATAATCTCCACCTCTTCGTTACCTGATTCCGCTTCGCTATCGATTCCTTTAAACTCTTGATAGAAATTCCAAGAGAATTGCACAATGGGGGCCGTATTCCGATAATTGATAGAGAGAATACGTGAGCGTCCACGAAAATCCAATCCCATCTCCCGACGCAGACTACGCTTCTTTCCATAGATCGTCTGCACACGATCTTCCACCATCAGAAGGGAGCCTGTTTCTGGCTTTAAAAGACCGGCAATCAGCTTTAACCACTCTGCTGGGAAATCCTGTCCCTCATCGATTAAGATCGCATCGTAACGAGGAAGCTGACTCGTTGACTGCTCTAACTTTTCGATCTCTGGTAAAATCTGCTCTTCACCGATCTTCAACTCTTTTTTTAGCCACTCATGAAAATAATAGACATGAAGTGAATCGCCCAAAGGACTCTCCTTTGAGTCATCTCCCACAAAATCAAAAAGGGAAGTCGGCTCATTCATCTTTTGTACTAACATCTGTCGTATGTAATTGGCAAGGGATATGTTAAAGCAAAGAACAAGGACCTTCCAATCGGGGTTTGTCTTAGCCAATAGGGATGCTCTACCCGCCAAAATCAAGGTCTTTCCACTGCCAGCCACTCCCCGAATCAAGCGATGTCCTTCGCCTACCTGCTTCGCCAAACTCTCTTGATGAACATCCATCGTCTCCAATTTGTCGAGGGATAATAAGATTTGATCATGGGTGTTTACTTTGGAGGTCTCTGCCCGAATGCGAACTTCTGGAAAGAGGTGAAAGCGAATACGTTGCATATCCACAGGATGCAGTGTTGGACAAGGAAATGGGACGGTAAACATATTTTCTAATTTTTTCTTTAGAAGAATCATAGAAAACTGATCATATGTAGGATCGATTTCTTCTCGAGTAAGGATGAGATCGTGGTCGATCACTTCCTGAAGTGCTTCATGCTTTTCAAAGTCGGCTCTTTTCAATCCGGCAAAAACCGCACCATAACCATAAGGAAATTTGAGATTGCCGGCATAACGTCCCTCGCTTTGTAGTAACTGCAAATCTTTTCTTAGGCGTTTTTCTATCTGAAAAGCGTAGTCACGTGCACTCAAAATCGGATGTTTGACAACCTGCTCTCTTCCCTCACGCGTCACAATGCGCCACTCATTCGGGTTGATGTCCTGTAATGTCCGTAAGCGATAATCCTTCACTTCTAGGACCAACAGCCCCATATCTGGACTCATCACAACAAAATCAGGTCGCTTCCCTTGAATATCCGGTTCATAATAGACGATGGTTTCTTCTGGTAAATAGGCTTTGAATGTCTGAAAAAGAAGGCGTTCGCCAGCGGTCGCCCCTTTCTTGATTTTCTCTGGAATCATCTTTGCCATCATCCGTCACCACTTTCTTTGCTCCTATTCCACCCATTGGGGAAGAATCATTTTGCGTAAACTACATCTATCTTAACAAAAATAGAGTAGTAAAAATATTGGAATGGAACATACAATCCTCAAACCTCTCATTCACATACAATAGTTAGCAAGGGGGTGATCCATCTGAGTTGTGGATGCAATGACCCATCTTCATCCAATAAAAAACTTGCAGAATATAAAGCTTATCTGAAACAGTTACGCAAAAAACAAGCATGGCAAGCCAAACAAAATCCTTCTTTCGCCAAATATCTTGACAAACAAAAACAATATCCTAAGAAATAGAGGATGACATAAAAAGGTAAAAGTAAAAGCCGCCTTTCCTATCTAGGAGAGACGGCTTTTCCTACATTCATAATGCAAGAGTTCCACAAAGGGCTATAAAGATTAGCCTTCTAGCAATAGCACCTCTGGATCCTCCAACATTTCTTTAATTTTCACCAAGAAGCTAACTGCTTCTTTTCCATCGATAATGCGATGGTCATAAGAGAGTGCGATGTACATCATCGGACGGTTTTCCATCGTGTCGCCCACAGTTACCGGACGCATCTGGATTTTATGCATACCCAAAATGCCTACCTGTGGCGAATTGAGAATCGGTGTTGATAGAAGTGAACCGAAGATCCCGCCATTGGTAATGGTGAAGGTGCCTCCTGTTAGTTCCTTCAATGTTAGTGAGTTGGAACGAGCTTTTTGCGCCAAGTTGACAATTTCTTTCTCAATTCCTGCAAAGCTGAGACGGTCTGCATTCCGTACAACGGGAACGACCAAGCCTTCCTCCGTAGAAACAGCAATTCCGATATCGTAGAACTTCTTCAGGAGGAGCTCATCCCCTTGAATTTCAGAATTGACCAGAGGATACGCTTTGAGTGCACCCACAACGGCTTTCGTGAAGAAAGACATGAAGCCGAGGTTCACATCGTGCTGATCTTTGAAAGATTCCTTGCGGCGTTTACGTAGCTCCATCACCGCTGTCATATCGATTTCATTAAAGGTGGTCAGCATGGCTGCCGTTTGTTGCGCTTCCACCAAACGCTTGGCAATCGTCTGACGACGACGGGACATGCGTTGTCGTTCAATCGGACGATCATTATTTGTAGCGGACTCTTTGTTCCCATCTGTTTGTGCCGGTGCAGCCTTCTTCGCTGGAGATGGCGTTTTTTCCTCGGTGTATCCCTTAACATCCTCTTTGGTCACTTTTTCGTTGGATGGTGCATCACTTAAATCCAGGCCTCGCTTGCGCGCTTGTTTGCGTGCAGAAGGAGAGCCACTTACTGCATGATCCAGATCACTGGAATCGGAGGGTGCTTCTTGATTTGAAGTGGTATCCTCTTCCGCTTCTTGAGGCGCGGACTTCGCTGGTTCCTCTTTTGACTCTTTTGCAGGAGCTGCTGCTTCTCCACCTTCTGCAAGGTAAGCAATCACTTCTCCTACTTCGACCGTATCGCCCTCTTGCTTCTGGATATTTTTTAATACACCGCTATTCTCGGCATTCACTTCAAGGTTTACCTTGTCCGTTTCCAGTTCCAATAAGACATCGCCTTCTGCGACGGAGTCGCCTTCTTTTTTCGTCCAGGTGGCGATCGTACCCTCCGTGATTGACTCTGCTAATTCTGGTACTTTAATTTCAATCACTTTCCTTACCCCCTTCTTCAAATGTTTGTCGACAGCATTAGTTTAGATGAAAGACGGATGAAAAGATCCGTTGTTGTTCTGCATTATGCATATCTGGGAAGCCTTCAGCCGTACTGGAGCGCTCTGGACGACCCACGTACTTAATCTCCGTTCGAGGCGCAATATCGCGAATCCGTGGTTCTACGTACGACCAGGCGCCCATATTGGCGGGTTCCTCTTGTACCCACACAATCTCTTTTAACTGCTTAAAGCGCTCCAATATCCCTTGCAATTCTTCAGCCGGGAAGGGATAAAGTTGTTCTAAACGTGCAATGTGTAGCCACTCCGGTTTTTCGTCCATCGATTCCAGCTCTGTCTCCAGATCGACAGCAATCTTCCCACTGCATAGGACGAGTCGCTTCACTTTACTCCGTTTTTCTCCTAGACCGGGTTGTTCCAGCACCGGTTTGAAAGATCCCGTTTCAAAATCAGCTAAATCAGAGATTACCCGTTTGTTACGGATAAGGCTCTTCGGTGACATAATCACCAACGGTCGTGCTTCATCTGTGCCCGTAATCGCCGCTTGTCTACGAAGAATATGGAAGTACTGTGACGATTTCGTCATGTTAGCAACAATCCAGTTGTTTTCCGCTGCGGATTGCAAATACCTTTCCAAGCGAGCACTGGAGTGTTCCGGACCTTGTCCTTCATATCCGTGAGGAAGGAGCATAACCAAGCTGGAGGATTCTCCCCATTTTGCACGCCCTGCGGAAATAAATTGATCAAAGATCACCTGTCCGGCATTTGCAAAGTCCCCATATTGAGCTTCCCACAACACCAGCGTGTTCGGCTCCAGTACATTGTAACCATACTCAAAGCCCAATACAGAAGCCTCGGATAATGGACTATTAAAGATCGTAAATGACCCATTCGCTTGTGGAATCTGATGAAGAGGAGAATACGTATCCCCATTGTTAGCATCATGCAAGACCAAATGACGATGGGCAAAAGTGGCCCGTTCACAATCCTGACCCGTCAGTCGAATTGGTGTACCATCTTCCAAAACGGAGGCAAATGCTAATGTCTCCGCTAATGCCCAGTCTACCTTGCCTTCTTTGGTTAACGCATCCGCTCTGCGCTTAAGAACTCGTTCCACCTTAGGGTAAACTTTAAAGTTCTCAGGCGACTGCAGGAGTTCCTCATTAAGGGACTGAAGCGCTTCTTTTTTCACGCCCGTTTCCACTTTGGGTAAGCGTCGCGATAGCGGCTTCAGCTTATTGGGACTCCATTCCTCTTTTTCGGTCTTGCCTTCTTTCATCGCTTGATACGCTTCTGAAAGTCTGTTCTGTGTTTCTTGTTCTTTCTGTTTGATCGTATCTGGTGTGATGAGCCCTTCCGCCTCTAACTTCTCAGCATACCGATGACGGACTGTGGGATGTTGATTAATCTTTGTGTAGATCTGCGGTTGTGTCGCAGAAGGATCATCCATCTCATTATGTCCGTATCGTCGATAACCGATCAGGTCGATGACGAAATCCTTATTAAAACGGACCCGGTATTCACAAGCAAGGTGCATCGCCGCTAAACAAGCATCCGGATCATCTGCATTGACGTGTACAATCGGGATCTCAAATCCCTTCGCCAGATCACTAGCATACTTCGTTGAGCGTGCATCCGAACTCTCCGTTGTAAATCCGATGCGGTTGTTGGCAATAATATGAATGGTACCCCCTGTCTGGTACCCATCCAACTGACTCATATTAAGCGTCTCTGCCACGATTCCTTCTCCTGGGAACGCTGCATCGCCATGAATGAGAATAGCCAATGCTTTGGTGACGTCTTGCTTCGCATATCCGCGCTCACTCCGGTCTTCTTGTGCAGCTCGGGTAAACCCTTCCACCACTGGATTAACAAATTCCAAGTGACTGGGGTTGTTCGCAAGAGAGACACGCGCCTGTACCGTATCACTCGAATGATCTATCTCACGGTTGGCTCCCAAATGATATTTCACATCTCCTGTCCAACCATAGTTGATTCCCATCGACCCTTCTGATGGAACCAATTCTTTGTTGGGCGCATGGTGAAACTCAGAAAAAATGGCTTCATACGGCTTGCCCAATATATGAGCGAGCACATTTAAACGACCGCGATGCGCCATCCCGATCATGACATCGCGTACACCGAAATGAACGCTTTGATAAATCACTTCTTCCAGTGAAGGGACGAGCATATCCACCCCTTCTACAGAAAAGCGCTTCTGACCCACAAAGGTCTTGTGCAAGAACTGCTCAAACCCTTCTACTTGTAACAATCGTTCCAATACGGATAGACGCTTTTCTTTGGATAGCTTACGTGTAATCTCGCCTGACTCTACCACACTGGTTAGCCATTGGTGCTCTTCTAAGTTATATACGTGATTAAATTCATACGCGAGCGACTGAGAATAGACTTCCTTCAGTCTTTGAATCACATCCAACCCGGTATGAACATGCGCTGGCGCCTCCGGCCAAATCACATGTGCAGGAATTTGACTCAAGTCTTGTTCCGTCAATCCATACATCTCCGGCTCTAATACTTGGTAATTACCCTCATTCCGATTTTCCAGCGGGTCAATCTTAGCAGCCAAGTGTCCGTAAGTACGGATGTTTTGTGCCATCTTCTCCGCTTGTACAACCTTGCTCAAATCAACGGTTGATTGAGCGGAAGGCACAGCGACAGAACGACTGTCCTGCGAAACCGAAGGGGGACCCCATTGCTGGAACAACTCTTTTAAATCCGCATCAACCGAGTCTGGATCTACGGCATATTGCTCGTATTGCTCGATTATGTAGCCGAGATTCGGACCAAAAAATTGTTCCCAAGGTGTTCCTGTTCCATTTTTCTCGGTTGCCATCGTGATACCCCCAACTACTCCATTTATCAGTTATTTTTCCTTAACCCACAAAAGGTAAACGATAAAATTAATCGTACAGAATTGAGACCAGAAAGCCCTCCAAATGAAGAAATCCGTTGCAATCGTTGTGTTATGCTCTTTAAAATCCGTGATCGCCTCTTCAAATTTGGGGTAAATTACCGTTTGCTATTGCGAGTCAAGAAAAAGGAATTCCAACCGTCTGTATCATACCACATCCTATTTTCACTTTCTATAAATCCTTATAGAAAAAGAGAAGACCATCCCTAAATCTTTGCGGAAAACTTCCCTATTTTTCGCAAGCGGGATACAATAGATAGAGAGAATAAAGAGCAAAAACCGTGAGAGGAGGGAGATTCATGAGTGAAGAACTGTTACTAAAAATCATCCATCGCTTGGATAAGATTGACCTGCGACTCGACAAGCACGATCAACGATTCGATGCCATTGATCAGCGTCTGGACAAGCATGATCAACGATTCGATGCCATTGATCAGCGTCTGGACAAGCACGATCAACGCTTCGATGCCATTGATCAGCGTCTGGACAAGCACGATCAACGCTTCGATGCCATTGATCAGCGTCTGGACAAGCACGATCAACGCTTTGATGCCATTGATCAGCGTCTGGACAAGCACGATCAACGCTTCGATGCCATTGACCTACGCTTTGAGAATGTTGAACAACGTCTGGATAAACATGACCAACGCCTGGATGTGATGAATCATCAGTTGGTTGATATCAAAGCCATCCTCGCCGACTTACCCGCAATGAAGCAGGCGATTTTTGAAACACGAGATAAAATCAACGCCATTGATGATCGTCTACAGCATGCTGGTGAAATTTTGATGGGAGAGAAGAGATAAAGATGAACCATGTTCTTCATACAGAGGCCTGAAGAAGCTACAGACCAATTTCACATCGCTTCTTCAGGCCTCTCCTATACCAATCTCAACTGATCGTTCACTCTTCCTCAAACAATCCTACGTACTCTCCATACCCTTCTTTCTGCAAATCTTCCCGCGGTATAAAGCGAAGTGCTGCCGCATTAATACAATACCTGAGCCCTTCTGGCCCCGGTCCATCGGGAAAGACATGTCCTAAGTGGGAATCTGCTTTCTCGCTTCTTACCTCTGTTCGCACCATCCCATGACTTAAATCTTCCTTTTCTTTGATCTCTTTCTTCGTAATCGGCTTCGTAAAGCTAGGCCAACCACAGCCAGCGTCATATTGATCCTTGCTGCTAAAGAGAGGCTCTCCAGAGACAATGTCCACATAGATCCCCTCACGTTCATTGTTCCAATACTCCCCTGTAAATGGAGATTCGGTTCCATTCTCCTGCGTTACTTTGTACTGCATCGGTGTTAATTTCTTTTTTAATTCGGCTTGATCTGGTTTTTTATATTGACTCATGGTGGTTTCCTCCTACTACTTCAAAACTATAAAGAGTACATAGTCGATCTCAATAAATTGATCCACATTCCCTGAATGAAAAGCAACCGAGGAAGGGTTTTTTCACTCTACTGCCTTTTCCGCTAACCCCTGTTGCAATTGGTACATGTTATAGTACAACCCTTTATGTGAGAGTAGCTCTTGGTGCGCCCCTCTTTCCACGATCTCACCTTGATGCAACACAAGGATTTGGTCAGCATCTTTAATGGTAGATAAGCGATGGGCAATCGCAATGGTCGTTCGACCCGCACGCATTTTATTTAGTGCCGTCTGTATTTTCTCTTCGGTTTCCGTATCCACACTGGCTGTGGCTTCATCCAAGATCAAAATGCTCGGGGAGGAAGCCATGGTACGAGCAAAGGAGAGTAGTTGCCGCTCTCCACTGGAAAACGAAGCTCCTCGTTCCCCCACCCACGCTTGATAACCATTAGGTAGTTTCTGAATGATCGGCTCTGCTTGAACAAATTGGGCCGCTTCCTTGATCTGTTCATCGGTGATTTCCGTACGTGCAAGACGCAGATTTTCCTCCACTGTGCCGACAAACAAAAAAGGATCTTGTAGCACCAACCCCATCTTGGTACGCAATTCCCGATCAGGGAAAGAAGAAAGATTCACTCCGTCTATCGTAATTTTCCCTTTCTCCACAAGATAAAACCGCATCAATAGATTAATGATCGATGTTTTCCCACTTCCTGTGTGACCCACAATGGCCACAGTCTCACCCGGTTCTGCCGTAAAGGAAATTTCTTTTAATACCTCATGCTTCCCATCATACGAAAAGGAAACCCGATCAAATACAATACGCCCTTCTCCAATCGATGGACTCGCTTCCCCCTCTTGCTGTGGGGCTTTCTCCTCCTCATCCAACAACTGAAACACACGTGAGGCAGAAACGAGCGATTGTTGCAAAAAGGGAAGTTGCATCATCATGCGATTGACTGGTTCAAACATGCGATCCAGTAAACTGACAAACGCATACATCACCCCGATTTGTACACTACTCGCCTCCAGCCATACTCCAAAGTAGGTCAGGGTAAAAATGACCGCTAAGAGATAAAGCGAATCAACAGCCGGACGTAAGAGCAAACCATTGAGGCGTGTATTTTTCATATTCGCTTCATAGTGTTGGTCATTTACTTCCTCAAACTCCCTTTGTAAGCGTTCCTCCTGTCGCATTGCTTGAATCATATTCATGCCTTGAATGGACTCACTTAACATCGCGTTTAAATCACTTAGCTTTTGTCTCACCACGCGATAAACGTGATAACTTAACCGCCGATAAGTGGCCATCAATCCATAAATCAAAGGAAGCAACAGTAAGCAATAAAGGGCCAGTCGTGCATCAAGCAAGAACAGTGCAGCAAAAATCCCTATAATTAAAACGATATTCTGCACAAACGTGGACAACACACTGACAAAAAGCTCCTTAATTGCCTCTGTATCATTGGTGATCCGCGAGACCAACGCCCCTCCAGGTATGCGATCGAAATAAGAGAGACCCAAGTGTTGCACATGATTAAACACATCGATTCGTAGCTGTTGAATCACGGAAAAAGCAATCTGGAAAAAGCGGAGTTGTTGAAAATATTGCATACTGGTGGAAATGATCCGTAAAAATAGATACCCGCCTGCCAGTGTAACAACGGGAAGCCAAGGAAAGTAACCCGGAGTAAGGTACTCATCGATAAAAACCTGTACCAGAATGGGACCAGTCACTTCCGCTCCCGTCGCAAAAAATAAAAGCAGGAAAGCAATCATCAGTGAACGGCGATGGGGATTAAGATAGGCCAGGATGCGCTTTATCGCCATATCCTTCCCCTCCTTCTTGAATCATCGACTCCAATTGCTGCTGTTTGTACATGCGCTTATACCATCTATCCAGGGCTAGTAGCTCCTGATGTGTGCCCCTTTCCACAATTGTCCCTCCGTCCAGTACAATAATCTGCTGGGCATGTTCAATTCCACTTAATCGATGGGCTGCAATCAACGTGGTCTTCCCGCGACGAAACATTCGTAGTTGCTGAAGAATATTTTCTTCCGTCTTGGCATCCACTGCCGATAAGGAATCATCCAGAATAAGAATTTCCGGATTAATCAAAAGTGCCCGGGCAATGGCTAACCGTTGTTTTTGTCCACCAGACAGCGTCACTCCCCTTTCACCCACCATCGTCTCGTAACCATGCTCAAACAGGAGAATGTCCTCATGAATCTGTGCCACACGGGCAACCTCTTCGATCTCTTTCTTCGTCGCCCCTGGCTTTCCATAAGCGATATTATCGGCGATGGTAGCAGAGAAAAGAAAATGATCCTGAGGAACGTAACCGAAGGCGGAGCGCAATGCAAACAAACGGTAGGTTGTAATCGAACGTCCCCCGATTTCGATTATGCCCTCATCACATTCAAACTCACGTAACAACAAGCGGAAAAGTGTCGTTTTTCCACTGCCCGTTCTCCCCACGATCCCCAATGTCTCTCCTGCTCTCACAGTCACGTCCACTTGGGATAACGCTGGCTCTTCGGCTTGGGGATACGTATAGCTCTCGATATTCAGATGAATCTCTCCCGTTGGAGGAAAATCTACGGCTTGATTGCTCTCCTGAATATCCTCCTCGATCTCTAATAGAGAGCGAATTCGGTCGTACGAGGCTCGCCCACGTTGCAAAATGTTCACTAAAAACCCGAAAGCCAACATCGGCCAGATCAGTAAACTTAAGTACCCAGAAAATTGAAAGAGCTTGCCAAGAGTGATACTCCCTTGTACAACCAAATACGACCCAAACGAAATCGCCAAAAACATGGACAAACCCGCCATCATGGAAATCGTAGGAGTAAACAAGGCTTCTACCCGGGCCACGGCCATATTTTTGGCAACCACTCTCTCTGACAAAGCTCGAAACGATGTTTTCTCTGCTTCCTCACTGCCAAAAGCTTTGATGACACGTACTCCAGAAGTATTTTCCTGAACTTTATCATTTAAGTCCGAAAAAGCGGCTTGTGCCTTTAGAAAACGTTTGTGGGTCATCTTCCCAAAGCGGCTTATGGCTAACGCCATCACCGTCATCGGAAGTAAGGAGACCAAAGTTAAGCGCCAATCTATCCAAACCGCCATCGCTATAACCACAAGTCCCCCCATGGTCAGCGAGTCCATGAACATCAACACGCCTTCACCTGCTGTCACCCGTACAGCCTGCACATCGTTGGTCGCATGAGCCATGAGATCCCCCGTACGGTGTTTATTATAAAAAGCAGGGGACATCCGCGCATAATGAGCCAATAACTGTTGACGTAACATCTTTCCTAACCGAAATGAGGCTCCAAAGATAAGAATCCGCCAGAGATAACGGAGGACGTACATCAATACGCCAGCACCAGCCAAGAGAAGCATCCACTTCCAAAAGAATGATGCCGTTACTTTCTGCGCAGCAATCTCGTCCACTACCCGACCAATCACATAAGGAGGAAACAACTCTAACAAAGCGACTACAAAAAGAATCACTACTCCGAAGAAATACATCTTTTTCTCTTTTTTGAAAAACCAAGCTAAATCTTTGAAGATACTCATTGCATGCCCTCTTTACATTAGTTTAGAACGACTCCACACCTATGGTGATCACAGATAAGATACTTGGAACTCCTCTGTAATATGATTATACCGCTAACTCCAAACGAAAACTTCTCCTAATTTACACTTTTCAAGTGCATCTCCCTTTCCTGTCTATTCATCCGGATCTTCACTTCTTCACAGCCAATCAGGATGAAAAGAGTGACAATCCAATAGGCAACTACCTGCTACTGAGAATCTTTCTTGAAACAACGAATCACTTATGATTATACTAATAGAACATTGGAGGGTACTGCTTGTATGAAAACAAGGTACCCTGCTTTCCTTGACGTTATATGGGTGTGAAGGAAACCCAACCTATGTCTGTTCGTGATAAAAGAGTCTGTCATCCATTAAACAAGGTGACCTACTCTCGCTCCCGACCACCCAACCATTACGTCACAAATACATTGTTTTATCCAAGGAGGGAATAGGGTGGCTCGTATCGCCTTGATCACAGACAGCTCCTGTGATTTACCTAAAGATTTAGTAGAAAAATGGAATATCGAAATTATACCTCTGCGTATTAACTTCTCCCATGGAGAATATCGCGATGGAGTGGATATTACGTCGGCTGAGGTAGCTGACCAATTAGATAAAGAGATTCCGACCACTTCGATGCCTTCACCAGAAGATATCCATGCTACCTTTCAACGTCTACAAGATAATGGATTTACGCACTGTATTGTCGTTCCTATCTCTGCCGCAATGAGTGGAACGTTCAACACTTTTCGCCTTGCCGCTGAGGGTTATGATATGAACATCAAAGTCATTGATTCCAGTTCACTGTCGTGGGAGCTGGGTCTCATCATATTGGAAATTGCTCGCCTCATTCAACAGCAGCTCGATTTCCAAGAAATCGTAGATAAGATCGATGAAGTGAAGAAGAAGGTGAAAGGTTATTTCGTCTTAGACTCACTAGAGTATCTAAAGAAAGGCGGGCGCATTGGTACAGTCACCAGCTCAATTGGCTCGCTACTCAACATCAAGCCTATCATCACCCCCAATGAGGAAGGGAAATTTGTTCCTCATACGATTGCAAGAGGTCAAAAACAAGCTCTTCGTAAAATGCTCCAGCCCATTATGAAGCAAATGGAGTCTACCCGCGCAACCATCGCGATCTTTCACAATCGGGCGGAAGAAGAAGCTGAGAAGCTAAAGAGCAAATTTAGCGAGTTTGAAAACGTACGTGAGATTTATATGGGCTCCGTAAGCCCAACACTCTTGGTTCATTCCGGTCCCAAACTTCTCGGTGTCGCCATCAGTACTTTTGAAAAAGGTGACGAAGACCAATAAACATGGACGTAACGAATTAACAGAAGCGTGCTCTTTGTTCCCACTAGTGGAGCGAAAAGCACGCTTTTTCACAGCAAAAACAAATACGTCGGTTGCATTTCATACCGTCCTTATCGAATAAGATCTAATATCATAATATTTCGTAAAATAAGCGTGAAAAAAACCCTCGCTCTGCTAATCATCAACAAAGCGTGTACGGTATTCTTCATGAGATCGAGCTATAAAAGAAACATCCATCGGCCCCCTCAGGAAATGATTCGTGATAAAGGGTAGATGAAGAGAAAGAACCCTGTCTAGTTCATGGATCGGCACTAGACCCATTGCCTTCAAGTATTATATAATAAAATCTCCATTTTGTTATCGCTTTCATATCTATTATTAATAAAATTTGGTAACAGAAAGAAGGGATCTCCTCAATGAACAAACTAGCTATTGTCACAGATAGTTCCTGTGATCTGCCACAGGAACTCGTACAAAAATGGGGGATTGAAGTTGTTCCGCTACGTATCAATTATGAAAATGATGAGTATCGTGATGGAATCGACATCACTTCGGAAGAAGTGGCCAACCACTTAGAAGAAGAAATTCCCAAAACATCGATGCCCACACCAGAAGACATTTATGCTACCTACCAACGTCTCCAACAAAGTGGTGTCACCCATTGTCTCACTTTTACTGTCGCTGCAGCGGTCAGTGGCACCTATAATACCTTTCATCTTGTTGCCCAAGAGTTCGAAGGAATGAAAATTGAAGTAATCGACTCCAAAGGAGTTTCGTTTCTCCTAGGGTTTCTCGTCCTGGAAGCGGCTCGTCTCATCCGAGAAAAGACGAGTGTCCCTGAAATTTTGAATATAATAGAAGAAACCAAACAAAAAATCAAAGGATATTTCGTACTAGATACACTGGAATACTTGCGAGCCGGAGGCCGAATCGGTAAAGTAGCTAGTTCTCTAGGGTCCCTCTTAAACATTAAGCCGATCATTACGTTTGACCGAGACGGAAAACTCTTTCCACACACCGTCGCTCGCGGTAAAAAACAAGCTCTCAATAAGTTGCTAAATCCGGTATTGAAACAATTAGAAACCACCCGTGCCCACATCGCCATCATGCACACACGTGCAGAGAAAGAAGCTCTCGCCATAAAAGAGAAGATCTTGGCACATGGAAATGTGCAAGATCTCTACGTCGAAACCGTCAGCCCTGCTCTCATGGTACACGCTGGACCTGGTCTATTAGGAATTGTCGTACATTCATTGGATGATCAACAAAGCGAATAAAACCAAGGATAAAAAGAGACTGGTCACCACAAAGTTCCAGTCTCTTTTTATATCTCCATTTTAGAATGTTCTCTCACGAGATTCGACAACACACGATAACGTCTAACCTTCTTGTCATTGCGCACAGCATTCCAGGGACAGGAAACCAGGGGCATACGTTCGTAACCTCTTCGAAGTCTCCCAATCAGCTATCGTCAAGAATCATACATTTCTTCATTCTCCATTATTCATCCATACACATACAAATGGAGCAACCTCCATCCGATCGGGATGAACTTCGCTGCTCCATTTGTATCTTCTCCACCATCATTGTAGAAATGCTCAGAAGAATTAGCAACGTTGCTTAACGGATTTCCCTTGCGTTGGACCCACCACTAAGCAAATCTCAGTGACACTAAGATTTGCTTGGTTAGGACGTCCTTACTTTTTCTCAAACTCCTCGTAAATTCGCATCAACAGAACTGCTCTTAACTCCACAAGTTCTGGGTAGTCATAGAAAAAGGCTATCTTCTGATTTGCTATCGTGTTGGGGTTACTGGGCTTTTTTTTGAAAACAAAGTGTGTAAATGACTCGGCAATATCCTCTCCTGGATTAGTAATCGCATAATCAGTGACAAACATCGCTTGATGACCATAATAAAAATTCCAATATTGGCTATCATTGTTTTCTAAATCGAGGGAGGCCCAGTCACTTTCTATTTCAGTCCAAAATTCTTGATAGAATCGGTCAATGTAAGAGTTCCAAGCAGTGCAACCCTCATACGCATAATAAGTCTCGCAGTCTTCCTTAAAACTTACAAATTGGAATTGCCTCTCCCTTAATGTTAGCAGGTGTCCCAATTCATGAATGACAGTCTCAGTGAGTCCTTTTTTACTTTTTAACATCTTATGGTTAATTCCAAATCTCCACCATTCCCCATCAAATCCAAAGCCCTCCCCGCCAACCTCGACATATCCGAAGGTTTCTTTGTCCTTAAAT
This sequence comes from Mechercharimyces mesophilus, assembly GCF_059818345.1. Taxonomy (NCBI): domain Bacteria; kingdom Bacillati; phylum Bacillota; class Bacilli; order Caryophanales; family Thermoactinomycetaceae; genus Mechercharimyces; species Mechercharimyces mesophilus. The sequence continues at coordinate 11,270 of NZ_JCBAPH010000004.1, read as the reverse complement.
AGAACAAAAGAACCTATATCATCTCTATGGTTTGGTGGAATAACGGACAGAATATGCCCCCATATCTCTTTGGATTTCTCATCAATGCCCTTTGGATCTTCTCCAGGAATGGTTTCTTTCAACTTATTCCCTCTGACATCGTACTCATATAAATCCTTCCAATCAACATTTTCAAGATAAATGCTATCTTCTGCTCCGATGAAAGTACCGTACTTTTGATTAATCTTTTGTAAATATTGATCGCCAATCACAATGCATTCATCTGGGTAGCAATACAATCTCGCTTTCTCTTCTATCTCCTGACTCTTCAAATTCCGGAAATATGCCTTTGTTTCTCTAATCTCTGTAGCACGAACAACTTCCGAAATTGGTTTTATCACTTTCTCTTCTTTCGCCTCAATTTCTTTTGGATTAATATCGGTTTGTATGGTGCCAGAAACAAGGATAGATATAGAAATACATATGAATAATAGCAAGCTTCTTCGCAATCTCTTCGCCCCTATACTAAATTGACATACAGTAATACATTGTAGCATAGGAACACTGCAAAGGGACTTTATTCTGTTAGAACATCCGAATTTTATTTGTCAGAAAAACGGAACCCACTCAACTTAAATGCATCGGAGTGTGGATTGTATCCTACTAATCTTTTTGTTTCTTCTATATTCAGTCGCTTGAAACGGTTATTGGAGATCCCATGTAGTATGCAGAAAGGGGGCAAATCGTCCATATTCATCGAATTCCATAGTAAGTCCATAAAATCATCGGGACTTATGTAAGCACTCATGTCTCTTGCAGTAAGCGGATTTCCCTCTGGTTTGTAGTCATCGTAGGCACCTATCCGGATGGCGATACTTTGCAGACCTTCTGAATAAGCAAAGTAGGATGCGATCGCTTCTACGAAACATTTCGTGGCACCATACATATTCTTGGGTCTAACAGCAGTATGAGCGTGTATTTGATAGTCCAGAGGATAATTCTCGATCGTCTGCGCACTTGATGCAGCAATGACACGTGTTACCCCCTGATCTTTAGATGCCCTGAAAATATTGTAGCTCCCTTTAATCGTACCTTCTAGCAAGGAATCATAAAAATCAGCATCAGGTGAAGGGTTTCCAGCCAGATGAATAACGGTATCCATATCTTTACACGCTTCCTGACAAGCATCCGGGTCAGATACATCTGTGTAAATCGTTTCGTAAACGTTTCGGTACTTCTGCAAAACAGAGGAATTGATATCTGCGAGCCTTAATTTATAGCCTTCTTTTTTGCTAAGAAAACGTACTACATCTTGACCGATTTTACCTGCAGCACCTGTGATGAGAATCCTGTTCATTTTGTTTTGCCCTCCTATGTTGACCAAATTGGAAATCAAAAAATAGCAAAGATCATCAATAGAAAGAATACATTCTTTATTCAGATGTGACCATATTATTCTATCATACTTAAACCTGACTCAAGCTAAGCAGAATGGCATGGGAACTCTTATCTACGGACAGAGTACATTCCAAACTTCAACTATCGCCCTTTCAATACATTCACAGGTCAGTGAAGCATTGCACAAATAAGATACATCGTACTCGTTCCGAGAAGCTAAACGGGAGCCATAACTCGTGTAGGTCACTTTACGATCAGTGCTTAAAATGAAATAGAAGCGTGCTTCAGAGGAAAGCGTAGATCTTATGCGCAAGACGTATTGGCACGACTCATGCACACGTAAAAGCCGTTCTCCGTTCTCTCAACTTTGTCCGCCTGATCCGATATGACTCTGCCACGCCTTCTATGCATCATATGCGGGCTTTTTCGGTCTTCACCGTCCAGGGCACAAGACAAAAATGCTTACCCATCCATAAAATCCGACCGTTCCTCAAGATCTCCTCTAGCTCCCGTCGATGCACAGGCTTCCTAATCGCCACTTACTTCTCTGCTACCGACTCCATATCTGTATCCTCATGTTGGATCAGTCATAGTCATTCTGCCACAACCGATCATGGAGATCATTTACTGCATCTCCTTCTATTCATTTAACTGCCTATACCAGGTTAGTCAATCCATCATAGGATGAAGCAATGATGCCCACCTCCTCCCCAGGATGATGAAACCATCTAAGCTGATCTCCGCTCTGTGCACAAGGCGAGAAATAAAGAGCGCGAAGGAAGAAATTTGTGTTTGCACAGAGAAAGCCGATTCCTATGTACGAATGCCGGTATTTTTTGCCTCGGGATTAGAGGGTAGTCCCATTTTTCACCACCGAGTGTTACAGAAAAATGTCAGGAAGTGTTTTCTATCGCTCTCTTTTCCCCTTTTGAAGTGGCAAGGCCAATTTTTCTTCCCTTATTTAGTCGCAACATTGTCCGCCTACGCGCATAAATATATATAAATTTCCTTTACTACCTGACAAACTTTTCGATGGGCGTGGATGATTCTAAGAAGAAAGGCATCGAGAGAAGCAGCAGGAGGAAGCTGTTCGTAAAGGAGAGAGTGTGAATGGACATCCTGAAACGCATCGCAGAGCAGCGGGAGCAAGAAGAGAGACTCCGTTGGGAAGGTAATTTTTCAGAATACTTGCAGATTGTAAAAGAGAAACCTGAGATTGTCAAGACGGCTCATGCCCGCGTATATCAGATGATCGCAGACAAAGGCGTGGAGACGAATGAGAATGGAAATAAGCAGTATGCCTTTTTTAGCAAAGAGATTTATGGCTTAGAAAAATCGATTGAGCGTTTGGTGGAGGAATACTTTCATTCTGCGGCTCGACGACTAGACGTACGCAAGCGAATTTTGCTCTTGATGGGCCCTGTGAGTGGCGGTAAATCGACAATAGTAGATTTACTCAAAGAGGGAATGGAACAATATTCACGCACTGAAGAGGGAGCAGTCTATGCGATAAAAGGTTGCCCGATGCACGAAGAGCCACTTCATCTGATTCCCTCTCACTTACGCAAAGAAGCAGAGGAAGCATTGGGAGTCCGCATCGAAGGGAATCTCTGCCCCTCTTGTCGCCTTCGTATAAAAGAGGAGTTTGGCGGTCGAGTCGAAGATGTACCAGTGGAACGTATCTTCCTATCTGAAGATAATCGAGTGGGAATTGGTACCTTCAGTCCATCCGACCCCAAGTCACAAGATATTGCTGATTTGACGGGAAGCATTGACTTTTCGACCATAACGGAATTTGGCTCAGAATCAGATCCACGTGCCTATCGCTTCGATGGAGAGTTGAACAAAGCCAACCGTGGGATTATGGAGTTTCAGGAGATGCTTAAGTGTGATGAGAAGTTTTTGTGGAACCTGCTCTCCCTTACGCAAGAAGGGAATTTCAAAGCTGGAAGATTCGCTCTTATTAGTGCAGATGAACTCATCGTTGCTCATACGAATGAAACGGAGTATAAAGCGTTTATCAGTAACAAAAAGAATGAGGCATTGCAATCTCGGATGATCGTTCTTCCAATTCCCTACAATTTGCGTGTCTCAGATGAAGAGAAAATCTATCACAAACTCATCCAAGAAAGCGATCTGCACCATGTACACATTGCCCCCCATGCATTGAAAGCGTCTTCGATTTTCTCCATTCTGACTCGGTTGAAAGAGTCGAAGAAACAAGGCATGGATTTGGTGAAAAAAATGCGCCTCTATGATGGGGAAAGTGTGGAAGAGTTCAAAGGTGCCGATCTGGAAGAGTTGCAAAACGAACACTTGGACGAAGGGATGTCGGGCATTGATCCACGTTACGTGATCAATCGCATCTCCAGTGCCCTCATCCGTAGTGATGCAACCTGTATCAATGCACTGGATGTCTTACGTGCTTTAAAAGATGGATTGGATCAGCACCCTTCCATTACAAATGAACAGCGAGAACGCTACCTGAACTTCATTTCCATTGCCCGTAAAGAATATGATGATCTGGCGAAGAAAGAAGTGCAGAAAGCATTTGTCTACTCCTATGAAGAATCAGCCAAAACTTTACTCGATAATTATTTGGACAATGTGGAGTCTTACTGTAATCGCAACAAACTACGCGACCCCATCACAGGAGAAGAGCTCGATCCTGATGAGAAGTTGATGCGCTCGATTGAAGAACAGATCGGAATTTCAGAGAATGCCAAGAAAGCCTTCCGTGAAGAGATCTTGATTCGCATTTCTGCCTACGCGCGCAAAGGAAAACGCTTCGACTACAATAGTCACGAACGTCTGCGGGAAGCGATTCAGAAGAAATTGTTCGCAGATCTCAAAGATGTAGTCAAAATCACCACTTCTACAAAAACTCCAGACGAGAATCAGCTGAAGAAAGTAAATGAGGTGACAGCTCGCCTGATTGATGAGTATGACTACTGTCCCGTCTGCGCCAACGAATTGCTGAGGTATGTGGGTAGTCTATTAAATCGATAAGCATGAGGGACGGGAGGAGATGGAAATGTCGGAGCAAATGTTTATCCTGTCCCGGGAAGATTGGTCCTTGCACCGTAAAGGTCATCAAGATCAAATGCGTCACCAAGAAAAGGTACGAGAAGCGGTAAAAAAGAATCTACCCGATTTGATCAGTGATGAGAGTATCATCTTGTCGAACGGTAACCGGGTAATCAAGATCCCGGTACGTTCGATGGAAGAGTATCGCATTCGTTACAATTATAATAAAAGCAAGCACGTTGGCCAGGGTGATGGGGATTCTCAAGTGGGCGATGTCATCGCCCGCGAGGCCCCTGCGCAAAAAAGGCCTGGCAAAGGACAGAGTGCGGGTGACCAACCGGGACAGGACTATTTTGAAGCAGAAGTATCCATGGATGAACTCGAAGAGATTTTGTTTGCTGAATTAGCATTGCCTCGCTTGAAGAAGAAAGAAGAAGCTAAGATGGAGATTACGGATATACGATTCAATGATGTACGCAAGAAAGGCATGATGGGGAACATTGATAAGAAACGCACACTCTTATCAGCAATTAAGCGGAATGCCTTAAAGGGAGAGAGAAAAAAAGGAAGAATCTCTGTCGATGACCTGCGTTTTAAAACATGGGAAGAGATTGTAAAGCCTCATTCCAACGCCGCAGTATTGGCGATGATGGATACGAGTGGATCAATGGGGGTTTATGAAAAGTATATCGCGCGTAGCTTCTTCTTCTGGATGACACGCTTTTTGCGAACCAAATATGAGAAGGTGGAAATTGCCTTCATCGCCCATCATACAGAAGCAAAAGAAGTGAGTGAGGATGATTTCTTCACAAAGGGAGAAAGCGGAGGAACGATTTGCTCTTCGGCTTACCGCCTCGCTTGGGATTTAATTCAACAACGGTATTCACCCTCGCGTTATAACTTGTACCCTGTTCATTTCTCGGATGGAGACAATCTTACCTCGGATAATGAAAAATGCGTGGAATTAGTAGAAAAGATAATGAAGGTGTCCAATATTTTTGGTTATGGAGAAGTAAATCAGTATAACCGGCATTCCACTCTAATGAATGCATATAAACACATGGAAAACCCGAAATTCCTGCACTATGTTATTCGTGAAAAAGGGCAAGTTTATAACGCTTTGCGTCATTTTTTCTCAGAGCAAGAGGAAGAAAAGGCCATATAGGAGCAAAGAGATTGAATCACTCCGTTAAGAAAACAGCCAGTCACCGCTCGAACACCGGTGGCTGGCTCTTTCTGATAACATTAGCATTCGTATCGATCCCCTTTTCGAATTAAAGCAATCCTTTCCCTGTCGTTCCAAAATTAATATCAACATGGCGACTGTTGACGATATCCCTCATATGCCTCTCATACCGCCTCCGCGCCTTCTCCATAAGGTTCAAATTCCTTACCGAAGCCTCTTTCTTCGTTATACTTCTCGATTGCCTTACGGTACTGACTACACAACTCTCTTCCCTTAGCGCCTACCAAACGTAGGCATTTTGTTTCGATTTCGGAGTGATGCGGTGCAGTAGGTTCTGTTTCGTTATTCATTTGACGCCTCCTTTACATCTAAGATCCCTTTTGCTCTTCTTCAGTTTCAATAATTTTCCGCACCTCATTAAATAACTCTTCTGTGTCGTCTACCAGTTTCGAGAATACCTTCATAACAATTACGTTCTCATAGGATATTTTATGCCCCAATAGATTGGCAGTTACTTGAAGTAAAGATATAGCAGTGCTTATTCCCGGTAAATCTAAACCGTAGTTTGAAGCACCAGCTAGCGTCATCTCATAATTCTCAATTACCCCCAATGATTGATGAGCCTTGGAACCCGAATGAATGTAATTACACGCTAACTTGTAATAGGGGCGTAAATGATCTAAATCAATATCCTCTTCTATTCCTCTAAAATTGCGTTTTTCTTTTGACAAGATCCCGCAGCACCAGCCATAAGATCTAGCAAAATCCCTACCATACTTGGAGATCAATTCATCTCTTTTATCTCTATAATATTTAAATTCTTTCTCATCAAACCTCTCATGTCCTAAACTATCCGCGTATTTTTGGTATTCTTCCATCTCTCTATATGCCTCTATATACTTATATTCCATATATTTTTCTGCCGTCTTTTCTCCATGTTTCACCAAAAAGAACGATAACACTGCAACCTCATGCAGAGTACGCCATCGAGATAATGCCCCCTCAGGAAATCCTCCTTTTAGAAGACACAAAATCTCGTATGCTGTTTGACAAGCTCTTGCGTGATTTTTAACTAATGCCTCTGTCAAAAAACTATTTTTATTATTATTATCTAGATTCTCTTTGCAAAACTTGTCCCCACTTTCAACTGATATTACTATTAACATATGAAGATAATTCAAAGGCTTCGTCCATTTTCTATAAAGACGCGATTCAAACTCCCTTGCTAACAGTTTATGTTCCTCTAGCATATCAGCGGATCTTGATTTTAGATCTCTTAACATATTCTCTGTAGCTCGTTGAATTTTTTTAGAAAAAGCCTCGTCATAGATCTCCTGAAACTCAACCTCACTAAGTTCATTTATATCTAGGCCTAACTTGTTCAATTCTTCAAGCATCATCTCTGCAAGTACTGTGTTCAGCACTGTATTCATTGCTCATTCCCCTTCCACCACTTCGTAGAATTATTTGATAGTAATATAATAAGTATACAGTAAAGTCAGGTATAAATCAGATTATTCTACTAATGATTGTCGTAACTACAATCAGTTAAACAAGAAGTGGGCACAAAATTCGAATCAATTATAATTATATACAATATGAGAGAAATTTTATAACAAGGGGATGCTTACATGCGAAAGTACCTGCCTCTGTTATTTGCACTTGCACTCGTCTTTTACCGTAGTACCAGCGCCAGCCTACGCAACACCCGGTATGGACTGTAGCGACTTTGCAACATGGGAAGAAGCACAACGTTTCTTCGAGGATCAGGGCGGTCCGGACTCTGATCCGCATCGTTTAGACGGATATGATAACGATGGTCTAGCATGTGAGTCCCTTCCTGGATTCGATGATTTGCATGTACCAGGATCGTTTAACGGTAACCAACTCGATCCAGAACCTGAGCCAGATCCTCAACCAGAACTACCTTCCGGTGAGCGTATCAAAGCGACTGTGGACCCGAAGCATCCGAATTAACAAAAATGATGCTCGAAGGTAAAGTAATCGAATTGGAATTAGACCAAGATCATCACGACAGGTATAATAGTCTTCTCGCCTACGTTTACATAAAATACGAGGACGCAGAAACAACCATGCAAGCCGAAATCGGTTTGTGGGCCGATGAACCTTCTTGCGAATTCGAAGCCCCCGTAAAGGGTAACCCGAAAAATGAAGAACCTAAGGAAGACGACAACAAAACACCGGGCAAGGAAGAGCCGAAAGACAATAACGAAACTCCAAGCAACGACAACAATGACGATAAACAAACTGAAGAGAAAACGGATACCGTTGAAAACAAGAAAAGGCGGAAGACTGCCAAAAACCACATCTGACAAACCGATGATGATGCTTTACGGTGGGATTGCGGTTGTTATCGGATTAGCGATTATCGGATTCGTCTTCTTCTGGCGCAAACGTAAGGCTTCGTGAGGTAGGCGTAGGATAATGTTAGGTTAGTGTTTGGTTGGCAATATGAATACGGATTAGAGACGGGTGAATGCCGTCTCTTTTTCGTGTTGATTTCGCATGACATAAGGTTGGATTTGGTTTAATATTAGGAATATACCAACTGATGAGGTGAACTTATGTTTTTTTCGCTACTCTTTCTCGTAGTATTTATTATTTCATTTGCTATACTGATCGTGAGAATATATAGATCACTGAAAAGGTATCTTATAGATGTTTACAGTGATATTACTAACCTCGTATCAAAAGAACAACGCAACAAATTTATCCGAATGCTCACCTTTAAAAGAATTATAGATACGCTATCTATAATCAGAAATAATAAAAGAACAACCTACTTTAATTTGTTCACGGATATTAGTCCTCTCTACCTATTATGCGTGGTTATTTCTTTTACCGGATTCAACGGACTAATAATCTTCGCAGGAAATAGATTTATCGACTCGATAATCGCGTTTTTCTTACTAATGAATTTAGTATGCACATTGATTTACGTAAGGAAATACAACCCGCTTATTGCCTTTTTAATACTATTCGTTTACTCAACCACTTTCGTGTCGACAGCAATGGATGCATCTATAGGATTCAAAGCTTTTACTCTTGTATTCATCCTTTTACTGACATACCTTTTCCTCAGGAATGCATTAACAAGTACCCATCCTACTGATATCAAGATGATGTATTTTCTAGGCATACTCTTCAGTTTATTGGTGAATATTGGATTCATTTTCGGATCAATATACTATTATGAGCATCAACAATTGCATATTTTTTCTTGCGAACAATACAAAAGTCTAGACAACGCAGAAATAAATTGGACAACAGTTTGGGCTATAATATCCATTGGATTGAAGCCTTTATTCAATTACCCTGATACTAAAAACATAGATATCAACAATATCATTACGATTATTCCCGCATTCGAATATATTCTCGGCTACATAATTACAACCGCTTTGATTGCGTTGAGCATCTCATATATCGCCAACACACGCGATGAACCGAAGAAGGACACTTTACCCTAACCCCTTCGTCACTCTTCCGCATGCCAACGATTCCCTCGAACATTATTTTTATTACGCGGATTCTACTTACGCCAGACGCCACCCCTTCGCTACCCCCGCCTGGGGGGGTTCATAGCGTATGCGAATCGTCACCCTTTCGTCTCCCTGCATCAACGTATCGTTATTCATATCGACTCATATCGAATGCAACAAAAACATATTTTGTTACAATAAGCGAAATGTCTATCGCTTATTACGACTACACTCACGTATACCTATAAGAGGTATATGAACGTAACCATCAGTATTCACTGTGAAGCATGCGTACACATACGTAGTGCATAACGTCTGAAACCGTTGGTACGTATGGTACTACGCCTCCTCTCCATACCGTATGTCTTACGCAATATACCCCCATATCCCTATAATAGGTAGCTCCTCCGTAATGAATGAAATCGCGTATATCAAATGTAAATATACGGTATGGAGAAAGGGGAAATACGGAAAATTTCGAGGGGGACGTCCATAAAAGGCGTACAGCGGGTGTATACGATACCTCGTAGCTCGTAATCACCTTCACCCACTCGCAATCAATACGATACCTACCTTATTATACGTAATCCCCGTCAAACGAAAGTGACACCCGTAATAAAACGAAGTGCTCTGCTATTAAAACGAAACCCTCCTGTCATTAATTACGCTATACCCCGCCATCATTTTGATGCCCTCCCCGTTTAAAATTCACCACTACTCCGCTTCCTCACCATCATCTTCTTCCTGTTTACGTTTCTTAAACGAATCTGCCCTCGCTTTAATCTCGTCAAGGTCTACCGTCTTAGCACTATTCACTGTCGCATCTATCCGCACATCATCCGTTAACATGTCGCCATACGTCTTTAACAGTAATTCCGCATGCTTTGCGCTTCCCTCTTTCGCTCGTTCCACCATCGACTTAATCACGTCAGGAATGTTGTTACCAACTAAACGACGCATCTCCCGTTTTAATTCCCATTGAAACAAGTCATCCTTTAACCAGTCATATATCGTCTTCCGCGTTACTCCTACGATTTCCGCAACATGCTTCATGGAACGTGCTTGCTTCGGATCTTTACTACCGCGGTTCGGTTGCGCCAGTAATTCGATTGCTTTTAAATGGCGATGTTCCAATCGTTTTAGCGCCAAGTTCTCGTTTATCGTGCGTTGTAGGTCTTCGCTGGATAACGCAGTAGACGTATCAGCGCGAATAAACGGATTGAATACGCCTGTGGCGTTAATAGGGACGTCACAGTATTCTTGGCGTAATGGACTTCGCAATAAAATTACCAATGGATACTCCTCCTTATCCGTTTTCCTTTCGGTCTTATTTACTCGCAGTCAAGGACAGGTAAGGACTTGACAGTAATAACGTTATTTATTGCGCCATGATTAGCGTTATTACTGCGTCCCTGGCACCCCCTCCTGTCGTGCTTTTTCTTTCTCTTAACTACTTATTAGCGAATAAGTATATGGGTATAGGAACTGTAAATAAATATCATTTATTAGTAATAGATGTTTATCGCGTTGTTCATTTCGATATCTATGCGCTATAAACTGCGCTATCTTTAAACCTATATCATTAAGGTGTACTTCAATATAGTAGTAGTAGTAGAAATTTAATCTAGGAGGTATACATGAGTAAATCACATTGAATGACTTATCATGCTAATTACGTTTGTGACCAACACGAAAGTCCTTTCGATTGTCCAGATAACTTGATTTATTACGATCTAAATTCCGATTAATACGGCATTATCATTCATGACGGCGGTCCTACATACGTAATTATTTCTTTCTGCCCTTGGTGCGGAACAAAACTCCCTGAATCAAAATCGTAAATAGAACAAGTGTATCCGTCTCCTCTTCGTCAACTCACTTTGTTTGCGATGGCCCTCCCGTTTTCTTCGTTTCATAACGACTATAAAAGAACAAATCTGGACTTTTCAGCGATAATATCGGCTGTATCCGTTACTATGACTGCGATACAGCTTTTTAGTCAACGCGCAAAAAAGGTAAAACAATTAATTTTGATTGGTAGAAATAAGTTTATGTTTGCAAAAATTAAACCCTTTTCTCTAATCTCAAGGAAACCCATGTGAGAATTATGTGTGATATCCTATCTCTAATGCTCTTTCAGCCGCATCATATAAATAACCCTTCGCTAAAAATTTGCG